>RDZE01000046.1 GCA_004293905.1 Cytophagales bacterium | reverse complement strand
GTTGGCGTATTTCATAGGCTTGTCCGTTGAGATTGTCTTTTTGGGAATACAAATCTAAACAAAGTAATTTTAACTAACAAGTGTTTTTGTGCTGAATGCGAAATTTTCTGAAAAATCTCCCAAAAGAAGGTTTCGTTATTGCTCCCAAAAGGAAAATTTATTTTTCGCACACTATAATTTGGGAAAGATTGGGGTAGATTGAGAAATTTTTAATTTTTCTTTCAACTTTTGCGCAGTAGTGAGGCAATAGTTTTGGAAAAAGTTCCTCGTGAGATTGAAACATTTTTTAAAAAAAGTGAAAAAGAATGAAAAGACTTGAAAAAAAGTAACCCCACTTTTCTGCCACAAGAAAAAAGCGGAATTGCTAAAAATTATTTAATATATTATATTGCTTAGTACACTAACTTTCAACATAGTTTTTAAAATTATTTAGAATTGATTGCCACCCATCTCTCTGCATTTCAATTGGATTTTCATTTTCGGGGTCAAATTCGATGCTGAGGATCGTTTGATTGTCCAACTTGTCAAAAATTATGGTCGCTACTCTTCCGCCAAACTCGTAGGCAAACTGTTTTCCGTCTTGAATGTCAGTATAAACTGCTTCAAAGTCAAAACCAAAGCTTCCGTCTTTTGCTTCCATTCTTGCTTTGTAAGTACCACCAATCTGCATATCATTTTCAGCAGTTGGGCAATGCCAACTTGGGTCTGCAAAATTCCATTTTGTTATGTGTAATGGGTTGGTATAATAGTCCCAAACCTTTTTGGTATCTGCCTTAATAGTTGCTGTTATCTTGATTTTGTCGTTCATTCTTTCTTTTATTTCTTTTACAAATTTAAAACTTTTGTCTTTACAACAAATTTACATATTTTTTTGATACTCACAAATTTTCTCCTCGCTTTTATGTTAAAATTCAAAAACAGTGCTAATTTAAAATAAAAAAATAGAAAAAGGCATCAATTTCCACTTTTTTGTGTATATTTGTTTGATAAAAACAAGTTTAAAGATGAAGGTATTCCATTTACCAAAATTGAGCATATTGAAAGAGAAAAATCATTTTTTATTGATGATTATCATTGTGTTACTATCTTCTTGCACACAAAAAACGCTCCGTTTTACTACTTATCAATCTAAATATAACATTAAATTACCAAAAGGTTATGCATTAAAAAAAACGGTTGATTATCATGGTTCTAAGGAATATCAAGCAGTATATGCAGATAGTTCTGTGGTGTATATTACAGATGATTTGGTATCTGGCGGAGACGATAATAGCAAAGCAAAAGAATATGGCGATGGCATTGATATAAAGATACTTGTTACCGATTATCTGGTTTTGGAAGGTGTGCATGCCAATGGCAGATATTGGAAAGAACAGAAATGTGGGAATATTGTTGTGGGTTGTTTCAATGTGCCATCAAACAAAAAAAGAGCTTATGAAATGGCTCTATCGCTTGTATGTAATGTATTATAACAAATATAAACAACTATGAAAAATCTTCTTCTCTTTTTAATCTTATTAATTTTGTTATTTTCTTGTGCTATTGCAAAGAAGACTATCACATTGCCAAATAACGATATGAGTTATCTGATAAAAAAAATAGATAAAAAACATTCTTGGTATATCATTTATGCGGAGAGAAATGATACTTTGTTTAAAATAGTATCTCATGCAGAGAAAAATACAAGACACAACTATACAAAAATTGCTGTGGGTAAAAGTTATAATTTTGAATTAAAATCAAAACGAGAAAATATTCCTATAATTAATGGAGTATTGTTGAGACCCGTTAATTATCTTCACATTGCTAATGCAACAAGTTATGAAAGTAATGGCTGTGAATGTTATATATATTATAAAAAACTATATATATTCAATAAAAAGCTAGTAATTTGCACAGATCCTGAACGAGGTATATACGATTTATATTATTCTGATAACTTAAAAGGCATTTACGTTTCATACCAATAACTAAAAATACGCTATTGAACTTACAAATATTGTTGGATAAAATCTTGGAAATGGACGAGATTTTAGAAAAAAAAGACTCTAATCATTAAATATAATTTTGGGTTCTTTTTTAGTAGATTTAGAACACTAAAAGGCAAGAAATAAAATAAAACTATGAAAAAACTACTTACAATTATTACACTCCTATTTTGGGTTAATCTTGCAACTTCCCAATCAATAAGTTTTCCTAAAATATCAAGAGCAGTAAAAAAAATAACCAAAGATAATTCTTCTCATGAAGTAAGAATGGAACTTTTCAAAATTACAAACATTGATTTTAATCAAGTATCAGATACGTTGTTTTTTTTAGAAACCTCTAAATTTGAAACGAGCGGACGTTATGGGCTTATTTGGAATTCTAAAGAAGGGATTGAATATTATTATCTTAGAGGAAGTTTTAATTTTTTAAGTAAAAGTTATGCTTTTGGTTTTTTAACTAAAAATAATACTTTTATTCCTTATATGATAGAACTTGTGAATAATTGGGATATTGAAAATATTCAATTGGAAGAAAAATTACACTCTAATTTCACACCAAATGATCTAGTTCATGCCACTCGTATAATCATTAAAAATGGCAAATTAAACATAGAACATATATGTTTCAAGGATTTTTTCTATTTAGAAAGAGATCGCAGAGATTGACAATTCCTATCACTACATTCTCCCCCTCACTTTCATACCAAAAAAGAAAAAGTGATTTTTACTAAAGAATATGAATAATCAACCCAAGAAAATGAAACTAAGAATACTGATCGTTTTACTAAGTATTGTGTCATGTTTTTTTCTCACTTGTTGTGAAAATAATAAGCACAAAATAATATTTTCTATCGCGAATTTAAGTGAGTTAATGCCCAAAATAAATATCAAAGTTCATTTTGATGATAGTTTGATAGTAACTGATAATTTTGTTTATTCAAATACTTCTGAGGGTTATAGAACCACATTTGAACAATTTGTTAGTAAGGACGATAAAAAACATCATTTGAAAATCGTTTGTGATTGTGATGATCAGGTAATTGATACAACATTTCAAATTGAAAATGATGTCATTATATTTATTACATTTGCTTATGAAATTATTAAAAAAACACCAGCTTACATAGAAGAGGAGAGGAAAATATTTGAACTTACAAACCCAAAAGATGTTTTTAAACCTGATACTTTTGAGATTATGAGACCCAAAAAAATTACCTTATTTATTCATAAATACCCCTATTAGCAGTTCAACCCATCTTTTTATCTTTATACCAATAGCCGATATGACAATAATATGAAACCAATCCAACTAACTTGTTTTATTTTTCTGTTGCTCGCTTCTTGTCAAGGTCCTAACATTAAAGAGTTTCTACCAAATGACTATAGAGTTACTTATTTAGAAAGAGTTCATAGATTTCCGCATGATGTTCACATCTACAAAATTCGTAATGAGTTTGTAGATGTATCTGATTTTAAAGGGTTTCCGAAAGATTGCAATGATGACTGTTGGGAACATTATCACAATTACAATGAATTACAAGACGAGTATACTTATAGTCATATAGGAATGGTGGCAGAGGTAAATGCAGATGCAAAAGAATTACTAAAAAACTTGAAATCTGGAAAAGATTTTTTGTATTTTTGTCCTAAAAAGCTTAAATATAATATTGCGTTTACTATCATTGATATTGAAGAGCGAAAGATGTATTGTTTTGAAAATATTAATAAAAATTGGTAATCTCCTTTGTCTTATTTTATCAACACGATTAGCAGTTAATCCAAATCCCAAACAAATAAAAAAGCGAAATTGCTAAAACAGCTATTTCGTCTTTAATAACAATAAACAAAAGCAATAAAAAAATTGCTATTGAATCAATGTAATTTTATTATTCTATAGAGTACATTTTGGCTTCAAAATCTAAGCGTCTTTTTACTATTTTAAAATCGCCTTTAGGGTCAATGCAAATGAAATATTTGCCACCATCAGAAAAAGAAGTAAGGGTAGTTTTTGCCAACTTACTTGCCCAATCCTCGCCCAAAACCATCAATAACATTCCTCCGAAAAGTATTTGTTGGGTGTTTCTATTCACAGTGAGGGCATAAACCCTTGCGCTTGGGCTCATATCTTTGGGCTGTGTGATGAGTACATAATACAAAGTAGTGTATTGCGTGTCGTGGTCGGTTCTGCCAATGGCTTTGTAGTGAAAAGTTTCATTCGTATCAAATTTTAAAAAGGGATAATAGTCCTTTGCAATGTCTTCTTTTGCAAGGGCAGTAGTTACCCAAGCCGTTTCAGAGGTTTTGATGGGCTCAAAAATATTCAGTGCTGCCTCAAAACTTTGTGCTTTGAGCGAATTAACCATAAAAAAAGCCACAAATAGGGATAGAATAGATGTTTTCATCGTTTTTTTAAGATGCCTGAAAGTTTATTTTTAAGTGAGAACCATCGCAATAGGGTTTATTGTTAGAAGCACCACAACGGCAGAAAGCAGTTACTTTGTGTTTTTTCTGAATATTTCCCTCTGTATCTTTCACCTGAATATTGCCATACACCAAAATAGGTCCATTTTTGGTAACTTCTACGAGGCTTTCTGTATTCACTGCTTCTATTTTTTCGCCTTCCTCGTTCTTAAAGTACGACAAAGCCCCCGATGGACATTTGTTCACCTGCTCAATGATTTGCTCCGTAGTAGCTCCTTGTATATCTACCCAAGGTCTTTTTTTGGGATTAAAAACTTCTATCAGTCCTTTCCAGCACATAGTAGAGTGAATACAAGTGTTGGGTTTCCAAACTACAGTAATTTCGCCATTGCTGTAGGTTTTTTGTTGTTCGTTGTTTTCCATGAGTAATGAGTTTATTGTATTGTTGTTTGTATTTCTATGGGGTTTTTCAGTATTTTATGCACAGGGCAGGCATTGGCTATTTGTAGTAATCTTTGTTTTTGCTCTTCTGACAAATCACCTATGAGAGTAATGTGCCTTTCTATGATTGAGCCTGTTTCGGTAGGGTGTTTGTCTATATTGAGTTGCATTTGTACTTCTTCTAACTGCCAATTTTTGCGTTGGGCATACATTTGTAAAGTAATAGAGGTACAAGCGGCTAAACTCGCCAATAGCAACTCATTGGGTTGCATGCCTTCATCGCTGCCCCCTAAGTCTTCTGGCTCATCGGCAATGATTTGCTGAGTATTGGTTTTGATGCTTACCTGATAATTGGTTTTGAGCGTTTTCGAACTTACTTGATTTTGCATAAGGAATTTTGCTATTTGTTTGTATCAACAATCAAAAGACTTAATAAGTTCTATAAAGAGGCTATCAGGTTCGGATTGTTTTATCTTCCTGCCACAATAGGAATCACGATGTTTTTCCCTTCAAAAAGGTCTTCTTTTTCAGAAACAATATTGTTGACTTGCAAAAGTATCAGTTTGCTGATGTTGTACTTATAAGCCACTTGGTCTATGGTTTCGTCTTTTCTAAGCGAATAGACATCTCTTACTTTTACTTTTACCCCATATTTGGCTTCTAATTTGGCATTAGAGCGCGTTTTTTTGAGGTACTCGTTAAGTGCGCGCACAGTATCTACGGCTATATAGTATTTGGCGGCAATGCTTTCCATTGTTTCGTTAGGGCGTACTTTGTGCATATAAATTTTGGCTTTTTCTTTATTTTTGGTTTGCAATTTTGCAATCCTTACACTGTCTTGCTTTTGCCAAAGGTTGCGCGCTTTGTCTATGGAATCGCGTTTTTTATTGATGTAGCTCGTATCTTGTAAGTTAAAAACCACCTCTGAGCGGCTTGTTTTGCCCGGATAGTTGTAGTTATAGACTACAGTCGTAGCCATCACAGCGGCAATGCCCAACGAAATGAGGGGTACATTGATAAATTGTTTTGCTTCGGGCAGTGTTACTACTTTATTAAGGTCTATATTTGCCAATGCATCTTTGAACGCAGTATAGCTACTAAAACGCTGTGTCTTATCAGGATTAGTGGCTTTGCTTACAAAGGTTTGCAAGTCTTCGAGAATAGCAGGGTAGAAACTACGCATAGCAGGGAGCGATTGCGTATTGATGTTCTCCAAACTCTTTCCTGTAAGCATTTGGAAAAGCAATAACCCTAATGAAAAAGTGTCACTTTCCGCACTGATAATAGCACCTTGTTTGTATTCAGGGCTGATGTGCGAAAGGGCTTTAGTGGGGTTTTCTTTCTCGGCTTGTTTGAGGTAAAAATGACTAAAAGCACTTTCCAAAAATTTGAGATTGCCTTCTTTTGTAATATAGATAAGTTCGGGGTGTATATAGCGGAATAAATTTTTTTGTGCCGCAAATTGATACGTTTCAGCAATCGTCATCAGCCAAATGCGCGCCTTGTCATTAGGAATAGGACCGCTCACTTCTTCTATGTATTGGCTCAAAGAGTGCCCCTCTATGTATTCAAAAAATAGGTATAGATTGTCGTTCTGCTCCAAATAATCATAGAAAGTAATGATATTGGGGTGTTGTATTTGCGAAAGCTGTTTGATTTCCTCCACCAATTGTATTTTATCGGTGTTAGATTCTAAAAGGGCAGGCGAAGTAAGCACTTTGATAAGTACTTTTTTGTTGTATTGCAAATGTTTGGCAATGTAGGTAGTAAAAAGTGCATTCTGATTGAGTAGCTTTTCTACCTGATAATTAAGAATTTTTTCGCCTATCATCTTATTTAAGTAGTTTTCCATTGTTTTCAGTCGCAAATCTACATTATTATTTTGATAAAATAGGAAGAGATAAGAGATTAAAAATTTTTTGTCAAAAAAATGAGCAAAAATTTGCTAATTTAAAAAGCATTACTTAGTTTTGTAGCAAATAAAACGTACCAAATGGTATTACAATCTTTAAAAAACTGTAAAAAAACTAAACTATTAAAAGTGTATGAACGCAACAAATGAAAAAGCCTTAGAAATGGTTTGGAAAGTAGATAACTTTCAGAAAAAAGCCAATCAAATGTCTGCAATCAAAGAAGATTTGCAATCGCTCCAAAGAGATTTTGCCACACTAAAACAGCTTTTAGTACAACGTATTATGGGCTTAGAAAACGAAAATGAAGAACTGCGCACACAAATTCACTACTTACTCCACGACAGCCTCTCTACCGTTGCCGATGAGGAATATGAAAGACTATGTTTAGCGTGTTAATGTTTGCATAATATTATACTATTCTTACCAAAAAGGGCTACGATTTTTTCTTAGCCTTTTTTTATGGCATCAAACATTCAGCTTCTATCAAATAGTTTTCAGGATTGGTAAAAATAATTTTCTGATTGCCACGTATGCTATAATTTTTTAGCAAAGGCTTTCCCTCTGCATTTGCCGTAAAGAAAAGCGCAAACTGCTTATCAGCGTGGTATAAATAATTGTCATTGACCAATACAGCATATATAGAATTGATGTTTTTGCCCGAACCAATGCGCAAATATTTGACATTCAAATGCGCCTTATCGGTAGTATAAACCGTAAATTTTTCACCGCTTTTGCTTATAGAGTCTTTTATTTGGTAGCTCCCCTTCAAACCCGATTTATTGATGTCCGCCTGCCTAAACATAGCCAATTCGTTAGCCCATTTTTTGATTTTTACTTCCTTTGCCTCCTTTTCGCCATTAGTAATAGTGCTTTTATTTACCTTAGGGGCTAATTGTTCCAATAAAACTATTTGCGCATCTAAAAGCCCATTGAGGTCAAAATGGATATTGATTTTTACTTGGCTGGTATTATTGCAACTTGTTAAGCCTAAAAAAGTTGAAAAAGTGAGTAGTATCAAAAAATAAATAGTATTTTTGGGTATTAATTTCATAGATTGTGATTATATTGTAAATATCTAAAAGGAAAAGACAAAAATATAGCTTTTTTTCAAAATGGACAAATCCATCAACTGGAATGCCTACAAAACCCAATATTTAGCAAGCCGAAGTCAGTTTATTATTTTCGAGGCGGAAGGTCGTATTATAGACTCTTGTTATACAATCATACCTGCCTCATTGTTGGCAGAGAAGAATTTTTTCGATTTTTTCCCCCTCTTCGAATCTCTACGCGAAGAAGTTTTAAGCCTACAAATGGGCAATATGCCCTTGCAATTCCCAAGAGTGGAAATAGAAGACCAAATTTTTGACTTTTCTGTCGAAAAAGTAGAGCAATATTGGCTTTGCATCATCGAGAAGAACTCTGCTGACTATCAATACATCTCAGATTTACAACAATTAGGAAAAACCAGTGCCATAGAAAAAGAGAAGATAGAACTGCAAAATCAACTTTTGGAACTCAAAAACCAAGAGTTGAAGAGAATGGAACAATTCAAAACCCAATTTTTTTCAGAAATTAGCCACGAACTACGCACACCCGTCAATGGTATTGTGGGTTTAGTGAACTTGCTTTTAGATACTACTTACCAACTCAATGCGCAGCAAATGAGTTACCTAAAAGCCATACAAAGCTCTGGTAATCATATTGTTACGATTATCAATGATATTTTAGACCTTTCCAAAATAGAATCGGGGAAAATGACTTTTGAGGAGGTATGTTTCAATTTAGATGACGTACTCCAGAATGTGATTCTTTCTTTTCAACAAATGGCGCAATCCAAAGGAATTCAAGTTTCTTATAGTTTAGGAGCTTCTGTGCCGCGTTATGTTTGGGGCGATAAAGTACGCTTAGCACAAATATTCTACAATTTGGTAGGTAATGCCGTTAAATTTACACACGAAGGAGAAGTAACACTCAATGCCACAAAAACCCTTGCCAAAGAAGACGATATAGAACAATTTTATTTTCAGGTGAGCGATACAGGTATTGGCATGGCAAAAGAAAAATTAGCCTATATTTTCGAAAGATATACACAAGCCGATACCAACACAACACGGCTCTATGGAGGCACAGGGCTTGGTTTGAGCATCGTAAAACAACTCATAGAATTACAAAAAGGCTCTATGAGTGTAGAAAGTGAACTGCAAAAAGGCACTACTTTCTTTTTCGACCTGCCCTACAGAAAAGCTACAGCTACAGAAATAGCCGAAAACCAACTGACAGAGAAAAATGACTTTTTACCCTTCGAGAAAAAAGCAAAAATACTCATAGCCGATGACAACGAGGTCAATTTAATGGTCAATGAAAGAATGTTACTCAGTTGGAATTGTGAGGTATTCAAAGCCAATGATGGCAGAAAAGCATTAGAACTACTCATCAATCAGCCTTTTGACATTGTTTTTTTAGATATTCAAATGCCTGAAATCAATGGCGTAGAGTTAGCCACTTTCATCAAAGGCAATCAAGCCATTCAAACTACCCTGATTGGGCTTACAGGCACAATGCTCAATGAGCAGGAAAAACAACTTTTTCAGGAAGTTTTACTAAAGCCAATAGCTAAAGCCGACATGTACCACTGCCTGCAAAGGTGGCTTCTGATGCCTTCGCAAAGAAATATGATTAATTTGGCATATCTCAGAAAAGTATCGGAAGGAGATGAGGAGTTTGTTCAAAAAGCACTCTTATTTTTCGAGGAAGGTACTAAAGAGGAAATGCAAAACTTAAAAACCGCACTTAATGCCAAAAAATGGTACGAAGTATGGAATTTGGCGCACAAAATGAAGTCAAGTTTTAAATTGTTAGGAGTTTTAGAAGCCGTAGATTTACTCGAACGCATAGAATCAATGGCGCAAGAAGGGGAAGATTTGGTACAAATACCCAATATGTTTCTACGTTTAGAAGACATTGCAGAAGGCATTATGAACGAACTTCAACAATATAAATAAAAGCATTTTATAATCTTAAACCTATCACCAATATATCATCAGTCTGAGGAATATTACCGCGCCATTCCTCAATGGTTTTATCGAGTGCGTCTTTTTGCTCTTTTGCTGAAAGGTGTGCGATGCGTTGCAATAATTTTTTAAAATGCAATGACATAAATTTTTTCTCATCAGCCCCACCAAATTGGTCAGCATAACCATCTGAAAAGATATAGAGCATGTCATCATTTTCTATATCGAGGCTGTGTTCATTAAACTCTTTTTCATCATTTTTAAAAAAGCCGCCAATAGGGAAAATATTGCCCTTGTATTCCATAATTTCACCTTTTCGTACCAAACAAAGGCTTCTTTTTGCCCCTGCAAAAGTTACTTTACGCTCTTTATGGTGAATACAACAAAGAGCTACGTCCATACCATCTTCTATTTTTTCGTAGCCTTCTTGGTGTTGATAAACATATTTATTGAGTAGTTGAGAAATATCTTTATTCAGTGCTTCTAAAATAAGTTTGGGTTGGGTTATGTTTTCGACATTGGCTATTTGGTTGAGGGCTGTATTGCCCAATACAGACATAAAAGCACCCGGCACACCGTGCCCTGTGCAATCAACTACTGCTACTAAGGTTACATCAGGCTTGACAGAAAGCCAATAAAAATCACCTGAAACGATGTCTTTTGCCTTGTAAAGTATAAAAGAATCTTTGAGACGTGTCTGTAGGTTTTTTTCAGGGGGGAGTAGTGCCTCCTGAATTCTTTTAGCATAGAGAATACTATCTGTAATTTCTTGGTTCTTACGATTGATTTCTTCATTGAGTGCAATGATTTGCCTATTTTTGATATCGAGCCATTCGCGCGAAATCATAGAGTCATTTCTTTCTTGTTGTACCTGAAAGAGATAGTCATAATGTTTGGTATTGTCTTCTATGCACCAAACAATGTAAGATTGTTCGCTTTCATTGGGTTTGAAGCGGCGAAAAGAAAAATCGAATACTCCTTCGGCATCTAAAACAGGAAATTCTAATCTGGGAAACCAAAGTGGCTCATCGGAAATTTCCAAGAACTGCAATGTATCTTTAAGACTTTCCAAAAAGGGTACTAAATCGAAAACAGATTCGTTTTCGAGTTCAGATAATTTTACTATAGCGTCAGAGCTTTCGACTACATATCCCTCATCGTCTAACAATACATACTGAAAGCGAGGTTTGAAGTGATTAATATGCGCAGCTAATAGCCCTTTTGGATTTTCTTTTTTATTCATTACTCTATCATTTTGAGTGCTATGTAATGGAACATTTTTTCTACATTTTCGCCTGTGAGTGCACTTGTGAAGAAATCTACTTCTCTTTGCAGTTGTTCGCCTATTTTATTAAGGTCTTCTTCGGGGACTAAATCTTTTTTATTGCCCACCAAACAAACAGGAGCTTTTGGGAGTAATTTTTGGACATACTCCAAGTCATCGGTTACATTTTGGAAAGTAGAGGGGCGTGTACTATCAAAAACATAGATTATACCGTGCGCGCCTAAATAGTAAGAAGTAGGCACTTTGGTTTGAGAAACCTCACCTGCAACGTCCCAGATGAGCATATTAACGCTGGTTTCGTTCAATTCTACGAGTTTTTTGTCTATCTTTACACCTAAGGTAGTGAGGTATTCATCTGAAAATTTTTGATGTACAAATCTGCGTACTAAAGAAGTCTTACCAACGCCAAAATTTCCAATCAAAATTACTTTTTTGTTTACTTGTTGCATCTATATTTATGTTACTGTCAAAATTTTCGAAATATTTTGCAAGATATGTGTTTAGTCGGTCTTCTGAGGGTCTTTCTGATTGGCTCAAATGCCGCTGCGCAAAATCGATCACTTTTTCTATGATTAAATCTTTGGAAGTTGCACTTACCGTGCCAGAAGCGACTATGGCTACGTAGTACTTGGTGTAGTTCTGTAGTATAATTCTAAAATTGTCGTACTCTATGCTATCTAAGTGCCCTGTTTTTTGTTTGAAAGCGTCTTCTATGAAACTTTTAATGGCGGTGAGCATACTCGCAATGAGGTCTTGGTCTATGATATTTCCTTTGGAATAGGTAGCGATGATGAGCCCCGAATCTTGTTCTATGACGTAGACTTCTTCTACGGACATTTGATTGATATTTTTCAGCACTAAATCACCTTTTTTGACTCCTTCCCAAAATGAAATAAACATTTGTTTGATGTTGTTCCAAGAAAAAGTTTTGTCTATTTCGCCATCTATGCGTTCAGTGAGTTTTGCAAATTCATCTTGAATAGATTTACGCACCATTTTGCCCATGAGTGGCTGCAATGCATCTACGAGGGTATCCTGCGATTGACGTATTTCGTTCTGCACTGTTTTAGAGATAACAGGTTGGGTAAGTTCTGCTAAATTATCACGCAATTCGTTTTGGTTTTTGTTGAGTTGTGTTTTCAACAGTTCTATTTGGCGCATGAGCTCTTCTTGCTTTTTGAGCTCATCTTCCATAAGAATACTTTTCAGTTGCTTGATAATTTCGTCTTCCTGATTCATGGGCTTGCCTTAAAAGAATAGTTAGATTTTGATTTTTTCTGCCATTTCTTTGAGTAAAGCGGCGGCTCTGATTTTTTCTGACTGCTTTTTATCCAACTGTTTTATTTTATCATTAGACCATTGTGTCAGTTCTTGCAGTTTGTTTGCTATGCGTTGTTCTGCTTTTTTGAGCTCCTCTCCAATGGTATTTGTAAGTTGTTGGAGTTGTTTTTTGCCTTCGTCCATACGTCCGTTTACTTCTTTTTGAAGTAGGTCTACTTGTTCGAGAATGGTACGAATATCACTACCTACTACAATTTCCTCAATGGCTTCTACACGTGTGTAGCTGCCTTGAATAGATTTTTGGTCTAAATCGGTAAGATAAAGATGCTCTTCAGAACCCCTTTGGCGGAGGCTATTGCCTAAAATTTGGGGCAAAGTAGTTTGTAGGCTTTGTACTTGCAACTGAAAATCTTTTCTATTTTCTTCTAAAACATTGGTGAATATACGTTTGATGTCGTTGATTTGCAACTCGTATTCCTTTTTGTTTTCGTTCAATAGAGAAATGAACAAATCGCGCATACCTTTGATTTGGGCTTCCATTTCTTTCTTTTCGGGTCCCATGATGAGTTCTCTGAAAACATTAATCTTATTTTCGGAGTTTTCTGGGTTAGATGAAGCGGCGTTTTCTTGTTCGTTTTCGTTCATAATCTTTACTTGTTTTTTACAAAGTTAATAAAACTTACTCTTATCTTTGTGAAAAATAATCAAAAATTATTCTCAAAAAGATATTTTTTTGCAAAACTATTTTAAAAAATGAATAAAATTGAAAATAATTCAAAAAAAGAGCGTGTAGCGCGCATGTTTGACAGAATAGCCCGAAGTTATGATTTCTTAAATCACTTCCTAAGTTTGGGTATTGACATTTATTGGCGTAGGCGTGCGCTTGCTTGGCTTCGACAAAAAAATCCTACTTATATTTTAGATGTTGCTACGGGTACGGCTGATTTGGCACTGATGGCGCAAAAGGTGTTGCCTGCGCATACTACTATTGGGATTGATATTTCGGAGAAAATGCTTGAAATTGGGAGGCAGAAAATAGAAAAAAAACAACTTAAAGATAAAATTACGCTCTATAGTGGTGATTCTGAACAGATTAACTTTCAGGAAAACACTTTTGATGCGGCAATGGTAGCTTTTGGGGTGCGCAATTTTGAGAATCCTATTAAAGGGCTTTCAGAGATAAGAAGGGTGCTCAAAGATAAAGGTACTATTTTGGTGCTTGAATTTTCAAAACCCCGTTTATTTCCTTTCAAACAACTTTATAACTTTTATTTTTCTTTTATTTTACCGCTCATTGGGCGTATTTTCTCACGCGACAAAGAGGCGTATACTTATTTGCCCGAATCAGTACAGCAATTTCCTGATGGAAAGGCTTTTGGCGAAATGTTGCAAAAAGCGGGTTTTGGGGCAGTACAAATCAAAACAATGACTTTGGGCGTGGTGAGTGTGTATATGGCTGAAAAATAAAGAATGGAGAATACAAAAGTAAGTGTTATTGTAGCTACTCACAATTACGGACATTTTATCACAGAGGCATTACAGAGCGTACAAAAACAAATTTACACAAATTGGGAATGCATGATTGTAGATGATGGCTCTACTGACAATACCCAAAATGTAGTGCAATATTTTACAGAAAAAGATGCAAGATTTAAGTATTTCTATCGCAAAAAAAGTACTGTAAACCAAGCACGTAATTACGGAATAGCACAAAGCAGTGGCGCATTCATTCAGTTTTTAGATGCTGACGATGCTTTAATGCCTGATAAACTTGCGAAACAAGTAGATTTTTTACAGAAAAACCCTTCAGCAGATGTGGTATATGGTGGCGCATGGCGTTTTTGGGACGATGCTACCAACGAACTCGAGGAGGAAAAACAACTGCCTACCTGCGGTGGAGTAGGAGAGGAGTTGCTTGAATTTGTGAGGGTTTGTCCGTTGATACATACAGTGTTAATGCGCAAAAGTATTTATGAGAAAAATGGTAAATTAGAAGAGCAGTTGATAGGAGCAGAAGATTGGGAATATTGGTTGAGAATTACAAACAATGGGAGTAGATTTGCTTATGAGCCTGAAGCAATGGTAAAAGTAAGGCGACACGCTAACAGCACTACTCAAAAACATTGGCAACAAATGTATAATATTTACCTGATGAGAAAATTATTTCAACAATATTGCCAGATACCTGCTTTGTATACTTTGAATAATGATTTAATGAGCAAAAACAAAGAAATGCTCGTTCATATCGCATTGGAAGAAATACAGCACAAAAAGCCCAATGCTGTAGGGCATTTATGGAAAACGGCTCGCTTACACCAAAAAATTCGCCCATACCTGTATTTATTTTTAGCAATTTTAGGATTCAGAAAAACGATTCAAAAACTTATTCACATTTCATTCCTTCACTGATGTTATGCATTTCTCCATTATTACCTGTGCTTACAATCCCGATGTTGTTATTTTTAAAAGAGTCGCAAAGGCAGTGCTTAGTTTGCAAGTGCCTGCCAAGTGCCAAGCAGAATGGCTCATAATAGATAATAACAGTAACCCTGCTATAGCAGAATACGATTGGCTTCAAGCAATGATTGAAGAAAATAGCACTAAATCGCTGTCAGTAAGAATCATAAAAGAAGAAAAACAAGGCTTAACTGCTGCACGTTTGAGAGGCTACTATGCTGCAAAAGGCGATTTTTTAATACTCATAGACGATGATAACGAGCCTTCTGCCGATTATTTGGAAGTATTGCAAGATTTACTACCCCGTTATGAATTTGTAGGTGCTTGGGGACCGGGCACTATCGAAGTTGATTTTTTAGCTCCTGTCTCTAAAAAGTACGAGGGGCACTATAGAGGTACTTTTCAAGAAAAGCACCTTAGCTTTACTAATTATGCACATACAGAAAGCTCATCTTCTGCGCACCCCTTCGGAACAGGAATGGTAATTCGTAAAACCTTGATGCAAGAGTATGTTGGGCAATGCGAAAAAGGGCACTATCAAACAACCGATAGAATAGGGAATAGCTTAGCCTCAGCAGGGGATACGCAAATGGTGTATAGTGTCGTAAAACAAGGCTTTGCAGTAGGCTGTGAGCCTAAACTTGCGCTTAAACATATTATTCCTGCTAAAAGACTTTCCTATGACTACATGAGAAAAATGTCGTTTGAGATAAATTTTTCGGCAGTTTTAGCAGATTATGAAATGAATAATGCAGCTTTTACAACAATGCAACTCCCTAAAGCGCACTACGTCATCAGAAAAGCCCTCAGCATGTATATAGGTTATCTTTGGAGGCGTGTTCCTCTCTTGGGAATGATTTATACAATGGGTTATTTAGGGAAGACTATAGGATATTATACAGTAAAATCGGTCAAAATTCCGTATAGTCTTCGTTGGTTTCTTCGTTTATTGGGTTATCGTTCCTAATACTAACTCAGCCCTTCTACCAAACCATTGACAATATCAATAGATAGTGCTTGAGGCTGTTTGGGTAAGCCGGGCATGCGCATAATCTGTCCTGCAATGGCTACAATAAAACCTGCCCCTGCATTGACAATGAGGTCTTCGATGCGAATATGGAAATTTTGAGCAACTCCCCATTGAGTAGGGTCATCGGAAAATGAATATTGGGTTTTGGCTATGCAAATAGGAAGATGTTGCAAAGAAAGTGCTTCTATTTTTTGTGCGCTTTTGAGTGCTTTGCTTTCCCACATTACTCCATTGGCACCATAGATTTTTTGTGCTATTTTTTCTACTTTTGTCGTGATTCCGTCTTCATCGGCATAAGTGAATTGTAGTGCGCCAGAAGGATTTTTATTGATGACTTCCACTACTGCATTGGCTAACTCCATGGCACCCTCGCCTCCTTTTAAAAATGAATTGTTGATAGCAAAAACTGCTTTTTGTGTGGCTGCCCATTCTCGCAAAAACTGCATTTCTTCTTCTGTATCGAAATGGTATTGGTTGAATGCGATTACTACAGACTGTCCAAAAGATTGCATATTTTGAATGTGCTTTTGCAAATTTGCCAATCCTTTTTTCAAGCCATTCATATTGGGTTGTTTGATGTCGCTTTCGGCTACACCACCATGCATTTTGAGTGCTTGCGAAGTAACTACTATCACCGTAGCTTTGGGTTGTATGCCTGCTTGTCGGCATTTGATGTTAAAAAATTTTTCCGCGCCCAAATCCGCACCAAAACCTGCTTCTGTAACCACATAATCGGCAAAACTCATCGCCATTTTGGTAGCAATGATGGAGTTGCAACCATGCGCAATATTGGCAAAAGGACCTCCATGTACTATTGCGGGGGTATTTTCGGTTGTTTGTACCAAATTGGGGTGAATGGCATCTTTGAGCAATACAGTAATAGCCCCTGCAATGCCTAAATCTTTGACAGTGAAGGCTTTTTTATCAGAGGTATAGCCCAGAATAATATTTTCTATGCGTTTTCGGAGGTCTTCTATATCTTTTGAAAGACATACAATCGCCATAATTTCAGAGGCAGTCGTGATGTCGAAGCCTGATTCTTGGGGAATACCATTGGCACTTCCGCCTAAACCTGTAATAACATTTCTCAGCGCACGGTCATTGACATCTAATACCCTTTTCCAAACGATTTGGCTAAGTTGTTGGGGAGTATTACGATGTTGATATTGATGGTTATCTAACAAAGCTGCAATCATATTGTGCGCGGAGGTGATGGCGTGAAAATCGCCCGTAAAGTGCAAATTGATATTTTCCATGGGCAGCACTTGCGCATATCCTCCACCAGCAGCCCCTCCCTTCATTCCAAAACAAGGACCCAAAGATGGCTCACGGAGGGCTACAATTACTTTTTTTCCTATTTTAGCCAAGCCCAAAGCCAAACCTACGGAAGTAGTTGTTTTGCCTATACCTGCTTTGGTAGGGGTAATAGCTGTTACTAAAATGAGATTGCTTTGTTTTATCTTTTCTTCATCAATTAGTGTGTAAGGAACTTTTGCAATTACTTTTCCGTAAGGAATGAGTTCTTCTTCAGGAATATTCACTTGTTGCGCTATTGCCTGAATAGGAAGCAGTTTTGTTTCGCGTGATATTTCTATATCTGTTTTCATATTTGTTTTTGTAAAGTTTGCATGATGAGGTCTTTGAGTTCTAAAATCCCTTGTTGGGTAATAGAAGAAATCATTATGTGGGGTATCTCTTTGGGAAGTTGTTTGATGAGTCTTTTTTTGTGAGCATCATCAGTAACAATGTCCATTTTAGAAACAGCAATCAATCTTTGTTTATGCAACAGTGTAGGGTTGTATTTTTCTAACTCATAGAGCAGGGTTTTATAGTCTTGGTCTATGTGTTCGCTTTCGGCTGAAAGTAAGAACAAAAGGATAGAATTACGTTCTATGTGTCTTAGGAAACGAATGCCAAGCCCCTTACCTTCGGCAGCCCCTTCTATAAGCCCTGGAATGTCTGCCATTACAAAGGATTGATAATCTCTGTATTGTACTACGCCTAAATTAGGAACTAAGGTAGTAAAAGGATAGTCTGCTATTTCGGGTTTTGCTGCCGAAACAACAGAGAGAAGTGTAGATTTGCCTGCATTCGGAAAGCCTACCAAACCAACATCAGCCAAGAGTTTGAGTTCTAAGATAACCCATTCGGTGATAGAAGGCTCGCCGGGTTGTGCAAATTGAGGAGCCTGTCGGGTAGCTGATTTAAAATTTCGGTTACCAAGTCCGCCACGTCCTCCGCTAAGAAGAACAATTTCTTGTTTGTCATGGGTTATCTCCGCAAAAATGGGTTGGTCGTCTTTGTCTGCCCAACGTGCTATAGTGCCTATAGGTACTTCTATGATGGCATCTTTGCCTTGTGCGCCAGAGCTACCCGCGCCAGAGCCGCCTTCTCCATCGTCTGCAAATATATGTTTTTGGTATTTTAAATGTAAAAGTGTCCAAAGTTGTGCATTACCTTTGAGAATAATATGTCCGCCTCTGCCACCGTCCCCTCCATCGGGACCGCCTTTGGCTACAAATTTTTCACGTCTGAAATGAACAGAACCCGCGCCTCCTTTGCCCGAGCGACATTGTATTTTTACATAATCTATAAAGTTGGAAGTCATGTAGCGTTTTAATTGTTAGGAATAGGCAATACTTTTTTGTCTTTGAATGTAGAAAGTACTACCATAGATTGCATGTTACTGATTTCTTCTATTTCTGAAACCTGCTCTAAGATGAGTTGTTGGTAGGCAAGAATATCTTCAGCGATGATTTTGAGAATGAAATCGCAAGAGCCTGTTACATGATGACACTCTACTACATTGTCAATTTGGCTAATTTTAGAAACAAAACCATCTAAACATGATTTTTTATGATTTTGCAAGGTTACTTGTACAAAAGTAGTAACCCCAAGTCCTACCAATTGATTATCGAGCGAAGCATGATAGCTATTGATAACACCTAAGGTTTCCAATTTTTTCACACGTTCGAGGGTAGGGGCAGGTGAAAGCCCTATTTCTTTGGAAAGTTGCGCATTGGTAATTTTTGCATCTTCTTGCAAGATTTGTAGTATTTTACGGTCAGTTTGGTCTAATTTGATGACTTTACCCATATTATTGATATATTTTTTTGCGAATTTAAAAAAAACTCCATTAGATTGATGATTTTTTACAAATAATATGCAAAAAATCTAAAGAGAGATTATCTTTACCCCCTTAATCAAAAGATAAAATATTTGTATTGCTTAGAAAACGCATCTGTTTGTATCACGGGAGGGACAGGCACTCTGGGAAGGGCATTGGTAAAATTATTGCTAACAAAATATAGCAATACGATTAAAAAATTGGTCATTTTCTCGCGCGATGAGTTCAAACAATATGAAATGGCACAAATTTTTCCGCCCAATCTTTTTCCCATAGAGTACATCATTGGCGATGTAAAAGACAAACAAAGACTTCTTTGGGCTACCCAACAAATAGATATATTGATTCATTTGGCAGCATTGAAAAGAATAGAAACTGCCGAGAAAAACCCTTATGAGGCTTTTCTGACCAATGTAGTAGGTACGCAGAATGTAGTAGAGGTGGCAGGGCAACAAGGTATCAAAAAAATATTACTTTACTCTACTGATAAGGCTTCTTCGCCTAACAGTGTCTATGGGGCTACTAAATTGTGCGCCGAAAAACTTTTTCTGACAGCCCAAAATACCACAGCGACCATCATAAGAGGAGGAAATTTATTGGGCTCGCGTGGCTCGGTAGTACCTTTGTTTTTAGAGAAAAGGAAAGAAGGTTTTTTGCCCATCACTGATGTTGAAATGACAAGATTTAGTTTTTTGCCCGAAGAAGCTGCTTTTTTAGCCTTAGAAGCCTTAGAAAACACTATAGGTGGCGAAATCTTTGTGCCTAAACTGCCTTCTTACCGTATCGTAGACATTGCCGAAGCCATTGCCCCTGATAGCCAAAGAAAAATAATAGGCAGGAGGGAAGGGGAAAAAAAACACGATGAAATGATAGCCAATCATGAGGCTTTTCGAACTATAGAAAATGAAAAATACTATCTCATTGTACCCTTTGTCAATTTAGCTACGTATTTAGAGCAACATGAAGCAACTATGGTGATGCCTGATTTTTCTTACCAATCTGACAATAATACAAATTGGCTTACCGTAGAACAAATAAGAAGGCTTATTGTGCAATACATAGATGCCGATTTTCAACCTTTATTATAAACTTACTGAACTCGCATGGCGAACACTGTACTGAAAGTAGAAAATATTTGGAAACAATACAAACTTGGCTTAGTCAATACACAATCTATCAAAGATGATTTGAGGCGAGCGTGGGCAAAAATGCGCGGAAAAGAAGACCCAACACTGAAAATAGGGCAAAAAAATGATCGTGAAATGTCTGCAAGCGATTATGTTTGGGCTTTGCAAGATGTGAGTTTCGAAGTGAAACAAGGCGAAGTATTGGGCATCATTGGTAAAAATGGCGCAGGTAAAAGTACTTTGTTAAAAATACTTTCCAAAGTAACCACCCCGACCAAAGGGCAAATCAAAACCAAAGGCAGAATCGCCTCTCTTTTAGAAGTAGGCACAGGCTTTCACCCTGAACTAACAGGCAGAGAGAATATATTTTTGAACGGAGCAATATTGGGTATGACACGCAATGACATCAGAACACGCCTTGATGAGATAGTAGCTTTCTCGGGTATTGGCAATTATATAGATACTCCCGTAAAGCGTTATAGTTCAGGCATGTATGTGCGCCTTGCCTTTGCTGAAGTACTTGCCGTAGGCGATGCCGAATTTCAGAAAAAATGCCTCGGCAAAATGAAAGATGTCAGCGGAGAAGGAAGAACGGTGCTGTTTGTGAGTCATGATATGAGAGCAATCAAGACTTTATGTGGCAGAGCGATTATGCTCAAAAATGGTAAATTATTTCGCCTTGAGGCAGTCAATGAAGTAATCAGCATTTATTTATCAGATGGAGTTTCTTATCATAAAAATACGATTTTTCCGATAGAGAGAGATGATATAAAGATTCATAATTTTACTATAAGCCAAAATGGAGTTTATGTTGATGAATTTAGCTCAGATTATCCAATAGACCTCTCCGTAATCATAGAACTGAAAGAGAATTTAACCTTTTTTCGTGTTGGCTTTTTCATAAAAGATTATCAAGGACAGCTCATTTTAAGAACATTGTTGGCTGATTGGCAACCCGAATATGAAAATCTGACTAAAGGAGTTTATGAAGTGAAAACAAAAATTTCAGAAAGCACTTTTACCACAGGTAAATATATAGTAGAGGTGCATACAAGCAGATACGGAATTAAAGATTATGAAACGGACACCATTACCTCTACACTTATTTCTATAGCCTCACCTACGGACTTTAATAATGCACACCTTGGCGAGAATACTTTTGGTTACCTACATACAAAAGAAAAATTTGAAATAGTCAAGCATGAAAACAATTAAGTTCAGTTTCCCATACACCAATTGGCCTGTGCAAAGACAAACTCCTCAACATTCGGGAGTATGGAAGGATTATAATTTTATTATTAATAATGATGACTTAAAAGAAGCCGATTATTGGGTCGTTTTTGAGGATATTTTAAAAGATAAAGAAAAAGTAAAATGCCCCAAAGAGAATACTATTTTTATAACGGGAGAAGGTACAGCAACAGGCACTTATGATGATCGTTTTTTAAGACAATTCAACCACATCATTACTTGCCAAAAGAGAATAAAAATAAATAATACACACTATTTTCATACTGCGAATCCTTGGTTTGTGGGTAAATCCTATGACGAACTCATACAAGCAGAAGAAGTAAAAAAGACTAAAAACATTAGCTTGATATGTTCAGATAAACAATTTACAGAAGGACACAAACAAAGATATGATTTTTGTATGCAGTTGAAGCAATATTTTGGCGATAGATTAGATTTATTTGGAAGAGGAATCAACGATTTTGACGATAAATGGGATACATTGGCAGACTATAAATTTTCTATTGCAATAGAAAATAATGTAGAAGAAGATTGGTTTACTGAAAAATTATACGATTGTTTTCTCTCCGAAACAATACCTATTTACTATGGTTGCCCAAATATTGACAACTATTTTTCACCAGAAAGTATTGTTAAAATTGATATTAACGACATTGAAAAAGCTATACAAACAATTGAAAATGTACTTTCAAACGAAAATTTTTACCAAGAAAGATTGAAAGATTTACAAACCAATAAAATCAAATATCTTGATAACTATAATATATATCCTCTGATTGTGAATTTTATAGAAAATAACTCTTTACACACCAAAAACCCTAAGAGCAGAACAGTAGTATTAAAAAAAAGAACTGAACAAAAACCTATGTCAATCAAGCAAAAAATGAAGGATTTAGTCAAAAAAATACCTATCATAGGTGATATTTGGCACTACAGAAATCTTGGCTTAGCATATGAGCAGAAGAATAAACTAGAAAATAAACATCTCGATAAAAATAGCAATGATTATATTCAATTTGTGCGTTGTCAACCTTGGTTCGCTAATAATGGAGATAAAAAACTTAATTTAACATGTGAGGGACTGAATGAGGACTCGGTTGTTTTCGATTTAGGAGGTTATGAAGGGCAATGGGCAAGCGATATATTTGGTAGATATGCATGCAATGTCTATATATTTGAGCCATACAAGCTATATTTTGAAAACATACAAAAAAGATTTGAAAAGAATCCTAAAATAAAAGTATTCAATATAGGACTTTCCAATGATGAATATACCTCCAAACTCTACTTATCTAATGATGCATCTTCAATGTTCAATAAAAAAAGCGAAACATTTGTTGAAATAGAAATAAAAAAAGCCATTACTTTTTTTGATAAAAACAACATTACTAAAATAGACTTAATGAAAATTAATATTGAAGGTGGCGAATATGATTTATTAGACCATATCATAGCAACAGGGTATATTAACAATATTCATCATCTGAAAATACAATTTCATGATTTCATCATTGAAAATGCTAAAGAAAGAATGAATAAAATTCAAGAAAAATTATCATTAACACATCAAATTGTTTACCAATATGAATTTGTTTGGGAACATTGGGAACTTAAAAATGAATAAAAACGCACGCATTTATATAGCAGGGCATACTGGAATGGTAGGCAGTGCTATCAAAAGACTTTTAGAGAAAGAAGGGTACAATAATTTAATTTATGCTACAAGCAAAGAATTAGACCTAACCAATGAGATAGCCGTCAAACTTTTTTTTGAAAAAAACAAGCCAGAATATGTAATATTAGCAGCCGCCAAAGTGGGCGGTATTCAAGCCAATATAGATAACCCAGCCATCTTTCTACGAGATAATCTTGCCATTCAAAACAATGTAATTCATCAAGCATATTTACATAATGTAGAAAAACTTGTTTTTTTGGGTAGCTCATGCATATATCCAAAAGAATGCCCTCAGCCCATGAAAGAAGAGCAACTACTGACAGGCAAATTAGAACCAACCAATGAAGGTTATGCATTGGCTAAAATAGCGGGGTTGAAAATGTGCCAATATTATTATAAACAATACGGCTTTAAAAGTATTAGCCTAATGCCCTGCAATCTATACGGAGAAAATGATTCCTTTGACTTGGCTCACTCTCATGTATTATCAGCATTGGTAAAAAAAATTACTGATGCCAAAGAACAAGACTTGCCAACAGTTACACTTTGGGGAAGTGGCATTGCAAGGCGCGAGTTTATGAATGTAAAAGACTGTGCAGAAGCGATATTGTTCATGTTAAAAAATTATCATATTTATGATAACTTTATCAACATAGGTTGGGGGGAAGATGTAAGTATCAAAGAATTAGCAGAGATGATAAAACATAAAACAGGTTTTATGGGCGAAATACATTGGGATACTTCTAAACCGAATGGCATGTTACGAAAATGTATGGACATCAATCAAATGAAAGAAATAGGATTTCAACCTAAAATTACACTATCAGAAGGAATAGATGAAATGATTCATCTCTATAAAACAAAATATCTTCAAGCCAAAACTAATCCTATATGATACCTTTAATGAAAAATGCCTTCTTGAATGAATATGAAACCAAAAAAGCACTTTCAGAATTCATTATGAAGTCAGAAAAATTGAGCATGCACGAAAAATGTGCCGAATTTGAAAATGCATTTGCCAAAAAACAAGGACGTAAAGAAGCTATTCTATTTAATAGTGGAGGTAGTGCTAATTTAGCAATGTTACAAGCATTAAAAAATATGGGCTATTTAAAAGAAGGCGATAAGGTCGGTTTTTCGGCACTTACATGGTCAACTAACACGATGCCTATTATCCAAATGGGGCTTATTCCCATTCCCATTGATTGCGAATTAGAAACATTAAATGTAGGTTCTAAGCAATTGATAGAAAGATTATCAAAAGGAATAACATTGAATGCCTTGTTTCTTACCAATGTTTTGGGCTTTGTAAGTGATATTTGGGAGCTAAAAAGAGTTTGTCAAGAAAATAACATCATTTTAATAGAAGACAATTGCGAATCTTTAGGCACAGAAACCCCAAAGGGGAAAGCAGGAAATTTTGGTTTAGGTGCAAGTTTTTCTTTTTTTGTAGCGCATCACATGTCTACTATAGAAGGAGGAATGGTTTGCACAGACGATGAAGACTTTGCAGAGATGCTACGAATTGTGCGTGCAAATGGTTGGGATAGAAACCTAACAGCTAAACAACAAATAAAATGGAGAAAAAAATATGGTATCAAATCTGAATTTGAAGCTAAATATACCTTCTATGATTTAGGTTTTAACTTTCGCCCCACTGAAATAACAGGTTTTTTGGGGCTTTATCAAATGCAATTTCTTGATGAAAATATTCAACTGAGAGAAAAAAATTATCTCCAACTTGAAAAAATAATGCAAACCAATACAGACTTTGTTCAACTACAACATGAACATATTAGTCTCCTCTCGACTTTTGCCATTCCTATTGTTTGTAAAACGCCTGAGCTAAGAGAAAAATACCTATCTCAATTTTCGGGCGCAGGCATTGAAATTCGTCCAATGATTGCAGGAAATATGCAAAAACAACCCTTTTATAAAAAATATGTTCAGCAGGAGTACGATTTGCCCAACACAGATTTTCTGCATTATAACGCATTTTATTGTGGAAACTACCCAGAACTCTCCGTGACAGACTTAGAAACTATTAGCAGTTGTTTATATAAATACTAAAACATGGTAATTGTTAAATTATTGGGAGGTTTAGGAAACCAACTTTTCCAGTATGCTATAGCAAGGCATCTGGCAATTATAAACGATACAGAAGTATTATTGGATACAACTGCATTTGAAGATTTTTATAAATTGCACAAATACAGTCTACAACATTTTTCAATAAAAGCAACCATTGCAAAAAGAACTCAATTAGAAGCAGTTTATAATTTTCCTCACAATCTAACAAGACTGCAAAGACTTTGGCAAAGTAGGATATTAGGTAAAAAAAACTTCCACCTAATAGAAGAACAATTTAACTACCAACCCAACATAATAAAAAAATATGCTGGAAATGTATCAATAGATGGATATTGGCAGACTGAAAAATACTTTTTAGAAATCGCTGATATGCTAAGACAAGAACTGAAAATAATCACATCCTCTGAAAAGGAAGATATCAAAGTATTACAAAATATTCAAAAAACCGATTCAGTCAGTTTGCATATTCGCAGGGCAGACTATACCAACCCTGAAACTGCACTTATTCACGGCTTATGCTCCATAGAATACTATCAAGAAGCAGTCAAAAATATAGCAGACAAAATACCTAATCCCACATTTTTTATCTTTTCCGATGACATCACTTGGGCAGAAGAAAATCTAAAATTAGATTTTCCTATGGTTTTTGTTGGGCATAATAATGCTGATAAAAACTACGAAGATTTGCGAATGATGAGTACTTGCCAACACCATATCATAGCCAATAGTAGTTTTAGTTGGTGGGGAGCTTGGCTCAATCCTAATCCTAACAAAGTAGTTATAGCACCACAAAAATGGTTTTCTACCAACGAAAGAAACTACCAAGATGTTGTTCCTAATAATTGGATAAAACTATGACCTCCCCAATGATTTCAGTCATAATGCCCGTTTTCAATGCCGAAAGTTACTTAAAAGAAGCCATTGAAAGTATTTTAAACCAAACCTTTTCCGATTTTGAGTTTTTGATATTCAATGATGGCTCAAAAGATAAAAGCGCAGAGATTGTACAAAGTTATGCACAAAAAGACAGTCGCATCATCTTCTATAATTACCAAGAAAACACAGGTTATTTAAAACACCTGAATGAAGGAATTGAGCTTGCCAAAGGAAAATATATTGCTCGCATGGATGCTGATGATATAAGTTTACCACAAAGATTTCAAGAACAGGTTGATTTCATGGAAAAAAATCAAGAAATAGGTATTTGTGGTACATGGTTCGAAGTGTTTGATAACAATACAAGAAAAACCATACAGGTTACCAAGCATAATGCAGATGATTTTGGTATAAAAATTAGTTTACTTTACTATTGTAGTTTAGGACATCCTACCATTTTAGCAAAAGCATCACTTCTCAAAAATAATCCTTATGACCAATATTTTTATCCTGCCGAAGATTATGAACTATGGTCAAGATTAGTGCCCATTACTAAATTTCATAATATACCAAAAGTATTATTGCTATATAGGTGGCATGACACTAATATAAGTAAAGAAAAAGAAAATATACAAACAGAGAAAACGACTCAAATTAAAGAAAAACAATTTAGAAGACTTGGCTTAAATGACAAAGAAGATTTTGAAAAACTATTGCAATTGTTATCTTATCAAAAAAGTGAAGCTAAAATTGCTCTAAGTCATCAAGAAATAAAAAAAACTGTTAGAATCATCAAAATACTACAATACACAAACAAAAAGAAAAGAATATATAATAAAAACAGATTAAACGCTCTATTAGCACAAAAATGGGCAATCATGCGCAATCATTTGTCAAAAAAAAGTATCAGCAATATAGAACGAATTCGCCTATTTTTTCTCCTTCCCTTATTTTCCCTCATCTCCATCAAAGAAAACATACTATCAGCCTCAAAAAAAACAATAAAATACCTAATAAGATGGGATTCAATAAAAAAGCATAAATAATCTCATCATTCATAAGATTGGGCAAGAAAATGCAAGCGCGCTCAAACATTAGACTATTTTCCCTAAAAAAAGAACCCTAAAAGTAGAAATTTCAGAGCAAGAAAAATACAAAATATGCTCATAAGCCAAAAAAGATTATCAGGTGCTGGAATCAATATACAAGAACTGATGCCCGAAAAATTTTTTGAGTACGAGCAAAAAGAAACTAAAAACAAGCAAAAAATAAATAACTACCAATACTACACTCATCAAAAAAACGTTATCTTTACGTTCAAATAAAAAAGTATGAAACGCTCAATCATCACCATAGGACTTTTATTGCTTCTAATAACTTCTGTTAATGCTCAAAAACAGAAACACCTATTGGTCGCAAAACCCAAAAGCCTTCACAATAAAAATGTAGGCTCATTCACCAATAATAAATCAGGCGGAAAAACAGCCAAGGCACTCACTTATGGATTCTTAGTAGGACTCAATTTCAACAGATTCATGGTAGCCGATAACGAACCCGCCAATCCAAATACAGTCATTACAGTCAATCCACGCGTTTCTAATGGTTTTGCCTTAGGCTTCCTCGCCAACCTAAGACTGAACGAAAACTTTGACCTCCGCATATCCCCCACAGCGGGTTTCTACGAGCGAAGCATTGATTATACCATCAGAACATTCGCCCCTACAGGCACTTTTTCAGATACCGTCATCAACAAAAATGTAGAAAACATCATGCTCGAATTGCCCATAGTAGTCAAATTCAAAGGACAACTTCGTGGCGAAAAAAACCGATACTCCAATATGTATTTATTAGCAGGCATCAAACCCTCTTACAGCATGTCCGCAGCCAAAGATGCTGATAACGAACTTCTGCGCACCAACCCCTTCGATGTTTCTGTTGAAGTAGGTTTTGGCTTAGACAAAAGATACCAATATTTCAAATTCTCTCCTGAATTGCGTTTCTCTTTTGGGCTTATCAATGCACTCCAACAAGATAATAACAATTTTAGCCTACCCATACGAAAAGCCAATACTTTCAGCCTATCGTTACTTTTTCATTTCAATTAATACCAAAATTTGGATAATTTTGGACTACTGTCTATATTCGCACCCACGCATCGTAAACCATTTATAGACAGTTCGTATGAATTCATCAACTATTGCGCTCATTACAGGAGCTACCTCAGGCATTGGAAAAGCAACTGCTGAACTTTTTGCCCAACAAGGCATTTCAATCATCATCTGTGGCAGACGACAAGATAGGTTAGACAGCCTCACCCAAGAACTCAAAGGCAAAGCAGAAGTATTGAGCCTTAACTTCGATGTCAGCAAAGCCGACCAAGTCAAAACAGCCATAGAAAGCCTCCCCGAAAAATGGAAAAATATTAGCATACTCATCAATAATGCAGGCAATGCACACGGTTTAGCTCCCATACAAAACGGCACACTTGCTGATTGGGACGCTATGATAGACCTCAATGTAAAAGGACTATTGTACGTAACACAAGCCCTTTTGCCTACCCTCCTTGCCCAACCCAAAGCCCACATCATCAACATAGGTTCTATTGCAGGCAAAGAAGTTTACCCCAACGGAAACGTATATTGTGCCTCTAAACACGCCGTAGATGCACTCACTAAAGCCATCAGAATAGACCTCAACGCCACCAACGTAAAAGTTTCTGCCATACACCCCGGACTTGTCGAAACAGAATTTTCATTGGTACGTTTCAAAGGAGATGAGCAACGCGCAAAACAAGTATATGCAGGATACCAACCCCTCACTCCCGAAGACATAGCCGATGTAATATGGTTTACCGTTACAAGACCTGCCCATGTCAATATAGCCGATTTAATTATCTTGCCCGCTGACCAAGCCGCTTCTACAATCGTTAATAAAAAAACAGTATAAACTGCTAAATAATAAAACGTTTGTATAAAAAAAACGTATCAAAAAACTAAACCAAAACCCATGCAAATAACATCAACCAAAGAAGGAGATTTTTACATTATCAAAATCTACGGAGATGTAGATGTTTCCTCCTCTTTAACTTTAGACAAAAACATTCAAAAAGCAATGAATGAAGGCGAAAAATATATACTCATCGAGGGCACCAACCTCAATTATATATCATCAGCAGGCTTAGGAGTGTTTATGTCTTATTTGCAAGATTTTAAAGATAATAAAATATATTTCAGTATCTATGCCCTCAATGAAAAAGTCAAAGACGTATTCCAAATTTTAGGATTAGACCAACTCATTAGCATTGTCGAAACTTCAGAAGAAGCCAAAGAAAACGCTTATAAATAACAATATGCTACATTTATACAAAGCCTCTTGCACACGCGACAATCTCAAACTCATTAGGCAGTTTGTCCAAGCCGTATTGCACGATTTCAAATTTCAATTCTCCGAAATAGAAATCAATCAACTCATTTTAGCAGTTGATGAGGTATGTAGCAATCTAATCATATACTCCCACCAATGCAACCCCGCCGAATCGATAGAAGTCCGCATACACGACCTCAACGAAAAAGTACTTTTTGAAATCATAGACCGAAGTACAGACCAATTTAACATCAAAGATTACCAAGAGCCAGACCTCCAAAACATAATTAGTGAACGCCGTAAAGGAGGGTTAGGACTTATGCTCGTAAATCGTATTATGGACTCCGTTGAGGTTATATATAGTAATAAAGAAAATACTTGGCAACTCTCCAAAAACAAATCTAAAAAAAGCAACAAATAGTAAGGTTTTTCTTTGAATAATAGCTAAAAATTACTAAAATTGCAAAGTTTTTATTTGCCTATAATCACAATTCAAAACAATAACAATGGCATCTTTTCTTCAATCATACCAATCCTTTACAATATCCATATTCATTCTTTATACTCTTTTAGCTTGTAATCCCACGCAGAAAATAACTAACACAAACAGCGAGCCTGTCATTGCTACCATCGGACAAACACCCCTCTACGTAAGCGACTTTAAATACCTCTACGAAAAAAACGCAACCAATCCCGATTATTCCAAACAAAGCATTGAAGAGTACCTGCAAAACTACATCAATTACAAACTAAAAATCGTAGACGCACAAGAAGAAAAAATAGACCAAAGAGATGGTTTCAAACGCGAAATGCAAAGCTACCGCGACCAACTTGCCCAACCCTACCTCATAGACCAAGAAAAAGTAGATGAGCTTGTCAAAGAAGCCTACAACCGAATGCAAGAAGAGGTTAATGTTTCGCACATATTGCTCAAAGTATCAGAGGAAGCCGACCCACAAGATACCCTCATCGCCTACGAAAAAATCATAGAACTCCGCAAAAAAGCCTTAGAAGGCAAAAGCTTCGAGAACTTAGCCTATACCTATTCCGAAGACCCCACTGCCCAATTCAACAACGGCAATATAGGCTATTTCACTGCACTACAAATGATGTATAACTTCGAAAATGCCTCCTACAACGCCACAGTAGGCGAAATATCAGGACTTTTTCGCACCAGTTTAGGCTATCATTTTCTCAAAGTGTTAGACCGCCGCCCCGCCAATGGCACCATCAAAACAGCACATATTATGGTGAGCATAGCTCCCAATGCCTCTGCTGCTGACTCTGCCAAAGCAAAAAAACGAATAGAGGAAGTATACGAAAAACTACAAAAAGGAGGAGATTGGAGTCAATTGTGCATAGAATATTCCGATGACAAAGATTCAAGAAACAAAGCAGGAGAACTACCCGAATTTACCATCAGAAAAGTGATTCCTGAATTTGAAAAAGTAGCACTTAATCTTCAAAACAAAGGCGAAATATCCAAACCATTTATCACACAATACGGCTGGCATATCATCAAACTTCTTGAGAAACAAAAACCTACCTCTTTTGAAGAAGTAGAAGATGAACTAAGGCAAAAAGTACTTAGAGGCTCACGATATGAGATTACACAAAAAGCATTGGTAGACAAATTGCAAAAAAACAATGCCCTACAAGAGAACATAAAAACCTACGAAAAAATACGTGCCCGTGCCGATAATGCACTTCTAAGAGGCGAATGGAATTATGAAAAAAATGACCCCTCCCTTAACGAAGCACTCATTAGTTTTGAAAACAAAGACCTCAAACAAAAAAGAGAATTTACTGTAGGCGACTTTTTTCAATATATCACCGAAAAACAAGTGCCGAAAAGTGATATAAACCAGCCCGCTAACTATTTTGATATTTTATACAAAAGATTCAAAGATTTCGCTACCATTGAGTTTGAAAAAAGCCTTTTAGAGAAAAAATACCCAAACTACCAACTCCTTGTAAAAGACTACACCGAAGGTATGATGCTTTTCCAGATAATGAACGAAAAAGTGTGGCAAAAAGCACTCAACGATACACTTGGCGCAGAGAAATATTTTCTTCAAAACAGAGAACAATACCAATGGAAAACACGTGCCAATGCCACTATTTATGAACTAACTGATACCGAAACCGCTCAGAAACTCAACACATTACTCGAACAAGAACGATACGCCATCATCAATCCCACAACATTTTTGTTTGAAAAAGATAGCTATAAAATTGACAATAAAACCGCCTTCGAACTCGAAAAATGGGCAGATAGGCTCAGAACGCAACCCAATCTACAGATAGAAATTGCAGGGCATGCCGACCCCGCCGAGTCAGGAACATTATCCCTCAGCAGAGCCAAAGAAGTAAGCACTTTTTTGCAACAAAAAGGAGTAAAACAAGAACAAATTATTGTGAAAGATTTTAGTTTCTTCAAACCCATCTCCAAAACCGAAAGAAACAAAAACAGAAGAATAGAACTTACACTCTTTTCCACAGATAAACAAACAGCAGTCAATATTCTCAATGCAGAAAAACCCAATAGCATAAAGAAAAGCAATCAAATTTTTGAAAAAGGTGATAATAATTTTCTTGACACTATAGAATGGAAAATAGGAACGCAAACCATCAACGATACCAACGGTAAAATCATCAGAATAGACATCGCCGAAATATTTCCCCCAAGACCCAAAGAATTCAAAGAAGCCAAAGGAAAAGTAATCAATGATTATCAATTATACTTAGAAAACGAATGGATAAACGCACTCAAAAAGAAACACATCATCACCTACAATCAGCCCGAAATACAAAAACTTATCATCAAATAATACAATTACTCATGCTCGGAAGTGCCATATTCATACTCAATGCTTGTGGTAATAGTTCTGAAAACAATAACAAAAAACTCATAGCAGAAGTAAATCAACAAAAATTGTGGGATACTGACTTAGTAGGCATGATTCCTAAAAACATAAGCAAGCAAGACAGTGCAAGGTGGGCAGAGAGATTCATAGAACATTGGATACGCAAACAACTTATTTTAGGGGAAGCCGAAAAAGAATTACAAGGCATACAAAACGAAATCAATAGAAAAGTAGATGACTATAAACAATCACTCATTAGATTTGAATTTGAAAAAAATTATATACAAAAGAAATTAGACACCAAAATAACCAAAGAAGAAATCAATCAATATTTCCAAAAAAACCAAACCAATTTCGCACTTTCACAAGCTATAGCAAAAGTTTGGATAATAAAAATACCTTCACAAGCAGACCAATTAGACTCACTTAAAAAATTATTGCAAGAAAATACCTCTAAAAATGCGAAAAAAATAAAAGAATATGCAAAAAACAATGCAATCTTTTACCACCTCAATGACTCAACGTGGATGAACGCGCAAGAACTATTCATTAATGCAGGTATTTGGCAGAAAGCACAAAATAATACGGAAACCATGCCACTTAACAGTCTTCAGGAAATAAAAACAGAAGAACACATTATATTTTATTACCTCAAAGATTGGAAAGCTACCAATGAATTAGCACCACTCAATTTTGTAGAAGAAAGAATTAAAAACATGATACTTCAAGAAAGAAAAACAACATTACTCAAAAATTTAGAAAATGAAATTTATGAAAAAGCACAGAAAGATAAAAAATTTACCATTTATAAATAAACTACCCATGAAAAGTCTTCTTGTATTATGTTTTTTACTATTCCTTCAGTTTGTCTATGCCCCTCATACACAAGCTCAAGGGGGTTCGATAGGGGACAAAATCGCTGTAAAAGTTGATAACTATATCATTTTACAATCGGAAATAGAATTGGCTTATCAACAATTACTTTCAGAAGGAAAAATAACCCCCGATGAAAAATGCCAACTTGTTAAATCGCTGGTTTATAACAAAATAATTTTAGCCAAATCTGAAATAGACTCCGTATTTGTAGAAGACGAAAACGTAGAAGACCAATTAGACCGCCGCATAGATTATTTAGTACAACAAGCAGGTGGCGATATTACTGTATTGGAAAAGGCTTATGGAAAGACCATGCTCCAAATCAAAGATGAACTACGATTAGACATCAAAGAGCAAATGATAGCCCAAGAAATGCAAGATATCATTACTGAAAATGTAAAAATAACGCCCAATGAAGTAACAGAATTCTATAAAAACCTCCCCAAAGACAGCCTTATTATTCCTGTTGAAGTAGAAATAGGGCAGATAGTCATGGTTCCCGAAATGAACAAAGAGCAAAAACGATTGGTAAAAGAAAAATTACTTGGTATCCGTGAACAAATCATCTCAGGGGCGCAAACTTTTGCAGATATGGCAAAAAAGCACTCACAAGACCCTTCAAGTGCTAAAAATGGTGGAGATTTAGGTTGGAATAAAAGAGGAGGGTTAGTGCCTGAATTCGAAGCCGCCGTTTTCAGAATGAAAGCCAATGAAATATCAATGCCTATCGAATCGCCCTATGGTTATCACCTCATACAAGTGATAGAAAAAAGAGGCAATGAATACAACTCAAGACACATACTTTTGCGCCCTACGTCTTCTACTATAGACGTGCAATATGCACAAAACTATTTGGATAGCATACGCACACTCATCATTCTTGATAGCATCACTTTTGAAAAAGCTGCTAAAGAATTTTCCCAAGACAAACAAACTTCTTCTAATGGAGGCTATATACAAGGAAGCTCTGGCAATAAAATAGAAGTAGACGCTAACTTTGATTCATATCTCTACAATGTGATTGATACTATGAAAGTAGGCACTTACTCTCGCCCATTGCCTTTTAGAACTGATGACGGCAAACAAGCCCTACGTATTATTTATTTCAAGTCACGCTCCAATAGGCACTTTGCTACACTCAAAGACGACTACGACAAGATACAGCGAATCGCCTTAGAATACAAAAAAGAGCAAGTCATAGACCAATGGTTCAGAAAAGCCTTCAAACAAGTTTATATCTTCATTGAGCCCGAATACAAAGACTGTATAAAGATAGATACACAATAAAACCAATGAATGCAGTTCTGCGCATAGAAAATCTCTCAAAAAAATATCCAAAAACACAGCAAAACGAAGAGAAATACGCGCTGAAAAATATATCTTTTGAAGCCCAAAAAGGCGAACTTATTGGTATTATCGGCAGAAATGGAGCAGGCAAAAGCACACTTTTGAGGATTATTGCCAAAATAACCAAGCAAAACGAAGGATATATCAAACTGAACGGGCGCATTACTGCATTACTCTCATTAGGGGCTACTCTGCAAAAAGAACTCAATGCCAAAGATAACATCTTGTTTTATGGCGCAATGATGGGTTTTAGCCGCCAACAAGTAATGGCGCAATATGAAAAAATCGTACAATTTACTGAAATAAGCCACAACAAGCATACCCCTATCAAACACTATTCAACAGGTATGCAAATGAGGCTCGCCTTTGCAATGGCAGTTTTTTTGGCAAATGATATTATCCTAATAGATGAAATTTTTTTAGTAGGAGATGCTATTTATCAACAAAAAGGAGTAAATAAACTCTTAGAATTGATACAAAATCAAAAAACAGTACTCTTTGTAACACATCAAATGGCATTGATTCAACAACTATCAGACAGGGTTCTTTGGCTGGAAGAAGGCAAACTCATGCAAATAGGAGAACCAACACAAGTAATAAAATCCTACAGCCAACAACATTTGCAAGCTCAAGACGCTACTGTGCAATTAAACAATTTGACACGTAGCCACGCCCAAAAATCAGAACTAATTTTTAGTAAAATCGTTTTCAATAAAACAAGCTACCAGCCCAATGAAGAATGTAAAATCTCTTTTTATTTAGAAAAAAAAGCAGATAAAGCCTTTCAAAATTTACATCTTAGTTTCGGTATTTTTGACTTCAATGGACTTTGTATTTATCATTTCAGCAATCTTTTTGTTCATCAACCAATAGATATATTTGACGAAAAACAATATTATGAATTTCAAATCCCACAAATACAACTCAAATCGGGCAAATATACCCTCAATTTACATCTGATTGCCAATAATGAATTACAAGATTGGTTGCAGCAAATTGTTGTTTTAGAAATACAAGAAGGCAATATCTACCAAACTATCTTATTGCCAAAAGGAGTAGTCCAACCTTCCTTTTTTTTCCATATCAAAGAAAAGAATTAACAAAGTGGAATTTCAATCAAAACAAACCGCCCAAAAAGCATACTACACCGCCCAAAAAGTACTGCCACTTGTAAAACAATACTTTCCGACTATAAAATCAGTGATAGATATAGGCTGTGGCAGAGGAGCTTGGTTAGCAGTAGCAAAGCAATTAGGCATTAATGAACGTATTGTTGGCATTGATGGCTATTTTGAGGAAGAAAACGCTTGGATAGAGGAAAAGTATATCATCAGAGAAAATTTCAGCGCAACTACTGAACATAATTATACTTATGATATAGCTATTTGTTTAGAATTTGCCGAACACCTCACAGCAGAAGTAGGAGAGAAGCTGATAGCTTACCTATGCAAAAGTTCTTCTGTCATCTTATTTTCAGCATCTATTCCTTTTGAAAATGATAACAAAAACCATCTCAATGAACAATGGCTAAGTTATTGGGTAGAAAAATTCCAACGATATCACTTTGCCCCCCTCGATATCATACGTGCCCAAATATGGAATGATGATGAAATCCCTTTTTGGTACAAACATGGTATTTTAGTATTTGTTCCTGAGGGTGAAAAGAACCGCGATTTGATTAACACTTATCGCCCATTGCTTTTAGACATAGTGCACCCCGAAGCATTACAGTACAAAAACAATCTTTTGCGCACCTATAAAAAGATAAACAACGCTCCAAAATCAGTAAAGAATGCTTTGATGATTTTACTTCGAGCTATAAAATACAAAATAACAAGATTATGGCGGCACAAATAACAATTATTATGCCCACCTACAATGCTGCCTCATATTTAGAAGAAGCCATAAAAAGTATTGTAAATCAGACTTTTAGTAATTTTGAGTGCATTATCATCAACGATGCTTCTAACGATGGTACTGACACTATTTTATCATCACTTTCCGACCCAAGATTCACAATTTTGCATAATCAAACGCAAAGAGGGCTCTCTTACTGTATCAACAAAGCTCTTTTGTATGCAAAAACACCCTATATTGCTCGCATGGATGCCGATGATTTAATGCTTCCTAACAGATTAGAAATACAATATCATTTTTTGGAAAATAACCCCCAAATAGAAGCCTGCGGCACTTGGGCAACTTATTTTTCGTCAGATACAGCAACTTTGAATACCCACCAATTAACTCCACCAACTACAATGGAGGCTATTCATTGCCAAACACTTTGGGGAGTGCCCTTTGTACATGCATCAATTATGTTCAGAAAAGAGTTATTAACGAAAAAAATTTACTATGATGAAAGTTTGAAGGTGGCACAAGATTATTATTTGGCAATACAAATGGCATTGCAAAAACCTGCTGTGGTGATTCAAAATATTCCTGATAAATTATATTTGATAAGAAAACATAAACAAAGAACTTCTCTAACTCTGAAAGATATAGCCAAAAAACAAATCACTCAACAACGAAATGAACTATTAAAAGAGCTCTCTATTGATTTTGAGCCCAATATTATCACCCTTATCAATAAAGCCCTTGAAGAAGATTTAACAAAAATATCAGAATTAGCTCTTTGGAATCACTGTTTAACAACTATATGGGAAGCCAATCAAAAAAAACAACTCTTTGATAGAGAAGCACTTAGGCAGAATCTTCAGCATCAATGGCTTAAACAATTTGCAGGAAAAACCTACTTAGGAAAAAAATATTTTACATTGATGAAAAAGTCTATATTTTCTCCTTACCCTACCTACAATTGGCAACAAAAAAGCAAATTGTATTTAAAAGCCTTAATGAAAATCTGAAAAAACCTTATTGATGAACCATTACACGATAACTACTTACAATTCCCTTTTGCTCTGCTACTATCATATAAACCCCTGATGACCAATTATTTACATCTATCATTTGTGTATCTTTAGCATCTAAAATAATACTATGTATTAACACGCCTTGAGTATTAAAAATACGCAATTGAAATAACTCAGAAGTAGTATTTTGAAGAAATAGCCGCTCTGTAGCAGGGTTCGGATAGGTACGAATAGCAGGAAGGGCGGTAGTATTGACATCTAAATCGGTAACACTCAGTACTTTAATCGTTTTACTTACAATAGTGCCACAACCATTAAGATTCAATGCTTGGTATTTCACCACATAATCACCAGCCGAAGTATAGGTATAACTCGGTGATGCATCTGTGCTTTTTACGCCATTCCCAAAATCCCAAACATAACTTACTGCATTAGTATTTTGATTGTTAAATTTGGCGGTGAAAGGAGGCAAACCTAAGGTATCGTTCGTGCTAAAACTACTCGTAAGACTACTTTTCAAACTAATCAGTTTTGTAACTTGCGCACTGCAACCCGTAGAACTAAAAGCAGTAAGACTGACAGTATAATTTCCTACGTTGTTGTAAGTATAGGTAGGGTTTTTCAAGGTGGAATTAGCACCTGATATGCCAAAATTCCATTGCCATGCAACAATACTTTCTCCTATACTTTGCGCTTGACTTACATCTGAAAACTGTATAGGAACTCTCTCACAAGCATTAGAGAAGTTAAAATCAGCTACAGGTTTATTTCCTATGTTAATTTTCATAGTACTCGTACTCACACACCCCGCATCATTGGTTACCGTTAGCATTACTTCATATTCGCCAACACTATTAAAAAACTTTGTGGTATCCAAATCTGTAACAGGGGAGGCAAAAAAAGTGCTACCATCACTAAATGTCCAAACCCTATTGATGATATTGGTGTTATTTGCAGATTCATTGATAAACCTTACCCCTTCATTGACACACCCCCCTATTTTACTAAAAGTAGCATTAGGATAGTTGCGAATAGTGATGTTTTTTGTAATCGTGTTAGTACAGCCTCCAACATTATTAACAGTCAGTTTTACACTGTAGACTCCTGTGTTTGTGTATTGTTTGGTAGGGTTTTTAGCCGTAGAGGTAGTGCCATCACCAAAATCCCACAGCCAACTACTTACATTGCTCTCACTGCCAGCACTTGTATTATTAAAGTTTGTGGTTTCTCCCAAACATTGTCCGCTGACTGTAAAGTTGCCTACTGTGGCATTTTTCACCGTCAGCGTTTGCCCATAGCTATTCACCAAACTACGATTATCATTTCGGTAAATATTGAGCGTAATGTTGTAATTGCCACCTATATAAAAATTATTCGTAGGAGTTGCGCTACTGGAGCCACTTATATCAGCATTACAAACATTAGGAAACTCTAATTTGATAAGTTGGTTATACAAACCATTTACAGGAACTGCACTCACAAACCTATTGACTACCCAAACATAAGATTTAGAATTATCCTTTGTAATTTCAATGCTAAGACTTGCAGGGTCTGCGGCGGCGCGTTGTCCTATGATTCCAAAGTTCCCTAAATTGGTATTAGTAGGGTTGGTATTACTAAGGCTGCTGCCAAAATTAAGACGATGAATATTCCCACCACTACCCGATACATTAGTAACCACAAACGCAATATAACTATCTATCACCATCTTTGATGATTTTTGCATCTTGTGTTTCAGGAATATTTCCTAAATTGGTCATTAAGTTCGTAAAAGTAGGTGTCCCATTGAATAAATTACTGCCAAATGCAATATGGGTAAGCGTTCCAGTGGCTGCCCCTCCACCATTGGCAATGGCTATTCCATACCAATTTGTGCCATCTTTCATCAGCGTAATACCTTTCAGGCAAATTGCCTGTACTTACTACGTTAGTGCCATCAAAAGTAGTATTGGTGATAGTATTGCCAAAATTCACAATTACTAAATTAGTATTAGAATTGGCAATCGCAGCATAGTAGTTACCATTACTATTGTCATATACCACATCTAAATGCACAGGACGATTACTCGCATTGAGTGCGCCATTCATACTTCCTAAATTGATGGCAGTAGGGCTGTTATTGCTTAAGTTATTTCCTAAATCAACTCTTACTAAAGCATTTGCACCAAAATTCACCACTATTCCATACCAATTCAAACCGTCTTTGATTATTTTTATACCAATTGGCGCATTCAAAAGGCTACTTACATTGCCCAAATTGGTGTAGGTAGGCGCATTGTCTAAACTATTGCCAAAACTAACCCGAACTATATTATTGCTTACACGATTCGTAATAAAACCATACCAATTTGTGCCATCGGTTACCATATCCATACCTTCGGGGCGAGTAGTATTAGGAATGTCTGCGCTCAATACACCTGCTGTGGGGGTTTCTAAAAAATCACCTCCACAGAAATCCCATTCATAGAAGTAAGAAGCATTGATATCGGGGCTTGTAAAACCTACATTTTCGCCCGCACAAGGATTGCTATTAGAAGGATTGAGTTGTGCAAAAGAAAGGGAATAACACTTAAAAAGAATTAATAAAAAGGCAATCAGTTTTAGGCTTTTTAGCATATATGTTGAACTATTTTGTTGATTTTAACGCAGAAAAAGCCATTTTTGTTTGCTCTTCCAAAGGTAAACCAAAAATAGAAAATAAGTCAATAATAAACCATTATTAAATGCAATACTCACCCAAAGGGGCAAATTAACATCTATGATGCTACTAAACATAAATATAATTATACCTATCATAATATGTATGCCTATTTTATTTATAGGGTAGGGGATAGGGTAATGATAATTGCCAATTATATAACAGGCAACTGCCATTGCAAAATATACAACCAAAGTAATGACTGCGCAAGCCAGATATCCGCCCAAAGGGATAAAAATAAGATTCAATAAGATAGTAGCTACCGCTGCCCCAACAGAAATCCAAGTTCCGAAGTGTGTTTTGTCTTTGAGTTTGAACCAAATAGAAAGATTATAGTAAATCCCTAAAAACATATTTGCTAACAATAAAATAGGCACTACCACCATTGCCTCGCGGTATACGCTTTTGCGGAGGAAGATAATTTCCAGCCATTTTGTATTGAGGCTTACCACTAAAAATATGCTCAAACACGCTAAAACAAAATAAAACATTACTTTGGCGAATATTTCAGGCGATTGTTCTTTTTTAGATTGGTCAAAGAAAAAAGGCTCCGCAGCATACTTGAAGGCTTGTATTGCCAAACTCATAAAAATAGACAATTTATAAGCTGCCGCGTATATACCTACGGCTGCCATAGTGGTATGTTGAGGGTAAAAACCTGTCGGAAGCCAATATTTAAGCATAATTCTATCGGTCATACTATTGAGCATACCCGCTAAACCCATAAAAATAAGTGGATAGGCATAAACCAACATTGGTTTCAAGAGGGTATAGTTCCAAGAGAAACGAAGTCGGAAAAAATGTTTATAAAAGAAAGGAATTTGTAGGGCATTGGCTATCAGATTAGAGAAAAAAATGTAGTTGATTCCCCAATTAGGAACATAGAAACTGGCGATGATGGGTTGCAAAAAGCCCAAGTACCTACCTTCATACAGAAAAGGACATACCAAAAGAAAAAAAACATTCAGTAAAATATTAATACTGATGTTGAAAATTTTAATCAATGCGAATTGCTTTGCTTTTTTTTCCTGACGGAGTTTTGCAAAAGAAAGCACCAAAATAGTATCTATCCAAAGCACACCCGCCAACATGCTTATATACTGTCCTTCGCCCCAATATCCCAAAGCTGCCGCAATATTTTCTGACATCAGCCAAAGTCCCAAACTGAGCACAGAAGCATAGAGAAGCAAAAAACTTTGCAGGCGTTCATAAACCAATTGATTATCTTCATCACGGCAAAAACGAAAAAAAGTAGTTTCCAAACCAAAAGTATATATAATGTTCAAAAAAGCGACATAAATATACAATTCAGCTTGAATACCAAACTCTTCGGGGGCAAGCACTGCCGTATAAAGTGGCACTAAAAAATAGTTAAATACCCTCCCCACAATACTACTCACTCCATAAAGTGCCGTATCGCTCAATAGTTTTTTTAAAAAACTCATATTTGATTACATTCTAAATACACCATACGCCTCTGCACCTTTGAAATTTACATTGTACACTGCTGCCAAACAAACTGCCAAATAATTACGAGTTTGTCTTACTGCGATAATGCCATCGTCCCATAAATTCGCCGTTGAGAAATAAGCAGAAGACTGCTCCTCCAATGACATTTTCACAAAAGTAGCGATTTGTTGCTCTTTAGCTTCATCATACACCTCTCCCGATTTCTCTGCGGCTTGTTTCTTAATAATTTGCATTACCCCCACCAATTGCTCAGAGCCCATCACCGCTATTTTAGTATTAGGATAGCTAAACAAAAATCGTGGTTGATAGGAACGACCCGCCATCGCATAGTTGCCTGCCCCAAACGACCCACCAATCATAATTGTAATTAAGGGCACTTCCGAATTAGAAACCGCATTAATCATCTTTGCTCCGTGTTTGATAATACCGCCCTCTTCGTATTGTTTGCCCACCATAAACCCTGTAATATTTTGCAAAAACAATATAGGTGTGTTGTTTTTATTACAAAGCTGTATGAATTGAGCTGCTTTGTTGGCTGATTCTGAAAATAAAACACCATTATTAGCAATAATAGCAATAGGGTAACCATGTATTTTAGCAAAGCCCGTTACTAAGGTATTGCCATATTTAGGTTTGAATTCATGAAATTCAGAACCATCAACAATACGTCCTATCAACTCTCGGGCATCAAAAGGAATCTTAAAATCAGCCGATACAATGCCTAAAAGTTCATCAATATCATGTAAAGGTGTTTCAAAATTGGGAGCAGGTACAAAACACTCTTTGTCTGTATTTAAGTGGCTCATAATCTCCCTTGTAAGACGAATCGCCTCTACCTCATCTTCAGCCAAGTAGTCAGCCACTCCCGAAATTTTAGCGTGCATTTCTGCTCCGCCCAACGATTCATCGTCAGTTTCTTCGCCTGTAGCCATTTTTACCAACGGCGGACCTGCTAAAAATACTTTTGCATTGTTTTTTACAAAAATAGAGTAATCGGACATGCCCGGCACATAAGCCCCGCCTGCGGTAGCGTTGCCTGTAACTATAGAAATAGTAGGAATGCCTAATTTCGAACGCCTCGTAATTTCACGAAACGAAGCCCCTCCATAATTGAATATTTTGGCTTGTTCGGGAAGGTTAGCCCCTCCTGACTCCACAAAGTTGATGACAGGCAACTGATTTTCAAGGGCTATCTCAGAAAGGCGCAAACTTTTTTGCAACGTGATATAATCTACAGTTCCACCCTTGTTAGTTCCTACATTCGAGATAATCATTGCCAATTTACCACTCACTAATCCAATACCTCCTATGGTAGTACCTCCTACAGCCACCGAATCTTTTACCTTCAAACCTGCTAAAGGCATGAGTTCTAAAAAAGGAGAGTCATCATCTAACAAAAGTTCTATGCGTTCGCGCGCTGAAAATTTACCGTTTTTGCGAGCAGCCTCTAAATGCTTTTCTTTCCCTTGAAAAAGGCTTTCTTGCATTTTTTGCATCAAATCTTCCTCTAATTTGAGCATTGCTTGGTAATTCTTTTGGTAAGATTCACTATTGGTATTGATTTGGGTTTTGAGAATAGCCATAATTTTTGCATTTAGGTAATAGGGTTCAAAGTTGTAAAACTTCATTGATATTTTCAAAAAAATATAATAAAAAGTTTTGTAAAATAAAACCAAAGCACTACTTTTGCACTTCAATTTTGAGACAAACAAAACAAAGAAAATAAAAACAGAAAGAGAGAGGAAAAATGCCTACCATACAACAGTTAATCCGCAAAGGAAGAGAAAAACTCATCAGCAAGTCTAAATCACCTGCTTTAGACAGTTGCCCACAACGCAGAGGCGTTTGTACCCGTGTATACACTACAACGCCCAAAAAACCTAACTCTGCAATGCGCAAAGTAGCACGCGTAAGGCTTACAAACACTAAAGAAGTAAACGCATACATTCCCGGAGAAGGACACAACTTGCAAGAACACTCTATAGTATTGATTCGTGGAGGGCGTGTAAAAGACCTGCCCGGTGTTCGTTATCACATTGTACGCGGTGCATTAGATACCGCAGGTGTAAATGGTCGTATGCAAGGACGCTCAAAATATGGTACAAAACGCCCTAAACCCGGACAAGCTCCTAAAGACGACAAAAAAGGTGGCAAAAAGAAATAAACAATCGTTAAAACTTAGAACATGAGAAAGAAAAAACCCGAAAAAAGATACCTCTTACCTGACCCTAAATTTGGTGATGTAATGGTAACTAAGTTTGTAAATAGCTTAATGAAAGACGGTAAGAAAAGTCTTGCCTATGGAATTTTTTACAAAGCAATTGACATTGTGTCTAAAAAAACAAATGAAAATGGCTTAGAAATTTGGAAACAAGCCCTCAATAACGTAATGCCTACAGTAGAAGTACGCAGCCGCAGAGTAGGGGGAGCCACTTTCCAAGTACCTACTGAAGTACGCCCTGATAGACGTGTTGCTTTGGGTATCAAATGGTTGATTAGCTATGCAAACAGACGTGGCGAAAAAACTATGGAAGAAAGATTGGCTTCTGAAATCGTAGCCGCTTCCAAAGGGGAAGGTGCTTCTGTGAAGAAACGCGATGACACTCACCGTATGGCTGATGCAAATAAGGCATTTGCTCACTTTAGATTCTAATCTCGATACAATATATTTTATTTTTAAAAAGGTGGTAACTTCTACAAAAAGTTATCACCTTTTTTCATTCTCTCTCCCTAATCTCTTTGCTATGAAACAGACTTTTAGCGATGCACATATCTTGATGATAAGCAAAAAAGTAGTATTGCCTCAACTCCAAAAGACTGAAGATGTGTATTGGTATCTTTTAGAAGCCATCGTATCGCAACAACTCTCAGTAAAGGCGGCAGATACTATTTGGAAACGCTTTTTACAACTCTACCCCCAAGCATATCCTGCGCCTCAACTGCTATTGCAGACCGAAACAGAGCTACTAAGAGCGGCAGGATTGTCGCAACAAAAAATTAGCTATCTTAGAAATGTAGCCATTTTCGCCACCCAGAACGATATTTCTATTGCTTATATTGATAGTTTGTCTGATGATGATATTTTGAAATACCTCACTGCCATCAAAGGAGTAGGCAAATGGACTGTAGAAATGTTGCTTATCTTTGGTTTATTGCGCGAAGATGTGTTTCCCTATGATGATTTAGCAATACAACAAGCAATGGAATACTACTATAAAATAGAATACCAAAATAAAAAAGGGCTCATTGTGGAGATGATAAAAATAGCCAATAGTTGGCAACCACACCGTAGTTTAGCCACAAGGTATCTTTGGGCGGCACGCAATCAGAACTATTTTAAAGAGAAGAAATAACTACACGTTCTGCAAGTATTTGCTCATAGAATTGCTCATACAAGGGCAGAATCTTATGTATATCAAAATTTTGTGCGTGTGCTAAGGCATTGTGTTTGAATGTAGCCAAATGGTCATCGTGTAGAATATGGAGTGCGTTTTTGGTCATATCTTCCACATCACCAATAGGACTTGTAAAGCCAGTGTATCCGTGTTGATTCAATTCTGGGATACCTCCTGCATTAGAAGAAATCACAGGGACTTCGCAAGCCATTGCTTCCAATGCTGCCAAGCCAAAACTTTCTTTTTCGGAAGGCATCAGAAATAAATCGGCTACTGAGAGCACTTCTTCTACAGCATCTAATTTTCCCAAAAAACGAATATCTTGCTGTATTTCTAAACTACGCGCTAACTCCTCTATCTGAACTCTTTCAGGACCATCGCCTACTAAGAGCAATTTGGCAGGCATTTCTTTTCTTACGCGCTCAAAGACACTAATTACATCTTGTATGCGTTTTACTTTTCTAAAGTTAGAAGTGTGTACCAAAAGTTTTTCCCCATGAGGGCAAATAGCTAACTTAAAATGTTCCTTTTTTTGCTTCTTAAACCGTTCCAAATCTACAAAATTAGGAATTACGCGTATATCTCTTTGGATATTAAAGTGTTCGTAGGTTTCTTCTTTCAGACTTTGTGAAACCGTAGTTACGCCATCGGATTCATTGATACTAAACTCCACTACAGGCTCAAAAGAAGAGTCTTTACCGACCAAAGTAATATCAGTGCCGTGCAATGTAGTAATGACGGGAATATCTATGCCTTTTGTTTTTAGGATTTGTTTGGCTAAGTAAGCCGCCGTAGCGTGTGGAATGGCATAGTGTGCATGGATGAGGTCTAATTTCTCATACAATACCACATGCACTATTTTGCTCGCCAGCGAAAGTTCATAAGGAGGGTATTGGAATAAAGGATAATTAGGAATATATACTTGATGGTAAGATAAATTTTCGTTGAAGAAATCTAAACGAACAGGTTGTAAATAGGTAATAAAATGTACTTTATGTCCTTTTTGAGCTAAACCTTTCCCCAATTCTGTTGCCACTACACCGCTTCCTCCGAAGGTAGGATAACAAAGCATTCCTATTTTCATAAATGATATATCTGGGACTGAATAATAAATTTTAGTGTTTTTAATGTTCTTGTATAGAAACAAGCAAAGAGAAAAATAAGTTTAGCGTTTTTAGTTAATTTTCATTAATTTTGCCTTTTATTATCACCATTGTTTTATGCATTTATCATTCAAAGTAGCTTTTCTCTTGGGTTTTATTGTATTTTTGAACTCAAAAATTACCCAAGCACAATACGCCTATCAACAAAATAACAAACAACAACAAATCAATGAAGCCTATGCCAAAGGTGTTGTAGAGCAGAAGTTAGGTGAATATGAAGCCTCTGTAACACAGTTTAGCAAAGCCATACAACTCAATCCTACACACAAGGAAGCTCTCTTCGAGAGGGGCAAAAGTTATATGTTGATTCAAGCTTTTAGTAGTGCTTCCGAAGATTTTAATGAAGTCATACGATTGGATTCTAATTTTGCAGATGCTTTTTTTTATTTAGCCTCTGTTTATTATCAAAAAAAAGAATATAACATAGCTCTTAGTATATACAACAAAGCCATTCAAATCAAGGCAGATTATGTATTGGCTTATAATTATAGAGCTGAAACTTTGCGTAATTTAGGTTTTTTAGAACAAGCCTTACAAGACTATGACAAAGCCATAGAAATTGCGCCCAAAGAGCCCAAGTTATATTTTGCGAAGGGAAAATGTCTTTTAGAAAAAGAAGATTATACGCAAGCCTCCAATTGTTTTACCCAATGTATAGCATTAAACCCTAAAGACCCTATTTATTATCATTATAGAATACACGCTAATTTTTTGGCAAAAAACTATCTATTAACTATTGCTGATATTAAAACATTGATGGCAGACCAACCCAACGCCATCGAAACCTATCATTATGCCTTATTAGCTACCTGCCAAGCGCAAACAGGTAATTATAGAGAAGCTGTAACTGCTATTAGCCAAGTGATTGATAGAGAGCCTGATAAAGAGTATATTTTAGAACGTATTACTTACAATCAAACGCTTGCAGATACCAATGCAGTGTTGAAAGATTATCTACACCTCAAAAGCAAAGATAAAGAACCTTTTCAGTACTACAAACCCATCAAAGAAATCTATTTTGCCCAAAAAGACTACCAAAATGCCTTAGAGTACATCAACCCGATGATAGAAAATGACCCTGAAAATGCCGAATTGTATTACCAACGCTATATTTGTAAGAAAAACTTAGGTGCGGCTGATGCAGCACATTTAGACCTCAAGTAAAAGGATACCCCGCCGAAAAAATGACGCTCGAAGAGGCAAAAATGGCGAAAAAAGGCTTCGCGGCAAGGAAGAAAATGTTGAGAGCAAAAGGATAAATTTTTAATAAGGTTGCTAATCTTACTAATTGAAACAGTGTTAGGCTTGTGTTTTTTTTACAAAATAATAAGGGCAATTGTGATGAGTAAAGTAACATTCTTAGTAGTTTGTTTTTTGTGCAGCATAAACATAAATTATGCTCAAAAGGGGAAAAGAACTTTAGAATTAATTAAATTATACAATGCTGATGGTTATTATGTTATTGAAACCGTAAAGAGTTTGCCTACTACTTATCAAATAGGCGATGTGAATATTAAAACAAGCACAAGTAGTACTTATGAAGAATATATAGAGGGTACAACAGAGAAAGAATGGATAGCAAGTACCAATACAATAGTGCATGAAATGAACCATGCTTTCTCTTCTCAAATGGTTTATAAAGCCGTGCAAGATGCCCAACTGCCTTATACTATGAACGATAAGTACATAGTTATCTATACACAGAATCAGTCTTATTTGCTTATTCAGTTCCAAGAGGTTTTTCCCAGCCGTGAACTTGCCGCACTTATTCCTACATCATTGCGCACTTTCCGCTTTGATACATACATTAATAGTTCTTCAAAGATTCTTGGCACTCAACAATTTGGCATTTATGGGCTTTTGAACGAATGGAATGCTTATTATCAAGGCACAAAAGCAAGTTTGCAACTATATGATTATTATGCTAAACAAAACAATAATCAAGCTTGGTTAGACTATATGCAAAATGTAGAAGGTACTTTATACGCTTATCAAGAGTTCAAATTTTATATTCTCCAATACCTATTGTATGCCCAGAAAAAACACCCTATACAATACAAGCAAATTATAGAGAACACTAATTTTAAGCAGGCTTTTGTTTTTGTAGATACTTACTTTAAAAAATTGATAGATGAATATTTTGTTATACGTCAGAAAATAGCTGAAAATCTTTCAAAACAAAATATAAAGATGGAAATATCAGAAGGATATACTTTTATAGAAATGAAGGGTATAGGAAATTTTTCAGAAGAGCACGCACTACTCAATGACGAACTCAATAAACCTATTTATACGCCTCTTATTCAAGTGTTATACACTAATTAGGAAGGTGTTTCCACTAAATAGTTTAATGAAAACTTGGTGATACTAACTGTATCCAATCAATATTTGTAGTCTAAGATTAGTCCTTTGTTTGCCTTTGTTTTTCTGCTTCTTTCACAGTAAAGCCTTTTTGTTGTAGGCTTTCCAACCGCCTCGAAAATCACGGCTTGAAACGGCTATAAAATCGGCTAATCGTTGGGAATTTAATTGTTCTAATAAAAAAGCATAATCACCTTGGTATTTAATGCAATAGCCCGAATAAAAAGTACACTCCTCGTTTTCTACCAAAATAAAATTAGGTTTGTTATTCATAGGTGAAAACAAAATTTTCTTACCAAAACTTGTATCTAAACCTTGACTTCTGCCAAAGGCATACCAAGCTACCGCATTTTTTTTGCCATTATCGCGTTTATCTAATGCATCTTTTACACTCAAAAGATAGGCATACGCCAAAGGAAAGTCATTTTTTAGGGTTTCTTCGGGTATTATTTTATGCTTTTCGTTTATTTTTTGGTAGGGAAACAAAATGTATTGACTAATTTTATCTTCACTATTTTTTAGTTTTGATGCCTTAATGATAGGTTTTAAAATGGCTTTTTCTATTTTTATAAAACCCTTAAAATGTGTATTTGCCAATACACAATCAGGTTCATTTTCAATGGCTTGCACTGAAAAAATATAGGCTTTGTCGCAAAGGGTGGTGATGCCTACGTGAATATGGCAAATATCTTTCAGTTTTACAAAATCTGTAAGGTCTAAACCTGTTTGAAAATCTTGCAGGTTTTTGGTAGATAATTGCCAAATTTTTTGATTTTTGAGTTCATTAAAATGTATGGCTCTTGTGTCAAATTCAGTTTCTGTTGTTGCTTGTTCAAAAATGATGTTTTCATTCGCTTTTTTTCCAAAAATAGTGATGGCACTATAGGTAGTAGCCTTGTCAAATAACTGAATATCAGCATAATTGGTGATTTTTATGAGGTTTTGTTTGCTTGCAAAATAAGCACGCATCAATTTGGCAGTTTCGCTGTAGAAAAAGGTGTTAGGCGTAATCAAAGCACAAATGCCGTTTTTATCTAACAAAAAATTACACAGTTCATAAAAAGCAATGTAAGTATCGGTTGAACCACTTTTGCAAAATGTATAATGGCTTTGTATAAAAGTTCTTTCCGCTTCTTCTAAGTGTTGTATGCGAATGTAAGGAGGATTGCCCACAATAAAATCAAATTTTGGGGCATCAAGTTCAGTGATTTTTTTCAGAGCATTAGTAACTTGAATATTCCAATCTACTTGAATAGCAAGAGGTTTGATAAGTTCGTTTAGGTTTTCGAGGCAATAGTCTATGGCTTGGGCATCTATATCCCAACCATATATTTTCTCTAAATTAGCTTTTAATTCTTCTTTGGGCGAAAGTGCTATCATTTTTTCAGCCACTACAGTTAAAAAGCGTCCATCTCCGCAAGAGGGGTCTAAAATGGTTTTTCCTACAATACTTTTGTTATCAAAACCTATATCAGACAACATTTTTTCTACCACAAAACGAGGGGTGTACACTTGCCCTAATAGTTTTTGATTGTCGTAAGTCTTTGTTAATGAAGCCATTATGCTTGGGTTTTCGGTATTATTTATCTAAGATTTATAAGGCGGAAGCAATGTTTTCTGTACATAACCAGCCATTTTTTGTATAAGTGGTGTAACTATGGGAGTTGTAATGTCATCAAAATCAATTTCATAAGTATCTCTTTGGAAAGTAAAAGTTCCTCCATCGTCTTTTACTCTTTGTGTTCCTGCTTTATAAAGTATGCCTACGACTCCTTTTTCAATCTCATCTTTTGAAACATACCCCAAGAAAGACGCAATATAACTATTCTCTTGTTTATGAATGCTGATACAGAAGTAATAATCTGTAATTACATTTTCTCTCCTCATTTGATAGGCGGGAATATTAAGCACATAATTGGTACGAAAACTATCATTTTTTCTGAACATAGACTTTATGTCAAAAGAGTTGTCATTGCCATTGACTGACAATGAAAAATCTTGCCCAAAATCCTGCCCGCCAATAGCCCCAAACGACCTAGTAGGTCTTGGAAGCCCATAAGCATCTGCAAATACGATTTCTCCTAAAGTGCCTGTAAATCTAAACTCTTTTTGTCTTTCTTTTCCATTGGGGTCTTTTGCAAAAATATCTTCTACAGGGTGGTTTTTGATAGAATAATCAACCAACTCGTTTGCAAGATTTACTTGTTCTTCGGAAACATTGATTTGAAAGAAAAATTGATTTCTCATATTTAGTAGTCGTTTTGCAATTTTGCTTTTCTATGTACCAACTCTTAGCTGTTGGGAAGCACTTCAAAAAGTTTAGTCTGCCTCTTAGCCCGCTTTGCGAAGTTGGTTTAGAGTGTAGATTTTACTCCTCTTATTTTTTTCGCGAATATCGAAAGGGGCTCATGTGCCTGCGCACTAAAACTGCCCATAAATACTCATTCCGCCTCCGAAATATTGACTTTTTAGGTGGTCATACACTAAGTTTGTTTTTAGGTCTATGTCGTCTGTTTCGTAGGTCGGATAGGGCAAATTTTGAAAAAGGGTATCATTCACGTATTTATACACTGCGGCAACTGTAGTTGATTTTTCAGACCATTGTGCGACTTTGAGTTTTTCTTTTTTCAATTCTTCAAGGAGTTCAATCGAGATTTTTTTAATCTCATTTTTTTCTTTCTCTTCCAATTTTTTGCCGTGCCTTAGAATATCAAAGATGGCTTTTTGTTCGTCTGTTAGCCCTTCGCGCTTGGTATCTGCTTCTTCTTCTGTATAGGCATTTACGAGTTCAATGAGTTTTCTGAACGTTTCTTTGATGACTACTTCGTCTTTGCCATTGTTGTAGGCTTCAATGATTTCTTGGTATCGTTGGTAATAGTCGATGGTAAGTGGGTTGCGCTCTAACATCGTTTTGAGCTGTTTTTCTACTTTGTCTTTGAGCGATTGGACAAGTGTATTTTTGTGTTGGGTTTTTGTAAAATATTGCTCCAATACTTGGAAATTTAATCCGCTCAGGTCAATGATTTTTTCGTCTTGTGGGTTGGGTTCTGCTACTATATTTTCTATGGATTGATCCACTATTTGTTGGATTTTGAGCATAATATCGGCTACATCAGCACTTTGGGTATTGTCTTCAATGGCTGTGTAGATGACATCAATGGCATTTTTTCGGGGTGCGTATTGGTTCAATACTTTATCGGGTTGCAGTGCCTTGAATTTTTTGAACACTTCTCTTGCCAATACTTGGAATTTTCGTTTGGTTTCGTCGTTGGTATAGACCGCGTTAATGGCTTTTTCCATAGCCGCTAATTTGTGCAAACCGTCTGCTTTGATGAGTTCTTGTAAATCAAAAATTACTTCGTCTTGCAAAAATATTTCTGTAGCTTCTAATGCCTCCTCCAATTCTTTGATAAGGTCTTCTTTGGGTTTTACGGGTGGTTCGGGTTTTTCGTCCCCTCCTTGCCTACCACCTGAACCATAAATGGCTAAGGCATCTAAAAGTGCGGTATAGGTTTCGATATAATCTACAATCAATCCGTTATTTTTGCCTTCGCTGGTGCGGTTTGCCCTTGCAATGGCTTGCATGAGCGTATGCGATTTGAGGGGCTTGTCTAAATACATGGTGGAAAGGGTGGGTACATCAAAGCCTGTAATCCACATAGCACACACAATCACTAATCTAAAACAGTCGTCTTCGTCTTTGAACCTTGTTTCAAGGTCTTGGGTATTCATTTTCTCGCGGTGCGGCTCAATGTCTAAATCCCATTTTTGAAACTTTTGAATTTCGTTTTGTTCTGAGCTGACGACTACACATATTTCTGTTTCTTTTATCCACTGCAACTCACGGCTTTTTTCCAATAATTCTTGGTCGCCATATTTGCCTTTGGCTATTTCTTTTTCTATTTGTGCTGTGTATTTTTCCCAATGTGCTTTGATAAGGTCATACATTTTTACGGCAGTCAGTTTATCCAAAGCGATAAACATTCCTTTGCCTTTGTAGCCTCGATTGCAGAAATGCCATACTACGTCTTTGGCAATGGCATCTAATCTTTTTTGGGAGGTAAGTATGGGGTATTCTCTTGCAAAAAGTTGTTCTATTTTGCTTCGTTGGTGCGTGTCTAAATCTTCGCTTTCGTCGTCTAAGATGGCTCTTATTTCTTGATTGATGATAGGATTTTTTAGGTTCAAGGCTTCGCCTCTGTTTTCATAATAGAGCGGAACGGTTGCGCCATCTTCTACGCTTCGTTTGAAGTCGTAGCGCGAAACATAATCCCCAAATATGCGCTTGGTGATTTCATCATCTTTGAAAAGGGGCGTGCCTGTAAAACCTATGAAAGAGGCATTGGGCAAGGCTTTACGCAGGTTCATGGCTAACTGTCCGCCTTGAGTGCGGTGGGCTTCGTCTGAGATGACTATGATATTATCGCTTTGGGTGATTTCTTCTTCAAAGTTGAATTTGTGGATAAGGCTGAATAAATAGCGGTGGTCTGCGCTCAATAATTCTTTTAGGTTTTTGCCGCTATGGGCTTTCAAAGATGCCTTCTTGCCTGCTTTTATTTTGGGTACTGCGCCTGTCCCACTGAATGTGCCATAAATTTGGGTGTCTAATTCGGTTCTGTCTGTAACAATGAGGAATGTATAACTGCCTGTAAATTTGCGGTGGATTTTTTGGCAAAAGAACACCATAGAGTAAGATTTACCGCTTCCCTGCGTATGCCAAAATACCCCCAATTTTTGTTTTTCTTCTAAGTTTATTTTGCCTTGTTTGTATCGGTTTTCTTTCTCTTTGATGTTTTCAATGGCTTTGTTTACGCCTATGAATTGGTGGTTGCGGGCTATGAGTTTTATGGGTTTGCCCAAAGAATCATCAAACAAAATGAAATTTTCGAATAGGTCTAAAAAACGGCTTTTCTCGCATACGCCCATGATGATTCTATCTAAGGCTACGATGCCTTCTTCCTCTTCTGTGATGCGTTTCCATTCGTGGAAATGTTGGTATTTGCCTGTAACGCTCCCGATACGACTTTCGATGCCATTGCTCAAGACTACAAAGGCATTGTAATAAAATAAATGGGGGATTACATCTTTATAATCCGTAAAATTATCGTTGTAGGCGTTTTCTAATTTGCGGTGTGCGGCTTTTAGTTCTATGAATAACAAGGGAATACCATTCACAAAACCAATGATATCAGGTCTGCGTTTTCGGTTGCTTTTGCCTTGAATCCAAAGCTGACGCACTGCTAAAAAATGGTTGTTTTGGGCATTATCAAAATCAAATACTTTGAGCTTTTTTTCCTTTATTTCCTCGCCTTTTTCGTTGATGAAATCGACAGGAATCCCCTCCCGAAAAAGCTGGTATTTTTCATAATTGATGTCTGCCAAAGACTTGGTACTGCTTGCCTCCACGAGCTTCTGATAGGCTTGCTCGTAGGCTTTGGCAGGCAAGTTCGGGTTCAGGGCTTGGATTTTTTCAAGAAAAACCCTTTTGAGTACCACTTCTGATTTGTTCAATCTGCCGAGCGTACTGCCCTCGCCAAAGCTCTCTTTGTCGTAGGCAAGCAAGGTATCCCAGCCTAATTGTTTGAAAAACAAATCAATGGCGGTTTTTTCGATGAGGTTGTCTTCTGAGTATTCCCAAGTCATATTTTATAAAATTTATCATCATTCCATTTTGCGGGGTTATTGATAATGTATTCCGAAATGGTATGATAGGATTTTTCGTTTCGTATGATATGTTCCCAATAATTGCGTTGCCAAATTTTGCCCATTGTTTCATTGTTTGATTTATAAATTTCCAAACATCCATTTGCCACCAACGATTTGTATGCACCCACCATGTCCGATACCGTAGGGGCAGGGCTTGCCCCTGCCCACATATCATCATCATTTTGTGCAACCGCGAGGGTTGCCCCCACAGGATTTTTCAACAAAATAATTCCATGCATGTGATTGGGCATTATTTGAAATACATCTAATTCCATATTTGGAAATCGTTCTGCCAATTTTGGCCATTCGTGATATGCAATTTGCCCAAATTGATTCAAAATCATTTCACCGTTTTCAATTTTTCCGAAACGGCATATTCTGTTCTGACAACAAATTGTTATAAAATACAACCCTGCCTGCGAATAATCGTAGCCTTTCAATCGTATAGACCTGCGGTGATGGATATTGGGATTGTATTGATTCATAATTCTATATTTTTTCTATTTTGCGTAATTGCATCGTTTTGTGTAATTGTATATTATTTTGGGCAACCGTATTATTTTGGGCAACCGCGAGGGTTGCCCTTACACCTCTATCTGCCCACTCATCAGTTTAGGTAATAAAATATCCCGCGCTTCGCGGAGTTTGGTATTTTGGTCTGATAATAATGCTTTTAACTTGAAAATAGGTTCAGTTAAGATTTCATAATCTTCCATTACTTTTTTATTTGGCAGTGGAACATCAATATCATTCAGAATTTTCAATGTTAGAAATTTTGTAGCTGCACCTGTTGATATATTCTTCAAATAATCAAGTTTTTCTTCCCAGAAATAGTATAAGTATTTGAATGAAATATAAAATTCAGGTTTCGGTTTTATTATATAGGTTCTTTGGTAAGCATCAAATTTGCCTTTGTAGTAAAATACAGGATAGATTGCACTTGCATTATTACCGCCTAATAAAACAACCTCTTCATCTACTGAAAACGTATTCGTTCTTAATATTTCTTGTCCACAAGTGAAGAAAGGATAAAGTCCATTTTGAACAGCCGCATTTGAATTTAATTTACCTGTAGAAAATTGTAAAACTTCAACAGATTTTTTAAATTCTAACTTTTCATTTTTTTGTATTAATTTATATTCTATTCTCGCCTTCTCCTCCAACAACTTTATTCGCTTCAAATTATTCTCTATCAAATCATCATAAGCCGATAAGATAGACGCGATTTTGCGCTGGGTGGGGAGGGGAGGGACATTAACATTGATACTTGAAAGGAAATTTCTATTCAAAGAAGGAACAGCACCTCCTCCATTCAATGAAATGAAGTCAAGTGTATGTAGAAGATAGAATGCAAATCTCTCATCATTTCCATAGAAATCTTTAACCCATAAAGAAGTATTATGTGGCCAAAAGTCACTTTTCAAAAATTGGAATTGACCAATAGTTCCAGAACGACCAGTTACAATTCCAGGTGCTTTGACTTTTGCCTCTGTATGATAGCCCAATATTGAAGTTGAGCCAACAACAGGAAACTCACCATTGACAAATTTGTCTTTTGGTAAATCAAATCCTCTTTGAAACCAAACAAAGTCAGTTAAAGGTTTTCTTTCCCACTTCATATCACCAATGTTTTAAAATTGTCAGAAATCATTTTTGCCAAATTGAAGGCTTCTTCGTTCAGTCCTTCGAGTTGTAGTATCTACGCCCACATATCGTCCAGGGCTGAGGCTGTAGTCTTTGTCGGCTATCTCGGCTTGGGTTACTACTTTGCAAAGCCCTTCTACATCACGATATACGCCTTCGGGAAAACGGCTCATGAGCCAGTATGCCTGTTTGTAAAAATATTCCGTTTCGTGCAATAGCCCCAGTTCTTCTTCGGTAGGATTGCCACTCAGTTGCATTTGCAGGGCTTTGAGCGTATCGAGTTGTTCTTTGAGGTTTAGCTCTTTCCATTCCTTGTTTTTGTTCAGTTGGTATTCTTTGGTAGTAGTGGCTATAGCATCAAAGAGTTGTTTGATGAGTTTGTCTTGGGGTTTGCGGAGGGCTTTGCACAAGTGAGCAATACTTTCTAAGCTGTCAAGCGTTGCTTTTGTCTTGCTTACATCGGCTATGAGTTGCTTTTGCTGCTCGTAAATGCTTGCAGTTTCTTCTGTCTGAATTAGAATTTGTAGGATTTCTGGATTATAGGATTTGTTTTCCTTTTCAAATTGTTGGAAGAAACTGATTAAGATTTGAAATATATCCTGTAATTGTTTTTGAATTTTGGCAGTTGCCTCGGCTGTTTCTTGCGCTAATGTTGCCGCCGTTTCCAAATAGTTTTGTACCGTAGAAGCAAATTTTTGGGTATTGCCTCTGTATAGGTTCACAATGCAAATCAGGTTTTGCAACTGTTCGGGGCTGAAATCGTTTATTTTTTGCGTAACTTTTCGGTATATCTTGCGTGCATCAAGCATCAAAACGGTATCATTTGAGCGCAAGCCTTCCTCAATTTGTTCTTTTGCCCTATCAAAAAACCAAAGCGTACAAGGCAGGGAGCGCGTATAGAAAAAGTTGTTGCCTATCGCCATCATGACATCTACTGCGCCTGTTTGCACTAATTTTTCGCGGATTTCCTTTTCGGTATGCCCTGCATCAGAGGCAGAAGAAGCCATTACAAAGCCCGCTCTGCCTGTGGGCTTGAGGTAGTTGTAAAAGTATTGAATCCATAAATAATTGGCGTTGTCGTTTTTAGGCAAGTTTACCTTGCCTGCCAATTTCAGGCGTGCATCATTTTTTACAGAGTCTTTGCCCTTGTCCACCCCGTCCACATTGAAAGGAGGGTTAGCCATCACAAAGTCCGCCTTACCTACCAAGTTGTGTTTGTCTTCATAGAAGGTATTGCCTTCTTGTATCTTGCCTTCCAGTCCATGCACTGCAAGGTTCATTTTGGCAAGTTTGGTATTGAGTTCTGCTTTTTCCTGCCCATAGAAAGTTACTTTTTCCGCAGGGTTCAGTCCTTCGCTTTCAATGAAATAGCCCGTTTGCACAAACATACCCGCGCTTCCGCAGGCAGGGTCAAAGACGATGCCTTGCTCAGGTTCAATCACATTCACGATGGTTTGCACTAAGCTCATGGGCGTAAAAAACTCGCCTCCTTCTTGCGCGCCTGTCATAGCAAATTTATTGAGGAAATATTCATAAATCTTCCCGAACAAATCGCCTTCTGCTTTTTGCAATACTTCTTTGTTGAAGATGCGTAGCAATTCGCGCAAAAGGTCTTTGCTAAAGATAGAAAAATTTTTGGGCAATACGCCTTTGAGGGTTTCGTACTCTTCCTCAATGAACTTCATGGCATTGTCTATCGCTTCGCCTGTGTCTTCGCTTTCAGGCAAGTTTACCAAATAATCAAATTGTGATTTTTCGGGCAAATACATAGCGTTTTGCTCCTCAAAATCTTTTTTGGTCAGTGGTCTTTTGCCCCTTTGCGGGTGGGTAGGCAAGTTTTCTTCTACTTGTATTTTTACTTTCTGAAATCGGTTGTAGGCGTGCCTTAGGAATATCAGCCCCAAAACGGGCATAGCGTATTCGGAGGCAGTTAGTTTGCTATTGGCTCTGAGTTGGTCTGCCGCTTTCCATAGTTCGGCTTCTAATTTTCTGAGTTGGTTTCCTTGCATTTATTTGTTTTATTGATTTATGATATTTTTATCTACCCAGAAACAAATGTATGCAAACTTACTAATATTTCCAAATATTTTACCGTTTTTATGTTTAACCAAACCAACAAGAGTAATCAAAATGATATTTTTAAGTTTTTATCAATTTTTGTGCAATCATTGATAGATGGTTTCGAAATAATGCCTCTATGGGTGTAAAAGATTTTTTTAAAAAGTTTGCAAAAAAGTAAAAATTATACATCACATAGCCAAACCAAGCAAATCTTTTACATTGTTTTTATCTTATTGCTAACTAAAAGCCTGAAAAACTTTTTATCCTTATTTTTTTTCGTAACTTTGCCTTCATTGGCAAGTATTGTATTAAAAATTTTAATCAAGTAAAATATCCCAAAATAACTTTATCGAAATATGTTAATAAAAAACAAATCTTCTTTTTTTTCAATATTACTTTTGCTCTTTGCTTTTTTCCTAAGCGGAGAAACAATGGCAAAAACCACGCTTTATAAATGGTATGCGCCTCAATTCGATGCCTACTTCTTTATAGCGGTAGAAGATACTACCAAAAAATCGCCCGATAATTGGTTCAATCTCAGTGCCCTCAAAGACAAAATCAGAGGCGTAGCTACCGAAGAAGCCTATCAACTTCTGCAAGACAAAAAATCCAATACGGTCATTGTTGCAGTAATAGATTCGGGCATAGACATCAGACACGATGACCTCAAAGACAATATTTGGGTAAATGCCAAAGAAATAGCAGGAAATGGCAAAGATGACGATGGCAATGGCTATATAGACGACATCAACGGTTGGAATTTTATAGGAGGCAAAGACGGTAAAAACGTAGGCGCAGATAGCTACGAACTTACGCGCGAATACGCAAGACTGAATGCCAAATATGCCAATGTAGATGCAACCAAACTCAAAGGAACGCAAAAAGCAGAATACCAATACTACCAAGAAATCAAAACAGCATTTTTAGAGAGAAAAGCCGAAATAGATGAAAACTATCAAGGTTTCAAAAATTTCAAAGATGCTTATATGGAAGCACAAAGTGTATTGCAAAAACACCTCAATACAACTGCGCCTCTTACCGAAGCACAAGTAAAAGCCATCAAAAGCGACAAAGCAGAGGTTAACGAAGCCATCGCTACTATGAAACTCGCTTTTGGCTATGGTTTAGACGAAAAACAACTTGTAGAGGGAGTAGAGTACTTCGAAAAAGCCAAAAATTATGGCTACAATGAGAATTTCAACCCCAGAAACATTGTGGGCGACAAAGAAAACGACATCAACGATAAATACTACGGTAACAACGATGTAATAGGACCCGATGCCACGCACGGTACACACGTAGCAGGTATTATCGGAGCAGTACGCAGCAACAATATCGGTATGAAAGGTGTGGCTGACAATGTAAAAATTATGGTTGTTAGAGCTGTGCCCGATGGAGACGAACGCGACAAAGACGTAGCCAACGCCATCAGATATGCCGTAGACAATGGTGCAAGAATCATCAACATGAGTTTTGGAAAAGCCTATTCTCCCAACAAAGAATGGGTAGACGAAGCCATCAAATATGCGCAGTCTAAAAATGTATTATTAGTACACGCCGCAGGCAATGACTCAAAAAATGTAGATACAGAGAAAAATTTTCCGCACCCACGCAGCAAAGACGGAAAAGTATTGGTGAACAATTGGCTTGAAATAGGAGCTTCAAGTTGGCACAGCGACAACAATAAATTTGTAGCCGATTTTACCAATTACGGTCAAAAATATGTAGATGTTTTCGCGCCCGGAGTAGATATTTATGCCACTACCCCCAACCAAAGTTATGAATACCTCAGCGGAACAAGTATGGCAGCCCCTGTTACTTCAGGTGTAGCAGCGTTGCTTTTATCTTATTTTCCTGAACTAACGGCAGTGCAATTGAAAGATATTCTTATGAAATCTTCTACCAAATACAAAGGCACAATGGTAAACAAACCCGGTGCAGAAAACACAGTAGATTTTGGCACACTTTCTAATACAGGCGGTATTGTCAATGCTTACGAAGCTGTAAAAATGGCTATAGAAATGACTAAAAAATAACTAAGAAATATAAGACGCAATAACTTGCAATCATTTTTTATGAAAACCCCAAACGCCCGCTTTTGTGGGCGTTTATTATTTTATAACTGCCCCGCGATGAGTGTTTTTACTCTTTCAAGCCACTCGCTTTGCAAAATACTCAATACAATCGTGTCGCGCCATTGTCCATCAGGTTTTTTCATACTCTGCCTCAAAACACCCTCTTCCACACAACCAATACTTTTCATAGCCCTAATGCTGTGTTTATTTTCAAAATCAGCATGAAATTCTACACGCATCGCCTTGCAATGCTCAAAAGCGAAGCTAAGAAGTAGAAACTTACAGTGTTTATTTAGCCCTGTGCCTCTGTGTTTAGCCCCATACCAAGTGTAGCCCAAAGAAAGGTTTTGATGCCAATTACTTATGTTATAGAAACGTGTACTACCTGCATAAGTACGCTGTGTTTTGTCATATACAATAAAGGGATATTCCAACCCTTTTTTTCTTGCTTCTAAAGTATTTGCAATGTAGTTTTTAAGCCCCTCTTCTCCTATGGCTTGCTGTATGGAGTACTGCCAAGTATTAGGTTCTTGTAAGGCAAAAGGTAGCAAATGCACGAAATCTTTCTCTTCAAGTGGGCGAAGCAAGGCAAAATCATCTTCCAAAAGGTATTTTTCTGTAGTATTGAATTGTAGCATAAAAAGAAATACGCATAATGACAAAAAACGATTAGAAATAGGCATTTTTTTTACTGACATTCGTCATTGTTTTTCTGATGCCAACCATTGAAATTTGCGATTGATAGAACCAAAACAATAGATATTATGAAAATAGAACAAATATATACCAATTGCCTTGCAGAAGCCGCTTACTACATAGAAAGCGAAGGCGAGGCTGTAGTAATAGACCCTCTCCGCGAGCCAACTCCCTATTTGGAACGTGCCAAACGCGATAAAGCAAAAATCAAATATGTTTTAGAAACGCATTTTCACGCCGATTTTGTTTCGGGGCATTTAGATTTGGCAAAACTAACAGGTGCTACCATCGTGTACGGACCTACTGCCACGCCTCATTTCAAAGCACACATAGCCCACGATGGCGAATTGCTCAAAGTAGGTAAGCTGACTATCAAGGTGTTGCATACGCCTGGGCATACCTTAGAAAGTTCTACTTTTTTGCTCATAGACGAAAAAGGCAATGATTATGCTATTTTCACAGGCGATACCCTTTTTATTGGAGATGTAGGCAGACCCGATTTGGCTGTAAAATCGAACATTACAGAAAAAGATTTGGCAGGCATGCTCTATGAAAGTTTGCACCAAAAAATAATGCCGCTCAAAGACGAAGTAATCGTATACCCAGGGCACGGAGCAGGCTCGGCTTGTGGCAAAAACATGAGCAGTGAAACTTTTGATACCTTAGGCAGGCAAAAAATGTTTAACTATGCCCTAAAAGCCCAAACCAAAGAAGCATTCGTTGATGAAGTATTAACAGGTTTAAACACTCCACCACAGTATTTTCCTAAAAATGCCGTACTCAATAAATCGGGCTATACAGATTTTGAAACCCTAATGAAAAAAGCCCAAAACCCCCTCACCGCAGATGATTTTGAGGACACCATCACCGCCGAAAATGCTATAGTAATAGATGTACGCGATGCCCAAACTTTTGCCAAAGGTTTTATCAGCAATAGTTTACAAGTAGGTTTAGATGGTCAGTTTGCCCCTTGGATAGGTACATTAGTGCAAGATTTGCAACAACCCATCTTATTGGTCATTCCAGAAGGCAAAGAAGAGGAAACAATGATACGTTTGATGCGTGTAGGCTACGAAAACATCAAGGGCTATCTCAAAGGGGGCATAGAGGCTTGGCAGAAAGCCCAAAAGCCCATAGACACCATTCATAGCATCAAACCCATTAAGTTAGTCTAAAACTGTGGCACGGGGCTTGTTCGAAGCCTCGTTTTTGCTAAAAAGATGACCGAAAAAGGCATACTTTCCCCTG
>RDZE01000045.1 GCA_004293905.1 Cytophagales bacterium | reverse complement strand
AGTGAAGTAGGCTTTGTGTTTTTTCTCAAACCAGTCTTTGATGGTTGGTACATCGAAGCTCAAAAACATATCGGGGACTACGGCTGTCATTATGTTTTTGTCGTAGTAGATGCCCACATTAGAGGCAGTGATAAAATTACGCTCAGTCCAATTGACTTTGTCGTTTTCGAGCATATCTATGCTGAGTCTTTGCTGTTTTTCAGAAAATATATTGTCCACAGGTTCATCGGTTTCGGTTACATATTTTTCATAGTCAATATCTTCCAATTCGTAGTAAACGGTATGTGCATAGACGATTTTGCCTTTGTCTTGCGCCACAATTTCAATGTTGTTTTTGAGCCCTAACTCGTCTATCAAGGAAATGTCTGTTGGTTGTTCCATAATGTTTATTTTTGGGCTAAGATAATGATTTTATTTGATAAATACAATTTTTTGATTTTTTCTACCGATAGGTCGAAACTACGTTGCTTTTTGCATTTTGTGCTTACTGTAGAGCAAAGGTCGCTGAAATTTTCTTCTACCTCTATCCTAACAAATCAATTTTCTTCAAAAAATGAAATAACTTCTTTGTAAAACAATAAAAAATTTGCCTAAGAAATTCTTATTTTGTATTTTTGTTACCATATCCACAAAAAATTACTAAAACCCTCTGACACGCATGGAAACTACCACTCAAAAGATAAAACACACGCAAGACATTCGCCAATGGACAGATGTTACACGTGTATTTGATTTTTTAGCATACCAAGAAAATACAAATCCACAAAAAACTTGCATTGCTGCCAAAAAAAATGGGCAATGGCAACACTTCAGCACCCAAGAAGTAAGGAAACAATCTGATCTTGTTAGCTTAGGCTTGCTCCAATTAGACATCAAAAAAGGAGATAGCGTTGCCATCATTTCCGAAAACCGCCCCGAATGGAATTTTGCCGATTTAGGGGCTATGCAAATAGGCGCGGTGGTAGTGCCTTTGTACCCTACTGCCAGTGTGAGCGATTTTGAGTACATCTTGCAACACGCCGAAACTAAAGTAGTGTTTGTATCTAAAAAAGAATTTTACGACAAAGTACATTCAGTCGCTAAAAATCTCCCTCATCTGAAAAAAATATACACCTTTGACCCCAGCGAAGGCGCGGAACTTTGGACAGACCTCACCCAAGCCGTAGCTAACCAAGACAGCAGCATCATAGAAAGCTACAGACAAAATGTAATGCCCGAAGACCTCATGACACTGATGTACACCTCTGGCACCACAGGGCAACCCAAAGGCGTAATGATTACCCACGACAATCTGGTTTTCAATATCTTCACCACCCGCGAACTCGATTTAGGGCAGTTGGGCAACGAAAACGAAGAAAAACGCGCACTTAGCTTCTTACCACTTTGCCACGTGTACGAAAAATCGGTCTTTTATTCCTACCTATTTTTAGGCATCAACATGTACTATGCAGAAAGTATGGAAACCATCGCTGCCAACCTACAAGAAGTAAAACCACATACTTTTACCACCGTGCCACGTCTTTTGGAAAAAGTATATGAAAAAATAGAAGCCAAAGGCAACGAACTCACAGGACCTACCAAAATCATTTTCCGCTGGGCTATGCGCCTCGCCGAGCGTTACGACCCCGAAGGCAACAACGGAGGTTGGTATGGTTTCCAACTCAAATGGGCGCGCAAGTTAGTATTTAGCAAGTGGCAAGCTGCCTTAGGAGGCAATGTCCGTGCAGCCATTTCAGGTGCAGCCGCACTTTCTCCGCGTTTGGCACGCCTTTTTTGGGCAGCCAACATTCCCATTCTTGAGGGCTATGGACAATCGGAAAGCACCCCCGTTTTCTCTGTCAATACCTTAGACGAAGGCGGGCATTTAGTAGGCACCGTAGGGCGAATGAATCCTGGCGTTGAAGGGGCTATAGTACCTGAAGAGGGCTACAGACCCGGCGAAGGTGAAATCGTTTGTAGAGGACGAAATGTGATGCGTGGTTATTTCAAAAACCCTGAACAAACCGCCGAAACCATCAAAAATGGCTGGTTGCACACAGGCGACATAGGCATGTTCGTAGATGCAAAAGGAAACCCAATCGTGCTCAAAGAAGGGCAAACCGTAACCCGCAAAGACCCCTATTTCCTTAAAATAACAGACCGTAAAAAAGAAGTATTCAAAACTTCAGGCGGAAAATACATTGCGCCACTGCCCATCGAAACCAAATTCAAAGAGTCTATCCTCATAGAACAGATGATGGTAGTAGGGGAGTACAAAAAATTCCCTGCCGCGCTGGTCGTACCTTCTTTCGACAACCTAAAAGTATGGTGCGCCGACCACGACGTGCCTTTCAATAGTCGCGAAGAAGTAGTAAAAGACCCCAGAGTAGTTGCCAAATACCAAAGGATAGTAGATGAAATGAATGAGTTTTTTGGGCAAGTAGAAAAAATCAAAAAATTCAAACTGCTTACCAAAGAATGGACTATAGAAAGCAATGAACTAACGCCTACTATGAAAATGAAGCGAAGAGTCATCACTGCCAATTACAAGCAAGAGATAGAAGATTTTTATACAGAGGGCTAAAGAAAGCAACTGAAAATTTTCTTAACAAAAAAAACTATAAGATGGATAACGTCTTATAGTTTTTTTTAGCTATTATTTAGCTAAAATCTTAAAACTCAGAATTTCGATATTTTTCCCCCACATAAATACAGACATTTGCGCCTGCGCCTCACGTGCTTCTACCGAAACACTTAGACCCTCTTTCTGCAATTCAGCGGGCATCTGTACGGGTTTGTATTTCTGACCATCTTCAGCAACGATGCCCCAAAATCCTGTACCTAATTGTTGATATACAACTTTACCATTAAAAACCATATTTTCCATGTTTATTTCACTTTTTTAAACAAAATAATCAATAATATTTTACTTTTGAATAATTTTTACCTAACTTTATTCGTCTTTTTATTTTATTATTCATTTTTACATTTTATGAAACATCTAACCTCTTCGAAAATCGACACCTCTGTTCGTAGCAGCAGTGAGATTGTAAAAGAAAAACGCGATAGAGTTCGTTTGACTAATAGTATCGGGATAGTTTTTATCCACTTAGTTCCTATAGCCCTTATTTGGACGGGTGCCACTTTATTTGATTGGATTCTTTGCTTTGCCTTGTATTTTGTTCGCATGTTTTTTGTAACAGCGGGCTACCACAGATATTTTTCTCACCGTACATTCAAAACCTCACGTTTTTTCCAATTTATGCTTGCATTTTGGGCTGAAACTTCAGCGCAAAAAGGCGTACTTTGGTGGGCAGCACACCACCGCGACCACCACAAACACAGCGACCAACCTCAAGATCCACACTCTGCCAAAATTTATGGTTTTTGGTATTCGCACGTAGGTTGGATTTTGAGCAATGATTTTATCACGACTAACTATAAAATCATTGGTGATTTTAGCAAATTCAAAGAAATTCGCTGGATAGACAAAAATTACCTCTTGCCTCCTACTGTTTTAGGTGCTTTGGTATGGTTTACAGGTGGCTTGGTGAATGGAGGTTCTTGGGAAGGACTGCTCACAGAGGGTTGGTCTACCTTAGTAGTAGGCTTCTTTCTTAGTACAGTATTACTTTATCATGGTACTTTCTCCATCAATTCCTTGATGCACAAAATAGGTAGAAAAAGATATAAAACCGATGACGAATCGCGCAATAGTGTTTGGTTAGCCCTTATTACTTTGGGCGAAGGCTGGCACAACAACCACCACTACTACCAAGCTACTGCAAGACAAGGTTTCTTTTGGTGGGAAATAGATATTACTTACTATGTATTAAAAGTACTCTCTTGGTTGGGATTGGTTTGGGATTTGAAAGGAGTACCCTTGCATGTAAAATATGCGCACAAATCAATAGAAACAAACGCTTAATACATTTGATGTGCTTATAGTAAAAAATGAGGTTTCGTAAAAAGAAATCTCATTTTTTATGCTAATGATAATTGTGTAAATGCCAAATGTTCTAAGTAAGCAATCAATTTATCGTGGTTTTTGTCTTGCAAACGAACTTCAGTGAGCGAAGGAAGATGCTGTGCAAAATAAACTTGTTGGTGTGCCGATTCTAATAATGTACTAGACAAAGCATGTGCATAAGGATAATTGGTCTTTACTGACAATATCAAATCAGATATTTTGGCGCAAAGTGATTTGTAGCTTCTAAAAAAACCATCTGTATTTTCACTGTCTACATTTTTGGTATAATATGCCTTTGAAGACTCAGAAACTACAATACGATGCAAAGCGGCTTCATTGATATAAGGCAAGGAACTATCTGAATGAATGGCTTCACTGATTATTTTGATGGCTATTTGCAAACAACGTTTGGAGTCTTCTACATTGTGTGTTTGGTAGTCAATTTGATACTCTAACCAACCCCAATACCAAGAAACCAAATACACCAATAAATTATGTTTATTAGTAAAATAGCGATAAATAGAGGCTTCAGTAGAGTCTATACGATTGGCTAATTTTTTGAAAGTAAAAGCCTCAAAACCCAATTCGTCTATAAGGCGGATACTTTGATTGATGATTTTTTTGCCCAATTGTGTTTGTTCAGGGTCGCGTAAGTACAGCTTTTCATTAACATTAATTTTGACGATAGCAAAAGACATATTTTTCAACAGTTAAATTCAATGTAAAAGTATTAATTTTTTTTAGAATAGTAAAACTATTATACAATTTATTCACTTATTTTTTTGAATTTTATACAATTTTATCTATTTTTGACGAAAATCTTTACCTATTCTTATGTCATTAGACCTCAAAAAAATGATGCAAGAAGCCTCCCAACGCTTCGGAACAAAGTTTGAAGAATTGCCCTCTGGGGCTTATTTGATAGATGTGCCACTCAAACTCAAAGATGGCTCTATTCGCTACCAATATGTATATGGGAGTGTAGGCTTAGACCCCACACAGAATAAAGAATTTTTTTATCTCAATAGTCGTTGTGGTATCATCAATGAGCAAACAGATTTTGCAGGCATTCTGCGCGATGCGCGTTATGGTATCTATACTACTATAGCCATCGTCAATGACCGACAACGTGATGGTACGCCCTGCGAAACGCTTATTGTGCAGGCAAGTCCTTTGGTAGAATACACAGCACAAGAACAACTTTTATACATCATTACGGAAATAGCCGAGAAAGCAGACATTATCGAGGAGAAATACTTTGGAGGAGATATGCACTAATGAGGTAGATGCTTGGCAGGAGGCGCAGAGAAAACTTGCTTCCGAAATAAATATAGTTGTCAAGCATTATACTGAAAATAGCTATGTGATGGGCTTAGATGTGCAATATGTGGGCAATGATGCCTATGTTGCGGCTACAGTGCTTTCATTGGGTGCAAAAGAAAACTACAAACACTACGTGTGGAAAACGCAAACCGATGCACCTTATATTCCTCAATACTTTGCATTCAAAGAAGGACCTGTATTGAAAGCATTTATCGAACGTTATATTTCTCAACAAACTATTTTGCCTGATATTTTTGTAGTAGATGGGCAAGGGACTGCACACCCACGCAAGGCTGGTTTAGCATGTTGGCTTGGGGTGGCTTTGCAAAAAACCGTGATTGGTTGTGCCAAAGAAAGTTTATTGCCCTATGAAAGCCCTTCGGAAGAGGCAATGAGTTACAAAGCCATTCGTTTAGAGGAAAGCATTGTAGGGTATATGCTTAGGTCGCAAAGTAATACAAAGCCTATTTGTATCAGCGCGGGGCATCTGATTAACCAAGAACAAGCATTGGCTATCATACAACAATTGATAGGAAAATATCGCAACCCTGATGTGATGCGTTTGGCAGACCAAACCGCGCGGACATTTGCTAAGGGTATATTGAATGCGAGTGAAAAAGTAATTTTCTTGTGATTTTATTTACCTTTAGGGGCACTGTCATCATCGTTTTTATCTTCTTTGAACTTCACATCAAAAAGCTCTTTCAATTTATTGAAACTTTGGGAATATACCAAACTGATACCCGCAGTAGTAGAGGAGTTTTGATTGTTGAGATTGAATGTACCCAAAGGATTTTGATTGTTACGATTGTATACTTTTGCTCTTAATTTTCCATCAACAGTAAGCATATACTCTACCGTCCAATCACCGATGGCATTGGCAGCAGCATTGGCACTATTATCATTACTAAAAGAGCCATCACGTGTGATAAGCAGTCGGTTATTGAACAAACTATAGCGGACTCTTACGCGAGATTCTTCTATATTAAGATTTACTTCAAGGTTTTCATCTACTTGCGAAATCCAAGAACTGAGCTGATTGGAGAGTAATTCACTGAGGCTTCCTGTTGCACCTGTACCTACTCCACCAAAAGAGTTAGGCGGGGCAAGGCTTTGCATAAGAATCAGGCTAAAAACTTGCCTATTTCGTTCTTGCTCATCGGCGGCTACTTTGCTTTCTAAATCTGCTACGGCTTGTTGCAATGTACTGTTTTGGGCTAATTTAGCTTCTTTGAGGTCTAATCCTAAGGCAATTTCGGGTTGTAACATATTGCCTTTAAGTTGCATAAGTGCATCTACGAAAACGCGTGTATTGTAGGTAGGGTTTTCGGGGTCGCTCACTGAGGATTTATCTACTAAGGGACTGAGTGAAACTCTTTGTCTGTAGCGTGCTGTTACATCTATGAGCGTTTCGTACACATCGCCCGCAAAAGTGATGCGGCTGCCGGGCATAATATCAAAACCCTTATTGACAAGGTTCATGAGCGTAAAGTTGTACTTCCCTTTGGTAATGTTGTACTGCCCAAGCATTGTCAAATCACCTTGTGGCGTTACTTTCATTTCTATTTGTCCGTTACCTTCTACTTTGATTATATCACCTGCTTTTTTATCAAAAATGATTTCTAACTTGGCTTCTGGGTTTACATCTAAGTTAAAATTGAGCGAAAGTCCCCCCAAGTTGAGTTCTTTGGCAGTGGTGCTAAGGGCTACGCTGTCTTTGTCTTCGTCTTTGGTAACAAAAATGATATAGTCGCTTTGTTGTACTTCCTCATTTCCGCTTTCTAAGGGCAAGAAAAGTTTGGTATTTTTTTCATTTTTTGCCGTAACATCTATGTTTAGCTCATTGAGTAAGCCAAATATTTTTACATTACCTGTAGCAAAGGCTTTTCCATAGAAAAGTTCTCCTTTTTGCTCTGGTTTATCAAGGAACATAAAGTTTTTATAATTCCCTTCCAGATCGGCTAATATATTGGTAAAACCGTCATGGTTGAGTTGTCCATTGAGGCTAAGTTTTCTTTTGTTTTCATCTGTCAAAAAGAAACTTTTGAAGGTAATGGCATTGGGTTCGAAATAGATGCGGTCATTAAAAGTATATACAGTATTGAGATAATCGACACGTAATGAGCCATTTACAAACTCTATCATGCCCAATACATTGGGTTTGGTGAGTTCGCCTCTGAGCGTGAGTTTTCCTTTGGCAGCACCGCTGACATCGCTCAATATGCCCACAGTGAAGGGCTCTATGAGCACGAGGTCGGTATTTTTGAGTACAATATCAAGGTTGAGCGCGTTTTTGGTATCGTTAGGGTCTATGTGTCCATCTATATCTAACACGTCATTGCGCATGCGGTCTAATTCGGCATCGATGATGAATCGGTTGAGTTCGCTATTCCATTGTAATTTTGCAAAGACATCGCCAATGAGGAAATCATTGTCCATAGTGATGTTTTCTAAGGTAAAATCACTGTCTATTTCAGGGGTTTGGTAGAGTTTTCGGGCAAGAAATTCGCCATTGAGCAATCCGCTGAGATTGATGCCAAATAGATTGGTAAAAGATTTAATATCAATATTTTCTATGCTGATGCGCAGTGGTTCATTGATTTTTTCTGCAATGAGCCCTTCCATGAGTATTTTGGAGGAGGGGTCTTCTACTTTGTGAAAATCGAGGTTGATAAATTCTATTTTATCTTCATCTAATAGTATTTCGTTGTGTTCATTAATTGCCCATTTTTCTTTCAAAAGGCTAAAATGAGAAGGTTTGAAATTGAGGTGTTTTACAAATTCAGATTCTAAGGTGAGTGTTCCTAAGAGGTCGGCATAGTTGCCGCTGCTATCGGCTTGTTGTATTTTGGCTTCGAAGTCTATTTTATTTTTATGCCAATCTGCCAAAAGTAACATTTGTTCGGTGTGTGTATCTGAGAATCGTTGTTTTTGGGAGTTGATTTGCACCTTAGAGAATACTTGTGCGGTATCGCCTTTCTGCCTTGCATTGATATTGATGTCGGTATTAAAAAGGTAATTGCTGCCAAAAGAAAGTGTATCGATGGAGTTGTTTTTGTTCGTGAAGAGGTTGAAAGTAGAGTGTTGATTTTTATCAAATCTGCCTTTTATTTCTTCATTGTGCGATATATGAGCATTGCTGAGGAAGAGTGCTAATACAGGGTTGATATTATTTACATTGATAACATATTCCAAAGCATAAGGTCTTGGCGGGGTGCTTGTTTTTTGCTTTTTATTTTTCTGCTGGTAGTATTTTTCTATTTCTTCGGCATTGTTTCTGAAGGCAATCATGTATTCATTAAGAATAGTAGGAATGTCTTGGAAAAGTTCGGAAAAGAAGAAACTACCTGCTAATTTTATTTTGATGAAGTCAGAAACGATTTCTATGATTTTTTGCTTGTTTTGGTTTGTTTTTCCTGCATTGAGTTGTAAATCTCTAAGGTCTAAATGTTTTCCTTTATACACCAAAAAGCCTTCTCTGAAACTTACTTTTCCGTCTAAACTGTCCAAGTCTAACCCGTTCATATCGGCATTGAGTTTGCCAACGAGTATGAGTTCATCGGGCGAAAAATTGAGTTTTTGCAAATCTATATGTCTGAAATTGGCTTGAAAGTCAAACTTACCCGGTGTTTTTCCTATCTCTATATTGTTTTTGTTAAAATCTATTTCGCCTATAATATCAAGGTCTAAGTTTTTATCTTTGGAGATAAAATCGCCTTCGAAGTGATTTTTAGCAAATTCACCGTCAATTTGAATATCTTGGTAAGTATAAGCATTAAAATCGAGCGTGCTTACTTGTGCGTCTAAGGCAAAGTGCGCAGTTTCTTGCGAAAAACCCTGTCCTTCTATTTCAGCTTTGAGGTTTGCTTTTCCAAAGGTAGGGTCATTGAGTAATTCGCCAAGATTAAGGTTTTCGGTGGTTAAATTTGCTTTATAATTTTCTTTGCTAAGGTCTATATTAGCGATTGTTTCCAAATTACCTGCTTCACTTTGTAGGGCTAATTGGGTTTCGAATTGTTGGGTAGTGCCTTTAAAGTCGGCTTCTAATTGTGCTTTTCCAAGTTTATTGAGTAAGTCTGTTAGGGTAGGGTTATCAAGAAAAACGGCTATGTCCTGTCCCCAAAAAGAGGGCGATTGCAGGGCGAGGTCTATTTCGAGGGCATCAGGATTGGGCAATCCTTTCATTTTCAGCGTAGGAATTTGGAAACGTGTCATTCTTCCTAAACGAATATCAGCATTTTGGAGCACAAAATCACTGACTTTACCCTTGAAATTGGCATCAATTTTCCAAAGGTCATTTTTGTATTTTTCTAATGCATCGGCAAAAAGAGCAATGTCATCGGTGTCTATTTGTGTATCTCGGAGGCGGGCATCTATGTTTACTTTTTCTACGAAATCGCTCAGGTCGCCTATGTCTTTAAAACGAAAGACAAGATGATTAGTTAGTTTTGTGTTATTAGCTTCTAAGAGCAATTTTTGAAACTCCATACTTTGGTCAGTCAGTCTGAAATCTACAGTTAGATTTTTGAGATTCAGTTTTGCATTTTTTTCCCATGCTTTCAATTGCTTGATTTGCATTTCGGTAGTATCGGCAAAGTTGCGGAGGTCTTTTACTTCGGCGTTGATGTGTTGTATTTCTATATGGCTTGGGTCAAAGGCTTGTTTATTAAGTCTTGTTTTGGTTTCTATGAGGTAGTTAAAATTTACGTCGTCTAATTTTACGGCAATGATTCTAAATTCGGAGGGTTCTTTTTTCTTGTTAGGGTCGCGAGGGGGTGTTAGTGCATCTATTTTGTCTATAAAATCATTTAGATTGAGTTTGCCATTTTTATCTACGGCAAAATTGACCAATGTTTTACGCAGTTTAAGACTTTCTATGCGTATGTTGCCATCATTGAGCATTTTATAATAGTCTAATCCTATGACTAACTCGTGAGCATCGAGTAGGGGGCGTTGTTGTCTATCTATTACTTTGAGGTCTTCGAAGCGAAGGCGCGCACTGATAATGTCTACATAAGCACTTTTGAAAGTGATGTTGTATTGTAATTTTTCTGAAAAATAATGAGCAACTTGGTTGAACAGTAACGTTTGGTAAAAAGCAAATTGAATGAGAATCACATTGAAAGTAATCAACGAAACACCTAATACGGTGGCATACTTGGCAGTGGTGTAAATGCCTTTTCGTACTAAATGGAAGGCTCTTTTGAGAAATCGCCATGAAACTTGTAGGCGCGTGAGTTTTTTAGGCGGTAAATTGCCTGTGGCGCGCTCTGCCCAAGTAATGAATTTGGTTTTTTTTTCGGATATTTGCTCCCTCAAAACCATATCTTCAAATAAACGCTTCTCATTAATCATGTCTTCTTCTGTTGTCTTATTAGCTATTGAATCTTCGTGTGATGAAACCTCTGCGGCAGTACTTCATAACGGCAAAATTCTCTCCAATATTATTGCTACACAAGCCATTCACGAGCAATTTGGGGGCGTTGTGCCTGAGTTAGCCTCACGTGCGCACCAACAGAATATTATTCCTGTGGTTTCGGAGGCTCTCCGCGTGGCAAATATACATAAAAAAGAATTAAATGCCATTGCTTATACGCAGGGTCCGGGGTTATTAGGGGCTTTATTGGTAGGTAGTTCTTTTGCAAAGGCATTGGCGTTGGGCTTAGGGCTGCCCCTTTTAGGGGTGCACCACATGCAAGCGCATATATTGGCGCATTTTATCGAAGAGCCTTTTCCTCCTTTTCCTTTTTTATGCCTTACGGTCAGCGGAGGGCACACACAGATTGTATTGGTAGAAGACTACCTGAAGATGAAAATCATAGGCGAAACCTTAGACGATGCCGCAGGCGAAGCCTTTGACAAAGCCGCTAAAATGTTACAATTGCCTTATCCCGGAGGACCTTTGATAGATAAATACGCACAGACAGGCGATGCACAAAAGTTCAAATTTAACAAACCTGAAATTCCACAGCTTAATTTTTCCTTTAGTGGTCTAAAAACCTCTATTCTCTATTTTTTGCAAGACCAAACCCGTAAAAATGAACATTTTATCAAAGAAAACTTAGCCGATATTTGCGCCAGCATACAACAAACCATAGTAGATGTCCTTTTGCAGAAACTGAAAAAAGCTGCCGATATGTATAAAATTTCGCACATCGCTTTAGCAGGCGGTGTAGCTGCCAATAGTGGTTTGAGAAAAGGTTTAGAAACTTTGGCAGTGCAAAAACAATGGCACACCTATATCCCCGATTTTCAATATTGCACCGATAATGCCGCCATGATTGCCATTGCTGCCTATTACCAATATCAACAAAAACAATTTGTCGAACTTACCCAACAACCTCTTCCAAGATGGGAAATGTAGAAAAATATACAACGATGCAAACAACCATTATCCAACACCTTACTCAATTAGAAGAAACAAAAAAAATCAAAATCTTATTGGCTTGCGAAACAGGCTCAAGGGCTTGGGGGTTTCCTTCGCCCGATAGCGATTATGATGTACGTTTTATCTATAAACACCACCGCGATTGGTATTTACAATTAGAAACACCCAAAGACGATATAACACAGATGAAAGACGAAGGACTCATAGACCTTTCAGGCTGGGATTTGAGAAAAGCACTTTTATTGCTCAAAAAATCTAATATTTCGCTTCTGGAAAGGTTACAATCGCCTATGATTTACTATGCAGAGCCCACTTTTTTAGAAAAAATACAACCTTTGGCAGCACAACACTACTCAAGAATAGCGGCTTTGTACCATTATTTGAGTATGGCAAAAAACACTATAGCGCAGTGGAATACATTACAACCCCTAAAATTAAAATCATTGTTCTATGCCCTCCGCGCCGCAGTAGCCTGCCAATGGATATTAGAAAAAGACAACATGCCGCCTATTTTTTTTCCAAAAATGCTTACTTCCTTAGGCATACCCACCCATATTACTTCTACTATTGAAACACTCATCAATCTTAAAGCCACAAAAAACGAAGATTATTGGCATCAATGGGAGGCAGAACTTTACCAATTTATGAGTGCAATACTTCAGAAAGCGGAAAAAGAAGCCTCTAAATTGCCAAGTGCCAAAGGAAAAAAACAAAGCCTTACCACTTTTTTTATAGAAACCATCAGCTAATAAAAAATGCAAACTCGACCAGTCAATACAAATCAAAAAATTATTTTAGAGTGCATCAGTGGCAGTAAAGCCTACGGATTAGATACGCCTACTTCTGATACAGATATAAAGGGCGTTTTTTTGCTCAGCCAAAAAGAATTTTATGGCTTAGAATACACCCCCCAAGTAAGCAATGAAACCAACGATGTCGTTTTTTATGAATTTCGTAGATTTATGGAGCTATTAAGCCTTAACAATCCAAATATATTAGAGCTACTCAATACACCCAGCGAACATGTGATTTTTAAACACCCCATATTACAATGCATAGAGCCTTCCACAGTGCTTTCGCGTCTTTGTAAAGATACATTCGGAAAATTTGCCTATACTCAAATCAAAAAAGCCAAAGGGCTCAATAAAAAAATACTCAACCCCATGACTCTCGAACGCAAAAATCTACTGCATTTTTGCTACATCAATCATGAACAAGGAGCAATCCCTCTTTTGGCATTCCTTGAACACAACCAATGGCAACCCGAACACTGCGGTTTGGTGGGCATACCCCACATGAAAAACTTGTATGGACTTTACTATGATAAACAAGCAAATTTCAATGGCATCATCAAACAAGAAAACGCCACCGAAGTATCACTGAGTAGTGTAGCCAAAGAACTCAAACCAATGGCTTTTTTATACTTCAACAAAGAAGGCTACTCTGCCTACTGCAAAGAGCACCGCGAATATTGGCAATGGGTAGAAAAAAGAAACGAAGAAAGATACCAAAACACAAAATCGCACGGCAAAAATTATGATGCCAAAAATATGATGCATGTTTTTCGCCTCTTAGAAATGGCGCATGAAATAGCTACTGAAAACAAAATCAATGTAAAACGCCCCAACCGCGAATTTCTCTTAGAAATCAAAGCGGGTAATTATGAATACGAAGCACTTTTAGAGATGGCAGAGCAAAAAAGAAAAGCAATGGAAAAAGCCTTTGAACAATCTAACCTGCCCGAAAAACCCAACCGCGAATTTCTCAATGCACTTACCTACGAAATACGTAAAGCACTTTATCAGGAAAAATAACAATCTAAACAAAAATAGAATGATTAGGACTAAAACCAACCATTCTATAAAAATTATGATAAAAAAACAATTTTAACCAGCTATAAAAACTACCAAACCACAGCCCCTTCCAGCAAATCATCAGCACTCCAAACTTCTTCTACATGAGTGCCGCCACGTGCAATCATCAACATACGCGGAGGGTTGGGCAACATCACCAAAAAAGCCTCGCCATGTTTACGGCTTTTTACAGGCAAACCCTGATGGTGGTCTACTATTTCATAGTCTTTTTCGCCCTCATTATCCACTATTTCATACTCTTTGGCTAAATACGAAATAGGCGAAAGTGCCTCGCTTTCAGGGCAATACAAACGGTGCACCGTCTGAATAATCCTCTCTAACTCCTTGCCATAGATTTTCATTAAACCGTCTTCGAGGCGGTGTAATTCCTCTTCTAAAATATCATACTGACTATCATTATAAGACAATTGATTGAGTGCAATGCGTTTGTCGATAATTTGGAGCAACTGTTTGTTTAATTCTTGAGATTTCATTTTTGACAAAAATTTTAAGGTTTTGGAAACTTTCATTTTCTTATTGCAAAAAAAATTCCTAATTTTACTATCTCGATGAAAAATTTTAAAAAACGCCTAAAAAACAACAAATAACTAAATTTTTTTAAGAAAATGGAACAAGATTTTTTACCCATCTTAGGTACCGACCACATAGAATTCTATGTAGGCAATGCCAAACAAGCCGCTTATTACTATCAGGGTGCATTTGGTTATGAACTCATCGCCTACCAAGGACCCGAAACAGGTAAGCGTGATAGCGTTTCTTATGTACTCCAACAAGGTAAAATAAAATTGGTGTTCACCACCTCATTGTACCCCAATACACCCATCTCTCAACACGTAGAAAAACACGGTGATGGCGTGAAAGTCTTAGCCTTATGGGTAGAAGATGCCGAAAAATCGTTCTATGAAACCATGCAACGCGGCGCAGTAGAAGTAATGAAACCTACCACCCTACAAGACGAATGGGGCGAAATAAAAATAGCCTCCATACAAACCTATGGCGATACCATTCATACTTTTGTAGAAAGAAGCAAATACAAAGGCGTATTTATGCCGGGTTTTGTAGCGCGCAAAGGCATCGCCGCCAAAAGCATAGGACTCAAACACGTAGACCATTGTGTAGGCAATGTAGAATTGGGTGAAATGAACAAATGGGTAGAGTTCTATGAAAAAGTAATGGGATTCCAACTTTTACTTACTTTTGACGACAAAGACATCTCCACAGAATACAGCGCGCTGATGTCAAAAGTGGTTTCTAATGGCAACGGATACATCAAATTCCCCATCAATGAACCCGCAGACGGTGTCAAAAAATCACAAATAGAAGAGTATTTAGACTTTTACCAAGGAGCAGGAGTACAGCACATTGCCGTTGCTACCGATGACATCATATTCACGGTAGGCGAACTAAGAGCCCGCGGCGTAGAGTTTTTACATGTCCCCGCCACTTATTATGACGACCTTACACAACGTGTAGGCAGCATCAAAGAAGACATACAAAAACTGAAAGAACTCAATATATTAGTAGACAGAGATGACGAAGGCTACCTACTACAAATATTCACCAAACCCGTAGAAGACCGCCCCACATTGTTCTATGAAATCATTCAACGCGAAGGCGCAAAATCGTTCGGAAAAGGAAACTTTAAGGCACTTTTTGAAGCCATAGAACGCGAGCAAGACCTCAGAGGCAACCTCTAAAACCATAAAAGCCCAAAGCCAACCCATTCAAACGTTGGTTTTGGGCTAAAACAAGAATCATCTATCATTATTTTGTTTTTTTGCAAATGTTCCTTAATATTGTGAATAGGAACTTTTATAGCCCATAAAAACAATGCAAGTTACCCAATCTTATGCACGCCCCAGCACCGCTCACCATCACAACGATGGAATGCAATTTAACTTTGCTGCCGAAACCCACCGCAACCCCGTAAACCTCAACGCGCTCATAAAAAATAGTTTGCAATATGCCCGAATAATGCTCGCATTGCGCTTAGTAGTTAAAGGCGATTGGCGCACACCACGCCCCGACCATACCGCTTACCAAGATTGGGTTGTAGAAAGATATTGGGAAGAACTGCCCCAAAACCTCAAAGGAATAGACCCCGAAAAAATAAAATTATTACAGAAAAGAGAAAAACTAAAACAAAGCCAAAAACAGATACAAAGAATTATTAACCCCATACAATCCCAAATCAACAAAGCACAGAGAGAATACTTCAAATGGCTCTACCAACACGACCGCGAAAAATGGATAGTATTAGACCCCGTCATTAGCGTACACCCCGATGCAGTCATCTTTGAAGCCTTCTCCTTAGACGAATCTACCTATGGGCGCGTGTCTATCCCCAGCCACATGCTCGAAACCTTTGGCAAAACGGACTATGGCACTACCAACATAGATTTTAGCCAAATTTTAGCCGATGAACTCTACAGAGTGCGTAGTTACAGACCCGCATGGCTCAAAGTCGCTTTCGAAAAAGTAGAAATAGGAACGTATCTCAACACAGCAATAGAGAAAAAAATAGACCTCCCCGAAAGTTGGGTGAAAGGCTTTTTACAAGTGCAATCTGCCGCCACCTTAGAAGGCAAAACCATCACACTCAGTACCAGCACAATCGCTGATGTATTGGCTATTTTAGATAGAAAAAGAGAAAAACAAAGCCCTCGCTCACTAAAATTTATCCTCAAAAAAGGACAACCCATACAAATACAAATAGACCCTTGGGGCATCATCATCAATGATACTCACCACTACGAAGGCAAGGAAGACACCGAAGTCAAAATTTGGGGAAGACGAAGACTTGAAGTACTCAAAGATTTATTGCCCTACAGCGATAAAATATGGGTCAAACTCTTAGGGACAGGTATGCCCTCTTATTGGACTATCATCGCTGGTGAACATCGATTCGACCTTGGGCTATCAGGCTGGACAGACAACGATTGGGCAAAAAAAGCCAGTTTCGACCTATTAGCCTCTTCTGGCACAACAGAAAAAGTAGACCTCACACAGGTCAAAAATATACTCATACAAAAATTAGCCATATCGCCCGAAGAAGTAAGCCAAAGCCTGAAAATCAGCCGAAATGCCGCAACCAAAGCCCTGCAAGAACTTTGCAAACAAGGACAAGCCATGTACGACCATCTCACAGAACAGTACCGATGGAGGCAACTTCTACAACAAGACATACAGCTTTCACCCAATACTGAGGAAGACGAAAGAATACGATATGCCATTAGCCTCAATAAAGAAAATAAAGTACTCATCACAGAAAAAAACAATATAGACGCACAACTCACCCAATACAAAGCCACCGTAAAAGGTAAAAATGACTACTCAATCGCATTACAATTAGATTTAGATGGCAGAGTAAAACTTGCTCAATGTACCTGTAGTTTTTACAGACGAAACAAACTACGACAAGGTCCCTGCCAACATATTATTGCTACCTTATTAATGATTACCAAAAACGCATGAAAATAATAAAAACCTTTTTTTACCTACTATTCTCCCTTGCTATATACCTCAATATAGCCCAAACAATCTCTTATGCACAAGGAGAAATAGAAGACAAAGACATTACTATAGAGAAAGACATCAACATAGAACTACCACCCAAAACCAAGATGTATGAAAAAATAACGCCGCAAGTGGTAAAGTTCGACAGCCCTACCATTACCTATCAATTTGACCCCGTAGACTACGAAGGCGAAGAAATAGACTCTACCGCCGCCGCCGCACAAGACGAAGCCCCCGAAGAGATAATGACCATAGAAAAATTCACCAAAGGCTATCTTCGTGCAGGTGTAGGCAACTACCAAACTACCTATGCCGAAGCCTTCTACGAACACAAAACCTCGCCCAAAAACTATTATTCACTCTACGGAAAACACCTCTCATCGCTCAGAGGACCCATAGGAAAAGAATACTCTGCCGCCAGCCAACACGAAATAAGAGCCAACTGGAATCAATTCCTTAAAAATAGCAAAATAGACCTCTCCTTACAATACCAAAGGCGAATGCAACGCTTCTATGGATATACTTTCCAAGAAAATAACCCCTTCAACGAAGCAGACTCCATGAAACAAGTACTGCACCTTCTTAACTTTCAGGCAGGGCTCATAGACCAAAGGGTAGGCAAAAAACTCACTTATCAAGTAAAGGCGCACTATACCTATTGGCGCGACCGATTCGAGAACCAAGAAAACCAAATAGGATTGCGTGCCGAATTGGACTATCAATGGAGCGAACGCCTAAAAATCACGACCGATATGCAAGGCTGGCTTATGCCCTACCAACAAAATACACAAACTATAGAACGAACTTACTGGAGCATCAAACCACAAATAGATTTCCAAATTCAAAAATTCAACATCAGAGCAGGGTTCAATGTCATTAACCAAAATGACACACTCAATGCACAAGACAATTTCCTGTTTTACCCTCTTTTGCAAGCCAGCTACCGATTCAATGATTTACTAATGTTTGTAGCAGGCATAGAAGGCGACCTCCAAAGAACTACACGCGCGCAAATGAGCTTCGAAAACCCATTCCTAAGACCACAAATACAACTCTTTCATGTGAATAAACCCTTCGAAATCTACGGAAAAATCATCGGGAAGCCAAAACCTGAGCTTAGTTATCAAGCTACTATCAGTTATGCACAATATAAAAATATGTACTTTTATGTTAACTCACCCGCCGATAGCGCAAAATTCAATCCCATTTATGCCTTCAACGAAAGCCATATCTTGCGCATTGCTGGCGAAATAGCCTACACAGGATATAAAAAATTGATATTGAGATTTACAACAGCTTTCAACGGATTTATCCTGCCCGATAACTTCTATGCCTTTCACAGACCAAGTTTAGAAAGTAATTTATGGTGCACTTATACACCAATTGAAAAATTATCCTTACATTTGGATTTTTATTTCGTAGCAGGAGCAAGGGCTATCAACTATAGAACCAACGAAATACTGACACTCAATAGCATTGCCGATTGTAACCTGAAAATAGAATATGCAGCATTGACAAAATGGAATATATTTGCAGAAATAAATAATATATTTGGACAAAATTATCAACGTTTATTACATTACCCCCAACAAGGGCTAAATTTTATTGTAGGAGTAGGATATGATTTCTGATTTTGAACTAATAGAAAAATACATCTATGAATGGCTCATTAGCCACGACAACATCTTAGTACCTGAGTTAGGTTACTTCGAAAGTCATTATAAAGGAAGTGTCATTCACCCAGGCATACACCATTTTGTGCCACCTAATAAAGACATCTATTTTCAGCCCTCCGCAGGTTATAACGATGGGGTTTTAGAGGCTTTTGTTGCTGAAAAAGAGAATATATCGATTGAAAATGCACAAGAAAAAATACAAAAATACGTAACAGCAGTCAAAATAGAATTGGGTATACAAAAAAAATACGCCATCGATAAAATAGGTATTCTAACACTTAATATACAAGGTGTAGTAGAATTCAAACCCGATGATGGAAGTAATTTTTTAGAGGAAAGCTATGGTTTGCCCAACCTTTTTTACAAACCCGTAGAAAAAACAGAAACAGAGCAAGAACCCGATTACGAACCCGTTTTTGAAAAAAATACAACTACCAACGATACCAACAACGACAATGATTATTTGGAAGAAATTCGCCGCAACCCCGCCTTTTCACGCTATGTCATAGGGGCAGTGCTATTAGTAGCATTGGTAGGCGGAAGTTGGTATGCGTACCAAAATAATCTCTTTGCTTCTTTCTCTAACTCAACTGAACAAAAAGTAGAGAATAAAAAACAAGAAAATAAGGAAAGTAAAGAAGAAAACAAATCTACACAAGAAAACCAAAAAGAAGAAAATAAGGCAACAAAAAACCAAAAAGAAGAAGCGGAATTACCTGAAATACCCACCAATATTTCCCAAAGCGATTTGCAAAACTTCGCCCATAACCCCAAAGCCCCTGCCAATGCTACACAAGTACTGGTAAAAAAACCGGTGATGCGTTATTTTGTAGTGGTAGCAAGTTTTGATGACACCGCTAATGCCTATTCTTTCTATAATAACATTAATAGCAAAGGGTTCAAAACCGTAAAAATTGTAAATAAAGACAATAAATTCAGGATTTGCTCCGCCGATTTTGCTACTAAGAACGATGCCGATGAGTACAGCAATGCACTGAAAAAACAAAATAATATATCTTCTTGGGTGCTTAAGTATTGACCCTTTGAGATAGGAGGAAAATACTCTTTTCTTATGAATACATCGATAAGGGACATATTAGCGAAGTTGCAGTACTGCTTAGAAAATGGCAAGTACGAAGAAGTTGAAACGGAAAGATATGAGTTAAAACCCTCATTACCCAATGCTTCTCAGTCCAAAACGGCTTATGAAAGCATCAATGCTTTCCTAAATACGAATGGCGGGATACTTATACTTGGAATAAAGGATATTAACAACAAAACCCCAAAAAAGTATGAGTTTAAGGGGTATCAAGAAAGTAATGAAGCCTTACTCAAAAAGGCGGAGAAAGTATTCACAACTATAGATGGCAGAGAACTGGATATTTCTGAATATTTGCAATATGAAATAGTAAATTTTCTTGATGGCAGATTGGGTTTATTGTATGTAAATGAACTTCCAGAGGATAAAAAATACGCTTTTTTAAATGGCATAGCTTATAGACGTGTTATAACAGGCGATGAAAAAGTATCGCAGGAAGCTATAGATAAACATGAAGAGTATAAGGAAGAACTAAAAGGGCGCAGAGAGCTATTGCCTATAAAAGATGCAAGTATTCAAGACATCAGCCTCGACAAAGTAAATGATTACATTTATGAATTAAATAGAAAAAATCAGTTACATAATAGCAAACCTACCTTAGAAAGTGCTATACCTTTTCTAATCCAAAAAATGTTTTTATTGAAAAATACAGAGGAGGTAACAATTTTAGGAATGCTTGTTTGTGGTAGTTATCCTTCTACTTTTTTAGGTTTGAGAGCAACTGTTAGAGCTTTTTTGAAAACCGCCTCTAAAGCGGCTGATGATAAGGGGGAATTTAGCGGCAATATATTAGACCTTATGCGTCAAGGTTTGGCTTTTGTTCTCAAAAATATACAAGTAGGCGTTGTAAGAGATGATTCTGGCAAAGATGTAGCAGAGTACCCTGAAAGCCTGATAAGTGAAAGTATCAATAACGCACTCGCACACAGGGATTATAAAATAAATGACTATGTAAAAATTGTTATAAGACCTAATAACCACATAGAAATATCCAATCCAGGTGCCTTTAAAAGCCAATTAATAATCCAAGAAATAGATGATGAGATTCCATTTCGTAGAATTATCCCCCATTCTAAACCAACCAATCCAAATTTGGCACAAGTTTTAAGTGTATTTGCCAAGTGGGAGGGATTGGGGAACGGTATGGCAGGTTTAGTCCAAGCTACCCTTGAGAATAAAATTGATATACCTTACTATAAGTTCAATGCAGTTGATTCTATCTCATTGTTTATAAACAAAGGAAAGTTGATAGACGAAAGCATAGAACTTATGTTTGAGATATATGATGGTTACATACAACAAAAACTAAAAGGCAACCCTTTTACCAAAGAAATGAAAGAAGCCTTTACCTACTTGTACAAATCACAATATTTCAACCAAAAAGGTTATTATACTATTTTACTTACATCAGATAACAACCATGAAGATGCTATTTTGCAACTTCAAAAGGCAGGTTTGATACACAGACATTTAAAAAGTCCAAAATATCATGACGTTTTTGTTGTAGATAAGACATTCATGGAAAGTTCTTATGGTGAAAGAATGTTAGAAATATTTGGCAATAACTACCAAGTTCTTACTGAAGACCTACAAATACTACTACAATTGATTTACCAATATAATACATTTAATCAGAAAAAAAATATTACTGCGAGTAAAGCAAGCAACATATTATGGTATAGAAAACATAAATCTGAAGGGAATATAAGAGAATATGATACTTATAAAAGAAAAATACGCAGCTATTTTAATAAATTAACTGAGAGAGGCTTTATAATAAGGCATGGAGATGGAGTGCATACGAGTTATACAATTAACATTAATTATTCTAACCTGTTCAAATAAGTGAATATAATTAGTGCGTTTGTGTTGTAAGGAAAATTTTTTAGATTCAGAATAACTTTATTAAAATAATTATGAATAATGCCTACGAACATTGGATTTTAGAAGTCAAAAATCACATCGCTTACCTGACGCTTAATCGTGCTAATAAAAAAAATCGTCTTGATGAAACCACGCTCAAAGAGTTAGCCATCATTACAGAAAAACTCAATGATGAGGTCGATGTTTGGGTGGTAATTATTCAAGCCGTAGGTGATTGCTTCAAACCCATTAAGTTAGTCTAAAACTGTGGCACGGGGCTTGTTCGAAGCCTCGTTTTTGCTAAAAAGATGACCGAAAAAGGCATACTTTCCCCTGTC
>RDZE01000044.1 GCA_004293905.1 Cytophagales bacterium | reverse complement strand
CAAAACCAATGCAATTGCTGCCACTTTCAAAGAGTTGGTGCTGCCTTTCACCAAAATTTCGGGTGTGTTTAGCTTTGATAAAAAAAATGTACAAGTTACCAACCTTACTTTCTATATTGGAAAATCTCACTTTAATTGTTATGGAACGTTTGAAAATTTTTCTTCCTTTCTTTTAGGGGGGCAAACACTCACTTTGAATGCCTCCTTTTTCTCTAAATACATAGATATAGATGAGATATTGGCTCTTAACAATGAAAAAGAGATTATAAAAACTGTCTTAGGGCTTTGGCAAAAAAAAATACCACCCTACTATTTAAGTATTTCCGAATTGCTCAACTTACGAATGAAAGGGACTATTATGCGTTGTAAATTTGGAGAATTGATAAGTAAAGACATTCATACAAGACTTAGTATAACAGAAAAAACCCTACACATAGATTCCCTAAGTATGAAAACTTTAGAAGGATTGGTTTTTTTAACAATGAAAATAAAAACAGACAAAGAAGAGCATTCCAAAGTCGATCTTGATGTTGATATAAAGAAAATTAATTTAGTCCATTTTTTCAAAGTAATGGATAATTTTGGGCAAGATTTACTCAAAGAGAAAAATGTAGAGGGGAAAATAGATGCTAATATCAAGTTCAAGGCAGATTTTGACCGTCAACTCAATATGCAGGTAAATACTGTGGAAGCAAAAGTAGATATGTTGTTACAAGACCTTGTTTTAAAAGGATTTTTCCCTTTACAAAAAATATCAAAACGGCTTTTTCCGCACCGCGACCTAAATTTAATCAAGATTAAACGCTTAGAAAACCACCTTACTATATCGAAAAATAAAGTAATTTTACCCGAAACTACTTTAGCAAGTAGTATATTATTCTTCACTATCAAAGGCGAATATGAAATGAATAAAGCCTTAGATGTACACCTAAAAATACCCCTCAATAACTTTGAAAGCCCTTATGTGCTTGAAAAAGTGCAAGAAAGTGCCCTCAAAGCAATCAGCCTTCATGCGACACTTATGGGGGAAATGGGCTCGCACCCTTTCAAGAAAATTTTCACAAAAAGCGAAAAAAGTCAAAGTAATGTAGTATATTTGTTCAATATTTTTTGTTTAATCTATAGTTAAACAAAATTAAGTTCAAGGCAATGAAAAGCAAATTCTATAATCTCAAAGAAGCACTTGAGCACCGAGAACAAGCCAAAGAACTCATTTATCATAACTTTTATCGCGATAAAATCAATGAAATTGAGCAAATAAGCCAACTCTCTGCTTTAGAAACGCTTTTCATGTATCATCTACCTGAAGGGGTAAATTTTGATTTCCTACTTGCGCTCCCTCAGCTTGAGGTCTTAGCCATTCAAGACGCTAAACTCAAACACATACCCACACAAATTCAACAAATGCCCCAACTTAAAAAACTAATCCTTTCTTATAATCCAATTCAACAAATTAACGACGAGGAAGCCTCTTGGCAAACAATAGAATTTTTAGACTTACAGCATACACATTTACAACAAATTCCTGATAAGGTAATTCAAAAACTAAGCAATCTAAAATACTTAGACATAAAGCATACACCCATTCAAAAACTAAGTGATAATATCCACTTACTCAGCCACTTAGAAATTCTTAATATTGAAAATACCAATATTCAACAACTCCCTGACAACTTTGCGCTATTGTGCCTCAAAAAATTATATGCAGGTTTTACGCCTTTTTTTAATCGTTTGGGGGAAAAAGAACGAAAAATAGCAGAATTATTACAGAAAATAGATAACCCACACAGCGAACCCGAAGCTAAAAAATTATACTTCAAACTTTTTCTTAACCAACATGAGGCTCTCAAAATTACGCCCGAAAATAGGCATTTTCTCATAGAAGCCCTCAATAATAAAAACCAACTTTTACGACTGAATGCTTTAGAATTTTTGCATACACGAGCCGAAGAAAATCCTTTTTTGCAAATCGAAAAAGAACTTTATTTTTATGTAGCAGGCAAAGTATTCACGGAGGTAGAACGGCTCAATGAGCAATTAGAAGAAAAAGGGTTGCATTTTTCAAATAAAATGCACGCCAAAACTACGCATATATTGGTAGGAGAATACCCACGAAAAGCCACCAAAACCATTGTACAAAGTCAATTACCCATTGTATCGCAAAATTGCCTTCATGAATATTGGCAAAAACAACAAAGACAGACGTACTATCTGACACAAGAAAACGAAGAAACCGAAGAGATGATAGAGCGGCTTAGTGATTTGTTGCAAAGCAACGAACTCAGCAATCAACTTTTAGCTTTAGAGATTATGCTGGGTGCGGGCATACCTCAAAAATTATTGTACGAAGTCATTATGTGTTATATATGGCAAAATAACACAAAGGTAAAACAAATCAGCGAAATATTATTAGAAAAGTTCCTACCCAATACTTTAGTGTTGCACCTGAAACGCAACGTCAGAACTGCTTATAATATGCCCAATGAAGCCACCATGACGCAGTATCTCAAAAATTTACTACACCCGCTCCTTTCGGCTGATGCCTTAGGGCTCACTTTTTACCAAAAAACAGGAAAAGGCAAGAAGTTTTGTTTTGATTACCCCGAAGCCTTTTTACACATTTGCCAACAAGAGCTTAAGAACAAAGTTTTATTTTTGGGTAGTTTGGGTTTGAAAAATGTCAATGAGGCTTTAGGAGAGATGAAAATGGTGAAAATTTTATACCTACAACAAAATCATTTAGAAAGTTTGCCTTATAGTTTAGAAACAATGAACCATCTAAGGCTTATCAATCTTACCAACAATCATTTACAAATTTTTCCAGAAGTGTTATATCAACTCGAAACGCTTACCGATTTGAATTTGAGTAATAATAAAATTAAGTTTGTTGCCGATGAAATTGCTACCATGCATACACTCAAACGACTCAATTTGAGCAAAAATAGAATCATAAGCCTGCCTGAGAGTATTGCCCAACTGAGCCAATTAGAAAGATTAGTATTGACAGGCAATCCTATTACTAAAAACGAAGCAACCATGAAAAAACTACAGGAATGGTTGCCTCATTGCGAAATTTATTAGGCAAAGTTGAAATTACCAGCGAAGCAGAGCCGATGCCCAAGTAAAGCCACTTCCAAAGGCTGCCAAACAAATCAAATCACCTTCTTTCACACGCCCTTCTTCCCAAGCCTCAGCAAAAGCCAAAGGGATAGAAGCCGCAGTAGTATTGCCATATTTTTGTATATTGTTATAAACTTGTTCATCTGACAAACCTAAGGTTTTTTGTACATGTTCCGAAATGCGTAGGTTTGCCTGATGAGGCACTAATAAGTTTAAATCTTTGATACTCAATTGGTTGGCATCAAGAGCCTCCATAATTACCTCTGGGAATCTTGTTACTGCGTGTTTAAATACAGCATTCCCCTTCATGAAGGGCAAATGTTTTCCTTCTTCTACAATTTTAGAGGACATACGGTCTTTAAGATTGCTGCCGGGGTGCTCTAACATCAAATCTTCGGCATAGTGCCCATCAGAGTGCAGGTGCGTAGAAAGTATGCGTCTGTGTTCGTCATGAGTATGTTGCACGACAGCTGCTGCTGCGCCATCACCAAAAAGCACCGCAAAATCTCTGTTTCGGTTACTCATCTCAAAAATATTGGTTTGAATTTCAGCACCAATTACCAATATATTTTTGTACATACCCGTTCTGATGAATTGGTCGGCTATGGAAATACCATATACAAAGCCAGTACATTGAGTACGAACATCTAAAGCACCTATATTTCGGAAGGGAAGATGTTTTTGCACCAATACTCCGGAGCCGGGAAAATTATAGTCGGGGCTTAGGGTAGCAAAAATAATAAAATCGATGTCTTCGGGTTTGAGTCCAGCTCTTGAGAGGGCTACTTCGGCGGCACGCGCACCCATTAATGACACAGTGTCTTTTCCTTCTGTATAGAAGCGACGCGTTACGATACCAGAGCGTTCGCGTATCCATTGGTCGCTTGTGTCCATGTGTTTTTCTAAATCATGGTTAGTTACTACTGTTTCGGGTACATAGTAGCCTAAACCTGTAATGCGAGCAAAGTTTTGTTTCATATTTGCGTTGTTGACCTAACTTTTAAACAATTTCACAAAGGTATAAAAAAAAACCACTTTCCTATTACGGAAAATGGTTTTTGTGCTGAACAGGCTTTTAGAAAATATAGCGTATACCAAATTGTGCTTGCCATCTTGAACCAAAGTTACTACGACCCGGCATCAAGTATTCGTTGTTGCTTGGAGGGTTGATAGTAAAGGTAGGTAAGCCAGTCGCCGATTGGAAACCAGCAAAGTTGATAAGAGAGAAGTTTTGGTTAGATACGAAGTATTGGAAGCCCCAATCTTTGTTTAAGGCATTGAGTACGTTGAATACGTCAAAAGTAAGTTGAAGTGTTTGTCTTCTTCCTTTGATATCAAAGAATACTTCTTGCATCAATCTCAAATCAAGTTGGTCAGTCGTAGGGGTACGAGCACCATTGCGCTCTGCAAATCTATTGTTTTCTATATAGTTGTTCAATATTTCCCATTGTTGAGCAGGCGATAAGTCATCAGCAGTAGTAACAGTACCACGTGTATTGGTGATGAAGTTGATTTCACTTGCACTATTAGGAATATAAATCAAGTCATTAGAAGTGGTGTTGCTGAGGTCTTCTCTATTGAAATCGTTGATATAAGTAATAGAGTAAGGCGCACCAGATTGACGTGTATAGAATAAACTTACAGAGGTAGCAAATTTATTGTTAGCATATTCTTTTCTGTAAGTAGCAGCGATGATGAGGCGGTGTCCTGCGCTAAAGTTAGAGCGAGTAAGGCTCAGGTTATTTACCCCTTCGCGGTTAGGTGTAAAACGCCAGTTAGAAACTGCTTGGCTATTTGTACCATCATTTATAGAGAATGCATCGCCATAGTTATAAGCAATGCTTCCAGAAATACCATTTCTGAAAGGTCTTTGGATTTGCGCCGTAAAGTTATAGGTATATCCTTGATTAGTATTGCCTAAATAAACAATGTTAGTAAATGCAGGATTCAAAGAAGTACGCGCCGAACCTCCGTTCGTTGCTACAACTCCTACTAAGCCGTTGTTAGGGTAAATAGGACGACCATCTCCACCGGGTACAGAAGTAGTAGGGTTGCCTAAGTTTAAATCTTTGTAATCTATAGCATTGATGCTTTGAGAGAACAAACCTTCAACAGTAGCAATTAATCCACCAAAAGGAAGTTTGTAATCTATGGCTAAATTTGCGCGGAATACTTGAGGATATTGGAAATTTTTATCCGTTACGTTGATTTCTGTAGTAGAGGCAGGTACTAAGCCAGAACCGATGGCATTGTTGTACTGATTGAAGGGGTCAGCCGCAAAACGGAATGTAGATCCAGTGCCTGTAGCAGGTACAGTAACACCAATACGACCTACATCAGTACCTGTATTACCGAATTGGTTAGAAAGCCATACGAAAGGAATACGACCTGTGAATACGCCCAAACCACCACGAATCTGTAAAGTTCTATCGCCTAATACATCATAGTTAAAACCTAAACGAGGAGAGAACAAGATATTAGAGGCAGGCACTTTATCAGTTCTTGTTTCGCTTGCAATAGCTTGCGCGCTGTTGTTATAAGTTAAGTTTGCAGCAGGATTGTCTAAGATGAAAGGTACATCTATACGTAAACCAGCCGTTAATCTCAATTTTTTATTTACTTCAAAATCATCTTGCACATAGAAGCCTAACTGTACGGCTCTGAAACGTGCTTCGGGTACGAAAGTAGCATCGGGAACGCCATTACGAATACCATAACTTAGGTTGAAGTTACGAGGGCGTGCATTATTTACAAAATCTGCTACACTACCATAGGTATAGCTACCAAAGTTATCGCGAATGAAAAGGTTAGCAAATTGGAAAAACTCAATGTGTGTACCTATAGTTAATGTATGCTTGCCCAAATACATATCAAAGTTATTGGTCAATGATAGAATATCTTGGTCTAAGCGGTTTTGCACAGAAAACTCCTCAGGTCCTAAGCGAATATTTGTAGTACCATCTTGCACAGCAATACGAGGGAAGTTGCTACCTACAGGGTTGCGGTCATCACGAATGCTTGTATATGTAAGGAGTAAATTGTTAGAGAATTTATTGTTTAAGATGGCTCTCCACTCTAATACTGTAGAGTTAGTAGTACTTGGGAAAGAGATAGCACCATTGGCAAAATTGAAGTTGGTAGTAGAACGTGCTAAATCCAATTGGAAGCCATAGTTATAGTTGTGGCGAAGGGTAACTTTATGTTTATCGCTGATATTCCAATCAAAGCGAATGAAAAATTTATTGGTTTCATTTCTTCTGATAAAGTCCTCAGTACCACTACCAGGATCATAACCCAAAGCCAATGCGCGTGCATACACTGTAGCCACATTACTAGCACTTACTAAAGAGTTACCATCACCGGGTACGAAGCCAATAGGTTCTGTACGGCGACCTACTTCAAAATTAACAAAGTAGAATAATTTATTTTTGATGATAGCACCACCCAAACGAGCTCCTACTTGTAAATCTTGGAATTTATTAGCAAAAGTACGCTCACCTAATGTATTAGTAGTAGGGCTTACGCCAACTGAATATTGATTGCGCATAAATGCATATACAGAACCTTCCAATTGGTTTGTACCACTGCGTGTAACAGCATTGATACCCCCTCCTGTCCTGTGAAGTTACCTTGGCGCACATCATAAGGAGCTAAGTTCACTTGTAATTCTTGGATAGCGTCTAAGCTGATAGAAGTTGCCCCTGTTTGACCACCGGGTTGCCCAGTGCCTGAAAGACCAAATACGTCATTATTAACAGCTCCGTCAATAGTGATGTTGTTAAAACGGTTGTTAGCACCACCCAATGAAATACCACCTGAAGCATTTAGGTTTGTATTGGCTTGAGGTGTTAAACGCACATAATCATCAATAGAACGAGTAAGGGTAGGCAATGCTTGAATTCTCTCTTGCCCTACATTAGTAGCAGCACCTGTACGGTCAGAGTTCAAAATATCATCTTTAGTACCATAAATCTCAACACCACCAAGAGAAACACTTTCTTCTTTCATGTTGAGGTCTAATGAGTAATTTTGCCCTAAGCTAAGGTAAAGATCTGTTTGTTCGCGTGTTTCATAGCCTACAAAAGACGCTGTTACACGATAAGGACCCCCCACTTGTACATTGGGTAATCGGTAGCGACCATTAGCATCGGTGGTAGTTGCATAACGCGAACCTGTAGGCTCGTGAATGGCTATGATAGTAGCACCTGCCAAACCTGCCCCCGTTTCATCGATGATAGTACCGCTCATAGAGGAAGAAGTAACCCCCTGAGCAAATGTGTTATTCATTGAAGAACACAAAGCAAGGATAAAAATGAGAATAGATAGAATTTTTTTCATATAAAATTTTCAACTTTTTTGATTGAATTTGAGTGCAAAGGTAGCTTTATTTAATTGTAATGTACTTTGTTCAATATTAAATGATTGTTAATCTTTCGAAATAAAAAATAGGATTATTCTTATATTTTTTTATAATAATCATTTTATTCTATTTTATGATAATTACTTTTCAGTATTTTAACTTTATATTTGCCTCGCATTTTTAATAGATTTAATAGATTTTCTTAATGATTGAAAATATTTGATAACTAACACTATGATTTTAATATGTGGAAAACAATAGCACTTTTTATACTTCGATTCCGACTATTTTTTATAATTTTTATTTTTCTCATCACAGGGCTGATGGGCTATTTTGCCTCACAAGTACAAATGAGTTACAATTTTGCGAGCCTTGTGCCTGACTACGACGAGGAAATGATTTACTTTAAGCGTTTCAAACAAATTTTTGGCGAAGATGCCAACATTTTGGCTATAGGTATGAAAGATGACAAAGTATTTCAGTTGAAAAACTTTGAAGCACTGCGCGAATTGACTGATAAAGTATCGAAAATGGAGGGAGTCACGCAAGTTCTTTCACTGCCAAGAATGCAATATTTGGCAAAAGATACAGCGGCTAAAAAATTTATTGCAAAAGCTATTTTTCCTAAAAGTATTGGCAATCAGCAGCAACTTGACTCTTTATTGAAGTTTGCAAAAAACCTTAAATTTTACCAAAATCAACTGATTAATGTTGAAAATGGAGCGAATATATTGCTCATTTCTATCCGAAAAGATGTGTTAGATGCCAAAATCAGACACCAATTAATGGACGGTATCATAGAGGCGGGTGATGCTTTTACTGCCAAAACAGGTGTTGCGTTGCACTATGCAGGTGTGCCTGTCGTGAGAACCGTGATGACGCAAAAAATGTCCAAAGAAATTCAACTGCTGTTGGGTTTGTCATTGTTGATGACTGCCATTATTCTATATATCTTTTTTCGTTCTTTAAAATCGGTGATTATTCCTTTGTTGGTAATATGTATTCTCATCATCTGGACTTTAGGCACTATCTACCTCTTTGGGTACAAAGTAAGTATTGTATTGGCATTGTTGCCGCCTATTTTGGTCGTGATTGGGATTCCTAACTGTGTGTATTTGCTCAATAAATACCACCAAGAATATAGACTATTGGGCGATAAAATGAAAGCCTTAGAAGAGGTCTTACAACGCATTAGTGTAGTAGCACTGATGACCAATGCAACTACCGCTGTAGGCTTTTTTGTATTCCTTTTGATGGATAGCCGTGTGCTGCGCGAATTTGGTTGGGTTTCGGGGCTGATGATTATGGCGGCGTATGTGGTGAGTTTGGTAATGATGCCTGCACTTTTGGCATATATGCCCGCTCCCAAACCGCGCGAATTGAAACACTTAGACCGTTCTTCTTTAGATTTCTCACTAAAAACCTATCATAATCTTGTTTTTAAGCATCGTACAGTAACTTATATTGTTACACTATTGATAGTAGTCGTTTCAGTAATAGGTTTATTGCAAATCAAAGTCGTTTCTTTTATGGTAGATGATATTCCTGCGGAAAGTGTAACAAGAAAAGATTTAGCTTTTTTTGAGAAAAATTTTAAGGGAATTATGCCCTTAGAAATCGTGATTGATACGGGCAAAGAAAAGGGTGTGATGAAAGCAAGTACTTTGAAATTAGTAGAAAAATATGAGCAAGAACTGAGCAAAATTCCGTTGATTTCTGTGCCTATATCTGTGATTGGGTTTGTAAAAGCAACACGCCAAGCCTATTATAACAATCTACCCGAATTTTACGAAATGCCAAGTAACCAAGACCGCCCTTTTGTGTTGAATTATCTGCAAAATAGTCAAGGAGAAGACAGCACAGGTTTGATGCGTGCTTTTGTAGATAGCACAGGGCGAGAGTTGCGTATTTCGCTCAAAGTAGCAGATATTGGTTCTTTGCGCATGGATTCATTGGTCAATAAAGCCATTGCCCCTATTTCGGCGCGTGTGTTTAAGGATTCGGGCATCAAGGCACATATTACGGGTACTACCCTCATTTTTATCAAAGGCAATGAATATTTAGTAACTAATTTGCAACAGAGTATCGTGATGGCAATATTCATTATCGGTATTTTGATTGCAATTTTATTTTCCCGCTGGCGTATTGTGATTGTATCTATTCTAACCAATATGATACCCTTACTCATCACGGCGGGTTTGATGGGCTATTTGGGTGTGCCCCTAAAACCAAGTACTGCTTTGATTTTCAGTGTTACTTTTGGTATTGCCGTAGATGATGCAATTCACTATTTGGCACGTTATAGAATGGTTTTCCGTGAAAATGAAAATGTATCTATCTCAGAAGCCGTAGCCCTTGCCCTGAAAGAAACAGGTGGTGGAATGATGTATACTTCTATTATTTTGTTCTTCGGATTTATTGTTTTTGTGGCTTCGGAATTTGAGGGTACACGTGCGTTGGGTTTGCTCACCTCTACAACATTGATATGTGCAATGTTCGGCAATTTGATAGTACTTCCTGCTTTATTAGTAAGTTTTGACAAAAAAGGCAAAACAACTAAAGAATAGTTACTTGGCTGATGCCGCCTCCTTTTTTGCGTACTTCTATCTGTGTAGGTATGCGGTCTTTGCTCTTGATGAGTTCTACGTGCGAGATAATGCCAATGGTTTTGCCTCTTGCGCGGAGTTTATCAAGGGCATCAAGGGCTATTTCCAACGATAAGGGGTCTAATGTGCCAAAGCCTTCATCAATAAAAAGTGTGTTGATTTGTGCTTTTTGGCTTACCATATCGGAAAGTGCCAAAGCCAATGCCAAACTGACTAAAAAGGTTTCGCCTCCTGATAAACTTGCGATGAGCCTGACAGCCCCTGCTTGTTCTAAATCTATGATTTCTAAGTCTAAATTTTTCTCTTTTTTATCGTGTTTCTGTAATAAATAGCGCGGGTTGAGTTCTTGCAGGTGTTCGTTGGCTATGTATAGCAGGGTATCCATGGTAAGGCTTTGTGCAAACCCATTGAACTTGCTCCCTTTTGCATCTCCGATTAAGCTATTCAGTTTGTCCCATTGTTTGCCTTCTTTTTGTTTTTCTTCTAATGTTTTTGTCAGGGCATTTTTTTGTATCCATTGTTTTTCATTGCTTGCAATGGTTGCCTCTATGGAGCCTATTTCTTTGTTGATTTGGTTAATTTCTTCTCTGAAAGTTGCTAATTGATGATTTTCTGTTTGTATTTCATCTGTTGTTTTTTGTATGAGTGAGGCTAAAGAGGCTTCGGGGTTGGCGGCAAAGTAGTTACTGAGTTTTTGCTGTATGCTTTCTATATTTTGCTGTGTTTCTTTTTTTAGGCTTTCTATGCCTGCAATGTCGCGTTCTATTTTTTGAATTTCATTGTTGAGTTGTTGGTATTCTTGTGCTTTCTTTTCTAAGGCACGTACCCAATTGGCAAGGGCTTGTCGTTCGTTGGGTGGTGGTGTTTCGTGAATGGTAGCTAATTGCGCATTGGTTTTTTCTTCTTTTTCTCTAATGCTTTCGGTAAGGGTAGTGGCTGTTTGAAGCCATGTTTTGTACTCAATATTTTTGATAATTTTCTTATTCTCGGCAATGACTTCTTCTGTTTTGTTTAGATTTTCTTTTATTTTGTTAATATCTTGATAATTTTGTGGTTTTTTGGCAAAATCGTGCGCATTTATCTTTTGGAAAGCATCAATGGCATTTTTAATATTTTGGTTATATTTTGCTATATTGAGTTTGACACTGTTGCACTCAGTATTTTTTTGGATAGCTTGGTTGTTGGTTTTTTGGTATTCGTTTTGGTATTTTTTTAGTTGTTCTTTGGCTTTTTCCAGTTTTTTTTGGGTTTCTTCTAAGTTGCCTTTTTCAGGCAGATAGTCTATGTGGTGTTCTTTTGAGCCACAAAGGGGGCAGGGTTCGCCTTGCTGTAGGTGCGCGCGGTCTTCTTCGTATTTGCTGATGAGCAGGGCTTTTTGTAGGTTTTCCTCTTCACTTTTTACGAGTGTTTCGGCAAGTTCTACTTTTTCGGCGAGTTCTGTTTTTTGTTGTGTTATAGTTTCAAGTTCTTTTTGTAGGATTTGTTCTTTTTGGGTTTCTGCTTTTTCGTGGGTTTCGTTTTTTTCTATTTCGTTGGCGTAGTGAAGTAGGTGATTGAAGGGAGTAATGTATCTTTGGTATTTTTCGTTTTGCTCATTGAAGTGGTTGATGTCGTGCCCTTGTGGGTTTTTTTGGGCTAAAAAATCCTCAATGCTGTTTAGGTCTTTTGGAAAATCTTTTTTTTGTATTTCGGCGAGTTCGTCTTTCTGTTTTTGAGTAGTTTTGATTCTTTCTACCAAATCATCAATGGAGAGTTGGGCAAAACCTATATTATTTTGAATTTCTTTTTCAAGAGCAGCTTTTTTTTGTTGAGTGGTTTTTTCGTCTTGTATGAGGGTATCTAATTTTTTCTGTTTTTCTTGCAAATCCTTTAATTCGGTGAGTAACTTCTTTTTCTGTTCTATTTTATTGACTAAGGGGGTTATGGTTTCTATATTGATTTTTTCTTCTTTTTCTTTCAGAGCAGTTTTGGCGTTTCTTTTTTCTTCTATCTCTTCTTTGCTCAAAGGGTTGATGACGGCTAATTGATTGCTGATGTCAGCTATTTTTTGTGATTCTAATTTGTTTTTTTGAAAAGCCTTCATTCCAAGTTCTTTGAATACACTAATGCCTGTTATTTTTTCCAAAAACTCTATTCTTTCTTGGGGTTTTGTGGTGAGGAAGCGGTTGAAATCGCCTTGTGCTAAAAGTACCGATTTTGTAAATTGCTCATAATCAAGTTGTAATAATTCTGTTTCTATTTTATTTTCTATTTCTTTGATTTTTGTATAGGTTTCTGTGGGATTGTGTAAGTTTTGTAAAAAACGGTCTACCGATTGTATATTTCCATCTTGTTTTTTGCCCGCGCGTTTGTTTTCCCACCGTGCGCGATAGATTTGTTTTTTTATCTCAAAAGTAATTTCAGCAAAGCATTCTCCTGTTCCTTTGCTCATTATATTTTCTTGAGTATCGATTGTGTTTGCGTATCGGTGTGTTTTTCCATAAAGTGCTAAGGTGATGGCGTCTAAAAGAGTAGATTTGCCTGCCCCGGTTTCGCCTGTAATAGCAAAGAGGCTTGCTTCTGAAAGGGGCGGATTGCTGAAATCGATGAAAGTTTCTCCTTGCAAGGAGTGAAGATTTTTGAGGCGTATGTTAAGTAATTTCATAGTAGGTTTAGGGTTATAAATCTTCGAGATTCATATTTTTTAATAATGTTATTAGGGGTAACATTTGATTGGTTTCATCGGGCGAAACGGCATTTTTTTCACAAAATTTCACAAAAACATCTTCTTCTGTAAGCGTAATGAGGGTTTGTGTATGGAGATGATTGGCGGCAAAAGGGTTGATGCCTTGTGTATTTTTAATCATAGTACGTAAGATGCGCCATTGTGTATTTTGTGTTTTAGCCCATTCTTTGAGGGTTTGGTCGGCTTTGAAAAGCCATGTTTCGCTTTGAATTTGTAGGTCAATCCATATTTCTTCTTTGCTTTCTGTAGATAGTTTTTCTTTCATTTTATTTTGTACTTCCTCAATGCTTTTCCCTTTGATTTGTACCATTTTCTGAAAAATAGGGATTTCTATGGGGCTTATTTGTAGTTTTTTTTGGGCATCAAAATCTAAAATGAGCACTTGTTTTTTATCTTTTATCTCGCTGAAACTCAATGCTATAGGTGAGCCTGCATAACGTACATGTTCTTTGCCCCCTACGCGTTGTGGGCGGTGCAAGTGTCCAAGTGCTACGTAATCTATGTTTTCAGGAAATTCTTCTGCGCCAATTTGCCCTAAGTTGCCTACATAAATGTCTTTTTCACTTTCGGAGGTTTCGCTATTTTGGGCAAAAAGATGCCCCGTAGCCAATAGGGGTACTTCAGTAGGATAATTGCGTTGGGTTACTATTTGGCTGAGTGTGTGGTAATGTGCTTTGATGGCATCTTTTACGCGTTGCTCCCTTTTGGAACGTTCTTCGCTGATGTGTGTAGCATATTGTACATCTTTTTCACGGAGAAAAGGGACTGCAAGTACCACCAAACGTGTATTTTGTTGTGCGTCTTTGATATTGATGATTTCATCTTCTATTGGTTGTGTAGTGCCTCCTACTACGTGTATATTCAGGGAAGCAAGGAGTTCGCGTGGGGCATCTAAATTGCTGGGGGAATCGTGATTACCACCGACAATAACAATATTTTTACAACAAGTAAGTTGGGCTTTTGTCAAAAAATCATAATAGGCTTTTCGTGCTTCATTTGAGGGGGTGCCTGTGTCAAAAATATCGCCTGCGACTATCAAAATTTCTACTTGTTGGTCTTGCAGAGTTTGGAGTAGCCATTGCAAAAACTGTTTTTGAATGGGAAGCAAATCGATGTCGTGTATTTTTCTGCCTAAATGCCAATCGGCGGTATGAAGTATGCGCATAGCTCTTTTTTTTGAGAAGCAAATATAGTGTTTTTATTCTACAGATGGTCAAAAAATAAGATAATAGTCTTTCATAAGTTGGATAAAAGAAGGCGTATATTGCTCGTTTTCTTTGATATAAAGTATTTCTGTATGGTTTTGATTGCGTTCTGCTGTGTTTTTGTGATGACTAAGGACATAAATTTTTCGCAAGATATTTTTGCCTTCTTGGTGGTAAATTTCCAAAATACGTGCTGTGTGCAAAGTGCTTTTTTGAACAACTAACTCAAAAGTACTAAAACTGGCAGGGGGTAAAAGCACAAAACATTGCCCTTCGGGGCTGAGCAAATGCTCAAAACAACGAATGAGTTCGGGTAGGTGCAGTTGTTCGCTATGCATGGCTATATTTTTGGCTTCCGATGGGCTTTTTTGATGTGCTGCATAAAAAGGCGGATTGACTACAATGCAATCATAGGCGTTTTTATTTGCTTCGGTAATAAATTGCTGAATGGATTGTTCGTATAGGTTTATTTGTGATTGATAAGGGCTTTTCTGAAAATTTTCTTTGGCTTGCGCAGCAGCGTTCGGTTCTATTTCTATGGCACTGATGACAGTATCATTAGCAGTGCGTTGTGCTAACATCAATGCCAATAAACCAGTGCCTGTGCCTATGTCTAATATTTGTTTTTTGCCTTCTACTGATGCCCAAGCACCTAAAATACAAGCGTCAGTACATACTTTCATGGCGGTTTTGTGCTGCTGAATAGTAAATTTTTTGAAAGTAAAATAATCGTTAGGCGGCATTGTATAAAGGTTGATTGCTTTATTCGTTTATTGTTTTACCTCGTGTTGTATTAATTCCCATGTTTCGCCATTGAATAACCGTTTTTTGATGATGCCTACATTTTTTGCAAACCATACATATCTTGGGGTTCTTTGGTCTATGGGTTCTGTTTCGTCTGTGATGTAGAACTCGCGAACTTCTGTATAGGTTTTGCCCGCTACTTCGTATTTTTCGTAATAATTGGCATACACTATAGACTCTAACAAGCCTGTGCCAACGGGTGTATTTGCCAAAAAAACATACCTATCGTCCCAATTATAGTTGTCAAATTTGAACCTTGTAATGGTTCTGCCTTCTGTTCCCCAATTGGCAGCGGTGGTATAGGTCATGTTTTCCTGATAAAACGAACTTCTCATTTTGCTTTGGTGGCTTTCATATTGGTATTTGAGGGTTACACTTGCTGTATTCATTACTAAGTTGGTACTCAGGAGGCTGTTGGTATCTTTTTGTAGGGTAGCAACATTTTGGTACACCCAATAAGAGCCTGCTTGGAAAATAGTATAGTCTTTTGCTTCTTGAGCAATGTAATACATGGGTGCTACATTGGGCAAACAAGAAGTAAAGAAACTGATAAAGAGTATAAATAAAGCAAATGAATAACGTTTTCTCACCAATTTTTAAATGTTTTGAGTCTTGTGATATGTGTTAAGTGGTGTTCGCTGTGCCAAGCGTACAACATAATGGCTTCTGCCAAAAGAATCGTTTTTTTGGCTTGGGGGTGAAAAAAGCCGCGTTGCAAATCGTCTGCGCTAAGGCTATCGAGCAGTACGCCCCAGCGCAAGTGCAAACCTTCTAAAATTTGCAAAGACCATTCTACAGGTGCTTCTTTCGCATCGGGGAGGGTAGCCCAGAGTGCTTCTTCATAGGGTTTGATGGTAGGGTTTTCCTCTGTAAGTGCCAAACGAAAACGAATATGACTATTACTGTGGCTATCGGCAAGGTGATGAATGAGTTGGCGCACTGTCCAACCGCCCTCACGATAGGGTGTATTGAGTTGTGCATCGTTCCAACCTGCTACGGCTTCGCGCAGGGCAGTAGGTAGTTTCTTGATTTGGGCGATGCCTTTTGCGATTGTTTCTTTGTTGTACTGTGCCTGAGCCGTAAAACGCCCTATGGGATATTGCCACTGTTCGAGGGTTAAATTTTGCATTGATATATCTCAGTTTTTTATTTGATAAAAATCATGCGAATATATCTAAAAAAAATTATATTTGTTCTTTCAAAATTTAAAATTATCAAACACAAAAACAACTATTAAAAAAGTATGGACAAAAATAACAAGCGAGTAGCCTTAGTTACAGGGGCTACGGGTGGTTTAGGAACTGCTATGTGCAAAAAACTCATCGATGATGGTTTTAGGGTAGTGGGCAATTATCGCAATGCCGAAAAAGCCAATGCTTGGGCAGAAGCACTCAAAAAAGAGGGTTATGAGGTGGCTCTTTACCCTTGCGATGTGGCAAACTATGAAGAAGTAGGGGCTATGATAGCCAAAATAGAGAGTGAAATAGGAAGCATTGATATATTGGTAAACAATGCGGGTATCACACGCGATGGGGTATTTCGTAAAATGTCGCCTGAGGCTTGGCGCGAAGTATTATCGAGCAATTTGGACAGTGTTTTTAACTGCACACGCCATGTCATCAATGGCATGATAGACCGTAGTTTTGGTCGTATTATTAATATTTCATCTGTAAATGGTCAGCGTGGGCAAGTGGGGCAGTGCAACTATTCGGCAGCAAAGGCAGGTATGCACGGTTTCACAAAGTCTTTGGCAATGGAAGTAGCCAACAAAGGAGTTACGGTCAATACTATTTCACCGGGCTACATCATGACGGATATGGTGAAGGCTATAGATGAAAAAATTATCCAAGAGAAAATCCTACCCGGCGTGCCTATGGGTCGTTTAGGAGGTACTGAGGAGGTGGCTTATTTGGTATCTTTTTTAGCCTCCGAAAAAGCGAACTTCATCACGGGTGCGAACTATGCTATCAACGGCGGTCAGCACGTTTATTAATGTTTTTAATTACAAAAAAGGGTAGGGTATTCGGAAAAGAAGTTGCACTACCCTTTTTTTACTATAGAATACCAATATAGTTGTAAGGAGTGATGGCGTACAGTTCTGCTTTTATGGCTTCTGATACGGCAAGAGTACCAATGAATTGGGTAATGGTAGTTTGTGTGATGGCTTCGCCTGTACGTGTGAGTGCTTTGAGGGCTTCATAAGGTTGCGGATAGCCTTCACGTCTTAGTATAGTTTGAATGGCTTCGGCGACTACAGCCCAATTTTGTTCCAAATCTTTTTGCAATGCATTGGGGTTGAGTTCTATTTTGCCTAATCCTTTGTTTAGAGAAGCTAAAGCAATATGAATATGGGCAAAAGGAACGCCTATGTTGCGTAGTACTGTGGAGTCGGTGAGGTCGCGCTGAAGTCTTGAGATGGGGAGTTTTGCCGCCAAAAATTCAAGTAGGGCATTGGCAACGGCTAAATTGCCTTCGGCATTTTCGAAATCTATGGGGTTTACTTTGTGTGGCATAGCTGAAGAGCCTACTTCTTGTGCATTGATTTTCTGCTTGAAATAGTTCATCGCAATATATTGCCATACATCGCGTGCAAAATCGATAAGAATGGTATTGATTCTTTTGGCGTTGTCGAGCAGTGCTGCAAGCATATCGTAGTGCTCTATTTGTGTAGTATGTTGTTGTCTTTGTAATCCCCATTGTTGAAGCCATTCGTTGGCTAAACCAATCCAAGGCAGGTGCGGATAGGCAACTGCGTGGGCATTGAAATTACCTGTTGCGCCTCCAAATTTGGCAGTGAGGGGTATTTTTACCAATACATCGAGTTGGTTTTGTAGCCTTTCTACAAATACCAAAATTTCTTTTCCCAAACGGGTAGGGGAGGCGGGTTGCCCATGTGTATGCGCCAACATAGGTACATCTATCCAAGCAGTGGCTTTTTCTTGGAGGCTATTGATGAGTTGTTGTAATTTGGGGTAGTAGTGTTGTTGAAGATAATCTTTAAGACTGAGTGGTATGGCGGTGTTGTTAATATCTTGTGAAGTAAGTCCGAAGTGGATAAATTCTTGGTAGGCACTGATGCCTAATGCCTCAAATTTTTCTTTGATAAAATACTCTACGGCTTTTACATCGTGGTTGGTTGTTTTTTCTATCTCTTTGATGCGTAGGGCATCTGCTTCCGAAAATTGAAGGTATAAGTTGCGGAGCGGCTCAAAGCAAGAGGTATCTAAGGTTTCGAGGTTTGAGAGTGGAATTTGGCGCAGGGCGATAAAGTACTCTATTTCTACCTGAACACGGTATTTGATGAGTGCCCATTCAGAAAAATACTGTTGTAGGGGTTCTGTGATATGATGATAACGCCCATCAATGGGAGAGATAGCCAAAAGATGCCTCATAATTAAGATAAGATTTCGTTTTTTTTGTGCGCAAAGGTAAGTATTATTTTTGGGTTGTGCTTATGAATCGCCTCCTTGCAACCAATTTTTAAAATTTTGTACTTTTTCGCGGCTGATGTCTATTTTGGTATTTTTAGGGCTTTTGAGTTGTACTTCCGCGCCTTTGTGTGTGGCTTTGAGGCTTTGCACATTGTCTATATGTACAATAAATTGCCGATTGGCTCTGATAAAAAGTGCAGGATTGAGGAGTTCTTCCAATTCTTCTAAACTGTGCTGGTCGGCAATGTATTTTTGATGGTCGTGGGTGTGTATAAAAATGATTTCTTCTTTTTGAAAACAAGCTATTTGTGCCGCTTGAAGTGGCATTAATACATTTTTTGCTTGCACCAAAAAGCGTTCTTTGTAGGTAGGTTTTTCGGCAGTAGGGTTTTGCAGGTTTAGGATTAGATGTTGCAATCGAGTTTGGAAGTCGTTCTGTTGTGTTTCTGATTTTGTATGCAATGACCATTTTTGCAAGGCATGTTGTAGTTCTTTGGCATCAATGGGTTTTAGCAAGTAGTCTATGCTATTGAGTTTGAAGGCTCTGAGGGCATATTCGTTGTAGGCAGTAGTAAAAATGATAGGGCATTGGGGCGGAGTTTCGGTTTCGAAGAGTTCAAAACTTACGCCGTCAGAGAGTTGTATATCGGCGAAAATGAGATCGGGTGTAGGGTTTTGCGCAAACCAAACTTGGGCGTTCTCGAGGCTGCTAAGGTGTATAATGGTATCATTGGGCAGTTGTGCCTGAAGTAATTTTTGCAAGGCTTTGGCTGCCAAAGGCTCATCTTCTAAGAGTACTATATGCATAGGTGTTTTTACAAATATATTTACTTTTTTTTAGGGTGGGGGAAAGTTAATGGCGTGGATTTGAAGGTTTAGATTGTGTTTTTTTCTGTATAAAAACCAAAAGAGCAAAAAATGATGCAAATTATCTTTTGTTAATTTTTTTGTTTTTTTCCCACCATACTTTTGCAATATTATTTATTAGGTTTTTAAAATTAATATTAAAATTATGAAAAAAAATTATTTTGCAATCGTTTTCGTCTTATTTCTATTGGTTTATAGCCATAAAAGTCAAGCTCAAGAAGCACAATTAGGTGTTTCGGGTGGTATAACATTCCCATTCATAGACTTTGCTGAATCTGTTAGCAGTGGTTTTGGAGGCAGCGTTATTTTTAAATATTTTGTAAATAAGAACATTGCCTTAGGTGGAAACTTAGGTTATTATGTATTTCCCGGACGCGAAATCAACTTTGGTTTGGGCTTTGGTGGCTTACAAGTTTCGCCTGATGTAAAAATTGTACCTATCAATGCCACAGCAGAAATTTTCTTTGGTAGATCAGACCTTCGCCCACGCATCGGAGTTGATTTTGGTGCATACATCGTTTCAAGTAGCGATGGTACAAACTCTCAAAATAAAGCCTATTTTGGTTTCGCACCTGTGATAGGCAGCGGGGTTATAGTGAGCAAAAATGTAGAGATATTTGCTAACACAAAATTTCATGTAATTTTGACCAATGACAACAATGACATTCCTACCACTTCCTATTTAAGTGTCAATGCTGGACTTATGTTCAATATTGGTAACTAAACATAGGTTTCTTTTTCACAAAATTTTATCCAAAACCCTTCCTTCTTTGTTTAGAGAAGGGTTTTTTAAACACACACACTATCAAATAATTCAATAATAATATGAAATCAATAAAATTAATGATTCTATTCATCGCTATTTTCATTGGTAGTTTTGAAACTTCAAAAGCGCAAAAATTTAATAAGGCTTTTAGCGGATTTTCCAAACAAAAATTAGCGTATGTGGAGATGCAAGATGGAAGCAAAAAACAAGGCTATCTGAAAAGCATTAAAAGAGAAGAAGGCTTATTCAAAATAATAAGAATGAAAGAAAAGACTACAGAAGCAGATTTAGAAATCAATGCTATCAATATCAAAAAAATGTACCTTGCGCCAAGTAACTATGCCAAGATAGAGGGTGTACTCATCAAAGATGATGTAGTAAATAGTTGGGGCGAAGAGTCAGAAATAGATACAAACCTCATTAAAGAAGGGTATGTATGTTTTGAACGAGTTCCTACTCAGTTAGAAGATTCTAAAATAGATGTAATGCTTCAGCTATTAAACCCTCATTTCTGTTCTAAAATCAAAATTTATTATGACCCTTTCAGCAGTGGAGGTTTGGTATCGGTAGGAGGTATTGATGTAGTAGGAGGAGAGCGTTCGTACTATATTCGAAAAAGAACAGATTTATTGGCTTTTAAACTCAATGCTTGGGAATATGAAGATTATTTTAAGACCATTTTTGGGGATTGTGCCGATTTTATGCAGAAATACAGCGAAGATATTATATGGCTAAATTTTGAAAAACACGTCTATGAATACACGATTTTGATGAAGTAATGAAACTTAGAACATTATTGCTTTTTCAATGAAATACGTTTTCTGATGCGGCTAAGTGAAACAGGGGTAATGCCTAAAAGATTTGCTATGTATTTATTGGGAACACGGTTGACAATGAGAGGGTTTTCTTTGATAAACTCACAATATCTTTCCTCTGGCGACAACAAAATGAAAGAATTTAGCCGCCTAAAAATTTGCCTCATTATTTCATTGGCAACCGCTTTCCGTCCGTGTTGTAATTTGGGATTGAGGTTAAGTATATTTTCTAAAAGTTCAAAATCTATGTGTAAAACTTGAGTAGGTTCTAAGGCTTCAAAATAAAATTGCGAGGGTTGGTAGAACAATGCAGTATCGTGGCTTCCCATGAATTGATTTTCCCAAATGATTGAGGTGGTTATTTCTTCCCCTGTATCTTTTAATTTAAAACTTCGTACCAAGCCACTCACTATAAAAAAAAGCTCTCTTTTGGCGCAACCCTCTTCAATAATGTATTCATGAGGGTTGAAAAAACTTGTTTTAGACTTTCCAAGTAAAGTTTGTAAATCTAATAAACTCAAATCATTATTGATTCGATAAATGGTTTTTAGGAACTCAACATCTAACATATAATTAATAGAAATGATAATTTTGGATAGGTTAGAAAGATGTTACAAAGTAAAGAAGAATTGCGAATATAATCACTTATTGGCAGTAAAAATTTACTACATCAATGGAATTTTTACCACAAAAAAGCCTTCCTCTTCTACTACTTGCAATGAGGTAGGGGAGAGGTAACTATAGAGCGTTTTTAGATTTTCCAATCCTATTTTATTGGAAGTTTCTACAATGTTTTTTCTTTGTAAATTATTGCCTATACAAAGGTAATTTTCTTCTTCGTATAGGCGTATTCGTAGGGGTTTTTCAGGGCTCATGGTGTTGTGTTTGAGGGCATTTTCTATCAATATTTGTAGGGTAACAGGTGGCAGTCTTTTTTGCTTGGCATCTTTTGATATTTGGTATTCCCAGCAAAAACTTTCCTCGAAACGTGTTTTTAGCAAAAAAACATATTGCTCTATAAAATTGAGTTCTGTTTCGAGGCTTACCAATTCTTTTTCTTTGTGTTGTAGCACATAGCGATATACTTTTGCCAAATTATCTAAAAATTGCGAAGCCAATGCCTGATTTTCGTAGATGAGTGTGTGCAAGGAAGTAATGCTATTGAATAAAAAATGCGGATTGAGTTGGTTTTGTAGGTTATAAAACTTCATCTGCGCATATTCTTTTTGTACTAAGGCATTTTGTTTGGCAAGCCGTTCGGTTTCGGTGATTTTTTCGCGCCAAGCCCTAAAAAAATACTCTCCAAAAAAGCCCATATTGATACCAAAAACAATGACAACAACAGAAATGTAAGTAGCAGGTATGTTGTAGTTCTCTTTCGGAATGGTGGGCAAAAAATGAGGAGCTAAAAAATTGATAATCACAAAGGCAAATAAAAAAATGAGCATCATCGCGCTGATGGTTTGCAACAATAACCGTTCGGTGATGTGGGTTTCGAAGGGTAAAAAACGATTGAGATAGCGATGTGTGCCATATATCCACTCAAAAACAATTACAAAAATCAACATTCCCAATGCCCAAATATAAAATTGCTCTAAGGGGGGAATAAAAGGGTAGAGATTGCTTAATACAATATAACGAACTATACTCGTAATGGCAATGATGATATAAACGACTTTTCTAAGTTTGTTTTGGAATAAAAAACGGTTTAGCATATTTTTATTGTCTGATGATGATGCCATCTTTCATTTCTATGATTCTATCGGAGTTTCGGGCAAATTCATCATCGTGGGTTACTGCAATGATGGTTTGTTGGTATTTTGTAGTGAGTTCTCTGAAAATCTCGAAAACGACCTGAGTATTTGCCGAATCAAGATTGCCTGTAGGCTCATCGCCCATAATGATAGCGGGGTCGTTGATGAGGGCACGTGCTATGGCTACGCGTTGCTGTTGCCCTCCTGAAAGTTTGGAGGCTTTTTTACCAGCTTGTGCTTCTATGCCCAATAGTTTTAGTTTGGCGTATGCGCGGTCTTCTATTTCGCTTCGTTGGTAGCGTGCCAATTTGAGTGCGGGCATCATCACGTTTTGCAATACTGTAAATTCGGGGAGGAGGTAGTGAAATTGGAATACAAAGCCGATATGTTCGTTGCGAAAATGTGCCAATTCGTTGTAGTGCTTGCCTGTGAGTATTTCGCCATTGATTTCGAGCGTGCCTTCGTAGTCGGTATCCATTGTAGAGAGGATATATAACAAAGTAGATTTTCCACAACCTGATTTGCCCACCAAAGAGAGAAATTCGCCTTTTTTTACCTCAAAACTCAAATCTTTGAGGGCTTGGAAGGCTACGGGTTCGTAGAAATATTTATTGATGTGTTGGGTTTTTAAAGCTAACATATTTTTTAGGTTTAGATTGTTTTTTTTTTAACCTCTAAGAATTTCTACGGGGTCTATTTTGGAAGCGCGGCGTGCGGGAAAGTAGCCTGCGAAGGTAGTAGTAAGCAAGCCAAAAACCAAACCAATGATATAGTAGCGTGGCGAAAAATTGACAGGGAAAGTATCCATTGCCAAAAAACCTCCGCTATCGAAGGGAATGGTCGAAATCCAAAGGGAGAGCAAAAAACCAATCAGAATGCCCGAAAACCCTCCTAAAATACCAATGGTAAGGGCTTGAATCATAAAAATACCAAGTACATCTCTGCCTGCAAATCCTTGTGCTTTGAGAATGGCAATGTCGCGCATTTTTTCGTAAATGGTCATATTTAAGATGTTATAGATGCCAAACCCTGCTACTATTAACAAAGTAAGTGAAGTGGCATAGGTGATGATATTGCGGAGCGTAAAACTGACCAAAATAGTTGCATTGGCGGTTTCCCAATCTTCTATTTTGTAGTCAAATTTTTGGGCATATTCCTTCGCTATGCTTTTGGCTTGGTAGTAGTCTTTGAGTTTGATGTTGATGTCTGTGATGTAGCGCGTATCTTCTTTGAGTATTTTTTGCACGGTAGCTATGTTGGCATAGCTCCTAAAATCGTCAATTGCTCCGATACCATACTTAAAAATACCTACTACTTGCAATAGCTTGAGTGTGCCATCGGGGGTAGAAACGGTTACTTTGTCGCCTACATTGAGGTTGAGTTTTTTGGCTAAACCAGTACCCATTAAAATAGCATCGTGCGCTGTGAGTAGGTTTTCTATTTTGCCTGCTTGCATTTTACTTTTTAGGTCAAAAAGTTTGTCTTCGGCAAAAATATTGACACCAACAATATTTCCATTCATTTGTATTGGTCCGAAGTTGTAAAATACTTGCGTGCTTACCTGTGGCGATACGCCCAATACTTCGGCATCTTTGCTGATATTTTCGACCATCAATAATCCATTTTTGAGATTGCGTTTTTCATTTTTGGGCTTAATGTGGTGTATTAGATTGATGTTGTTTTGTGTTTGGGCATATTCATTAACTATAGAAGTTTTTTGTACGGCTATGTCATTGTAAATTCTGATATGAGGCGTAGCCGAGAGCATCGTTTCTTCTAAAAGGATATTGACACCTGTCATAAAACTTACTAAAACGATAAACATACCGATACCAAAAGTAACGCCCAAGGTAGCAATCAGCGTTTGTCGGCTGCGCGATAGCATTTGTGTTTTGGCTATTTCAAATAATATTTTCATCAGTGCAAAAGGTTTTAATATTTAGTTTTTTACAATAACGGCTTTGTTCGTTAGCCCTGAAAGAATTTCTATCCATTCAAAATTCTCAATGCCTTTTTGTATTTTTACCTTCTTTTTTTGCTCACCTTCAAGTAACCAAACACTATCGCCGGGCATCAAAAAAGATTTGGGAATGACTAAGGCGTTGTTTTTTTGTTGAATAATGATATTGGCTTCTACTGTCAGTCCTGCATAGAGTGTAGGGTGTTCGGTAGTAAATTCGGCATCTATTCGGAAAGATTGGTTTTGTTTGTTAAGCATTTGGTATATTTTGCTCACTTTTGCCTTAAAAATTTGATTTTTATAGACATCGATTTTGACAAGGACTTCCTGCCCTATTTTTATTTTGTTAATATCCAATTCATCTACCTCCAATTGTATGTACACTTCTTTCCCTGAACCAATGAGGGCAATGGCTTCGCTTCTTCTTACGGCTTCGCCTTGCTCTTTGTAAATTTCAAAAACACGTCCGTCTATCAAACTTCTGACCATAAAGTCGCCACCTTGTTCGCTATTGAGCCTTACTTGGTTTTGGGCATTTTGTAAATTGAGCCAAAGGTCGTTTTTGGCTTTTTCGTAACGTGCTTTTTGGAGGGCGTGATTGTTGCGTGCATTGTCATAGGCGAGTTTTGCGCGGTCGTATTCTACTTTTGAGGTAGCATTCGAGTTCCAAAGGTTTTGTATTCTCACGAACTGTGTAGAGTCGTTGCTAAGTTGGTTTTGCGCATTTCTGATGCCTACTTCGAGCTCACGCAATGCAGGAGAGTTCAGTCCATAATTTTGTTGTGCCAAATAGTAAGAGTCTTGTGCGGTTTGGGTGCGTATATTTTGCTGCGAATTGTTGATGATAAAAAGCAGTTGATTGAGTTTTACTTCATCGCCTTCATTCACCATTTTTTCGGCTAAAATGCCATCAGCCATTGCAAAAACTTTGTATTCGTTTTTGGGCAATAGATTGCCAGAGGCATAAACGGCTTCGGTCATAGGTTGGGATTGGAGCGTGTAGGTGTTTTTGGGTGCTTCTTTGGGGCGAAAAAACACGAATACTACAATGGCTACAGGAATAATAAGCCACCAATAATAAGAGAAGATTTTTTTTCTTGGATTTTTCATGTTTGACAGATTATTTTTTTATTTGTTAATTTCTATTTGCGTGTAGGTAGCCCAAAAATCAGCTAAGTGTTTTAGGTAGTCATTTTGGGCTTGGCTTTGTTCTTGGTAAAGCGTAATGAGTTGGTCTACGCTGTACAAACCCTGCTCATATTTCAACTGTGCTATGTGGTAATTTTCCTCAGAAAGTTGGTAGTTTTCAATGACTTTTAGCAGGTTTTCCGTATTTTTTTTGTGTTCTTCTGCTAATAAATGATTTTGGCTTTTTTGTTCTAATACAATTTGTTCTTTCTGCAATGTTGTTATTTTTTCTTGCAAAATGACTTTTTTAATGTTCTTATTTTTTTGGAAACCTGCAAAAATAGGAATGTCAATGCGCATACCTACCAAACCTATGTTGAACCAACTTTTATTGGCTTCGAAAAAGTCAAATTGGTTGCGTTGCGCTTGTTGTGTATAGCGTGCGTAAAGGGCTATTTCGGGAAGTCTTTTTTGTTTTTCTGTGCTTATCAGAAGGCTTTGCAAGGCTAATTCTTCCAATTTGAGCCTGTATTCGGGGGCAGTTTGGTAGTCTAAAATTATGTTATCAAGTGTAGGCAGTTGTCTGTTGAGTTCTTCGCTGAATATCGTATTTTCTTCGGCAGGTATTCCCATCCAAAGTTTGAGTTGGGTTTGATTTTGTTGTAAAATCCATTCATTTTGGTTCTTTTGGCGGCTGGCTTGCAATTGAAGGGCTTGAATACGGTTCAGTTCTAATTTTTCTATGCTACCTTCGGCGTATCTTTTTTGGGCATTTTGGTAGAGTGTATCACTACTTTTTAGGTTTTGCTCCGAAATATCTAAAGCATAACGGGCGAGCAAACTCAAATAATACCATTTTGCGATTTGTTCTTTGAGGAGGTGTGTTTGTAGTTCATATTGCATTTGGGCTATTTCTGACTGCGCGCGTGCTTGTTTTAGGTTGTTCCAAAGGCTGAAATTTACGATAGGAAGACTTAGCTCCGCAGTGAGATTGAGAGTATAATCTGTGCCAAAACGCAATTCGCGGTAAGTACCCGCTGCCCCGCCAAATACTTCAGCGGGGATTAACTGTACGGGTAGGGCATAATAATAGTCTAAATTGGCGAAGGTCTTGATTTGAGGAAGCAGTGCGCCTTGCGTGGCTTGTTGTTGCAAATGCGCTACATTTATTTTTTCTTTGTTTTGTAGTGTAGGCAAATGATGTTCGAGTGCATATTCCCAACAACTTTCTAAATTATTGAAAGTATTTTGGGCTTGCGAAGTTGCTGTACTGCTACTAATGACAATGAAAAGGACGAAAACAAAAACAGATTTCATGGGCTTTATTTTTCTTATTACATACGGCAAAGTAAGTGTTTGGCGTTGTAAAGAGCAAAAATAAAAAACCGAAGTGCGGAAAAACCTCCTTAAAATGTGTCTTTGAGCCCTCGAAATGTAAAGCTCGCAAAAGGCTATCCGCTATGCTTGTGCATCATTGACGAAGCTAAGTCGGTCAAACTCATCGGCAACCATTTCTATGCGGCTGTCTTTTTGTACGTTGCCTGCCAATATTTCTTTTGAAAGCACATTGAGTACGCGGTTTTGCAGTGTCCTTTTCAGGGGGCGTGCTCCAAATTGAGGGTCGTAGCCTATATCAGCAAGCACTTTGAGTACGGCAGGAGAAGTTTTTAGGGTAATGCCATTTTCTTTGAGCCTTTCTTGGATTTGTGCAAATTGGATTTCTACAATTTTCAACATATCTTTTTTAGACAAAGGTCTGAACATAATGATTTCATCAATGCGGTTCAAAAACTCGGGTCTGATGGTTTTTTTGAGTAAATTGAAAACTTCCTCTTTGGTATTTTCTATGACATCGAACTCGTTTTCAGGGGTTATTTTGGCAAATCTTTCTTGGATAATTTGCGCCCCCATGTTAGAGGTCATGATGATGATGGTATTTTTAAAATTAGCCGTTCTGCCTTTGTTGTCAGTGAGTCGTCCATCATCTAAGACTTGCAATAGCACATTAAAAACATCTGGGTGTGCCTTTTCTATTTCATCTAAAAGTACTACGGAATAGGGCTTTCTTCTTACGGCTTCGGTAAGTTGTCCGCCTTCATCGTAGCCTACATATCCTGGAGGCGCGCCAATGAGTCGGCTTACGGAGTGCCCTTCCTGAAATTCGGACATGTCAATTCTTATCATGGCGTTTTCGTCATTGAAAAGAAAAGTGGCTAATGCTTTTGCTAATTCAGTTTTTCCGACCCCTGTAGTGCCTAAGAAAATAAATGAGCCAATGGGTTTTTTAGGGTCTTGCAGTCCTGCGCGGCTTCTTCTGACGGCATCGGAAATGGCTCTGATGGCGTTTTCCTGCCCTGCTACTCTTTTGGCAAGTTCTTCTTCGAGGTGGAGTAGTTTTTCTCTTTCGCTTTGCAACATTTTGCTGATAGGCACTCCTGTCCATTTTGCGACTACTTCGGCGATGTTTTCGGCATTTACTTCTTCCTTCAGCATTGCGTTTTTTTGCTGATTGGCAAGTTGTAGGTCAAGTTCTTTGAGTTGTTTTTCGGCTTCTACTATTTTCCCGTATCTGATTTCGGCTACTTTGCCATAGTCGCCTTGTCTTTCGGCTTGTTCGGCTTCTATTTTTAGTTTTTCTAAGTGTTCTTTGAGATTTCGCACCTGCACAATGATTTCTTTTTCTTGCAACCATCGGGCTTTGAGGTCGTTGCGTAGGGTACTTAGTTCGGCTATTTCTTTGGAGAGTTGTTGCTCTTTTTCGGTGTCGTTTTCGCGTCTGATGGCTTCTCGCTCTATTTCGAGTTGCATAATTTTGCGCTGTACCTCATCAAGTTCTTCGGGCATAGAGTCTATTTCTATGCGCAATTTTGCGGCGGCTTCGTCCATAAGGTCTATAGCTTTATCGGGCAAAAACCGTTCGGTGATGTACCTTTGCGAAAGTTCTACGGAAGCAATGATGGCATCGTCTTTAATGCGTACACCGTGATGGAGTTCGTATTTTTCTTTCAATCCTCTTAGAATAGAGATGGCATCTTGCATATCGGGTTCGTCTACGCTTACGGTCTGAAAGCGGCGTTCTAAGGCTTTGTCGCGTTCTATGTATTTTTGGTATTCTTTGAGGGTAGTTGCGCCTACGGCGTGTAGTTCGCCTCTTGCAAGGGCAGGTTTTAGTAGGTTAGCAGCGTCCATTGCACCTTCTCCGCCCGCACCCGCGCCTATGAGTGTATGTATTTCGTCTATAAAAAGAATGATTTCGCCGTCTGCATCTATTACTTCTTTGATGACAGCCTTGAGGCGTTCTTCGAATTCGCCTTTGTATTTTGCACCCGCTACCAATAAGCCCATATCTAAGGATACAATTTGTTTGGTTTTCAGGTTTTCGGGTACATCACCTGTTACTATTCTTTGTGCCAAACCTTCTACGATGGCAGTTTTGCCTACGCCGGGCTCACCCAAAAGGATAGGGTTGTTTTTGGTACGGCGCGAAAGAATTTGTAGTACGCGTCTTATTTCTTCATCGCGCCCTATGACAGGGTCTAACTTGCCTCTTTTGGCTAATTCGTTGAGGTTTTTAGAGTATTTTTCCAGTGATTTATATTTGGCTTCGGCGTTGGGGTCGGTTACTTTAGTGCCGCCGCGTAGCTCTTGAATGGCGATAAGGAGGTCTTTTTCGTTGAAGCCTACATCTTTGAGCAATGCGCCTACTTTGTCTTTGCTTTGTAAAAGGCTCAATAAAATATGCTCTATGGCTACAAATTCGTCTTTCATCTTTTTGGCGTACTCCTCTGCATTTTGCAATACGCTAAAAGCCTCTTGAGCATAATAAGGAGAGCCACTCACACGGGGGTAGCTTTTCAAAATTTCTTCTATTCTTTGCTCAAAATAGGGTAAACTGACATTGAATTTTTTGAGTAAAAAAGAGGAAAAATTATCATACCCTTTCAAAATGGCTTTGAGAAGGTGTCCTGTTTCTACCGCTTGGTGTGTGAGCCCGAAGGCGATTTGGGCGGCTTCTTGTAAAATTTCTTGAGCTTTGAGTGTATATTTATTCAGATTCATAATCGGCAGTGAAAAATAGAATATTTGATATGTGTAACTATATCACAAATTTAAAACCTAAGGTTTAAAGTTTGTCATTTTGTCTTATTTTTATCTGCTAATTGTATTGAAAACTGCCTTTTTGACATTTTTCATTGAATGGTTGATGGCTATATGGTTTTCTTTGGTAGGCGTTTTTATTTTCTTAGTAGTAGTGGGAAAATGGTTTTAGCAATTTGGTTTTTCTTTTTCGGGTTCGTATAAAAGCGGTTTTTCTTTGAGGTTATAAAACATCTTCTCATCACACAAGCCTAAAAATCCCTGTCTTTCCGTTTTATCCGTTCAATCCGTGTTCCATTTTAATATCTTCAGAATCCCCCTTTTCCCCTCTAATACACATAAAAATAGAATTTCTTAATCCCCAAAAAAAGTGTAACTTTGTATCTAACTAAAACCACTAACAATATGGGCAAAGTCAATCCAAAAATAGATTTGGTTTTCAAAAAACTATTTGGTTCGGAAGAAAACAAAGACATTCTTTTATCCTTGATTAACGCTATTCTGCCTCAAGAGCAACAAGTGGCTAAAATTACTTTGAAAAACCCTTACAATGTATCGGACTATGCCGAAGGCAAACTCTCTATTTTGGACATCAAAGCAGAAGGAGAAGACGGAAGATTGTTTGATGTAGAAATGCAAATCAGAGGTAGCAAATATTATGGTAAAAGAGCCTTGTTTTATTGGGCAAAGATTTTCGGCTCACAATTAGATTATGTGTTTGAAGAAAAACAAGACAATGACGAAAGCGTTGAAATTGGTTATTCCGATTTAAAAAAATGCATTGTAATTTCTCTAATGGATTTTAATTTCTTTGACGACAAAAAATACTACCGATTTTATACCCTTAAAGATGCTGAAACCAACGAAAAGCACAAAGATTTAGATTATTTAGACTTGTATTTTATTGAACTCAAAAAATACAAACGCAAATCAGAAAACCCCAATACAATTTTGGAACGGTGGATAACTTTTTTGAACACTGCCCATAAATACGACAACAAAACTCTGCCCAAAGAGTTAGCCGAGATTAAAGAAATACGCAAAGCAAGCCAAAAATTAGACGCAATGTATCTGGACGAAAAAGATTATTATGATGCACAACAAAAATTTTGGCTTGACCAAAATGCTTTGATGAAAGAAGCCATTGAAAAAGCCAAAGAAGAAGGTGAACTCAATAGCAAAATCGAAATCGCAAAGAACCTAATTAGACGCAATTTGAGAAATGAAGATATTGCTGAAGATACAGGCTTACCCACCACACAAATAGAAAAACTACGCAAGGAAATGAAAAAATAAAAATCCGCCTCCCATTTTAAAAAACAAAAAAATACCCTAAAAAACTTGCTATCTTCCTATTTTTGTTTCAATTTTGAACAAATGAAAACCTGATGCATAATGCAAGAAGATAATAATAACAAAA
>RDZE01000020.1 GCA_004293905.1 Cytophagales bacterium | reverse complement strand
ACCAACGCTACCAAGGCACTAAAAAAGAAATTTTCCTTTTGGCAGTAGTTTGCAAAGACAAAAGCATCAAGGAGTATAAGGTAGAAAAGTTGGAAAAATCTTAATTTATATTCTCTCCAAACATATTACATTTTCTACGTGATGTGTATGCGGAAACATATCTACTGGCTGCATTGCTACTAATTTGTAAAAAGATGCCAACGCAGCCACATCACGAGCTTGTGTAGCAGGATTACAACTCACATATACAATACGAGGTACTTCACTTGCTATAATGGTTTGAAGCACATCAGGGTGCATGCCAGCCCTTGGAGGGTCTGTGATGATGACATCAGGCTTGCCATAGGTGTCAAAAAGCGTGTTTGAGAGTAGTTCTTTCATATCACCAGCCAAAAAAGTAGTGTTTTGGATTGCATTGGCTTGAGCATTTTGTTTTGCATCTTCTATAGCAGCACTCACATACTCTATACCGACTACATGTTTTGCTTTTTTGGCTACAAAAAGTGCAATAGTGCCCGTTCCCGTATAAAGGTCATATACTACTTCATTGCCTGTAAGATTTGCCATTTCGCGAGCTATTTCATAGAGTTTTTGCGCTTGTTGGGCATTGGTTTGGAAAAAAGAGAGGGGAGTCATCTGAAATGCAAGTTCTTCCATGTGTGTGTATATTATACTTTTCCCTGCAATGTGTTGAATAGTCAAGTCTGTGTAAGTATCATTCCGTTTTGGGTTAATGGCATAATAAAACGAAACTACTTCAGGTATCTCTTGCATCAATGTAGGTACAAACCGAGAGAGTGCTTGGCTAATGTCTTCCTTACTGATAAGGAAAATCATAAATTCTCCCTTTTCATTATTTTTAAAGATTACATTTCGCAAATTCCCTTCTTGAGTGGTAGGATTGAAAAAGTCTATTTTTTCTGCAATAGCCCATTTTTTGATGGCTAAGCGAATTTGGTTGGAGGGTTCGGGCTGTAAATGGCATTGATTGACATCTAATATTTTATCGAATCGTTGTGGAATATGAAAACCTAATGCATTTTGGTCTAATGTTTCAGATTGGCTTATTTCGTGTTGGTAGAGCCATCTTTTGCTGGAAAAAGTGAATTCGAGTTTATTTCGATAATAATATTGTTTAGGACTTCCTATTATATTTTTAGGAGCGGGCAAAGGCACTTTGGCTATTTTTTTGAAATTATCTTCTACTTCTTGTTGTTTAAAACTGAGTTGCAAGTCATAGGGTAGATGTTGAAATTTACACCCTCCACAAATTCCAAAATGTTCACAAGTAGGTGCGATGCGTTTAGGGGAATAGGTACGATGCCTCACAATACGTCCTTCTGCATAGTTTTTTTTCTTTTTAGTGAGTTGAATATCTACCCAATCTTCAGGAGCAGAGGTTTTTGCATCTACAAATATTACCATACCTTCGTGGCGTGCCATGCATTTTCCATCAGCGGCTACGGCTTCTATTTGTATGTTTTCAAGCATTGGGAGTGGTTTTTTTCGTGCCATAAGTGCCTTTTTTTAGAGTTACCAATCAATTTCTTTCAATCCTTTGCTTTTCAGGTATTCATTGACTTGGCTGAAGTGTTTTTTGCCCCCATATCCTTTTGCCATAGGCGAAGGGTGTGCATCTTTCAGCACTAAGTGTTTGGCGGTGTCTATCACGTTTCCTTTGTCTTGTGCATATTTGCCCCAAAGCATAAAAACAATTCCTTCTTTTTCTTCAGATATTTTTTTGATGACAGCGTCTGTAAATTCTTCCCAACCTTTTTTTTGATGCGAGCCCGGAGTTTTTGCTCTTACAGTGAGCGTAGCATTCAGTAGAAATACGCCCTGCTCTGCCCATCTTTCCAAGTTACCCGATTTGGGAACAGGTTTGCCTAAATCTTCTTTAATTTCTTTGAATACATTGCGTAGCGAGGGGGGGGTAGTAATGCCATCAGCTACAGAGAAGCATAATCCATTGGCTTGTCCTTCGCCATGGTAGGGGTCTTGCCCTAAAATAACGACTTTTACATCATCAAAAGGGCATTTTTCGAAAGCACTAAAGATGAGTTTGGCAGGTGGGTAAATGGTTTGCGTTTGGTATTCTTCACGTACAAACGCAGTTAGTTTGACGAAATAAGGCTTCTCAAACTCTTCTGCCAATACATTTTTCCAAGATTCTTCTATTTTTACTTCCATTTTATTATTGGTTTATAGGGCAAAGGTCTTTATTTTTTCCCAAATTTGCACGTTTTTTAGCAAACTTATCATCATGATTGTACTACTTTTAGGCAGTAATGTGGGCGATAGAGCATATTATTTAACAAAAGCCCTTGAAGAACTTCAACAGCGTGTAGGAAAACTCTTAGTGGCTTCGTCTGTCTATGCTACTGCTCCTTGGGGCATACAAGAACAACCTATTTTTCTTAATCAAGTATTGGTTTTAGAGGGTGCGCCTCCTCCACTTAAACTTTTAGAAATAACCCAAGCCATTGAGAAAGATTTAGCCATTCCTAAAACAGTGCGCTGGGGAGAACGCATGTTAGATATTGATATTTTATACCTTGACGAACTCATTTTCCAAACCGAGCACTTGCAAATTCCACACCCCCAAATTGCCTATCGCCGTTTTACATTGGTACCTCTTTGCGAAATACTACCCAATTTCTTACATCCAACGCTCCAAAAAAGCCATCTGGAACTTTTGACCGATTGCCCCGACCAATTGTCAGTAGAGCTAATAAAACCCTTTGAAAAAAACAATTTGCTATCACGAATGGATTAATTCATGACATGGGAGATAGTTTTTCATGAAAAAATACTAAATTTGCTCAAATTTGGCTACTACATAACTATTATGATTCAAGCAGAAATAGATAAAAATTCAGGATATTGTTTTGGGGTAGAGTATGCTATCCAAATGGCAGAAGAAGCCCTCAAAGAAAGTGAAGCATTGTATTGCTTAGGCGATATTGTGCATAACGATATGGAGGTAAAACGTCTTTATGAAAAAGGTCTACGCATCATCACACACGAAGATTTGCGTACCTTACAAAATTGCAGAGTCTTGATAAGAGCACACGGAGAACCGCCCGAAACGTATCAAATAGCCCTTCAAAACAATATAGAGTTGATAGATGCATCTTGCCCTGTAGTGCTTAAGTTGCAAAATAGGGTAAAAAATGCCTATGACCAAACACTCAAAAACGAAGGACAAATTGTGATTTATGGCAAAGAAGGACATGCTGAAGTGATAGGGCTTTCGGGGCAAACCAACCAAGAAGCTATCATTGTGATGAAAGACGAAGACCTCGCCAAGATAGACTACAGCCGCCCTATTACTCTATTTAGCCAAACTACCAAAAGTACAGAGGGTTTTTATCGTCTTAAAGATGAAATTAACAAACGTATTCACGACCAATATCCCGAACGCCTACCCGATTTTGATGCCAATGATAGTATCTGCCGACAAGTATCTAACAGAGAACCTCAGTTGGAAATATTTGCCAAAGCACATGATGTAATTTTATTTGTAAGTGGGAAAAAAAGCTCTAATGGAAAAGCCCTTTATGAAGTTTGTAAGCGCAATAATCCTGAAAGTTATTTTATTGAAAATGAGTTTGAGGTGCAAAAAGAATGGTTTTCGGAGGATTGCCGTGTAGGAATTTGTGGGGCTACTTCTACGCCTATGTGGTTGATGGAGCGTGTTCGCGATTATATCCTAAAAGCAGCGGGTGAGTTGGAGAGAAGTATCTAAGAAAACAATTTTTGCGTTGGCATTCCTTTCTAAATGATAGTAGGCTTCATTGAGTTTTTCGCTGAAAGTTTGGGCGGTGTGTAAGGGGAAAAAAGAGGAGAAATTTTTGACAAATTCTAACTCCTGACCACGCAAACGCACCAAAGGCGATGCACCTTCTACCCATAAAATGGTTTCACGAGAGATATGCAAACCATAGAGCAAGAAACTTTTTTGTGCATCTTTGCTCAACGCCGAAAACTGTTCGGTGTGTTGTAAAAGATTTTTATAGTCTTTTTTAAAACAACTCCGCATCCAATTTCTAAATAAGTCAAAATGATTAATGCTTACTTCTTCCAATAAGTGCAGGGCTTCATTGAGGTTTCCATCTGCTAAAAAGGCTACAGATTGGGCTTTTTCTACCTCTATTTGGTATTTTTCTACGAGTATTTCAGCAAGTTCTTTGTCAGAAAATTGAGGTATTCTGACGGCTTGCAAACGCGATATGATGGTGGTAAGTAGCTTTCTTTTATCGTGGCTAACGAGTAAGAATACAGTTTGTGGGGTAGGTTCTTCTAATATTTTAAGGATTGCATTGGCAGCATTCAGATTCATGAGCTCAGGCAGCCAAATCATCATAATTTTGTAGGGACTTTCGAAGGCTTTTAATGAAAGTTTGGAGAGTATATTTCGGCTTTCTTCCACTGAGATATTTCCTTGTTTGTCTTCGGCTTCGATGTGTGCCAGCCAATGACTCAAAGAAGCATAAGGATTTTTTTGTAAAAATGCCCTCCATTCTACCATAAAATCTTGACTTGTGGGTTTGGAACTTATTTTTTTGGTAGTTGCTGTTGGAAAAATAAAATGCCAATCGGGGTGGATTAGTTTTTGTGATTTTAGGCAGGCGGGGCACTTTCCGCAAGAATCGTTGGGTTGTTTATTTTCGCACAATAAATAAGTAGCATACGCCATAGCCATTGGTAAGGCGGCACTCCCTTCTATGCCCCAAAAGAGTTGTGCATGTGCAATATGCCTTGTTTGTATGGCTTTGATGAGTTTTGTTTTGCTATCTTGTAGTGCTTTTATTTCTCCAAACAACATGGTATCAAACTATATCAGAGAATAATTTTGTTTTTTTCTCGCATCTTTCTATTGATTTTTCGAAGATGTCAATGTCTTCGTTGTTCAATGAGAGTTGAATACTTTTTTTGTAGGCTTCTATGGCTTTTTCGTAGTTGCCTTGCATCTCGTACATAATGGCGTATTCATTCCATACTTTTGATTTATTAATACCTTTTACCTCGAAGGCTTTGTCTAAAAGAGGAGCTAATTCGTTGTATTTTTCTAAGTTAGAGAGCAAAATGGCATAGTTAAGGTATATGGCAGTGTAGTCGGGGGCGTAGCGCAAGGCTAATTTATAACATTCCTCTGCTTTTGTGTAGTTTTTATACTTCGTTTCATAAATCCAACCTAAATGGTTGTAGGCTTTTCCATACTCAAGGTCTAACTCTAAGATATGTGTAAGGGTGTCAATGGCTTCTACAATTCTTCCGTCTTTGATTTGGTTATCTGCTTTGAAAAAAAGCCTATCTAATTCATAAGCATCTTCGTTTGTATCCATATATTTTGAATAGTAAGATATTTGCTTGCAAATTAGTAAAATATTTCTGAAATTATTATCTTTGAGCAACGTAAACACTAAAAAAAACATTGTCATGCTTTCTTTTTGGTACATAGTGAGTTTAGAGGCGTCTTTGGTATTGGTGTTGTTATATATTCCTTATCATTTCTTTTTTGCGCAAGATACTTTTTTTGCGCGCAATCGCTATTATCTTTTGCTGGCATCTTTGTTGGCATTAATAGTGCCTTTTTTCCATAGCTCGGTAGGGTATTGGTCTATGCAAGAGGTCTATTATTTTCGTTTAGATAGGGTTAGCCTTACTTTACAAACGGTAGAGGAAAATATGGTTTTATGGTCTTCTGATTGGTTGGGAATAGTTTTTTTTATTTATGGATTGGTGGCATTTATTTTATTGATTTTATATCTCTACAAATTGTTTAGCATTTATGAACTTATAGAAAACAACCCTGTGGAGTATCGGCGAGATTATCAATTGGTGCATACTTCGAGCCATTTGCCTACCTTTTCTTTTCTTACCTATATTTTTTGGGATAAAAAATTACAACTTTCAGAGCAAGAAGCTGATAGGATATTGTCGCACGAGTTGAGGCATATCAGGGGTAGGCATAGTTATGATATATTATGGCTGGAAGTGTTGAAAATAGTCTTTTGGTACAATCCCGTCATTTATCTTTATGACCGAGCCTTGCGTTTGCAACATGAGTTTATAGCCGATAACTTAGTGCTTACGGAGCGAAATATCAAAGATTATACACAACTGATAGTCAAATCATTGTTTGATAAGTTAAAACTCAATTTGGTGAATGGTTTTAATCAAATTCAGGTAAAGACACGCATTAAGATGCTCAATAAAAAACGAACGGCTGATTATCAGTTTTTTAAGATATTATTTGTTTTGCCCTTTTTAGGTCTTTTATGGGCAATGACAGCCCCTGAGCCGCTTACACCGCCATTGATGGTGCCCGTAAAAGTGGGAGGGGGAATTGAAAATTTTCAGAAAATGTTTGCCAAAGTAATACAAGAAAAGGTACGTATGCCCAAAAATATGACTTATAAGGTAGATATTGTTTTTGAGGTATCGAGTCAGGGGGGAGTACTTAGGGCAGAGGTAGTCGGGGGAAATAATGCGCGCCTCAATGATGAGATATTGGAGGCATTTTTAAAAGCCAGCAGTCGATACCATTGGCTACCAGCCCATTATAGGGGGAAGCCTGTGAAGCAAAAAGGTATTTTTCCAGTAATTTTAGAAAACAAGAAGTGATGCCAATGTTTGGCTTTTGATTTCGGTTTCGTTCCATTCTTTTTCAGGGACAGAGTCGGCGGTGATGCCTGCTCCTATGTATAACTCAAGTGTGTTACCGAACCATTGCATAGAGCGCAAGTTGACAAAGAGATGAATTTCTTGGTCGATGCCTACGGGTCCTAAAAAGCCGCTGTAGAATTGTCTTTCATATTGTTCATTTTGAAGGATAAACTCAAGTGATTCGGCTTTGGGCATACCACATACTGCGGAGGTAGGGTGCAAGAGGTGGAGCATGGTTTGGCTCAGGTTAGGAAAATTGACGGCTTGGGTATCTACCTCAAAGAGTGTTTTTAGATGTACTAAATTACCTGCTTGTACTGTTTTGGGTCCTATTTCGTCAAATTCGCGGAGTCTTATTTTTTTAAAACTATTGATGATATAGCGGCTTACGAGTGCTTGTTCTTCTATTTCTTTTTGTGTCCAAGAAAGATTTTGTAAGGGTATTTGGGGTTGGTAGGGTTGTGTACCTGCTAAGGCTACTGTTCTAAAAATGCCATTTTTATTTTGTTGTACGATGATTTCGGGGCTTGCACCTATCCAAAAACCTTTTTTAGGAAGATAAAACACTGATACAAAAGCCTGTGGGTATTGCTGACAAAGTCGGTGAAAAAATGCCCAAGCATCAAATTGGTGTATAGGAAGTGGCTTGGGGCGCGAAAGGACTACTTTTTGGAATAGTTGGTTATGAATGGCTTGAATGCCTTTTTTGACTAATTGGGTATAGTGTGCTTTGGCTACGTTATTTGTACATTGTTGAAGGGCTGTGTTGGTATTGAATTGAAGATGCTGATAGCTTTTTTTGAGGTCTTTGTTGTGATGAAGAGCATTTTCTAACCAATTTTTATACTCTGGGCGTATAATGTTTATATTGTCTTCGTAAGTTTCTTGACTGTTAAATTGAAGATGTAAATCTGCCTTTATCCAATGGCTTTGCTCAAGATTGGGGTTGATGAATGGGCTGATAAGAAACCCTGCTTCTTTGGTTTGGTGAATGTCAATGGATTGGGGTGTTGTAGTTGTGCCTATTTGCACTATTATGTGTTTTTCTTCTTTCGAGGGCAACCGCCAAAGCGCAAAGGGATAGCCATCGTGAATGGCTTGCGCGATAATGGGTGTTATTTGTAGAGCCTGGTTTGTAGAATGTATTGTATCATTGCTTTTTTCCATATCCCAAAAACAGTTTGTGCAGGCAAAAAGGTTTCTTAGAGAGGTGTGCTTTAGGCAATAATTTCTATGGTGTCGCCTACTTTGATGCTTCCTTCATTTTTTTGATGGATAAGGTTTTGCCCAAATAACACTTTATTGTCTTTTTTTCGAAATGTAGAGAGTGTTTTAAGGGGTTCTTTACCTACTTCGGCGGTTTGGGGGTCTATGGTGATTACTTGACAACGCGCACAAGGTTTGGCTATATCGAAGTATAAATCGCCTATTTTGATGGTTTTCCATTGGTCTTCTTCAAAAGGTTTTACACCCTCGATGACAATATTAGGGCGAAAACGTTGCATTGTGATAGGGTTTTCGAGGCGCTGGTTGAGGTCGTCAAGTGAGGCTTCTGTGGTGAGCAAAAAAGGATACCCATCGGAAAGAGAGGTAATTTTTTGTTTTGGGTTGTATTGTGGGTCTATGATACGTTCTGAGGTAGATGGTAGGTAGGTGAGTCGGCAGTCTATACCTAAAAAATCGGAAAACCATTGGTCAGCTTCTGCGCTATAGAATAGTGTGGTGCAGGTATCATTCCATATAGTAGTAGGCATAGGGTAGCCTTTTTGTAAAAAATCATTTATAGCAATATACAATGTTTTTTTATGGGGTGCGTCTATCTTCAAGGTGGCTTCTTGGCTTAGTATTTCTACTTGTATGTGCGCCATTTGAGGGTATTCGCGCTGTGATAAAAAACGCATTTGAGTATCTACTAACATAAAATTGCGGTCGTATAAAAAGCCCGTTGGCGAGATTTGTGCCTCTTGAAGGTTGATGCTTCCACAAGATTTAATGGGGTAGATATGTATGCTTTTTACTTTCATTATGATTGTTTCCTTAGACTATTGATCACTTCCTGAGTTACATCTTTTCCACCTGTAAAGTTAGTATAAAGAGCCATAATGGTATAAATGGGACCCCAAGGAATGCCCCACCAGCCAAATATAAAAGTTGGTATTATATACTGAAGGCTATACTTCAGGGGTGATTCGCCTGCCTTGATAAAATAAATGTTGCTTCCGCGCTTAAAAGTTAGGATAATGATGGAAACAGCGTATTCGAATATAACGAATTTGGCTCCGTTTTGAAGCTCTTGGTTGATTTCCTCGTTGGATAGGTGCTTGATGTTTTTAATACTTGCCATAAATTAATCAATAAAATTTAAACTTGAATGCCTATGATGGTAATATCATCTCTTTGTGGTGTTCCTTGTGAATATTCTTTGAGAAGGTCATTGAGTTTTTGTTCTTGTTCGGGAATTGTCAGGTTACCATTGTTTTCAAAGGTATCAAACATGCGTTTAGACCCTAATTTTTTTCGGTCAGGGCTTGGGCTGTCAGCGTATCCATCTGTGAAGAGGTAAAGACATTCTTTAGGTTTTAGCTCTATGGTTTGGTCTTGGAAAGATTTTTCGGTATTTTGGAAACGCCCTCCAATACTTCTTGAAGTACCTTTAATAGGAAGTAGTTGCCCATTTTTGAAAGTACACATAGTATGTTTAGCACCTGCAAATGTGAGCAATGTATTTTCTCCTTGCTTTTGAATCATACAAAGCGAGATATCCATACCGTCATTATTTCCTTTTTCATCGTCTTGTTTGAGTCGCCAGAAGAGTCGCCAATGTAGTTCTTCTAATACTTCACTTGGCATGGGATTTTGGTTGATTTTGTTTTTTTCGTGCATTTTCTCTTCGAGAAGTTCTTGCATGATGTCATTGAGCAATGAATAGCTAATAAGGCTCATGAACCCTCCGGGTACGCCGTGTCCTGTGCAATCAACTACTGCTAAGTAGGTAATCTCGTTGGCTTCGTACATCCAATAGAAGTCGCCCGAAACGATGTCTTTGGGTTTATAAATGACGAAGTAGTTGCCGAGTCGCCTTTGCATTTGTGTTTGTGTGGGCAGTATGGCTTGTTGTATAGTAAGTGCGTATCGAATACTGTCTTCTGTTTGTTTTTTCTGCTCCTCTATTTCAGTTTTTTGGGCAGTGATGATTTCGTTCTGAATCTGTATTTCATTGATTCTATCGGCAAGGGATTCGTTTTTCTCTTTGATTTCTACGTTTTGTATTTCTATTTTTTGTTTTTGGTTTTCTATTTCATCTTTCTGAGCAGATATGGTGTCTCTCTGCTTTTTGAGGCGGCGCGCAATAAGTAAGAAAATAATGGCAATGATAGCTACAATACCTATAATGATGCCTAAAATGATGGCAAGGCGTGAAAGTTGTTCTAAATCTACATTTTGTTGGTCTACTTGCATGCGCAGCTTACGAAGGCTTTCGGAGGCTTGTTGTTGTAGGTCATTGTAAATTTTGGAGTTTTCAGCAAGTTGTTTTTCTAACTCTACAAGTTTTTCTAAGAGTCTTTTTCGTTCATCATCTGTAATGTCGGTTGCACTGGCTAATTGCTCATAGATTTTTTTGATTTCTGCTTGTATTTTTTGCCCTTTTGCGATTACTTGTTTTTGTACTTCTGAAAATTCTTTACTGACATTGTTGAGTGAGTTTTCTATTTTCTCAGAAGTGGTTTTGGGTACGTAATTGCTTTGGGCGTTATTGGTTTTTTGGCTTTTCTCGTTTGTATTGGTTTCTTCTTCTTCTTCTTCTGTTTCGGCTATGCTGTTTTCGTTTTCATCTATAACTATGGCTACTTCAGTATTGACTACTGTATCTTTTTTGATGGGTCTTTTGGTCGCAACGACTATTTGTTGGTTGGGGTCTAAGTATATTTTATGAAATTTGATGGAGTCATTCGCTATTTTTTTGGCGAATATTTGTTTTTTATCTTTTACTTTTAGTCTAAATTCTATCTCTTGTAGTTTATTTACTTCATCTGGAATCACTATTTTAAAATTACCATTGATATCAGTATAGGTAGTGGCTTCTTGGTAATTTTTAATATAAATTTTTACACCTTCTATGGGTTCATTCTTAGGATTTACGATGAGTCCTTGCATCGTTTTTTGTGCATACAAAAAGGCTACACTACCTATTAGCATATAGATAGTTAGCAAAAATTTGTATGTCCAATCCGTTCTTAACATGTTTGAAATGTCGAAAATAATACTGTTTTATTATATTTACAAAATTTGTACTATTTTTTTAATAATCTATTACTTCTATGCTTACTCTTCGGTTTTGTTTTCGGTTGTCTTCTATGATATTAGGGTATATGGGGTCTTCATAACTTTTGGCATCTATGGCAATTCTTTTTTCATCTATCCCTTCCATAATGAGGTAGGCTTGTGCTGTTCGAGCACGCCTGAGCGAGAGCGTATCGGGGTTTCCTTCGGTGTCGCAGGTATGCCCTACAACTCTGACTCTGATATTTGTATTGGTTTGCATAATGGCGACTATTTCATCTAATATTTCTATGGCTTCTTTCGTGAGGTGTATGTCTTCGAAATCATATAGAAAGTGAATGTCTTCGAAAATAAGTGAGGCTGCCGAGTAGAGCGTGTCTACTACCAATAGTGAATCTTTGGTGGCAAGCAGCACTTCTTCTCTTTTTTGATTAGTACTGACGGTGTCTATAGTGAGGGTGTCGTTTTGAAAGGTTGTTTTGACAATAATGATTGTATCTTCGCGCATGAGTGTAAGCGTATCGATGATGGCTGGTTTAATGGGGTTCTCGGTTTGTACTATAAGCGTATCGAGATTGAGTAGGTGTGGTTTTACTTTTTTGGCAAATTTCCATGCCAAGTGAATTTCTACATTGCCATTGCCAAGCCATTGGTTGGAAGTTTTGCCTACTGCCAAATCGGAGCTAATATTGAGCAGAAAACGGGGTTGGTCGAATTGTAAAGCAACTACAAGTGCTTGGTTGGTGTTGTACCAAAGACCTATGCCTATGCTTCCTCTTTTGATAGTAGCATTTTCGGGGGGAGCTATCTGGTATTTTACCCAACTTCCGAGCCAATGATAGAGTGCGCCTTGACGAAAAATACCGCGCAGGTTGGGGCTGATTGTCCATTCACGGCGTTGCCAAGCGATAAGCCCTGCATTGTAGCTTATGTTATAGGGTAGTTGGTCTTTTACTACATCAGTAAGGGAAATATTGGGTTGGTTGAGATGATTGAAACTAACACCTGCCCAATAGCGTGCACCTTCTTTAAGAGGTTGGTAGGCTTGCCATTGTAGCCCTATACTACTTGAGAAAAAAAATGGCGTGCTTAAATTGTTATTTTCTCCATTATTTGCATTGGGGTTGTAGAATCCGTTGATGAGTTGGCTATCAGTGATGAAGTTATCAAAATTAATACTTCTTTGAAATGCGCCCATTTGTATGCCTGCATTGAGTATGTGTCTACTTTGCGCTATTCTTTGTTTCCAATAGAATGCACCCATTAAGCCATTGGTAATAAGGAAATTAGCCAAATTATCATTCATTACACCTATGCTAAATCCAGCTTTCACCTGTCTATTTTTATTGAGAAGAAAACCATTATAACTTATTATGGGCGTATTATAGGTTTCCCCCGAAGGGAGTGTTTGTCTTCTGAAAGAGAGTGCAACACTTTGGTATTGCTCACTGAAAGGCATTGCGGGATTATGAAAAAGTGGTGTGAGAGAATATTGAGAAAAAGCCACATCTTGTCCATGAGAAAAATATGCCCATAATGATAGCAAAAAAGTAAGTATAAATATTTTGTTATAGTTAGTCATTTTTTCGTTGCTCACGCTCATTGGTAAAACATACAATTATTTTACCAATTTTACTTCTCCTTTAGTAGATATTTTAACACCATCTTCAAAGATAATATCGGCACTCCAAACATAAATACCTGATGGTTGATTTGAACCATTCCAACCTGAAGAAGTAAGCTCATTTACATTATTATTGGTATATACTAATGCGCCAAATCGGTCATAAATGCGCATATTGATTTCTGCTACATTGCGCGAACGCAAAATGAATGCGTCATTACTTCCATCTCCATTAGGGCTAAACAATGTAGGTAGTAATACCTCATGCGACATGCTTGTGCTTTCACCTAAAAAAGTAGGGATTCCTATGATTGTTTGTGTACCCGCAGTACCAATAGCACCTATTTTATTGCCTTTATTAAAGATGAGGTCATTCAATGTACTTGTGATTGCAATTGTATTGTTAATAGTTGCAAGACTGTCTATATCCACAGTAAGCCAATAATAGTGATTTGTTCCTGCATTCATATTTCTGTTTAAACTTGTAAAGTTAAGCGTGCTTCCTGTATTCTGTAAATTTCGCGAGGCTACTAAAGTGGCAGTGCTAAAGTTATCACTACTATTATACCAAAGGCGAAATCCTGTATTTACTAAATCGCTCAATACATAAGTACCATTAGTAGTAAAAGCAATGCTTTGCAGTTGGGTATTTCTTTTACTAACAGCTATCTGCCATCGATAAAGAATATGTTTGGGAGTACCTACATTGACATTAGCAGCCGCAACAGTAGGTGCACTGATGGTAATATCGGGCAGGAGTTCCTCAAAAGTTTGTACGCCGCCTACTGTGGGTGTTCCTGTTTTGACTACAAAAGGGGCACTAATGTCTATATTATTCCAACCTACTGATGGGGCAACAATGGAGATATTTCGCCCTATGGTTGCAAACTCTGATACATCAACTGTAAGCCAAAAATACAAGTTAGCTCCATTGTTAAGAGCATAATTAAGACTGCTAAAAGTGATATTACTTCCAGAAGAAACAATGGCTTGATTTGTTCCTATTTGCGAAGCAGTACTAAAATTATCAGTCGTATTGACCCAAAGTCTAAATCTGTTGCTTACTAAATCGCTTACGGCATAAGTACCTTGAGTAGTGTATTGTATGCTATTTAAGGTAGCAGGGTAGCCAGAGGCTGTCATTTGTAGGCGATATAAAATATGACTTGTTGTTCCTTGAACAACAGTTGCATCAGCTATGGCGAGTGAATTGATGAGCATATTGCTGTTGTCCACAAACCTTTGCAAACCTGCTATCGTAACTGTTCCTGATTTATTACCTGTCGAAAAAGTATGATTAGTAGCATTGGTAGTTACACTAATGGTATTGTCGAGTTGGGCAGTGTTTTTTACGCTTGCCACCACCCAATAGTAACGCGTTTGTCCTGAGTTAGTAGTAGAAGACAAGCCAGAAAAGGTAAGTGTTCCCGAGGAAGCTACGGGAGGTTGTGTTTGCAATAAAGTGGCAGTGCCCAAATTATCACTGGTATTGGTATATAATTTAAAATCTGTAATATCATTTACATTATAAGTGCCTCCTGTGGTATAACTGGCTTCAGTAAGAGTGGTATTATTGAGCGTAACAGCGGCAGTATGTTTATAAACAATTACATCAGTACCTCTAAGCACATCAGCCGCTGCAATAGCAACACTATTAAGAGCAATATTTGGAATGGCTTCAGTGATGGTCTGAATACCACCATTGTCATTAGTGTTGAGCGTGATTTGGTCTATGGTAGAAAAAGTGAAAGCACCGCTTCCTGTAAAATTCAGAATTTGAATTGTATTCCCTATGGTAGCTGCACCAGCTACATCTACAGTAACCCAAAAGAAATTATTGCTTCCTACGCTAACGCTTCTTGTAAAACTTGTAAAATTAATATTACTCCCTGTTGCTACAATGGCTCTACTATCAACAACATTTGCCGTACTAAAATTATTGGTAGTGTTGTACCATAATTTAAAGCTATTGGCTACAAAATCGCCTACAACATAAGTTTGGTCTGTCCTGACTGTTAATGCTGTTAAGTTGGTTTGAAAATTACTGACCGTGATTTGGAAGGCTTGGAGAATATTATTAGTAGAGCTTTGAGGAATATTGCCTGCATTTACTGTAGTTGTAGAAATATCTACATCGGGTATATCTCTAATGGTTTGTGTGCCTTGCATGTTAATAGAACCACTATTGATAGACCCATTTCTAAAAACTAAATCAGTATTGGTAATCTCTATTCTGATTTGCCTTCCTATAGTTGCAGGGGGGTTGGTGGCTACATCTACAGTAACCCAAAAATAATTGTCTTTTCCTGCAATACATCTTCTATTAATATTGGAGGCTGTAAAAGAACTTCCATTATCTATAGTAGTATAAGCCCCTACCAAAACCGCCGTATTGAGGTTATTGGTTTCAGAATGCCAAATTTTGATGCTGTTGTTCTTCAAATCAGCCGCAAAATAACTGCCCCTCATATTCACGGTCAAATCTTTCAATAGGGCATCAGAAACATTATTACTCCGAACCCTAAAACTGTGAATAGCCCTTTTGTCTGTATTTACAAAAACATCTCCATCATTGATGGTTTCATTGGCTACCGAAATATTCGGATTTACTTCAGTAATAGTTAGTAATTGGTTAGTATTGATGCTTGCATAACGCTGCACAATACCCGAGGGCCACTCCACTCTGATAGAGTCGGCAGTAGTACTATTTCCTACTCCAAAATGCAATAAGTAATCACTTTGACCTCCATAACCTGAGTTATGGGTTAGTTCTTTCATTTGCCAATTGGTAGAGGCAGTGCGTACATATACTTTTGCTCCTATACCAAATTTATTAGAGATAACGCCTTGTAATTTTATTTTTAGCCAACGATTTCCATTGTTATTATTATTTTTGAATATTATATTACCATCTTCAATACTTGTTGCGATGATGTCTAAATCACCATCTACATCATAATCAGCAACTGCACAACTACGCCAATTACGCGCAGTACTGATGATATCACCCGCTACTCCACCATCAGTGATTTGTGTAAAAGTACCATTTCCATTGTTTTGGTAAAGATAAATATTGTCTTTTTCTGTATCAGAGTTTCTGTCATTCAGTACTACTAAATCTAAGTCGCGGTCGTTGTCGTAGTCTATCCAAGCACTTCCACGCCCATAACCTACGGCATTTATACCCGTAGCCGCGCTTGGTAAAGATACAAAACTGCCATTGCCATTATTTCTGAATAAAAGCCCTGTAGCTGTTCCTGACCCGTTGTTTTGACTCAAATAAAAATCCATATCTTGGTCATTGTCATAATCACCCCAAGAAGCCCCATAATGAATACCTCCAGCGATGCTCGTATTATTTGAGGTAGTGTAGTTTCCTGCGCCATCATTGGTGTACCAAGTAGAAACCGCAGTAGTAGAGGAGGTGTTAGTGCCTATAATGAGCAAGTCAATATCCCCGTCTTTATCATAATCTGATGAAGTGATAGAATAACTAATAATAGGCATACTGTTATTGACGCTGGTAGAGGTTATTTCATTGAATACTCCCCCACCTGTATTGTGGTATCTTTTTCTATTCAGTGCCCCTGTATTGTCTGTACCAACGATTAAATCGAGAAGATTATCAGTATTGAGGTCTGCCCAATGGCTTTCAAATAAATTATTTGAGAAAGAGCTGGTTACATCCGCAATGTCAATGCCTGTAATTTCCGTAAAAACTCCTCCTCCATCATTGCGAAATAAATCGTTAGAATAAGCAGTTCCGGCATTGGTAACATAAAAATCTAAGTCATTGTCATTGTCATAATCTACCCAAGCTGCCGCCTGTGAAGCACTTATTTTACTTGTAATCGTATTGTTTTGTGATGTAAAAGTACCATCTCCATTATTGATGTATATACGGTTGTAAGCCTGCCCAAAATCACTACTTATGACACTTACATCTGGGTAATTATCATTATTAATGTCTACAAATGAGCAACTTACATATCTTCTTCCTGTTTCATTGCTGATAACATCTCCTGTCAAATTACTGAACAATTGCGCCTTTGAAACGTTCGAGAGGAAACACAATAAGAGTATTTGTATGTAAGAAGTAATACTATAATAATAACGCATAATAAAACAAGATGATTTTTTAACCAAAATTTTATGGTTTTATGATTGCATTTATCTTTTTATTCAAAAGAATAAATGTTAGTAAGATAAGTAAATAACTAAAAGTGAAGTGAAATGTGTACAATTTTTGTATTTTACGTGAAAAAGTACCAAAAGTATGAAAAAAAATTATAATATATATCATAATGGCTTATTTATGTGCGCATTGTACTCTTTTTTTTTGTACAATGTTAGTTATGCGCAGTGGTCTTCTCAAAGCAGTGGAACAACTAACACACTAAACCATGTTCATTTTATTAACAATACTCAAGGTTGGATAGCAGGCGAAAATGGCACTTTGCTCTCTACTACCAATGGAGGTACAAATTGGATATCGCAAAGCAGTGGTACTCTTTCTTCTATTTTCTCTGTATATTTTGTTAATGGCACTACTGGCTGGTTGGTAGGGACTAATGGTATGATTCGAAAAAGCATTGATGGAGGCGTAAATTGGACGGCACAAACCAGCGGTGTAAGCACAATACTTAATGATTTGCACTTTATAAATGCCAATACAGGATATATAGTAGGCACAAGTGGCACAATACTCAAAACCATTGATGGCGGCACAAATTGGGTGGCACAAAGCAGTGGTACTACCCAAGATTTACTGGGTGTAGTGTTTATCAATGTAAATATAGGATTTGCAGTAGGAAACAATGGCACTTTCCTCAAAACTACTAATGGGGGTACAAATTGGGTTAGTTTACCTACAGGCACTACTAATGCACTTCGTGCAATAGACTTTAGTGATGCCAATAATGGGTATATTGGAGGGGACGGTCCGACTGTGTTGGTTACCATTGACGGAGGCACAAATTGGACAACCCAAAGCTCTGCCATTGCTGCAAGCGTTTATGGTATCAGTATTCCTTCGGCAGGTGTCATCTGGCTTGCTGGGAATAGTACAAGAATCAGCCTAAGTAATGACAATGGCACTACTTGGCAAATACGTAATACTGCCACAGTCAATTGGCGTGGCGTACATTTTATTAGTGAATACATTGGCTGGGTAGTAGGTGAAAATGGTACTATACGCCGACACAACTCCAGTCCAGAAATCAATTTGAGGGTTTCAGGAAATGATATTGCTTCCAATGCTACTTATACTTTTGCAGGGGTAATTGTAGAGCAAAATAGTTCGAATATTACTTTTACTATCCAAAATACAAGCTCTGATGGGGGAACACTTTACCTTACAGGTACACCTTCTATTACTTTAAGCGGTACACATAGCAGCGATTTCTCAGTCAATACTGCTGCTACCACAAGCCCTATAGCAGCTGGTAATAGCACCACTTTTACAGTCCGTTTTTCACCCACTGATGGGGGTACAAGGCAGGCACAAATATCTATTGCCAATAATGATAGTAACGAAAACCCATATATCATCAATTTACAAGGCACTGGTCTAAAACTCAACCAAACCATTACCTTTGCAACTATTCCTACCACAGCTACTTTTGGCGATGCGCCCATTTCTTTGTCTGCTTCTGCTTCTTCGGGATTGGGAGTAACGCTTGTTTCCTCCAACCCTCAAGTAGCCGAAGTTCAGGGTAGTAGTTTGATAATCAAAGGAACAGGCACGACTACCATCACTGCTTCGCAAACAGGCACTAACTTATACAATGCGGCAACTGACATTTTTCAGGTTCTTACTGTCAATAAAGCATCTCAAAGCATTACTTTTGCTCCCATAGAGAATAAAACAATGGGAGACCCCTCTTTTTTACTACAAGCCTCCTCTAACTCTGGCTTGTTGATTAACTACCGAAGTGGAAACCCCGAAGTAATAGATGTGAACGGAAATGTAGTAACGATTGTAGGTATTGGCACTGCTCCTATTGTAGCCTCACAAGAAGGTAATGAAAATTATCTCCCTGCTGATGAAGTAAGCCAAACTATTACTGTGGTAGCGGCAAGCAATAATCCTATCATTACAGATATGGAAAACACCATTCCTAATCATACCATAACCCTATATCCCAACCCGGTACAAAACCTGCTCTACATAGGAAAAACAGGAGAAGACATTAGTCAAATAGAACAAATTAATTTTCTTAACTTGCAATCACAAACACATTGGACACCTCCCAATCCTATCATTTTTGAGCAGTATCTTAGCGCACCCTTAGCCCTCGATGTATCAGCACTGCCCAAAGGTATTTACCTCATTCAAATCACTCAAAAAGGGAAAAAACCTTACACGGCTAAAATCATCAAACAATAACATGGATTTTGAACAAAAAATCAATTTTCTGAACCAACCCGAAACACAGCATTTTATAGCCCAAAATGCCGACAAAGAAGTAAACTTATTAGTTTTAAACAATAAAAAATACAGCAAAGAAGAAATACAAATTATTGCTCAACAAATAGAAGGGAGGAAAAGGTTACTCAAAAAAATACCTCTTTGGCAATCATTCTCTACACTCATATACCCACCAACACTCTCCACAGAACAAGCCTCCTCTTGGACTACAGCACAATGGAAAGCCCAATTCTTACAATCTTTTAACTCTCTCTTAGACCTCACAGGAGGCATCGGAATTGATTGTTTTGCTTTTGCTAAAACCATCAAACAAGTTTATTATAACGAATCACAAGCAGAATTAAACCAAACCGTACAATACAACTTTAAACTATTAGGCATTGAAAATGTAGCCTTTTACCAACAAGATGCCCAAACGCTGCTCCAAAATACGACCCAAACTTTTGATTGCCTCTATGCTGACCCCGCACGGCGCGATGAAGCCAACCATAAAATAGTGCAACTGCAAGATTGCCAACCCAACATAATCCAACTTTTGCCAATTATTTTCTCCCGAACCACTCATTTTTTGCTCAAGACCTCCCCAATGCTCGATATTCAACAAGCAGTTTCTCAACTCAAAGCCGTAGATACAGTATTCATTCTGGCTATTAACAATGAGGTAAAAGAATTGCTTTTTTGGTTAAAAAAAGATACCCCACAGAATAACACATCTTACAACATTCAAACCCTCCATTGGCATCATCAACAATTAGATACTCTTACAGCCCCCTCCGACATAGAAAAAGAACAAAATACCACTTACAGTTCCCCTTTGCAATACCTCTACGAACCCAATGCAGCCATACTCAAAGCAGGTTGGTTCAAATGGATAGCCCAACACTATCAACTCCATAAATTAGACCCTAACACACATCTATACACCTCCGATACACTCCACAAAGATTTTCAAGGACGAATTTTCCAAATTAAAAAAAAGGTGGCTTATCAAAAAAAAGAACTCCACACACACCTACCCGAATTAAAAGCCAACATAGCCACTCGCAATTTCCCCGACTCCGTAGCAACCTTTCGCAAAAAAATGAACCTCAAAGAAGGAGGCAATCTCTACCTATGGGGCATCAAAACCGAAGGCAAAGTACAAGTATTAATCACTGAAAAAGTAAGCATTTCATAAAATTTGCTATACCTTTGTAAGATTATACAAAGCATAAATCTATAACACTCAATAGCAAAAAATGAAAGAATTACTGAAAAAATTTGAAGAAAAACGCCCCGAAATTGTTTTCGAATGGAAAGACAGTGAAACCGAAGCCGAAGGCTGGGTAGTGATAAACTCGTTGCGCAATGGTGCAGCAGGCGGAGGCACACGCATGCGCGTAGGCTTAGACAAACGCGAAGTAGAATCATTAGCCAAAACAATGGAAGTAAAATTTACCGTATCAGGACCACCCATCGGAGGCGCAAAATCAGGCATTAATTTCGACCCCCAAGACCCCCGAAAAGCAGGCGTATTGCAACGTTGGTACAAAGCCGTATATGCACTCCTTAAAAACTATTATGGCACCGGAGGCGACCTCAACGTAGACGAAATTCACGAAGTAATCCCCATTACCGAAGATTTAGGACTTTGGCACCCCCAAGAAGGTGTTGTTAATGGTTATTTTGAAGCCAGCAAACCCGAAAAAATCCGAAAAATAGGACGACTCAGACAAGGCGTAACCAAAATATTGGAAAACCCCGAATTTACACCCACTACCATTGTAGGAAAAAAATACACCGTTTCCGATATGATTACAGGTTTTGGCGTAGCCGAAGCCGTAAGACACTACTACGAACTTTGGGGAGGCAATATCCAAGAAAAAAGAGCCATCATTCAAGGTTGGGGTAATGTAGCCTCAGCAGCAGCACTTTATTTAGCCAAATTCGGTGTGAAAATAGTAGGCATCATCGATAAAAATGGTGGCTTACTCAACCCCGAAGGCTATGATTTAGAAGCTACCAAACAACTATTTGCCAATAAAAAAGGAAACACACTTGCCTCCGAAAAGATGCTTTCTTTTGAGGAAGTACAAGAAAAAATATGGAGTATCGGCGCGGAAATATTTATTCCTGCTGCTGCCTCACGCTTAGTAACTCAATCCCAACTCGAAACTATGATTGCCAATGGTTTAGAAGTAATTTCCTCAGGCGCAAATGTTCCTTTTGCCGACAAAGAAATCTTCTTCGGTCCGATAGCAGAAATGGCAGACGAAAAAGTAGCCGTACTACCCGACTTCATCGCTAACTGTGGCATGGCGCGTGTTTTTGCTTTCCTAATGACTGAGGAAGTAGAAGTAACCGATGAAAATATTTTCTTAGATACTTCTCACACCATCAAAAAAGCCTTAGAAAGCGTAAAACAAAAGAATGACAAAAAAATACAAATTGCCAAAACAGCCTTTACCATAGCCTTAGAACAACTCGTATAACCTAAAAAAAACTCAAAAATATGTTCAAAACCATCGATTTAGCCCTACAGGGCGGCGGCTCTCACGGAGCTTTTACTTGGGGTGTATTAGAAAGGCTCTTGGAAGTAGAAAGCCTTGTGATAGAGGGAGTTTGCGGCACAAGTGCAGGAGCTATCAATGCCACACTCTTGGCGGCAGGTTGGCAAAAATCAGGGCGACAAGGGGCAATTCGCTTACTAAATAAATTTTGGAAAAAAGTATCCGACACGCAAACTTACTCGCCTATGCAGCCAAGTTGGGTAGATCGATGGTTAGGCTCAGGGCGTATGGACTACTCGCCTAGTTATTATATGTTCGATTTCTTCTCACAAATGTTTTCTCCTTATCAATTCAACCCTATGGATTACAACCCTTTGAAGGACTTATTGAAGGAGTTTGTTAATTTTGAGAAACTAAGAAAATTCAAAGAAATCAAACTTTTTGTTTGTGCTACCAATGTACGCACTTCGCGTGCAAAAGTATTCGATATTGGTGAGATTTCTGCCGATGCAGTCATGGCATCTGCTTGCTTACCTCATCTTTTCAAAGCCGTTGAGATAGAGGGCGAAGCCTATTGGGACGGAGGTTTTATGGGAAATCCGCCCATATTCCCACTCATAGACAATACCGAAACTAAAGACATCGTTTTGGTACAAATCAACCCCATACAAATCAGAAATATACCCAAAACTTCTGTAGAAATTCGCGACCGCATCAATGAAATCAGTTTTAATGCCAGCCTTATGCACGAAATGCGAAGGATTAATTTTGTGCAGAAAAATTTACATTTGGGCTTAGACAAACACGAAAAACTACGTAGTTTACTCATTCATCATATCAGTATGGAGGAAGTAGTTGAAAATTTAGGTGTATCAAGCAAATACAATACTAATTGGGAGTTTCTCAAAAGCCTCAAAGCAAAAGGCAGGCAAACGGCTGAAATTTGGTTAAAAAACAATTACGAGCACATCGGAAACCAATCTACTTGCGATTTAGAAAATATCTTCTTATAATAAAAAAAGGTGCTGTTTTGTGATAAAGCAGCACCTTTTTATTGTTTTGATGTAAAGAATTACTTTATTTTTTCAGCCAACATTAAGTTAGAAGTTCCGGGTGCATATTGGTAGCCAATACCAAAAGGCAAAGGTTTTACGTTCGCTCCTCCTTTTTGATAAACAACGCGCAAATCGGGTTGATAGCGTACCGAAAACAAAGGTATAGGCGAAGTATAAGTGCCATAAAAAGTAGTCTTCCATTTATCTTTAGCTATAAAGTTAATAGGCATACCCGAATCGTCTTGCAAAAGATACTCAGATTGCCCAAGAATGATATTTCTGATACGCGAAAAAGTATCGCGATACATCAAGTAAGAGGCTGATTTCAAATACGTTACGTTTATTTTCAAACTCTCTAAATAATTCAGCAAATCTTTTCTTTCATTCAAGCCACCTGCCGTCAAACCACTTGTTGCAGTGTAGGGTGTATCTTGTAGATTTACCGCAAAGTAGTACAATACTTTGTATTCATTGGGTTTGTCATTGCGGCGGAAAGCGATTTTAGTACCATAATAAGTAGAATCTGTACCTTTATTTTGTACTTTATCTGCCGAAATTATTTTTCCTTCGGGGCTAATGGCTATTTTTTCATAGTGAAGTACTTTGTGTCCTGTTCGCTCTATGAATAAGAAAAGCACAGGTAAAGTACCATCAACTGTAGGGTTGTTTTTGCCTGTGAGCTCTACTGCCATGTGGTTAGTTTGGAAAAAACTAAGGTTAAGGATAGAGTACAAGGATTGTTGTAAAACACCAAAATAACCGCCTAAAGATTTTTTTGCTATTTCGTCCATATTCGGTAAATTACCAATAGGTTCTAAACCAATCATTACAATTTCATCTACTTCGGGGAAAAACACAGCCGCATGCAAAAAATCAGGACCACTGAATGGGTAAAATAACAAACCTTTCTTTTCGTTTATTTTTTTCAACTCTTGGTTTGCCCATTCTTTCATTACAGGCACTTTTTTATTGTTAATAAAACTCCATTGATTATCTGAACTACTAGCGAAGTTTTTCCAGCCTGCTTCTGATTCATATTTGGCATAGGGGCTTCCTGATTCGGCGGGCAGACCTGCAATAAAGCGCGCTAAGTGCCCGTATTGTGGGTCTATAGGTTTGGGATTGCTTTCTTTTTTGTCTTCTTGAGTAGTCTTTGAGGTATCTTTTTTAGTATTATCACCACTGTTATTAGAGTTTCCTCCTTGATTACAACCATACAACAATAAACCAAACAACAAGATTAAAGAGAATAAATAGTTTACTTTTTTCATTGGAAATATAGATTTTTTGCAAAAAAACTCATTATATAGCAGAATACAAAGGAAACTACTAAAAAAAGTAGTGCTACTTAGCGAATAAGTAACACTACCTGAACAAAGTGGTATGAAGAATCTTATTTTAAATAGATGGGAATGCTTATTTTTGATTTCGTTGGTTTGCCATTCATAGTGCCGGGTTTCCAATTAGCCGATTTTAGTAGTATGTCTATGATTACTTTGTCTATTGCTGCGCCTAAACTTCCTTTGTCAATAGTTGCTTTTACTACTTTACCCTGCTCGTCTATTTCTAAGGTAACGGCTAAGGTTGTTTTGTTTGCTTGTTTGTATTCAGGTGTTTTTTGAAACTCTTGCTCAAACCATTGATAAAAAGCAACAATTCCTCCCTGATATTCGGGCAAACTCTCTACTTGTAAAAAGACTTCTTCTACTTCGTCTTTAACATCTACAACATCATGTTTTTCTTTAACGACTGTTTTGTTGTACGATTTTTTAGGGTCTTTCTGATTGGTTGTTGTTACGTTACTAAAGTTTGTACTTACTCCTCCTCTGCTAAAATCTTCTGATTCTTCGCCTACCGCATTGTTACTAACACCTTGTGGTAATGGTAGTGGTTGTTTTACAGTTTCTAATTTGCCATTTACATTGCGTACTTCTTCGTCTATGGCTATAAAAGAAGTATAATCAGTTAGTAGATTGTATTTTAAACCCAATTGTGTGATTTCTTCAATGCGTTTTTGGTGTTGTGAATCGGAAGTATATAGTTTGGTATAATCACCCAAGATGGCTATTTGGTTTCTTGCCCAAAGATAACGGAGTGCTTGGTTGTTTTGGGTGTTAGCTTCTTGTAATAGTGCGGTGTAGGTATAGGTAGAATTGCCAGAAAGTCCTTCGATGGTGATTTTTCCTTCAGCTTTTCCTTTGAATTTTCCATAGATAATAACAGGTCTTTGAGCAAAAACATCGGGAATGGCTACGGGGTTAATGTCATAGACCTGACAACCTTCATAACTTACTTTGATATTGGTTAGTACGGGGTGTTGCACATATTTAATAAATTTTTGGGCTACATTGTCAGCTTCTTCAGGCTTTGTGATGAAAAATGGCTCTCCTTGCCCTGCACGTGCCATTCCTTCTATGAGCAAACGATTGACAGAACTTCCGATACCAAAGGCAAACAAATTGGCTTGGTTCAATTGGTTGCGAATGAGGTCAAAGGCTTCTTTTTCTACGGTTACATAGCCATCTGTTACGACTACAAAGCTACGCGCAAACTCTGTTACATTTGGGAATGCAAATGCGTTTTTGAGTGCGGGTAATAAATTAGTGCCTCCGCTGCCTTGTTGTCGGTCTATGACTTGCATGGCGAGGTCTATATTTTGGGCAGTGGCATTGACAGATTCTTTGTAGAGCATGGCATTGCTACTTTCGAAAAGCATAATATTGAATTTGTCAGTTGGGCGAAGGCTTCCAATCAAATTTTTGATGAATTTTTTAGAAATTTCTAAGGGAAAACCCGACATAGAACCCGATACATCAATGATAAAAACATACTCTCGGGGCGGAATTTGATTGTCAGTAGGGACTCTTGGAGGCTGCATCATCAGCAGGAAAAACTTCTCTGGCTCTACAGTTTCTGCATTTTGGCTATCGCTAAGAGCTTCATTTTCACCATTATAAATCAAAACGCCCGATTGTACTTGCCCACCCGCTAAACGGTATTTCAATATATAATCGCGGTTGCCTCCATCGGTTTCGGTAGCATCTAAAAGAATTTTGGCTATGTTTTTATCTTGGTAGTTTACATTTACTTTGTGCGAACTACAGAAGACTTCTTGTATGGGCATACCCGCATTGAGGCGAGCAGAAATATTGAATTGGTAGGTGGGGGCTTGTCCTTCTTTGAGGTAAGGGTTGGCTACCCATTTTTCGTAGTCAGTGGCATCGTCTTCGGGAGTGGTGGAGTAGCGCGGTCCTACTACGGTAGGGTACGAAAATTCGTAGATTCCTTCGGTGGGTACTAATAGTTCAGTATAGCGCAAAACGACCGTAATAGAGTCATTGGGCATGATGTTGGCTACATTCATTTGAAAAACATTGGGGCGTTTTTGCTCTAATAAGGAGGCTGTTTTGCCTTGTTCTTTCGCTTCTTCGTATTGCTCGCGGGCTTTGTTTTTTTCTTCTATGTTTGCCGTAATTCTTCTATTGCCTATGGTCATGGTCATTGCATAGACTGCTGCACGTGTTGAGGCAGGGAAAACATAAATGGCTTCTAAGGCATTGCGTCCTTGATTGACATAGACTTGTGTGATGGTTACATCAGCGATGACCCCTGCAATTTGTACATCGGCAGAGGTAGATTTCATCGGCATTTGGTCGGTTTTGTCATTGCTTTTGACAAAGAAATAGGGGGAAATTGTTTTCTCAGGAATTTCGGGGTTTTGGGCTTGCAAATAATAAGGCATCAATAACAACCCTACTAAGAGCATTTTCATTAGTTTTTTCATTGCTAAAAATAGATTATGTAAGTAAAATAAAACGGCTTGCTTTTTAGATTACTACAAGAGGAAAAGAATATTACAAAAAATCAACTATTTTTTTAGTTATTTATGAAATTATTTTCTATTTTTAAACTGTTCTATGGGGATTGTTTCTTGGCAGAGTTCATATTCTCTTTTATCATTCGAGGCAATGATGATGAGCGTTTCGGGGGAGAGCTGTTGTAGTTGGTCATTGTACCATTGTATCCCTTTTTGGTCTAAGTTGCTGGTAGGCTCGTCTAAAAAAAGTAGTGTTCCTTGCGAAAAAAAAGCAAGTCCTAATTTGAGGCGTTGTTTCATACCCGATGAAAAAAAACGGATAGGTTTCTGTTGGGCGTTGTCCAAATAAAGTATTTCGAGGAGTGCTTTTGGGGTTAATTTTAGTGGTTTAAATTGTTGGTGTATATGTAATAGTTCTAAGGGCGAAAGTTCCTCTATGAGTTCTGTATAAGGGGCTACAAAGTTGATTTGGGTGTAGATTTTTTCGGGTGCAATATTTTGGTCTTGGTGTTTGTATTGAATAGTGCCTTCGGTAGAAAGCATATATCCGCTAAGGATTTGCATAAAAGTAGATTTACCAGAACCATTAGCCCCTACGATGGCATATTTATTATCATTTTGGGTATGAAAATGGAAAGATAGTTGCCTAAAAATCCATTCATACTCAAATTTTTTACCCAACTGATCTACAATGATTTCCACACTGTTTAGCCTTTGATGATACCTCTTGTAGCACTTTTGATAAATTGCAAGATGAGGTTTCTTTCTTCGGAGGGTGCGAAAGTATTTTCTACTTCTTTGACCGCATCGGATACATTGAGTCCTCCTTGATAGATGACCCTATAAATATCTTGGATATTGCCAATTTGTTCATTGGAAAAACCCCTTCGGCGCAAGCCTACCAAATTGACCCCTTCGAAATTGAGTGGCTCGCGTGATGCTAAAATATAAGGGGGCACATCTTTTCGTACCAATGAACCACCGCCCACCATGGCGTGTTGTCCTATTTTTACGAATTGGTGCACGGCTGAAGTGCCGCCTACGGTTACATGGTACTCTATTTCTACGTGTCCTGCTAATTGTACGGCATTGGCTAAGATACATTTATCGCCAATGATACAATCGTGTGCGACGTGTACATAAGCCATAAGAAGGCAGTCTTTTCCTATTTCAGTACGATTTTTATCTACAGTACCTCTATTAATAGTAACGCACTCACGAATGACGGTATTATCACCAATGATGGCTAAGGTATCTTCGCCATCGAACTTAAGGTCTTGTGGTATATTAGAAATTACGGCGTGCGGATGTATTTTACAGTCGTTACCAATACGTGCGCCAGGCATGATGATGGCGTGCGGTCCAATCCATGTGTTATCTCCGATGATTACATTGTCATAAATAACAGCAAAGTGTTCTATGGTTACATTTTGCCCTATTTGAGCATTTGGGTGGATGTAGGCGAGCGGGCTATTTTTCATCTTTTCTTACAATACTTGCGGATAAAACGGCTTCACAAACTAAGTTACCAGCGACGAAGGCTTGCCCTTGCATTTTGGCAATACCTCTTCTGATGGGGTACATCAGTTCGCATTTGAATACAACAGTATCGCCGGGCAATACCATTCTTTTGAACCTGCAACTCTCTATGGCGATGAGATAAGCCCAGTAGTTTTCGGGGTCAGGTACGGTGCTGAGTACTAAAATTCCACCTGTTTGCGCCATCGCCTCTATTTGTAATACGCCGGGCATTACGGGATTGCTGGGGAAGTGCCCTTGGAAGAAAGGCTCATTGATGGTTACGTTTTTGATACCTGCTACGGAAGTTTCGTCGAGGTGATAAATTTTATCGAGCAACTGAAAGGGGTATCTATGAGGTAACATATTGCCGATTTGGTTAATATCTAACAAAGAAGGCAATTTAGGGTCGTAGTCAGGAATGGTATTTTGTTTTTTTCCGAAAGTTTGTTTTAGTTTTTTTGCAAAAGCTATATTGGCAGCGTGTCCGGGTCGGGCGGCTAATATTTGCCCTTTGATGGGTCTTCCTACAAGGGTAAGGTCGCCGATGAGGTCTAATAGTTTGTGTCGTGCAGGCTCGTTTTTGTATCTAAGCTCTACATTGTTAAGAATACCTTCTTTTTTTACCTCTACTTTGGGTTGTTTAAATAAATCTTTGAGGTAGTCAAGTTCATCATCGCTTACGACTCTATCTACGATTACGATGGCATTGTTGAGGTCGCCTCCTTTAATAAGATTTTGTTTGTAGAGCATTTCCAATTCGTGTAGGAAGCAGAAAGTGCGGCAGGGTGCTATTTCTTTTGCAAAGTGTTTTATATCGTCTAATGTGGCGTGTTGGCTACCAAGTATGGGCGAGTTATAATCTACCATTACCGTAAGTCTATAGTCATTGAGTGGCAGCGCGGCTATTTCTATTTCTTTGGCTTTGTCGCGGTAAGAGATGCTTTCGGTTACTTCCAAAAAATTGCGGAAGGCATTTTGCTCTTCCACGCCTGCGGCTTGTAGTGTTTCAACATATTGCATAGAGCTACCGTCCATAATAGGAGGTTCGGGTCCATCGAGTTGGATGAGCACATTGTCTATTTCGCAACCTGTGATGGCGGCAAGTGTGTGCTCTACAGTATGTATGCGCGCTCCGCTTTGTTCTATGGTAGTTCCTCTGGAAAGGTCAACGACATTGTCTACATCTGCATCTACTATAGGTTCGCCCGGTAGGTCTATGCGTTGGAATTTGATGCCGTGATTACTTTTGGCAGGCAAAAACTTCATGGTGCTGGGTACGCCTGTGTGTAGCCCTACTCCTGATATTTCAACTGCTTTTAGAATAGTTTGTTGTTTTATGTTCATGGTAAAATCCTGACTTCCTATTTTTTTGGTTGCAAATTTATTTAATTATTCAAACTTAGCTTTCATTTGTTCTAATAATTTTTTTATGGCATCGAGTTCTTCTATAGCTACTTGTTGTTTTTCGAGTCTTTCTACTTTCTTTTTTAGTTCTGGCAATTGTCTGAACACAACCGATGATTTCATAAAACCTTTGTAATCGAAGGCGGGGTATCCTTGTATGGTAGCTCCTTGTTTTTCTACTGAGCTATTGATGCCTGATTGTGCGCCTATTTGTGTGTTATCGGCTATTTCGAGATGTCCTGCAAAGCCTACTTGCCCTCCTATACGACAGTATTTACCTATTTTGCATGAGCCTGAAATACCTGTTTGGGCAGAAATAACAGTGTGTTCTCCGATTTCTACATTGTGTCCTATTTGTACGAGGTTGTCTATTTTTACCCCTTTTTGAATGACTGTAGCTCCAATGGTAGCGCGGTCTATGGTGGTATTGGCACCAATGTTTACATAATCGTGTATGATAACGTTGCCTAATTGAGGTATATTTTTGTAAGTGCCATCGGTTTGGGGTGCAAATCCGAAGCCATCGCCTCCGACTACTACGCCTGCGTGCAATGTGCAGTGGTTACCAATGATGGAGTGGTAGTATATTTTTACGCCTGCATAGAGGGTGGTATTGTCGCCAATGGTTACGTTTTCACCGATGAATACGTGGGGGTATATTTTTACATTTTTGCCTATTTTTACATTTTTGCCTATATAACTGAAAGCCCCTATGTAAATATTTTCACCATATTGGGCTGTAGTATCTATAAAACTGGGTGATTCTATGCCTGTGGGGTGGTGGTTGAGTAATTTTTCATATTGCTCGAGCAGGGTAGTAAAGGCAAGGTAGGGGTCTTTGACGATAATGAGGGTAGTAAGGACTTCTTTTTTGGCTTCGAAGGTTTCGGCAACTATGACAGCGGCGGCTGAAGTGGTGTATATGTAATTTTCATATTTGCTATTGCCCAGAAAACAGATGCTTTCTTCGGAGGCGTCTTCGTCTATTTTGGCTAATTTTGAGATGAGCAAGTCGCCGTTTCCGCTTACTTTGCCTTGAATCATCTGTGCTATTTGTGATACAGTAAATTTCATTCTCAATAATTTATATAACAAAGATAGTATTTTTTTACAATTTTCCTCAGTGCTTTAATGTTGGGCAGGTCGGAGGCTTGTGCGATGTCTTGTATTTGTCCTTTTTTGTTGATGATATTGATAGTGTCTTTTTTAGCTAAGTAGGCTTCATTGCTAATAGAGCCTTGTAGGATAAAAAAGTCTATATCTTCTTTTCGAATTCCAAATTTAGAGATTATTTCTTTTTTTATACTTTTTATGTAATCTTTTTCAGGTTTTTCGGCAGAAATGAAAGTGCTATAGAGTTTTCGTTCTAAAATTCGTTTGGCTAAGGTGGCTAATACGGCATCTTGTTTTTGGTGTTGCCACATTTTCAGCCCTTGCCATATATCGGTGTCGTCTATATTTGCGAAGTGTTGGAGGAGTTGTGGGTTTTGAGTAAAATCGTTTTGGCTGTGTATATTTTTTAGAAAGGGCTCTAAGGCGTGTGGTATTTCTATTTCTATATTTTGTTTTAGTAATTGTCTTAGGCGGGCGAGGGTCGCGGTTAGCATTTTATCTGCGCATAGGTTGGTTTTGTGTAGGTATACTTGCCAATACATGAGGCGGCGCGCTGTAAGAAAATTCTCGATGCTGTAGATGCCTTTTTCTTCTACTACTAATTCGTCATTGGCTACAGTGAGCATCTTGATGATTCTATCTGCACCGATAGCACCCTCAGAAACCCCCGTGAAGAAGCAATCGCGCTGAAGGTAGTCCATACGGTCTATGTCTAATTGGCTTGAGATGAGTTGTTGGAAAAACTTTCGGTGATATTTGCCCTCAAACATGGCTATGGCTAAACTGAGTGCTTGACTAAACTCTTGGTTGAGTGCTTTCATAAAAAGGAGTGAAATTTGCTCATGGTCTATATTGTCAAGGAGGCTATATTCTAAAGCATGCGACATGGGTCCGTGCCCTATGTCGTGCAATAAAATGGCTATCTGGGCGGCTTCCATTTCTTGAGGGCTGATGTCTATGTGTTTAGTGCGTAGGGTTTCTAAAGTAACCCCCATGAGGTGCATTGCTCCTAAGGCATGATGAAAACGTGTATGAATAGCTCCCGGATATACGAACTCCGCAAGCCCTAATTGCCTAATGCGCCTCAAACGTTGAAAAAATGGGTGCGCAATGAGGTCATAGAGCAATGGAGTAGGGATTTTGATAAATCCATAAACGGGGTCGTTGATGATTTTGGCTTTATTCATAGCAACATTTCTGTCAAAAATAGAAAAAATTTGTATATTCAAAAAAAAAATACTAATTTTAACCTAATTCTTGGAAAGTTTTTTCGATTCAAATTCACTACTCTTATGGAAACGCCTTTTTGGAAAGATTTTATAAACGGAAATAAAAAGCAGGTTAGACGCGCAGCTACATGGTTGGGTGTGGGGCTTTTTATGATTTATGTTTTAGCTCCTTATTCTCTAATGCAAAGTATTCGCAATAGTTATGAACAACATGCGGAAATAATGAATTATTTGGCAAAATCTAATAGTATTTTTGAGTGGTACGATAAAGGAGAAGCTACTGAAATAAAAGCAGATGTGAGTTATTACCAAAAACGTTGGAAGGAAATCAGTAACAATTATAATGGTTACTTCACCTCATTCAATACTTTAGCAGAACTTTATGCTACCCTAAATTCACAACGCTATTTATTGGAGCGCACAAAAGGCAATGTGGCAATGTACGAAATACTAAAAAAAGATGCCTACACACAAGTAAGCAAACAAAAAGACAAATGGAAAAGCTATAGTACTACAGAAGAAGACCTAAAGGCAACTATAGACCAAATACCCATGAAACCGATGTATAAAGAGGTGCTTCTTAAACAACTCTCTACTACAGAGAACGCTAAAGGAACTCATACGCTTACTTTTTTGAGTTTAGAAAGTTACTTCGATAAAAATAAAAATTGGGGCAAAGCTACTTATAAAGAAGTTTATAATTTGGTAACTACACTAAAACAAAACGAAAAAAGTCTTGATAGTACCTTCTCAATCATCAAAAACAGGGTTGCGATATGCAAAGATGCCCCTAAAAATGCCCCTATCGAATTAGAAAAACTCAAAAGAGATATAGCCATATTGAAAAATAACTATAGGCTCAACAGCAAATATCCTGTTTTTACCACAGATAATCTCCTGAAATCCAGTCTTTCTTTTACCCAAAAAGCAGAAGAACACTGGAATAAAAGCAATCTTTTACTTCAACAACAAGACTATGTGGGTTCAGTGTTGGAATCTATGGAAGGTCAGACAGCTCTTGAAATTGCCGAAAAAGAATATAACACTATAAAAAGTAACTTCGATGCTTGGAATGCACGCGCACAAAGCATCAAAGACCGTATCACGACCATCAAAAGCTCTATGAATGCGGTAAGCCTGACTGCTGATGAATTGAGTTTGGTAAAAGCGAATCTTAGCTTAGCCGAAACTGCACAGACACAATCTTCGTCTTTTTTACAAGCCAGCAATTGGAATGATGCCAATGAAAAAATTGCCGATGGAGAGCGTTTCATCAGCCAAGCCTATGATTTAGTATTCCCTCCTAAAAAATACTCAAGTTCTTCCTCTTCTTCTAACAACTCAAGTGGAGGTTATTACTCAGGCAGTTCTTCCTCCTCATCATCGTCTTCTTCAAGCAGTAGTTATAAATCATCATCGTCCTCCTCGTCATCGAGCAGTGGCTATAAATCATCGTCCTCGTCATCAAGCAGCAGTGGTTACAAATCGTCATCATCATCGTCCTCTTCTTCTTCTTCAAGTAGTAAATCTTCTTGGAGCAGTGGCTCGAAATCATCAACTCGCTCTGATTCTAAATCTTGGGGTTCGAAAAAGAAATAAATTCGTAAAAAATATTTATCAACAATTCAATAAATTATCGTTTTAAATATATGTTTTGGGCATACACTTTTTACTACTTTGGTTGGATAGCAGTCATTGTTGGAGTCATATCAGCCATTAAATTGTATAGAAAATATGACAAAGAGAAAAAATATGTAAAAAAAATGGAAAAGAAAAAATGGGAAGACGAATTGGCATTTATGGATAAAAGTGTCTATGAGCAGTTAGAACTATTAAAAAGGGGCAATTTGGTCATATTTTGGGATAGAAACTATGAAACTGTAGGTAAAATGCGGTTGGTAGAAATGACATGGGAGGGCGATAATCACATAGCTACGGGGCGTTATTTTCCTATTATTACACTCGATAACAATCGCCTACTTGTCAGTATGCCACGCGGTGAAGGGCAAAGCATCATTTGGTTTATGTTTGAACAAGTGCATTGTGATACCGCGCTGACACCTTTTTTTGCAGGCACAGACGAAAAACCCGGACCTGCGATGGTATTTGCAGACAGCGAACAAACCGCCGAAGTGCTTTTCGAACTACCTCAAAATGCCACCGAACATACCTTAGCACAAGGTCAATGGAAAATGAAAGACATTGGCAGTTTTAATTTTAAAGCCGATGAATATAGTTTTGTAAAAGGCAACGGCGAAATGCGCCATGTATTAGCACGCCATCACACACAAGAAAAACAATACCTACTCTATTTCGATTTGCAGGCAGGCGAGGGCTCCGACACCTTACTTTTAGGTACAGAAATAGACCCAAGCACAGAAATCAAGTATGTTTTCCAAACCGATAGGGTCGAATAATTGTTTAGCTATTTAAGACGAAAAACAACATTATGAAGCGTAAAATTATCTTTTCACTTAGTTTATCTATTTTATTAATCTTTGCTGCAAAACACACAACCGCACAGAATACTTACGAAAAATTTGGAAAAAATAGAGTACAATACAAAAAATTCTATTGGAAAAACTACAAAACCGAAAATTTCGATATTTATTTTTATGACGGAGGCGTAAGATTGGCTCAATTTGCAGGTAGATTTTTGGAAACAGAATTCGACAAAATCACTGATTTATTGGGCTATACGCCCTACAATCGCTCCAAAATATTCATTTATAACTCCGTTGGGGATATGCAACAAAGCAACATAGGCTTAGACAAAGAGCATATTCATACTGGAGGGCAAACCAATTTTTTTAACTCCCAAGCCGAAATCCCTTACACAGGGGCTATAGAAGAGTTCAAAAAAGAATTGTTATATGGTGTAAGTTACATGCTCATCAATGAAATGATGTACGGCGGTAGCCTCAAAGATATGCTTCAAAGTACCTATTCCAATGCCTTTTCAGATTGGTTCATTGGAGGAGCCGCCGCCTATGTTGCAGAAGAATGGAGTCAGGATATGGACGACTACATGCGCGATATGTTCAAAAGGAAGAAAAAAGTAAAAAAGCCCAACCTACTCATAGACCAAGAAGCCATCTTTGCGGGGCAATCTGTTTGGAGTTTTATAGCCCAAAAATATGGCGAAAACAATATCTCGAATATACTCAATTTGGCACGCATTATCCGTAATGAGCGGCAGAGCATCAGCAGTACTTTAGGCGTAAGATACCCTCAGTTTATCAGGCAATGGCAATCTTACTATGAAGAAATTACCAACCTTACCCTCGAAAAAGCCGAAGACGCTATTTTTGACAAAAAACTAAAAAATAGCAGCCCCAAAGTCAATGCCTACAGCGATATTAAAATAAGCCCCGATGGAAATTGGGCGGCGTACTCTGTCAATAAAAGCGGACGCTACAAAATATACTTGCAAAATCTTACTAATTATAGAAAAAAGACGCTCTTTACCTCTGGTTATCATGCCATTTACCAACGCCCCGATTTGTCTTACCCCTTTTTGGCATGGCAAAATAATGACAATATAGCCCTTATGTATCATAAAAAAGGAACGGCAAAAATGCGCATTTATAACACACATAAAAAAATGCAATTCGAGAAAATATGGGCTTCTGTCAATCAAATCAAAGGCTTTGATATTTCAGATGATGGCAATTTCTTCATCTTCAGTGCCGATGCCAAAGGTCAGAGTGATTCTAAAACTGCCCAAAACGACTTGTTTATCTACGACCAAGAACTTGACTATGTAGAGCAAATTACTGACGATTGGCACGATGACCTTTATCCTCAGTTTTTAACTAATTCCTCCAAAGCATTCGTTTTCAGTTCTAACCGCATGGACGATACCCTACGCGTAGATGGATTCGACGACAGAGGTCCTTATGACAAAGATTGGGGCACTTATGACTTATTTGTTTATAATCCCGAAAAATCTAAAAATAGTTTAGAAAGAATCGCTTACTCGGCTGACGGCAACGAAATCAGACCTACGATTCTTGACAATGAGAACATAGTTTACCTCAACGATGAAAGCGGTATTTATCAATTGTACCGCTACAATACAACTACTGCCCAAAATGTACCTATCACACAATACAGGCAAAGTGTTCTCAATTATGACATCAACAATTATAATGGCAACACCAGTTTGGCTTGTTTTATGATTAGACGAGGACGCATTTATCCTTATTATAAAAAAACAACGGATTTTATGCAACAAGCCAACGCATTCAAAACACCTCGCGCAGAACTTTTAGCAGGGAAATACCAACAGAATAAAATCATAAGACCTGAAAAAATAATCATAGATTCGCTCAAAATAGATAGTATTAGCACCCAAGTCAATACCCTAAAACCTGATGAAGTAGATACAGATAATTATAGTTTTGACCCCGATGTTTTGAAGGAACAACAAATTGAGCAACAAAATCAAACTACCAGCAAAATACAAAGTACTCTGCTAAACAATATAAAAAACGCCAATAAAAAAGAAATCAAAATTATGGGGTCGTATGATTATGAACCCCGATTCAGAACGGAAGGCATTACTACTTCTTTCTTCATGGATCCTCTGCGCGGTTTTTCGGTAGTGCTCAATCTGAATACTTCTGACCTATTAGAAAATCATAAAATAAGGGCAGGTTTGATGGGTGTTTTAGACCTTCGCCAAGCAAGTTACTATGCCGAATACCAATTTTTGGGACATCGTTTAGATTATACTTTCCGTTATGAACGAAATTCTATCTATCTCAATTCAAGTGAAGAACTTATTCAACGGTATGTGCTCGATAAATTAGAATTTACAGTAAGTTACCCTCTTACGAACTTAATGCGTGTGAGTGTAAGCCCTTTTTATGTTACCACACAATTTACCAATATAGCACGCCCTTTCATTGCTCAACCTCAACAGCGTATTAACTATGTAGGGGTGCGTGCCGAATGGGTTTTTGACAACACACGCATCAATGGCATGAATCTGATTCGTGGCACAAGAGCCAAAGCAATGTTTGAGAATTATAATGCCCTTTCTGATGCTCCCGAAAGTTTTAATCATTTGCTCTTAGACCTTCGTAATTATTTCAAAATACATCGTGATATTGTTTTTGCTACGCGCCTTTCTTATGGGCAATTCAGTGGAAATGCACCCAAGCGATATGTTTTAGGAGGTATGGACAATTGGCTGGGTGCGCAAACAAGCAACACAGGAGAGAATGATGCCCTCGCTACTGCTCCTGACCAAAATAACACTAATTTACTCTTTTTGCGCTACGTAACCAATATGAGGGGATTTGACTATAATAAAATGTCAGGCTCTCAATTTTTATTGGCAAATTTTGAATTTAGATTGCCCTTAGTGAAATATCTTTTCGGAAAACGAATTAATAACAACTTCTTAAAAAATCTGCAATTTGTTAGTTTCTTCGACATTGGTACAGCTTGGACAGATGGAAGTCCTTTTGCACGAGAAAACAGCACTAATACGCGTAATATTACACAAACGAGTGTGCCTTTTAATGCAACTGTTACTAATTTTAAAAATCCTTTTTTGGCGGGTTATGGTTTAGGTGCCAGAACGATGCTCTTGGGTTACTATATGAAATTAGATGTGGCTTGGGGAATAGAAGACTATAACATAAGCAAAGATGCGAAGTTTTATCTCACTTTTGGCTATGATTTTTAGTCGAAATAATGGCTAATGCCTAAACCAAAAAGTGCAAAATCGTAGCGTACAGGGTCTTCAGGGCTGAGCAGTCGTAGTTTTTCTGTAAGTGCTAAGGCGGCTTGCCAATCGGGGTTTTTACGGGTGAGTAAATTCAATTTTTTGGCTACCCTTTCCACATGAATATCCAAAGGGCATATCAATTGGTGAGGGGCTATGTTTTTCCATATTCCAAAATCTACTCCTTTGTCATCTTTGCGTACCATCCAGCGCAAGAACATGTTAATACGCTTACATGCTGATTTTTTAGCAGGGGTAGAGATGTGTTTTTGGGTACGGGTGGGGGCTTCGGGCAATGAAAAAAAATAACTGAAGAAACCTTCTAATGCTTTGCCTACATGCAATGCACTGGCAGAATGGTGCTGTAAAAAAGCGGTTTCCAAAGAGTGATGTTGTTGGTAGTGATGGCGCAAAAAATGAATAAAATAGAGTAAATCAGTAGTGTTAAAAGTACGGTGTTTGAAGTGAAGCAGGCTTTTAAGGTCTTGGTCTTGGTGGTTTCTGATAAAATCATAAGGGCTATTGTCCATTAATTGCATTAATTCTTGGCATTTTTTGATGATGAGGCTTCTTTTGCCCCATGCCAATACTGCTGCAAAAAGGGCTGCTATTTCTATGTCTTGTAATTGACTGTATTGGTGTGGAATACTGATAGGGTCGGCGGCGATGAACTGAGGTTGGTTAAATTTTTCCACATATTCATCAAGCAGCTCGTTTATAAATGTTTTCATAATATAAATACTTTTTCATTCCTCAAATAATAATGGTGCTAATGTCCAATTATAGGGTAAATATTTGATTTCGGGTTGTGATAGTAAGGGTATGAGGGCTTCATTGCGCAAAATATGATAGATGCCTTTTTTACCTCCAAAATCTGCCTTGAACCATTGCATAAGTTTAGGGAGATAGATAATCTGTTTTTCTTTATCGTATTGGCATTGTTGGTTCAGATAGTTTTGTGTGGCTTTATCAAGCTGATTTTCAATATTTTCGGGTGTGTAAAAAGCGATTGGTGGGCAACTTTCCGCGCCACAGTTGAGCGCGAAATGGATTCGGAAGTCTACTTCTGCAAGACGAAATTGTTTTATTTTTCTCCTTACAAAAGGTTTATTGAGGTAGCCTAAACTAAGTTTTATTTTTGAATGTCGAAGTATATCGTGCTCTATGTTATCTAAACTGAGCCGAGTTTGGGCTATGAGGTATTTTTTTTTGAAAAATTTTGCTTTTTTTTGGTAAGAGGTAGGGTTTTCGAGCAGGGCTATTTGTGTGATTGCATTGTAAATATTGAGCCAAAAAGCCTTTCTTTGATTTTCAGTTGAGAGATTGGTTAGTAGTGTTTCTTTGGGACATTGGGCTACTTCGGTGAGTAATTGTGTGTAGTTTTCACCATTTTTAGTAGCTTTTAGCAGTGCTGTTGCTAATTGTTGTGGATTGAGTACCTGAGCATTAACATTATTAGAGGTAAAAAAAAAGGTAGTAATAACTAATATATGATAAGTTGTAAAAAAGAGAAAGAATGCAGAAGGGAATACTCGTTTCATTTATTAATTGATAACAAATATATAATAGATTGTAAAAAAGACAAAGAGGGACTTTTTATTTTATGTGCAAAATTTCAACAAAATTACTTGCCTTAATTATGATAATACAAAGATAGTCAAAAGTAGGTATAAAAATTTATTTTGATGCTATTATTAATTTTTTTAGGGGAAGCGCGTAAATACGAAATTGTACTAAAATTGAAGTACTACCACAGCATGTAAGTGGGTGAGTATTAGGGCTATTGTGTAAAAGAAGAAGAGAAAAAGATGCCTTGTATTTGTACTTAGCATATTACCTTTTGCTCTCTTCTTAAAAGAAAAATTAAGTTTTGGTATAAAAAATATCAACTTATTTTTAGCTACCGACCAATTTATTCAACTCACTTTTAGCAAGTTTGAAAAGGCAAATTCTCGGAAAACGCCCATTGATATAATTTGTTCCTACTACTGCCAATCCACCATCTTCAGTAATAGCAAAATTGGCTACTTCATAAGGGTTGGAATAGCCCAAAAACTTTGTACCCAAAAGAGTACCCGTTTGCGATTCATAAGCATAAATCACAATTTGGTTGCTTTTGGTATCTGTGGCATAGATTATAACATCTTTTCCACCTACATTGAGCCTTTTACTCATCACCCTTGCCGAAGGGTTCAACTCCGTCATATATTGCCCTTTTAGGTCGTTGGCAGAGGCTACTGCCGAGCTACTAATAGTTGCTTGTGGAACAAAGAAATTGTCATTGAAATAAAAACGCGATATGGCGTATCGGTTACTTCCCAAATTGACTGCCGAACTTACTGAACCATTGTACCGAAAGCCATTCAATACCCCCGTGTAAGTACCTGAGGCATTGGTCATTACCATTGAGATAGTGTAGTTATAAAAACCATTGAAAAAGTAGCCACCGCTACCATTTTCGCCTGTAAGGAAAGGAAGTCGTGTGCCAATACGTGTTAGGTGATTGACTAAAAGTTCTTCTGCATCTTCCAATACAGCATGGTTAGTAGACCAAGTAATGGCAAAACTACTGCTTAGTTTGGTAAGCACAGTATTAAGAGTAGTTCTATCATAGCTTTGTAGTAAAAAACCTTGATCGGTTGTTCGCGATACTGCCAAAGGATACACGCGCCCAATAGTACTCACTACGCTTGCATTTTTGTCGCCTACTTTCATTACTACGGTTTGTAGACTTACCCTATCCATACAGAAAAAATGCGCTTCATTATTCACCACAAATATACCGGGCAGTGGATTTACATAAGTAGAGGGAGCTTTAAATTCCCATTCGAAATTGCCTGCCTTGTCTACTTTAAGAATATACACACCAAAAAAATTAGAATCATCTAAGCGTCTTTCTCCTAATATAACATAGCCACCATCATTGGCTACAGGTATAATATCTATGGGATAAAAGGAGCCGCCAAACTCGCCATTGTCATAAATTCTCGTAAAGTTTTCGCCGGGTGCTATGTCTGTGTTTTTTTTGCAAGCAGCCATACCTACCCACAAAAAGAGAAACAATAATAGTATTCTGGATTTCATATTTTGTTGTCTGTTTTTAAGGATTAACCCCTTTGTATAATTTTGTAACTAAATATTTGAGTGGAAATTGTAAACCGAATGAAATTTCCAAGTTATTGGTTTTAATGTCGTCAAAGGTATCAGCGATGCCATTCATTTCATTGTTTGTATAGCGCATTGCCCCATTAGTAATATTGTTCAGACCGATTTTGTAGATACATTCCAATACAAAACGAGCATTTCCATAATCATAACAGATTCCTCCACCTACGGCAACGCCAAAATTACTTGGGTTATAGAGTGTAAAAGTATTTGTATTGACAGAAGCATTACTAAAAGCGGTGTTACCTGCCGCAAAGTCAGTGCCCGAAATCTGCACATCTTTGAAAGCATTGAGTAAAAATGCATAGCTAATACCTGCTTGTAAAAAAGGTTTGAGCGCGTTTTCGCGGAAAAAATCATATCTCAACAATACGGGAAACTCTAAATAGTCGCAAGTTTGTACGTGGTTTTGATTCATCTCAAGGCGGTCGCTGCCTGTAGTAGCTTGCCAAACAAAATTAGTTTCATAAATATAGCGGCTACGCTTAAAGGTAGGTTGCACGCTTACTGATAAACCTTTCCAAAATGTATAACTTGTAATTACACCAAACTGCATTGCTGCACGTTTGAAACTTTGGTATTTCTTGTCGTAGGCATCAGCAGTTGCTTGTGTAGCAGTATTGGCATACAAACTATAACGAGTAGTGGGGTTGGCTTGAGTGTAATTACCCCCGATTTTAATGCCTAACCACCATTGCGAACGCTCGAAAGCAGTCTTTTGGCGTACTTTGCTTTTGTCATGCGGTTTTTGTTTTACTTTGTATTGCCCTAATGCAATCAATGAATGACCACCCCAAAGGAAGCAACACAATACAAAGTAAAAAATAGGTTGTGTAAATCTTTTCAACATAAACAGTATATAATTAATATTTACTCATGAGAACTTAACTTTAAAAACGCTGAATAGCAGCATTTTTTTATAAAATTACTAACTTTTTCTAAAAACTACGCAATCGAGAGATATAAAATTCATTTTTACGTATCTTTGTACCTTAAAAAACAAAATATAAAACTATGAAAAAATTCCCTTTACTTCTCATTTGGTTAGTAGGATTGAGCTATGCAGTTCAAGCACAAACCAAAGTAATTCTTTACATAAGTAGCAATTGCCCTACATGCACTGCCAATGAAAATAAAATGAAAACATCGGGCATACCCTATGAGGTTAAGAGCATTGATGTTGCTACTAACAAAACAGAAATGCAGAAAAATGTAGGTGGCACAACAGTACCCTCTATTTATTTTGAACAAAAAATAGGTGGAGGTGGCTCCGCAGCAAGTTTTTCGGGTTATAATTGCGCCGATAGTTTTCTAAAATCGGAGTATGCCGCTAAAGCTAAAGGTGGAAGCACCACAACCACTACCACCACAACCAATACCAATACAAACACAGGCAACAATACAAATAACACCAACACAAACAACACCAATACAAATAATAATAATACAAATGCAGCAGCAGGAGGATTTACTGCTGAAGAAATAGCACAAGCCAATACCGCTAAAAATACCAATTACCTAACTGAAGAGGAAAAGAAAACAATACTGATGATGAATTTGGCACGCTTAGACGGAAAAAGATTCTATGACTATTACATCAAAGAGTATATTAGAATAAATAATGAAATGTATACCTCTATAGATGAGAATACAAACAGCTACATGAAATCACTCAAAAAAGACCTATACGCCGTAAAAGGCTTACCTATGTTGTACCCCGATGAGCAACTCACCAAAGCCGCCGTTTTTCACGCCGATGATATGGGCAAAACAGGAGGCATAGGGCACGAATCATCTGACGGTACAGACCCTTTTGAGCGCGTAATGAGATTTGCAGGGCAAAGAGGTGCGATGGCTGAAAACTGTTCTTATGGTTTCAATACAGGCTTAGGCATTGTAGGTCAATTATTGCACGATGATGATACCCCCAGTTTAGGACATAGAAAAACCATTCTTAGCGCAGATTATTCCAAAGTAGGTGTAGCCATCAGACCACACGCTCAATATGGCTACAATTGTGTTCAAGATTTTGCAGACTAAAACCCTAAATATGAACAAAAAAAATAAAATACTCCTCAGCTTTGATGTTGAGGAGTTTGATACCCCCTTAGATTATCAATTCCCTATTTCAGAAGCCGACCAATTCAGACTCTCAGCCGAAGGCACTACCGCCCTACTCGATTTATTGAAAGAGCATCAGGTAAAAGCCACTTTTTTTACTACTGCCAATTTTGCATTGCACCAACCTGCCCTTATGCAGCGCATGCTTCAAGAAGGGCACGAAGTAGCCTCACACGGTTATTATCACACCACTTTCGAAGAAAAAGACCTGCTTAGTTCAAGAGTAGCCTTAGAAGAACTCCTACAAATTCCTATCAAAGGATACAGAATGGCACGCATGGCAAAACTTTCAGAGAAAGCCGTAGCCGATGCAGGCTATGCCTACAATTCATCTTTGCACCCTACCTATTTACCAGGGCGATACAATAATTTTTTTAAGAAAAGAAGGTACTATCTCTCCGAAGGCATTTTACAAATTCCTGCTTCTGTAGTGCCCTTAGTTCGTTTTCCTTTGTTTTGGCTGGCATTCAAAAATTTCCCCCTCTGGTTTATCCAATGGGCATCAAAACAAACACTTTATTATGATGGCTATCTCAATCTTTACTACCACCCTTGGGAGTTCGTAGACATTCGCAATTATGGTTTGCCAAGCTACGTGAGGCGTTTTTCCGAAAATAACCAACTCATAGAAAGACTCTCAAAATACATTGTTTTTCTGAAAAAACATGGAGAATTTAGCACATTCCAAACCTTCATTGAGCAACTTCCATTAAAGCAATCCTAAGGCTTGGTCTAAATCGGCAATGAGCAAATCGGCATCTTCCAAACCTATGTACAATCGTATCCAACTCCAGTGCAAAGTTTGGGCAGCACCTTGATAATTTTCCGAAGTATACAGCACACAAGCAGGAAAAGCCAACGATTCATAACTACCCCAAGAAACTGCCAATAAAAAATATTGCAACGCATTACAAAAACGCTCTACCGAAGCAATATCATTGGCTTTCAGCGCAATCGTAAACATACCCGCAGGCGCAGACATTTGTCGTTGTGCCAATTCGTATTGTGGGTGAGATTCGTGGAAAGGATAAAAAATCTTTTCTATTTTGGGGTGTGTTGCCAAAAATTGAACTACCTGCATGGTCGTTTTTCCTGCTCTTTCTAAGCGAATAGGCAAAGTACGTAAGCCACGCATTAAAAGCCAACTATTAAAAGGCGAAATTACCCCGCCCAAAGTCATGTATTCAGAATTAAAAATTTTCTGCATCATCGCTTTAGTACCACAAATAGCCCCCGCCACAGTATCACTATGCCCATTGAGGTATTTAGTAGCCGAATGCAAAGTAATATCTATGCCCAACTCTATAGGTTTTTGATACAAAGGCGTAGCATAACTATTGTCAATCACACTCACAAGCCCATGTTTTTTGGCTATCTGAGCCACCGCCGCAATGTCTTGCAGTTCAAAAGTCCAAGAGTTAGGGCTTTCCAAATAGATAAGGCGTGTAGTAGGCTCAATAGCTCTCTCAAAATTATCGGCTTCACTCCCCTCTACCATCGTAACACGAATATCGAAGCGTGCCAACAATAAAGTTAATAATTTGTTAGTCCAAGAATAAGGTTTTTGCACACACACCACATGGTCGCCTGCTTTCAAATGAGGCATTACCGCCGCCGCAACCGCTGCCGAACCGCTCGCAAACAATAAACAATCTTCTGCGCCCTCTAATGCCGCAATTTTTTTTCGCAAAATATCAGTAGTAGGGTTATTGCCTCGCGTATAAAAAGGCACTTCTGACTCGTGCTGAACAGCATAGCGCATAGCCTCTACACTCGGAAAAGCAAACATAGAGGTTTGGAAAATAGGAGGCACAGTCGAGTGAAAGTAAGCACTCCTTTCTTCGCCCAAATGATTAATGATATAAGATAAAGGAAGAGATGAAGAATCGTTCATAAAAATTTTAGTTTACCTACAAAGGTAAAAAGTACAAAACAATTTCCTAATTTTGCCATTTGAAAAAATACAATATGTCGAAAAAAGTAGCACTCATCACAGGTATCACAGGGCAAGACGGTGCCTATTTAGCAGAGTTTTTACTCTCCAAAAACTATATCGTTCATGGAATGAAAAGACGAAGCTCTCTCATCAACACCCAAAGAATAGACCACCTATACCAAGACCCTCACGAAGAAGAACGCAATTTTATACTCCATTATGGCGACCTCACCGACTCCACTAACCTCATCAGGATTATACAAGAAGTACAGCCCGATGAAATTTATAATCTTGGTGCCATGTCGCACGTCAAAGTAAGTTTCGATACCCCCGAATATACCGCAAATGCTGATGGTATAGGGACACTACGCATCTTGGAAGCCATCAGAATATTAGGTTTGACAAAAAAAACAAAGATATACCAAGCCTCTACTTCCGAACTTTATGGCTTGGTGCAAGAAGTTCCGCAGAGTGAAAAAACACCCTTTTACCCTCGTTCGCCCTATGCCGTAGCCAAATTATATGCCTATTGGATTACGGTCAATTACCGCGAAGCACACGGCATGTTTGCTTGTAATGGTATCTTATTCAACCACGAAAGCCCACTCAGAGGCGAAACCTTCGTAACCCGAAAAATAACCCGTGCGGTTTCAAAAATAGCCTTAGGACTACAAGACAAACTTTATCTTGGTAATCTTGATGCCCAACGCGATTGGGGACACGCCCGCGATTTTGTGGAGGCTATGTATCTTATCCTTCAACAGCCTACGCCCGAAGATTATGTCATCGCCACAGGTGTTACTACACGCGTCCGCGATTTTGTCCGAATGGCTTTTCAAGAAGTGGGCATAGAGCTCTCTTTTGAGGGAGAAGGCACACAAGAGATCGCTAAAGTCAAAGCCTGCAACAATCCACAGTACCAACTTCAGAAAGGGCAAACCGTAGTAGCCGTAGATGCACAATATTTCAGACCTACCGAAGTAGATTTACTTTTAGGAGATGCTACCAAAGCCCAACAAAAATTAGGTTGGAAACCCAAACACACACTCAATGATTTAGTAAAAGATATGATGACTGCCGACATAGCGCATTTCTCCAAAGAAAAATACCTACAAAAAGGAGGGCATACCATCAAAAACGAATATGAATAAAACCACAAAGCTCAAGAAATCATGATAGAAATTAACAATATAAGAAAAAAATTTGGCGACCGTGAAGTGCTCAAAGGCATTACCACCACCTTTGACAGAGGCAAAACCAACATGATTATTGGCGCAAGTGGTACAGGTAAAAGCGTACTATTAAAATGTATTGTAGGGCTTATCAATGTCGACGAAGGAACAGTACATTACGATGGACGCGAATTTACACAAGGAGATAAAGACCTAAAACGCGATATAAGACGCGAAATAGGCATGCTCTTTCAAGGAGGCGCACTTTTCGACTCTAAAACCGTAGAAGAAAATGTACTCTTTCCGTTAGATATGCTCAACAACCAAATGAGCAAGTCTGAAAAACAAGACCGTGTTGCTTTTTGCCTTCATCGTGTAGGGCTTGACCACGCCGCCAAACGAATGCCCTCCGAAATCAGTGGTGGTATGAAAAAAAGAGTTGGTATTGCACGTGCCATTGTGCTCAACTCCAAATACCTATTTGTAGATGAGCCTAACTCAGGCTTAGACCCCCTCACCGCCATCAAAATAGATGGACTCGTGCACGAAATCACACACGAGTATGACATCACAACAGTTATCGTTAGCCACGATATGAACTCCGTAATGGAAATAGGCGAAAAAATTATATTCCTATACCAAGGGCATAAAATATGGGAAGGAAACAACAAAGAAATCAGCAAAGCAGATGTAAAAGAACTCAACGAATTTGTTTTTTCTAATAAAATATTCCGCGAATTGAAAGAACATTTGTAAAAAAGAAAAAAAAGATTTACCTTTGCACCTCAAATTTTGAATGAAATGGCTAAAAATAATCCCAAAAACAATAAAACTGCCAAAAGTACTACTCAAACACAATCTAATATAGGAGTAGACCTACTCGATGACAGCGACCTCTTACGCGAAAAAATATTAGGTGCAGATGGTTTTGTGCAAAAAAATAGATTCTTACTCATTACCCTTACAGCAGTAGTTGTACTCTCTGTAGGAGGCTATTTGTTCTATAACTATCTAAGCGCACAACAAGAAAAACAAGCACAAGATGACATGTTTGCTGCCGTATATTATTTAGAAGCAGATTCTTTAAACAAAGCTATCAAAGGCGATGGCAATTATTCGGGCTTGGAAGAAATCGCAGATAATTATACCCTTAGCAAAGCCTCTAACCTATCACGCTTCTACTTAGGAGTAGCATTACTCAAAAAAGGAAAATACGAAGAAGCAATCGCTTCATTAGAGAATTTTAGTGCTTCTGATTTATTAGTACAATCACGCGCTTACTCACTCATCGCAGATGCTAATATGGAACTCGGACGCTACGAAGAAGCTGTAAAATACTACTCTAAGGCAATCAATCACAAACCTAATAAAAGTTTTACACCTCAATATTTAATGAAATTGGCAGTAGCCAATGAAAAAAATAAAAACTTACAAGCTGCCATTGATGCCTATTCAAAACTGATAGACACTTACCCCGCTTCGCCTGACTATATCAATGCAAAAAAATACAAAGCACAACTTGAGCAATCACTCAAAGCAGGCAAGTAATAAAAAAATACTTTAAATAAAAAAAAGCACTATTTTTTACACAAATGGTGCTTTTTTTATGAAATATTACAACGAACAGAAATACAAAATTTGTTGCTTGAAAATAGATTGATTAAATTGAATCATTAAACTATTCACTTCAAAGATAATTTTAAGCAACTCCAAATGAACACCAAAATCAATTTTCAAGACATTGCAATCAACTATCTTCATCAAGAGCAACTCATCAAATATGAACAACTTACACACCTGCTCAATAAACAAGAATCAATAGCTCGTTTGCAAACACTACAAACCCAAAAAGTAGTCAAATATTTATTCACCAAAATACTCAAAACCATCTCCGAAAAAGGTTATCGCTTGCAATTAGGCAATAATCCTAAGGGCGATTTCGTACAAATTCCTTATGAGTTATTTGCGCAACTCAATGCCGAACAGGGCGATTGCATGCAAATATTTTATACGATAGATAATGTAGATTTTGAGCAAAATTTTGTGCTGATTTATGCACATACAATCAAAACACTTGCAATGCACTTGCTTGAAAAATGGCAAGAAAAAATAATTTCAGGTGATTTGTAAACCATGTAATAAAAAGGTGAAAAATGTATATTTTAGTGCATTCTATCACCACGAATTTCAAGATTTTTCATAATTTCGGCTTCTGCGTCTAACATTTCTTTGAGGCGTTGTTTTACAACCTCATCAGGCATGTAGGTTTTGGCTAAATCTACAAAATTGACATAATGCCCCGCTTCCGAAATCATGAGTTCATGATAAAAAATACGCAAATCGGCATCATCTATATTTTCAGAAAGCAACCTAAATCGTTCACAACTACGCGCCTCTATAATAGCATTGATGAGCAATTTATCCATTAATTGTCTATCAATATGCCCCCCTTTTCGCTCCAATTTTTGCAGAGCAATCACATATTCATCGCGCCGCTGTTTTCCTAAACCCAATCCTCTCTTTTTCAACTCCTGCAATACCATTCTGAAATGCCCCCATTCTTCGGTTACTACAGGAGTGAGTGTTTCCACTAAGGCTTGCCGCTCAGGAAAATGTACTATAAGTGATATGCAACTTGTGGCGGCTTTTTGCTCACAATAGGCATGGTCTGTGAGTATTTCCTGAATACTTTTTTCGGCTAAATTTACCCAACGTGGGTCAGTAGGAAGTTGTAATCCAAGCATATTTTTTACTGCGTTTTTAAAAAATAATCCCAAAGAAGAATACCCGTACTTACGGCAACATTAAGGGAATGTTTAGTGCCAAATTGAGGTATTTCGAGGCATACATCTACTTGGGTGATGAGTTGTTCATCAATCCCAAACATTTCATTGCCCAATATGAAAGCATATTTTTGGTTTTTATCGAAATGATAATGAGCCAAATCTTGGCTTTGGTCGGCTTGTTCTAAGGCTACAATTAAATATCCTTCTTGCTTAAGTTGTTTGATGGTGGTTAAGGCATCTTTTTCGTACTGCCATTGTACACTTTCGGTAGCACCTAATGCGGTTTTTTGTATTTCGCGGTGTGGAGGGGTGCCTGTGATGCCACAAAGATATATTTTTTGGGCTAAAAAAGCATCGGCTGACCTAAAAATAGAGCCTACATTGTGCAGGCTACGAATACTATCTAAGATTAGAACAAAATTATTTTTAGGAACTTCCTTAAAAGTTGGTACGTCAAGCCTATTCAGCTCTTCCATAGTGAGTTTTCTCATATACTATGCAGCGTTGTATTTTCTTGCAAAAATACATAGATTTTCTGTTTTGTGTGCAGAAAATCTATGCAAGTAAGAGAGAGTGAGATTTTTTTTTATTCGTCGTCGTCTGCAACAGTAGCTACAGAAGCACTTGCTGCTTTTTTACCTTTTGCTTTAGGTTCTATGATTTCAGGGGAATTAATTTTTTCTTTTATCTTACCTTCTATATTTTCCATTAATTCTGGGTTGTCTAATAGAATTTCTTTTACGGAATCGCGTCCTTGCCCCAATTTTGTATCGCCATAGGAGAACCAAGAGCCTGATTTTTTGATTACGTCTAATTCTACTCCCATATCTATCACTTCGCCCACACGCGAAACGCCTTCACCATAGATAATGTCAAATTCTGTGATTTTGAACGGAGGTGCAAGTTTATTTTTTACTACTTTTACTTTGGTTCTATTGCCTATAATATTGTCCGTACCTTCTTTGATTTGGCTAATACGGCGTATATCAAGACGGATAGAAGCATAAAATTTAAGGGCATTTCCACCAGTAGTAGTTTCAGGGCTACCAAACATCACCCCTATTTTATCGCGCAATTGGTTGATGAATATACAACAACATTTGGTTTTATTCACGGCTCCTGTGAGTTTTCGGAGAGCTTGCGACATCAGGCGTGCTTGTAAGCCCATTTTAGAGTCCCCCATTTCGCCTTCCAATTCGCTTTTAGGCACTAAGGCAGCTACGGAGTCTATCACTATAATATCTATAGCCCCTGAACGGATAAGGTGTTCTGCTATTTCGAGGGCTTGCTCGCCGTTGTCGGGCTGTGAGATAAGTAGATTTTCGGTATCAATGCCCAATTTTTCGGCATATAATTTATCAAAAGCGTGTTCAGCGTCTACAAAAGCAGCGATGCCTCCTTGTTTTTGTGCTTCGGCAATACAGTGCATGGCTAAAGTTGTTTTCCCTGAAGACTCAGGTCCGTAGATTTCTACTACACGTCCGCGCGGTACGCCGCCTATGCCTAAGGCGATGTCTAAGCCCAAAGAACCCGTAGAGATAACGGCTACGTCCTCTACTTTTTCATCGCTAAGGCGCATCACAGTACCTTTGCCATAGATTTTATCTAATTTTTCAATCGTATTTTGCAACGATTTGAGTTTTTCTGAATTATCCATAATGTGTATATAAAATATGTGTAATGATACGATTTTGGAATAGAGTTGTTTTATATTTTGAGCAAAATTATAAAAAAATGTTATAATTATGAAATTTTGCTAAAAAAATATAAATTTATAGAATTAATTCTTCAGTTTTTTGGTCTAACATAGTTTTAAGAGAAATTTTTTCTAAGATAGCCAAAGTTTGATTTCTAATTTCTATCAATGCCCACCTCAGCCTACAGGCTTCCTCTTGTTGGCAATCTTCGCAAGGTTCATAAAATTTTAGCGAAGCACAAGGGAGTAAAGCAATAGGACCATCGATAAGCCTAAAAACATCTATCAATGAAATTTCCTCAGGTTTTTTGAGTAAATAATACCCTCCTTGCACGCCTTGTTTGCTGGCGACCATCTGCGCTCTTTTAAGCTCTAAGAGGATTAGTTCTAAGAATTTTTTAGGAATATGAGCCGCCTTAGATATATCGGCAGTTTTAGCACGCTCGCCTTTGGGCAATTGTGCCAAGTATAAAAGTGCTTTGATAGCGTATTTGTTCTTTTGGGATAGCATTATTGGAGAACAATTTTACTTGACAATAATAATACAATTTGCACAAAAAAACAAAAAAAGATAGGATAAATTATGGTTTTTTACACAAAATGAGTATATTTGATTGTTCAATAAATGGAAAAATGGAAAATATACCCAAATTCTCAAGCGATGAAAAAAAACAACTTTTGCAAGCTGTAAAAGATGCTTATGAGCGTTTGAATGTGGAACAAAAACAAGTAATAGAACAAAAACACCTGCAACAAGCCTATACAGCAGAACAATGGCTTGATTATTTGCAAGAGATTGCCGAATATGATTACCATGTAGACAATTACTTGCGTGTATTTCCTAAAAAATATGGTGATAATTCGGGGTGTTTGTGGGCATTATCCATTGGTACTATTATTTTTGGTATTTGGCTCCTGATGATATCAGAGGGAGATTTCAGAAGTTGGATATATATAGCTATTTTTCTGTCTTCTGTCCCTTTTTGGGTTTGGCACTACATATATGAAGCAAAAACACAAAAGACAGTTACCCAAAAACGAAACATGCCCAACTTTTTGCGCAATTTTATTGTGCCCTTAGTCGCCGTATTGAAAGAGGAAACACGCCCTCAAACCCCAATACAGTTGAACATCAACATGCGCGACCCCGCCAAAACCAAACAAAAAGATGAACTAAAAAAAGATACTAAAGGCAACGGTACTTTCTATATTTATGATATGCTCAATCTAAGAACACGTTTAAGCGATGGAACAGTGCTTTGGCTAAAAGTGCAAGATGTGATTCGTGAAAGATTCAAATATAAAAGAAAAGGAAACAAATATAAAATTAAGGTAAAAAGGGTGTATCAACTACAAATGAGCCTACCCAAAAAGCATTACACTTTGAAAACTTCAGCCATAAAACCCAGTTTTAGGCTCAAAAAAGAAGACAAACCGACCAAGTATGGTTTTAAAGTTAAATTAGCACAGTCTTTTTACCAAACTACAACTACCTACAAAGGAAATCAGGGTGAGGAATATTGGAAATATGGTATGGAAGTAAGTGAAAGAAAAATCCCGAATCTTAATAGTATATTAGACCTTATTGCGACTGTGTACAAACAAGTAGACCCCATAGAAGCCACTACACAACCCTAAGCACCTCAAGCAATACTTTAAGCAATGAAATATTGGATTATTTTCTGGTTATGGTTTTTATGGATAGCTTATTTGTGTTTTATGCCTTCTGTTCCATCTCCTCCCGCAAAAATACCACACTTAGATAAAATAGTACACGCATTTTTATTTTTCATACTTCAAGGCTTGGCACTTTGGGCAATAGTCAAAAACAAACAAAAGCTCAAACTAACAGTTTATCTACAGTATATAATAGCATTGCTCTTTTATGCCATTATCATTGAAATTATACAACACTACTATATTAAAGGACGAAGTGGCGACTTATTAGATGTATTAGCAGATATAACAGGAGCAATATTGGCGAGTTTTTTATTCTCAAAATTTATACGATAAAAACACATCATACTTGATTATGGAAAATTTATTTCCTGACAATGAAACGCTGACAGCGGCTCTCCTCGAAGTCCAAGAATCGGTAGCCAGAGTAGTACCTATTCATTTTCAAAAAGACCGATATATATGGTTTGATTTTTCGGTGCATAACCATAGCTTGCTCAATGTAGACCTAAGCTCTCCCGAAAAAATGCAAGCCTATATCAGTGCCGCCCTATCAGATGCCCAAGCCAAAGTCGGTTTAGGGGGCTACAACGAGGAACGCGCCGTATACCAACGCAGTGCCGTATTCGACACTCAAGAAGGGCTATCACGCTCCATTCATCTTGGTATTGATATTTGGATGCCCGCCCAAACACCTATCTATACGCCACTACAAGCAAAAGTACATAGTTTTCAGGACAATGCGCACATGGGCGACTACGGACCTACCATCATTCTGGAACACAACCTAAAAAATAAGACTTTTTACACACTCTATGGACACCTAAGCCGCGAAAGTCTTCAAAACCTATACGAAGGTAAATCCTTTGAAGCAGGCGACTGTATCGCCACTTTGGGCGATGTGCACGAAAACGGGCAATGGGCAACCCACCTACATTTTCAAATCATCAGAGATTTATTAGGCAAAAAAGGAGATTTCTTTGGAGTAGCACCTAAAATTGAACGCGATTTTTACCTCTCTATTTGCCCCGACCCTGAAGTTTTACTTAAATTATAAATAATTATAAATCAATATGTTACTGAATAAGCAAATGCTAAAAATATTGGCTTTTTGTAGTATTATTTTACACAATTGTACTTTCCTAATATTGACTATAAAAATAGTACATTAATCTTCTGATAATCAGCTACTTATAGATAGGTGCTATAAAAAAAATTGCACAAAAATTTTGAATTCTAAAAAACACTGTATAACTTTGCCCCCCTAACCAAATACTCATTTTACATGAAAGTAACACTAACGACGCTCGCTTGCGCGGGTATGCTTAGCATATCATCTCAAGCAAGTGCATTAGGTCTCCATGAAAAAGACAATCTGACCACCACTTTTTTGACAGACACTGATAGCCTCCTCATTCACACAACACTGACAGAAAGCCTCATCAAAACCCGACTATTCAAAGCGGAGAACAATATCCAACTTCCTTACTCCTCGCAAGTACATACCATCATAGAAAATTATTTACTACGCGACCGAAAAAGTACCTTAGAGTTATTATCAAAAAAAGACTTCTATTTTACTATTTTCGAGGAAACCTTGCAACGCCATCAGTTGCCCGAAGAGTTGAAATATGTTGCCGTTTTAGAATCGGAATTAAAGCCTGAAGCAGTATCCTATTTTGGAGCTATGGGTTTATGGCAATTTATGCCCGAAACAGGTGCTCGTTTTGGTTTGCTCCAAAATGAATACGTGGACGAGAGAGTAGACCCTTACAAAGCTACAGAAGCTGCATGCCGATATTTCAAATATCTATATGATATGTTTGGCGATTGGCACTTAGTATTAGCAGCCTATAACTGTGGCGAAGGAAACGTAATGATCGCTATTGACAATGCAGGCGGTAAAAAAGATTTTAAAAGCATCTATCCTTACCTACCCGCACAAACACAGGCTTATTTGCCAAAATTTGTTGCAATAGCTTATGTAATGAATTATGCCGATGACCACAACATTTACGCTTCTCAAACCATCAACGCTGTAGCCACTGATATTTTTACCACCAAATGGAATTTCAATTTGAAAGACTTTAGTAGAAATATTGGCGTTTCAGAAGCTGAAATGAAACTTCTAAACCCTCATCTCAAAAAAGGAGTATTGCCCGTGAGTATGCGTGGCTATGCCATTCGCTACCCCATGAGCAAGAGGAAAATGGTAAAACCCTTAGAAACCATAGAGGCAAAAAGAGCCATCGCAGGTGAAAAGAAAAATACCCAAAAGAAGAAAAACGAATACCAAAACCCTATTGTGTTCCCCTTAGTGAAATATCCCGGTCAAGATATTTTGCATAGCCACCAAAAAGAAGGTGGAAAACTAAGCAAAAAACAAAACTTGGAAATCGCGACCTTATCGCCCAAAATGGGGCTTAAGTTCCGAGATAGAATTCGTAAGAGATTTGTTTTTGAAAATAAGCAAGAAGTCTAATTCTCGAAAAAATAACTTTCCAAAAGCCAAGCAACACACAAAATTGCTTGGCTTTTTCATAATGAAACCAAACATTTGGAAAAAAGCCAAAAAAGTAGGAAGTTTGCCAAAGTTTTCCTATCTACAAGAAGAAGTAATAAATTATGAATCATAAAAAAATAGCAGTCATTGGGTTAGGTTATGTAGGTCTGCCCTTAGCCGTAGAGTTTGGCAAAAAAATCACTACCATCGGTTTTGATATCAATACCAAACGCATAGAAGAGCTCAAAAATTACCACGACCGCACACGCGAAGTAGAAGCTGAGGAATTGAAACAAGCCAACTTACTGAGCTACACCCACGATACAGAAGCCCTCAAAGAGGCGCAAATATTCATCATCACTGTTCCTACCCCCATAGATGAGGCGCGCCAGCCTGACCTTACACCCATCAGAAAAGCAACCCAAACCATCGCCAAGATACTCAAAAAAGGCGACATCATCGTGTATGAATCCACAGTATATCCCGGCTGTACCGAAGAAGTTTGCGTTCCTATTTTAGAAGAAATAAGCGGACTTAAATACAACCAAGATTTTTATTGTGGCTACTCACCTGAGCGCATCAATCCTGGTGATAAACAACACAGACTCCCTACTATCAAAAAAGTAGTCAGTGGAAGTACTCCTGAAATAGCCCAAGAACTCAATCAACTGTATGGCTTAATCATCACAGCAGGAACTTATTTAGCCTCCTCCATCAAAGTAGCCGAAGCCGCCAAAGTCATAGAAAACACACAAAGAGACATCAACATAGCATTTGTCAATGAATTGGCACTCATTTTTGATAAATTACAAATAGATACCTTAGAAGTATTAGAAGCCGCAGGCACTAAATGGAACTTTCTACCCTTCCGCCCCGGCTTAGTAGGAGGGCATTGCATTGGCGTAGACCCTTACTATCTTACACACAAAGCCGAAATGGTAGGCTACCACCCACAAGTAATCTTATCGGGCAGACGCATCAATGACGGAATGGGGAAATATGTGGCTGATAAAGTGGTAAAACTACTTATCAATAAAAACCACGTCATCAAAGAAGCCAAAGTATTGATATTGGGCTTTACTTTCAAAGAAAATTGCCCTGATGTGCGCAATACGCGTGTAATAGATATTTATAACGAACTCAAAGAATTTGGACTTCATGTAGATGTATACGACCCTTGCGCCGAAGCCGAAGAAGTACACGAAGAGTACAACATTCACCTATTGCCTAAAATCAATCAAAAATATGATGCAGTAGTATTGGCGGTAGCGCACGAAGAATTTAAAACACTTGATTTTGGCGCATTCCAACAAGAGAACACAGTGATTTATGATGTAAAATCATTCTTGAAAAAACAAGAAGTAGATGCGCGTCTATAATTTACAGAATACAACGAACCTGTGAATTGCTAAACAATTACAATAGGTTCGTTTTTTAATTTTTATCGTACTTCTTCATAACACCCACTCACATAGTCTTGTAAATAAGTAAAGGAAGAGCCTAATTGCCCTTTTTCAGCAATAGTAGCACGAGCTAATACCTTTTCATCTCCCAAACCTACCAAAACAGGGATAACCTCCTTGATGAGTTGCTCTCCGAACGATTGCGAAGCATCATAAGGCAAAGCCGTAGGCAGATTGTCTATAGCCATAATGCTAATATTTTGAGGGCTTGTATAGGCATCAGCTATGTTTCTAAGTGAGGGCACATAATCATAGACGGGTTCTGTAATAGTGCTCGTTTTTAGGGTACAAGGCACTGAGCCTGCAATATCACAAGTAATATCGGCAACTACTTGCAACTGATGAGGCGTTTCTAAATCATCGGCACTGAACAAAGCAGGGGCTTTGGGATTCCAATAGTGTGCCGAAATGAATAAATGTGCGTGGCGTAAATATTGGAAAAAATAACTCTCAAAATCTTCTGGATATTCGTAAAAATCAGCGTGAACACGTTCAGGTTTGGTAGCTTTGTAGTAATCTTTGGAACCAAGATGCGTAAAAACAGGCTTGTCAAAGTTTTTACTTATAAAATCTTCAGGACTTACTGCTTCGATACCTGCTATTTTGAGAATTTCGAGCGCACCCTTGCCCACACGACCGCTCCCCGTAAGTATAATTTTGAGGGGAGGCAGCACCATTTTGCGAAGTTCTTGCGACATTTCTTCCAAATTTTGACAATTTTGAGGAGGTTTAAGCGAAAAAAGTCCACTTTTTTGACCAAAAACCAGAAACCCTTCGTAAGCCCCTACCAACCCTGCGAAACGCCCAAAAGCTACTACTCTTTTGCCTTGAGTATTTTTTAGGCACTCATAATCAATCAGACGAATATTTTTTTCTAAAACAGTGCAAAGTAAATTTCTATTGTAGGGTTGTTTTTTGATGGTATGCGAAAAGAAAAAATAAGTTTTTTGCGCAATTAATTCAGGGATAGGCACCTCTTTTACACCAAACAATACATCACACTCTTCTAAGTTTTCTTGTAAAGCAATCCCTTTTTGTTGATAAGCCTCATCAGGTATACAACGAATAGCACTTGGTTGCACTACACATTGGATAGAAGGGTATTTTTGCTGAATTTCCAAACATTGTTCGGGGGTAAAAGCAACCCTGCGGTCAGGAGGGTTTTTTCCTTCGCGGATAATACCTATTTTCATAAGCAATAATAAAGATTCGTTTTGTTGTAATTTTGTTATTGGTTGCAAAAATACAACAAATTTCTTATTTTTGGCTCATTATCTCTTCAAAAAACTGCAACATACTCTCCACTTCTGAGTTCCAATAAATATAATTGTGTCCTGCGGGTGTAAGATGTAATTTTACTAATAATGAAGGGTTTTCTCTTTGTAAGGTTTCATAAAAAGCCAATGTTTGTTGGAAAGGAACAATCTCATCTTGCATACCATGTCCCAAATAGAGTGGTGTTTTGAAATGAGCCGCCTGAAAAGTAGGATTGTCTTTGCCTGTCCATCTTTCGTGATAATCTTCAAAATTACCATAAAAACCAATCATCAAAGCATCGTCAGGCAGTACAGTTTGGTCGTAGTCGCCTGAAAGTGCCGCCGCCGCAACAAACAAATCAGGATTTGCCAAACAGGTCAATGCTACGCCACGCCCTCCAGTAGATAAGCCCAATATAAAAGCAGGAGTAGTTTTTGTAAAAATCTCAAAATGCTCTTTCAGATAAGGTATCATTACGGTATTGAGCCATTTGCCTGTCGGAAAGTTGCGCCATTCTTTGAGGGTTTCTTCATACAACTGACTGCTGTACACACTTTTCCCCATTTCAGGCATAATAAGTCTGTATCCTTGTGCTAAGGCTTTTTCACAAAGAGAAGATTTCAGACACCAGTCTTCTTTGGGAAAATTCCAACCGGGCAATACCAAAATATCGCCTTTGATACCTATATCTTTATTAGGAACACGAATATCTACCGCATGTCCACCAATAATAAGTGTAGTATCTTTGGTGAGTGTAGCAATATTGCGTAAGGTTTGATTAGTACTTTGAGAAGTAGGGACAAATGTTTTTGTTTCGTTTTTCTCTCCTCCAAACGAGCAAAAACACAAACACACAGGAAATAACAGGCAAAATTGTTTCATTTATAGTCTATTTTGAATAATTTTGTGTTCAAAAATTATGCTTAATCTTTTTTTTAAACGGTTTTTTAGCGTGCAAGGGCTAAACAATTCTCAAGAAAAAACACCTACTTGGCGCGATAATTTAAAAGCCTTTCGCAATTTACCTAGTTTTTTTTACTTGATATGGCAAACCAGCCCCAGCCTTACGCTCAGCAATGCTCTTCTGCGATTGCTCAAGGCAGTTTTGCCATTGGCATTGCTCTATGTGGGCAAATTAATCATTGATGAAGTTTTGCGTCCCACAGGCTTATTGTGGCAATGGGTAATAGTGGAGTTGTGTTTAGCCATTTTTTCTGACATACTCAACAGAGCCATTACTCTTTTAGATGCACTCTTAGGCGATTTGATGGCAAATGAAAGTTCTATCAAACTAATGCAACACGCCGCCCGATTAGACCTTCCACAGTTCGAAGATGCTACTTTTTATGATAAATTGGAGCGAGCACGCCGCCAAACTATTTCGCGGACTATGCTCATGTCGCAATTATTGGCGCAACTGCAAGACACTATCACGCTTGTAGCACTTACGGTAGGTTTGGTTTTGTTCAATCCTTGGCTCATTCTCATATTAGTAATTGCTGTAGTACCTTCTTTTCTAAGCGAGAACTATTTTAACAGAAGCAGTTACTCCTTAGCCCGTAGCTGGACACCCGAACGCCGCGAGTTAGATTACCTTCGTTATATTGGCGCAAGTGATGAAACCGCCAAAGAAGTAAAAATTTTTGGTATCTCCGATTTTCTCATTGAGCGATTCAGGCTATTAGCCACAAAATTCTACCTCATGAACCGTCAATTAGCCATTAAAAGGGCTTTATGGGGAAGTTTTTTCAATGCCTTAGGCAATGCGGGTTATTATACAGCGTTCGCTTACATTGTTTACCAAGCCCTGATAGGTAAAATCAGCATTGGCGACCTTACTTTTTTAGCAGGCTCTTTCCGACAGATGCAAAGCATTTTACAGGGTATCTTGGCGCGCTTTACCTCTATAGCTGAAAGTGCTTTGTACTTGCAAGATTTTTTTGATTTTTTTGCCATGCAACCCCTAATTACTTCACCTGCACAGCCCGAAGCTATGCCTGAAATATTGAAAGAAGGTTTTATATTTGAGAATGTAGGTTTTAAATATCCTAACACTGAAAGATGGGCTATCAGAAATGTCTCTTTTCATTTGAAAGCAGGCGAAAAATTAGCCTTAGTAGGCGAAAATGGCGCAGGGAAAACAACTTTAGTAAAACTTTTGGCACGCCTCTACGATGCCGATGAAGGGCGCATATTTCTTGATGGAAAAGACATCAAAAACTATGACCTAAAAGAATATAGAGAAAAAGTAGGAGTCATTTTCCAAGATTATGTACGTTTTCAACTCAATATAAGCGAAAATATTGCCATCGGCAAAATAGAAGAACGGCAAAACCAAACACTTATTCAAAGAGCCGCACAACAAAGCCTTGCAGATACTGTCATAGAAAAACTACCCGAAAAATACCAACAAATGTTAGGAAAAAGATTTAATAACGGGGTAGAATTGTCGGGCGGTGAATGGCAAAAAGTAGCCATCGGGCGCGCTTACATGCGCGATGCACAACTCGTGATTCTTGACGAGCCTACTGCTGCCTTAGATGCGCGCGCTGAATATGAAGTTTTTCAACGCTTTGCCGAACTCACCAAAGGAAAAACAGCCGTACTCATTTCGCATCGCTTCTCTACGGTACGAATGGCTGACCGTATTTTAGTGCTCAAAGGTGGTTTTTTACAAGAAATAGGAACACACGAAGAATTATTAGCAAATAAAGGCTTATATTCAGAGCTATTTACACTACAAGCCAATGGTTATAAGTAACTTTTAATTACTTTTTAGCGTAATGCAAAATATAGAATCGCAATGAAGAAATCTTTAAAAAAAATAACACGCATCTCAATCATTAGTTTATTGAGCATCACACTTTTGTATGCATTGGGTCCCTCGCCTAGAACTCCCATACTCAAAAGCGATTTGCCCAAAGTGGATACAGATCTTCGAATTTTGGAAAAAGAAATTAACCAAAGAGAGCGCAGTTTTAAAAATCTAAAGCCCGATAACCAAGCACGCATTGTTTGGCAAAATCCTAATAAAAAAGAAAAAACACCTTATAGCATTGTGTATTTACATGGCTTCACGGCAAGCCAAGCCGAAGGCGACCCTACACATCTAAGCATAGCCAAAAAATATGGCTGCAATCTCTATTTGGCACGCCTATGGGGGCACGGCTCAAGCGACCCAGACGCTTTAATAAACCTCACCGCTGACAGCCTTTTGCAATCAGCCAAAGAAGCAGTAGCCATTGGGCAACAATTAGGCGAAAAAGTAATCCTAATGGGTACTTCAACAGGGGCAGCATTGGCACTCTACATAGCCGCAAACAACCCGCAAATAGCAGGTGTAGTCTTGTATTCGCCATTGATTGATTTTTATGATAGTAGTACTTTCTTATTGGATAAACCTTGGGGACTCTATATAGCAAGAACTATGATGGGAAGCGTTTATTTGGGAAGACAAGCTAAAAACAAAGAACACGAACAATATTGGATGAACCAATACCGCATAGAAGCTGCCATAGCACTCAAAAGTTTTATTGGAAATGCGATGAACGAAGCTACCTTCAAAAAAGTAAAACAACCTCTATTTTTAGGCTACTACTATAAAAACGAAGAAGAGCAAGACAAAGTAATTTCTATAACAGCCGCACAAAAAATGTTTGAGCAAATCAGCACCAATCCCGCACAAAAAAAACAAGTAGCCTTTGCCAAAGTTGGAGACCACGTCATTGCCTCTTCTATAGTATCGAAAGATGTGGAATCGGTACTACGCGAAACCCAAAACTTTTTAGAAGAAGTTTTATTCCTGAAACCAGTATTTTGAAATAAGCATTCTTTTTATTGTTAAAATACTTTTATTGAAATGAAAAAAAAAATATTTAGGTATCCTAATGGTATCATTTTATTATTCTGTTTTTTATACTTCAATACAACCCTTAAAGCACAACAAGTAAATTTTGGGTGGGTAAATAACATTGGGGCAACAAATAACTCGAAAGGAACAGCCATTGTTGTTGATGCTGCTGGCAACACTTATACTACAGGTATTTTTGATTCAAAGAATACTTTTGTGCGAAAATACAACAGTGCGGGAGCTTTAGTATGGGCTTATAATATTTTAGCTGGTGTTAATAGTGCTCAAGCATACGACATCGCTTTAGATGCTTCGGGCAATCTATATGTAGTGGGTATTTTTTCAGGAATAATAGATTTTGACGCAAACGCAGGCACTGAAAACCTAACTGCTGGTGGGACTCTTGACGGTTTTATTCTAAAAATAGACAATAACGCTAATTTTATTTGGGTAAAACAACTAAAAGGTGCTGCTGGTGCTTCTACTTACATCAGAGCGGTGGCAATAGACACCAACAATAATATATTTACCACAGGTTCGGTGCAAGGAGGCAATGTAGATATGGACACCGATGCAGGTACTTTTAATATCGCATCAGTCGGTGGGGCAGATTCTTATGTTCATAAAGTCAATAATGATGGTACTTTTGGCTGGGTAGTGCAGGTACAAGGTGCTGCTGGTAGCGAATTGGGTATAGACATAGCCATAGATCTTAACACGAATGAAGTAGTTACCACAGGTTATTTTTCAGGGGCAGGGGTAGACTTTAACCCTACAGCCGCAACAGACGCGCCTACTGCTTTTGGAGGACTCGATATATACCTTTATAAACTTTCTAATGCTGGCAATTTTGTGTGGGTAAAAAGTATGGGAGGCACTACTACAGATATAGGGCAGGGAGTAGCCATAGATGCTGTGGGAAATATACACACTACAGGTTATTTTCAAGGCACAACAGACTTTGACCCCAATGCAGGTATTACTAATTTGACAGGAGTATCGGGGGAAGATGTTTTTGTGCAAAAACTTACCCCTGCTGGCAATTTTGTATGGGCTAAAGAGATTGTAGGTGCAGGAACACAAGATGGCAAAGGGATTGCAATTGATAGTGAGAATAATGTGTATACTTGTGGGCACTTCGGCAGTAATACAGATTTTGACCCCTCTGCAAATGTTTATAGCCAAAATACTACTGTCATAAAAGGATTTCTGCATAAATTAGATAGTAATGGTGAGTTTGTTTGGGTAAAAACTTTTGGCACTGGTAGTACTAATTCTAATGAGGTTTGGGCACTATCCGTAGACAATACCCAAGCTGTGTATGTCATAGGTTTTACAAAAGAATCTAACGTTTTCGATTTTGACCTTGACCCTACTGCACCCAACAGTTATATTTCTTTCGCAGGGTCGGAAGATGCTTATGCCGCAAAATATACACAAACTATTGTTACAATGCCTATAGGAAATAGAGGGCTTTATTTTGAGGGTACGGAAAATGACCGTGCAAGTGCATTAGGCAATGCCACAGTGGTTGATTTCACAGGGACAGAAAACTTCTCCGTTTCCTTTTGGGTGAAACCACGAAAAATAGGTACTTCACAAGCTGTTTTTACTAAACAAGGAGGTGGTGGAAATCCTTTAGGAATTGCAGTGTATATCAACAATACTGGGCAAATTGTATTTGGTTTAGACAAAACAGGAGTAGGTTGGCACTACACCACAAGCACTACAAGTATCAATGCCAATGTATGGACACATATTACCGTAGTAAAACAAGCCAATAATAAAAGAATTTATCTCAATGGTATTTTAGACCAAGAAGAAACAGGCATCGTTGCGCCCTACCTTTCCGCCGACCCTTGCACAGGGGATATTGTTATTTCTACAGCTGCTGACCCTTTTTATGGGCAAATAGACGAATTAAGAATTTATAATGCATCTGTGAGTAAGCCCCAAATACAAACCCTTATGGCGGATGATAAGTCTTCAAATGCTGTAGTGTTTTATCGCTTTGAAAATGCTTCTGGGCAAAATGTGAATAACTTATCTCTCACGGCAGTGCCAGCACTTACTTTAGGTTCTTCGGGCACTTCCGAAACTGATGACCCGCTTTGGGCTTTTCGTGTTAAAAATAGCCTAAGCACAGGAACAGAAAGTTTTGCTGATGTGATAGGTGAGGCTAATTCTTTTTCGGGCACTCATTATGTTGATTTTAGCATAGATAATTCCAATGTTACACATAACATAAATATATCAGCCGCTATCAATATTACAGAATCGATAGTTATTGATGGTTATTCAGCTCCTTTTTCACAAGAAAACACACTTACGGCACTCTCATCGGGCACTAATGCCTCCCTCAAAATTGTCATCAGTGCAGGCTCAGTTCCTATAGACATCAATAGTTCTTCAAGTTGTGTTATTAGAGGTATCGTATTTAATAATTTCACTAGTAGCCCTTTACGTCTAAGTACTGGCAGTAATCATATTTTAGCAGGTTGTTTTATAGGTACTAATAGCGTAGGAAGTGCCGCCGCCATGAATGGGGGAACTATTCCAATCAATGCAAGTAATACAACTATAGGCGGAAGCAACCCCGCAGATAGAAATTTATTTGTAGGTCATACACTTAGTATAGATGGCTCAGGAAATACTATTACGAATAATTTAGTAGGCACAAATACAAGTGCTAATCACTTGCTTAATACTACTCCCATCTCAATCATAGGGATTTCTTCCAATACGATATCTATTACCAATAATTACTTTAATGGGGGTGGCGTTTTAGGTACATTTATAGGTACTGCCATCGAGAGCAATACCACAACAGGCAATGGACTGACTATTCAAGGTAATATTTTTGGTGAAAACTCGAGTTATAACGAAACCATTGTTTTTAACGGCAATACTACAAATATCATCATCGGAGGCACTTCTGGCACTACAGCCAATATTATCAAAAACAGTAATTTACCTATTCATAATATTGGTTCACCCACACCTTATGTAAGGCAGAACAGTATTTATTGTAATAGTAACAATATTATAACAGGCATAAACGCTCCTACTATTCTAAGTGCCTATATCAATGGTAGTAGTCAGTTGGTATTAGATATTGCAGGGGTGGCAGTCAATGATGTCGTTGATATTTATGTCAATGGTGAAGTTTGCAGCCCTAAACAAGGCAATTTATACCGCAGTGCTTTTGTTGCAAATACAGGCAGCGGTACTTATTTAATCTCCTCTTCGGGGGTAGCGATGGGCAATACCATCACTATTGCTACTACTAACACATCTAATCAATCTTCGGCTTTTTCAGGTGCCATAATCGTATCTACCAGCCCTACGGTATTGCGTGCGGCTACTAATCATAGCAATAACAGTTTTAGAGCAAATTGGGACTTAATAGCAGGGGCAAGTAGTTATGAAATAGATGTGGCTACTGATGTCGGTTTTTCCACTGTCATTATCAATGCATTAGATGTCGGTAATACAACAAGCTACAATATAACAGGTTTAGATGCCAATACTTTGTATTATTATAGAGTAAGAGCAGTAGCAGGAGGAGTCGCTTCGTCCGATTCACAAACGCGCGTGGCTTTTACCAATACCTCTGTAGGCAGTGGCTATGCAGGCAATTTTGACGGCTCATCTCAATTTTTTCACCTGACTGATACCAATAGTTATAATTTTCAATTCAATGAGGCTTTTAGCATAGAAGCATGGATATACCCTACTGCAAATAATGGTGTCATTGTATCTAAAATGGTAGATACACCTTTCAATAGAGGTTGGGCTCTGAAGTTGAATGCTACGGGGCAGTTAGAAATCTCATTGGTGGGCTTTTCTACCATAGCATATTTTAGTCTGAATACTACCACCAATATACCACTCAATCAATGGTCTTCAGTAGCAATGACCTATGATGGCTCAAATACTGCTTCAGGCATTAGTTTATACCTCAATGGAGTGCCACAGCCTGTTACTAATGCTGGAAATGGAGTAGTCAGTGAAATCAAAACCCCCACTCCTCTGAGCATTGGGGCTGCAAATACCAATCTGATACCCAATGGCTTTTTCTCAGGGGTGATAGATGAGGTAAGAGTGTGGGCAGGTGTACGCAGCATTGTACAAATCAGAAATACCATGTGCCAACGATTACAAGGCAATGAAGCAGGGTTAGTGGGTTATTTCCAAGTGAATGAAGTAGGCGCAACACTCACACACACCGAGAACAAAGCAAGTAATAGTACTTATGATGCGGTTTGGCAAAATCCGCACAATGCCACACTTTCAGGCGCTGCCTTAGGCGATGTGAGTACAGCAGAATACGCTTTGGGTATTAACAATGTAGTACTCAATGGGCAAGGCATATTTACAGTAGAACTCCCCACCGCTCTTACATTAGGACAAGGAGTACATATTTATAGAATAGACCAAATTACAACCTTGATGGATATACCTACTGAAATAGAAACCTTAAAAACTTCGCCTTATTGGGGTATTTTTACAGTGGGCAACGTACCAGAATATAGCATCAGATACAATTATACAGCCAACACGAATATCGCTATCATTGAGCGAAATGCAGTCAATTTTATGCATCGAAACGATAATAGTATACAAACTACTTGGACTTTTAGCAACGCAACCAATGAAACAGCATTAAATAGGCTTAGTTTAACACTTAGCGGCGTAACCCAACGCGAATTCATCATAGGCTTACAACCCTTTTCGGCAGTACCTCCAGCAGTACCCACCAATTTGACCGCCAACGCTGCCTCCATCAACAGTATCCAACTCAATTGGACAGACAATTCCACCACCGAAACCAGTTTCATTCTCCAACGTTCGCTCAGTAGTACTACAGGTTTCACCGACCTCATTACGCTCAACGCCAATACTACTACATATACTGACCCCAACCTCACTACCAACACCACTTATTACTATCGTATTTTTGCCACTAATGGATTTGGCAATAGCCCTCTCAGCAATGAAGCCTTTGCTACACCAGTACTCGATGCGCCTACCAATCTAATTGTTGATGTAGCAGGAACAGATGCTCAAATTATATGGCAAGACAACATCGCAGGCGAAAATCACTACGAAATAGAACGCTCTATCAATGATTTAAACAATTTTATAAAAATAACAGACCTACCACCCAATACGAATACCTTTACAGACAAACAACTCTCTAAAAACCAAACTTTATACTATAGAGTAAGAGCCTATGCCAATAATACATATTCGCCCTACAGCAATGTACAAGGTTGTATATTAGCAGAAGAAGTAGATTGGGTAACCGATTTAGAAGAGGCTGAAAAAGCAGGCATCAAACTATACCCCAATCCTTTACCCTCTAATACACTCCTCCAAATCCAAACTCCTCCAGATATCAATATCGAAAATATCGCCCTCTATCAAACTACCGGAGAACTCGTATGGCAAAAAAATACTTCACACACCAATCCTATCTCCTTAGCATCACTAATCCCCAATTTATACATCATAGTACTAACCGACCAACAAGGGAGAAAGTATACACAACGAATCCTGAAGTTTTAATCAGGAAATTAACGCATAATTTTGAATAAAAAAAAAATAATGCTAAATTTGCACCCTATTTTCAATAAATCCATTTTCACTTGAAAAATAACCATACTCTCAAACATTTTGAGATAGACATAGTGAGCCTAAAAAACAAAGAATACCAATTCGATTTTAGTATCGATGAGGCTTTCTTTGCGCATTTTGCACACCCCGACATCAAAAGCGGAAAAGGCAACGTGCAACTCAAGCTCGATAAAACCGAAACTATGCTACAGTTATTTTTTACCATCAATACCCAAATAGAACTCATTTGCGATAGATGTTTAGAAACCTTTGAACACCCTATCCAACTGAACGAATACCTTATCATACAATTCGGAAAACAATACGAACAAGCCGATAACCACTTAGAAATCATACCCGCAGGGGCTACGTATATATCCATCGCACAACCTATATACGACTTTATCTCTCTGGCTATTCCTATCAAAAAACTACATCCTCGCTTTTTAGAAGAAGATGCCAAACAAGAAGGCGATTTACTTATCTATAGTACACACCCTCACGAAGATACAGAAAAAGAAGAAGACACCCCACCTGAAAACCTCGCTTGGAAAGAAGCACTGAAAAAAATAAACCTTCAATAATTTAACAAAGATAATAACTAAGTATTTACACCCTTAAAATCAATAATAGATATGCCACATCCGAAACGAAAAACCTCGAAAACACGCCGCGACAAACGCCGCACACACCACAAAATCACCACTCGCCCCGTAGCAATATGCCCTAACACAGGCGAGCCCCACGAAATGCACCGCGCTTATGTAGTAGAAGGGAATTTATACTACAAAGGCAAATTAGTGGTAGAAGATTTTGCATAAAACAGAAAAATACTAACTTTACACCCACAATAAAAGTTAGTATTTTTTTTTACCACACATTCCCTTATGATGAAAATTGCCATTGACGCTATGGGCGGCGATTTTGCCCCCAAAGCAATTGTAGAAGGGGCTTTATTGGCTTCAAAAGAATTGCCTACCTCCATAGAACTTGTGCTCGTAGGAAAAGAAGACATCATACAAACCATTCTCAATGCACACGGCACACCTCCCGAAAATCTCTCTATTGTGCATGCCGATGAAGTGATAGAAATGGGAGAGCACCCTACCAAAGCATTAGCACAAAAAAGCAAATCAAGTATCAGCATAGGCTTCAAACTACTACAAGAGAAAAAAGTAGATGCATTCTGTAGCGCAGGCAATACAGGAGCTATGTTAGTAGCGGCTATCTTTAGCGTGAGAGTAATTGAGGGTATCCTAAGACCCTCCATCATCAGCCACGTACCCAAAGAAGACGGCTCTTATGGCATCATACTCGATGTAGGCGCAAATACAGACGTAAAACCCGAAGTATTGGCTCAGTTTGGTATCTTAGGCTCTGTTTATTGTCAATATGTTTTTGACATCAACCAACCCAAAGTAGCACTCCTCAATGTAGGCGAAGAAGAAAAAAAAGGAAACCTCGCCGCACAAGCTGCCTATCAACTCATGAAAGACTATCCCAATATCCATTTTGTGGGCAATATAGAAGGGCGCGACCTATTCAAGAAAACTTCAGATGTAATTGTCTGTGATGGTTTCGTGGGCAATATCGTCATTAAAATGGCAGAATCTTACTACGAAATACTCAAAAGAAAACACTTCACCGACCCCTTCTTTGACAATTTCAACTACGAACTCATCGGTGGAGGTCCCGTTTTAGGCATTGATGGCAATGTAGTCATTGCTCATGGTGTTTCTAATGATAAAACCATCAAAAATGCCATCATGCTCACTAAAAAAATTACAGAAGCCAACCTCGCCGAAAAAATTAAAGAATCTTTGAAAGCATCTATGCAAAAAAACTCATAAAACTATGACCAAAATAAGAGCGGCTATCACAGGCGTTCAGGGCTACGTACCTGAATATGTACTGACAAACAAAGAATTAGAAAAAATGGTAGATACCACCGATGAGTGGATCATGGAGCGAACAGGCATCAAAGAGCGACATATTCTCAAAGGTGAAGGATTGGGTACTTCGCACATGGCAGCCGAAGCCGTGAAAGGACTATTGGCAAAAACCAATACAAAACCCGAAGAAATAGACCTTATCGTTTGTGCCACTACCACCCCCGATTTTGTGTTCCCTGCCACCGCCAATCTTGTAGCCGATATGGTAGGTGCTAAAAAATCATTCAGTTTCGACACACAAGCGGCTTGTTCGGGTTTTCTTTATACCTTAGCCACCGCCGCCCAATACATAGAAACAGGACGATACAAAAAAGTAATTGTCATTGGGGCAGATAAAATGTCTTCTATCATGGACTATACCGACCGTGCTACTTGTATCATCTTCGGAGATGGCGCAGGTGCCGTAATGCTCGAACCTACTACCGAAGAAAACGCAGGATTGATGGATTTTGTCTTCCAATCTGATGGCGCAGGCTGGGTACACCTTCATCAAAAAGCAGGAGGCAGCCGCCGCCCACCTACCGCCGAAACGGTAGCACAGCGACAACATTTCGTATACCAAGAAGGACAAGCAGTATTCAAACAAGCCGTAGTAAAAATGGCAGAAGCCTCCGTAGAAGTGATGAAAAGAAATCAGCTCACTGCCGAGCAAGTGCATTGGCTCTGCCCACATCAAGCCAATAAAAGAATTGTAGATGCAACCGTAAAAGCAATGGGCATAGGGCAAGAGAAGGTAATGATGACCATAGAAAAATTCGGAAACACTACCAATGCAACACTTCCGCTCAATCTTTGGGACTACGAAAAACAAATTAAAAAAGGCGATAATCTTATATTAGCCTCTTTTGGGGGTGGCTTCACTTGGGGTGCTATTTACCTCAAATGGGCTTATTGAGCCACTTCATTATACAACATCTGAACCACAGACTGCCCTACAGCTTTTAGGGTAGTCTTGTCTATAATAGACAAATTGTCTTGGTGTGTATGATGGTAAGGTGCAAAAAAACTTGCTGGGTTTTTAACATCAAACTCTATAATATTCATCATAGGTATTTTAGCAATAGTATTCACATAATAGTGGTCATCAACAATTGATGGGCTGTCCTGATTTACAAATTGCTTATAACCCAATTGATTGGCGATAGTCCAAAAACGTTGATTAACAATCCCCGCGTATTGCATAGAAGTACCCTCACGGTAAAAAATAGCCCCTTTTGCCCCCACCATATCCAACAAAATACCATAATACGCCTGATAGTCAGCCTTGTGTTTATTCTTTGACCAATATTGCGAACCCAAACACCAATCATTATCTACTACTGATTTTTTCTTATATCCATTGGGTTTTCCATAATCTTCGCTATCGAAAAAGATAATATCCACTCCTACAGTAGGCTTCATCTCCCCTAAACCTATCAAACGCGCAATCTCGAGTAAAACAGCCACTCCACTTGCGCCATCATTAGCCCCTTCTATAGCTTCTTCTGCTTTTTTAGCATCTTTCTCTTTATCGGCTACGTGGCGCGTATCCCAATGAGCAGCCAACAATATACGGCGTGTAGCTTTTGGGTTATAAGAAGCAATAATATTGCGCGATTGTAAAATAGTACTATCATAGGCAACTGCCTCAAATTTTTGTTCTATCACCTCCCATTGATACGCCTTCAACTGCGATACCAAATAATCTCCACAACGGCGATGCCCCTCTGTATTAGGAACACGCTTCCCAAAACTAAGTTGTTTTTCTATGAAACGATACGCACTATCTGACTCAAAAATAGGTGCTTTCTGAAGCACAATCGGAGTTGTTATATTATCTTGTTCCACATCTGTTTTTTGTTTCGTTTTTTTTCCTCCACAACTATTCAAAGAAATAACAGCGAAAACGCATATAAAAAAAGGTATATTCAAAAATTTCATATCACATATTGTCAATTTAGATGCGTAAAACTACAAAAATATTCTAATTAAAGTTTATTTTTGCATGTCAAAAAAAAAATACTATGAAAACAAAAATTACTTCCTTTAGCCTACTTATCTTTTGTCTTTTTGTGATTCCTATTACATTTACTAACTGCCAAGACAATACAAAAGAACAAGAAAACAAAGAAAACAAGACTACCCAAAAAGAAAACAAAGAACAACAAGCCGAAATAAAAAAAGAAGAGGAAAAACGCCCCACCGACCGCCGTTATAATGATTTAGCAAGACTCATTGCAGGCTTACCCGCCGAACAAGGGAGTGTATATGAAAAAATACACCAAGACCCCTCTTGGCAAAATTACTCCAATGTAGCACAAGCACAATGGAAAAACGTACTCGAAAACAAACAACCTATTATGACAAAGTGGCGCGATGAAGAGTTGAAAGAAGTAGTAGATGCGGGCGGTGTCTTATTTTACCCTTTCAGCGGTCCCGATTTCTTACATGCCGCTACTTTTTTTCCAAAAATGCAACAAATCGTAATGATAGGTTTAGAACCTATAGGCACTGTGCCCGATATGGAAAAAATAGCCCAAAGATCAACCAATGCCTACTTCAATGGAATACAACAAAGTTTAGCAACCATCTTAAATTATAGCTTCTTTCGCACACTCTCTATGGAGGTCGATTTTACAGGTAGAGTGGTAACAGATATAGATGGAACATTGCCCGTCATTTTACTTTTTATGGCAAGAACAGGGCAAAAAATACTCTACTACGAAAAAGTAGCCCTTTCGCCCGAAGGAAATGTAGTTCCTGCTAACGAAATAAAAACTGAGCAAGGCAAAATAGATACTACTTACTATGGCACTCGCATCGATTTCCAATCGCCTGATAGCGAAGAGAGAAAAACTTTGTACTACTTTGGTGTCAATTTATCAAACAACAAATACATCAACCTCAGCGGGCTCAATCAACGCAAAGACCTTAGAAGTTTCATCGAGAACCTATCTATCACTACTACTTATCTCAAATCTGCTTCTTATTTAATGTATAAGTCCGAATTTACACTCATCAGAGATTTAATTCTTAAACATACCAAATACCTACTGCAAGACGATTCGGGCATGGCATTTAACAACTTTACCAACGGAACTTGGGAAATCACCCTTTTTGGGCGTTATGCAGGTCCTATTTCTCTTTTTGCTAACTATTGGCAACAAGACATGGCAAATGGATACACAGGTGGAAAATACAAAGTGCGTCCTCTGCCTTTTGGTATTGGCTATCAATATGCTGTAGGAAGTTCTAATTTGATGTTAGCGAAGAAAATAAAATAAAAAAGCAATGACGCAAACCAGTCGAATGATGATACTTCTTTTATTAGGAGTATCATTTTTTATGCCTTTCCTACTCATTACCGACCTATACCCCATGTTCCGATTTGGTATGTTTGCCGAAAAGCCACGTTACGAAGCCCAATCCGAAATTTTTGAACTTATTTGGCAAAGTAAAAAACAGCCTAAAGATAGTCTACTTATTTTACCCGAAATGGTCAATAATGACCAAAATACACTACAACACCTCATCAGAAAGTATGTGTATGAGCGTAAAACAGCTTATTTTTTACAACACTTTTGGAAAATTTTTCAAAAAAAACAGCCTCATTTTCAAAAAAAACAAGGCATTTTATATCTTAGAAATAAGACCTCAAAAAAAATATATTTGATAGACTCGCTCTATACACCCAATTAGTTTTTAATTTTTCTTTTTGCTACAACATTCGACTTTTTGCCCTTGTTTTTCCAAATTGATTTTAGGGCTAAGGTACGGAATGCCCAAGTCTAAACCACGCAAAATGAACACTACTGCCAAAAGCAAAGTAAGTACAGGCTGCCAAGCAAATTGAATGCGCCATTGAAACATTTTTCCTAATAAAGACAAAGAAAGCATCGCAGGGATAGTGCCCAAGCCAAAAACAGCCATATAAACAGCTCCCATCAAAGCATCACCTTGTGCTAAGGCTGCTGCCAATGCCAAATAAACCAAACCACAAGGTAAAATACCATTCAACAAACCCATCGCTAAAAAAGCCACATAACTCCTTTTTTGAAGCCAATAGGCTGCTTGTTTTTTTACCTGCTGATGTAGCCAATACAAAGGATACAAAAATTTATGCTGAAATAAATGCACCGAAAAAGGCGAAATAAGAAAGAACAACATCATAATACCTACGCCAATAGAGAGCCATTGTTGCGAAATAGGAATCGTAATCCCCTGCCCAATAAAACCGATAAGAATACCCAACGAAGCATACATAGCCACACGCCCCGAATGATAAACCAACCGTGTACCCAACATATACCACCACGAAACTGAAGCCGTTTTAGGAAGTGCCAAAACCAATGCTCCACACATACCTATACAATGCAAACTACCTAAAAAACCCGTGAGAAAAGCCAAATATAACATATTGGTTTGCTATTTTTTTATGATTACCTAATCCACTTTTTTGCCTTTTGCATTTTCTACCCAAGCAATTTTACCTTGAGCATCTATCAAAATACTACGCTCCGCAAAAAATTCTTTCTCCCCATCTGACCAGCTCAGTTTGATGCGCCACATACCCGATTGAATAGCCTTGCTATCAATGATTTGCTTAAGTTCCGAATTGGTTTGCAAAGCCACCTTAAAATCCATACTTGCATCAGAGGGGCGGAAAAATAAAATCTCACCCACTACCTTAGTTGGGAATTGTAAAATGAGTTGTTTTTGAGTATCTTCAGCTATACGCATCTGAAAATCAGTAGACAAAGCTACTTTGTTTTTCATTTTGTTAATTTGCTTCTGATATTCTATTTCTTGCTTATAGTAGTCTTTTGAAATCAGGTGAATATCGGTTTGCATTACCGACAAAACAACCATACCAATCATAAAGGCTACAAAACCTGTATACAATGCGAAAATACGATAACCCCAATTCATAAATAATAAAGTATATTTTATAATAGTGATAAAAACTACTACAAAAATATACCTTATAGAGTCCTAAAACCATGCGAAGCATCAACTAAAAAAATGACATTTGTCAGTTTTTACTGCAAAAAAGCAATCGGTATAGCTACTCTTACTTGTTCCCAAATGACTACCAACTCTACACCGCCTTGTATCTCCTCAAATGAAAAAGTAAGTGCTTCATAAATATCAGGCAAAGCACCCGTTTTTACTTCGTAGGTCAAAATATTTTTATCTTTATTGGCTTCATAACTATAAGTACCCCATTGCCCTAACTCCGTATTGAGCAAAATCGTCCATTTGTCTTTTTCAGGAATAGCAAACAAAGTATATGTACCTGCTTTTATCTTATTTTCACCTATTTTTACCTCTTTAGTGAATGTTACTTCTGTAGCTTCATTTGCACCTACGCGCCATATTTTACCATAAGGCACCACCCCCCCAAATACAGTTCTATCTTTGCGAAAAGGTTGCCCATAAGTAACCTTAACATATAGCTTATTTTTTTCATTTTTATAAATAGCTAAACCCACAGGACTTGATTTTTCCTTAGGACGAATAATTTTTTGGGCTTGAACCTCAAAAGACAAGAAAAACAAATAAAAACAAATAAAAAAGACCACATTGAAAATATTTTTGAACATATAGATATTTTTAAGAAATTTAACCATATTTTAGCGTAAATTTAGTGTAAATATTCAAAATTACCATACCAAAACCCCAAATAATACTATGGACATTACCGCCAAAGAACTCATCGAGAGAATGGATAAAAAAGAAAAGCTAAACATCTTAGACGTAAGAGAAACATGGGAATACGAAGAGCAAAATATAGGTGCTACGCTTATTCCTTTGGGCGAAATCGCTGATAGAGTTGCCGAAATAGAAGCATGGAAAGAGGAAGAAGTGATTGTGCATTGTCGTAGCGGAAAAAGAAGCGCGACCGCACAAAAATTTTTAGAATCACAAGGCTTCAGCAATGTAAGAAATCTCATAGGAGGTATTTTGCAATACAACGAAGACAAACAATAAAAATACTTACTCCTAACCAAAACCCACTTCTAAAACAATGGTTAGGAGTATCTCCTCTTATTCAAAATATAATTTCATTATTTTAAGGTATCCCCCAAAACGATTATTTTCTAAAAAAGCCCCTTTACTATCAAAAAACCTATTTTCTTTTCTTTATTTTCTAAAAAAACTTACATTTCTTTTTGTATTTTAAAAAGATTTTCTTAAATTTGCACCCCAAAATAATCAATTAGCCTTCCTTACATAGTGCCTGATTGATTTATGAAGAAGCGCGGAGAGAACAGGCTCAATAAAACGCTGGCAACCTATCTGGAGTCCCGACAAGGTGCTAATTCCTGCCCAAAACGACAATCGGTTTGGGAAAGATAAATCACTTAATCCATTATTAAAAAATTATGGTCGACATTAAAGCATTATTACAAAAGCGTATCCTTGTCCTTGATGGTGCAATGGGTACTATGATTCAACGCTACAAACTCACCGAAGAAGACTACCGCGGAGAGCGATTCAAAGATTTTCCACACCCCCTCAAAGGTAACAACGATTTGCTCTCTATCACCCAACCCGACATCATCAAAACCATTCACAAGCAATACCTCGAGGCAGGTGCCGACATCATCGAAACCAACACCTTCAATGGTACTACCATCTCTATGGCAGATTATCATTTAGAAGACCTCGTGTATGAACTCAACTACCAATCTGCTAAAATAGCCAAAGAAGCCGCAGATGAATTTACCCAAAAAAATCCCGAAAAACCTCGCTTCGTGGCAGGTTCTATGGGACCAACTAACAAAACAGCTTCACTTTCTCCAGATGTGAATAATCCCGGTTTCAGAGCCATTAGCTTTGATGAGTTAGTAGAAGCCTACACACTACAAGTAAAGGCACTCATCGAAGGAGGTGCAGATTTGTTATTAGTCGAAACCATTTTCGATACGCTCAATGCCAAAGCTGCATTATTTGCGATACAACAATATTTTGAAAAAAATAACATCGAAAAGCCTGTTATGGTATCGGGTACTATCACCGACCAAAGCGGGCGCACACTTTCTGGACAAACCACAGAAGCCTTCCTTTATTCACTCTCTCACTTGCCACTCCTTAGCATAGGGCTCAATTGTGCCTTAGGTGCAGACCTTATGCGCCCCTACGTGCAAACACTTGCCAAAGAATCTCCTTTCTTTACCTCCGCACACCCCAACGCAGGCTTGCCCAACGAAATGGGAGAATATGACGAAACGCCCCAAGAAATGGCGCAAACCATAGAAGATTTTTTACAACACAATTTCCTCAATATCGTAGGAGGGTGTTGTGGTACCACACCCGAACACATCAAAGCCATTGCAGATGTAGCCGCAAAACACAAACCAAGAAATATCAGCGAGGAAGCAAAACAACCCATAGCAAAATTAAGCGGTTTAGAACCACTCAAAATCACAGCACAAACCAACTTCGTCAATATCGGTGAAAGAACCAACATCACAGGCTCCGCCGCCTTCAAAAAAATGATAATGGAAGGACGCTACGAAGACGCATTAGCCGTAGCCCGCGACCAAGTAGAAGGAGGCGCGCAAGTCATAGATGTAAATATGGACGAAGGTATGCTCGACTCAGAAGAAGCAATGGCTAAATTCTTAAATCTTATCGCCTCCGAACCCGATATCGCACGCCTTCCTATTATGATAGACAGTTCAAAATGGTCTGTTATAGAAGCAGGGCTTAAAACCGTACAAGGAAAAGCCATCGTAAATTCCATCTCACTCAAAGAAGGAGAAGAAAAATTCATAGAATATGCCAATAAAGTAAAACAATACGGTGCAGCCACTGTAGTAATGGCTTTCGATGAGCAAGGGCAAGCAGACTCCTACGAACGAAGAATAGAAATTTGCAAAAGAGCCTACGACATTCTTACACAAAAAGTAAACTTCCCTGCCGAAGACATCATTTTTGACCCCAACATACTCACCGTAGCCACAGGTATAGAAGAACACAATAACTACGCCGTAGACTTCATCAACGCAACCGCTTGGATAAAACAAAACCTACCTTATGCTAAAGTATCAGGAGGGGTAAGCAATATTTCTTTTTCTTTCAGAGGCAACAATGTAGTGCGCGAAGCCATGCACTCAGCTTTCCTATACCACGCCATCAAAGCAGGCTTAGACATGGGTATTGTCAATGCAGGCATGATAGAAGTATACGACGACATACCCAAAGACCTACTCGAAAAAGTAGAAGACGTGCTACTCAATCGCCGCCCCGATGCCACCGAAAGACTTGTAGAATTTGCTGAAACCATCAAAAACAAAGGCAAAGAAAAAGTAGTAGATGATGCTTGGAGAAACAACACCGTAGAAGAAAGACTCAAACACGCACTCATCAAAGGCATAGTAGACTATATAGACCAAGATACCGAAGAAGCAAGACAAAAATACAACCGTCCTCTACAAGTAATAGAAGGACCTCTTATGGACGGTATGAACGTAGTCGGAGACCTATTCGGCGAAGGCAAAATGTTCTTACCACAAGTAGTAAAAAGCGCACGCGTAATGAAAAAAGCTGTTGCCTATTTGCTACCCTACATGGAAGAGGAAAAAGTAAGAGCACGCGAACTCGCCCTTGCCAACGGTGAAGAATACGAAGAACGTACCGCAGGAAAAATACTCATGGCTACTGTAAAAGGCGATGTTCACGACATTGGCAAAAATATAGTTGGGGTTGTATTGGCTTGTAACAACTACGAAGTAATAGATATGGGCGTAATGGTGCCTGCTGAAAAAATATTGGAAACTGCCATCAAAGAAAATGTAGACATCATCGGGCTAAGCGGACTCATCACGCCAAGCCTTGACGAAATGGTACACGTTGCCGCCGAAATGGAACGTTTAGGCTTCAAAATACCTCTGCTCATTGGAGGAGCTACTACCTCGCGCATACATACAGCCGTAAAAATAGCTCCCAAATATTCAGGGGCTATCGTACACGTTTTAGATGCCTCCAGAAGCGTACCCGTAGCCAGCAATCTTTTGAGCGAAGAAACCAAATACACCTTCATACACGAAACCAAAGAAGAATACGACCGCATGCGCGAAGGGCACGCCAACCGACAAAAAGACAAAAAAATGCGTACCATCGCCGATGCAAGGCAACGAAAATTCAATATAGATTGGAAAAATACCACCATACAAAAACCCAAAAACTTAGGCACAAAAGTATGGCAAGCCTACCAATTAGAAGAAATCACTCCCTATATCGATTGGACTCCTTTCTTCCAAACTTGGGAACTGCACGGGAAATTTCCTAAAATTTTAGAAGACGAAATAGTAGGCGAATCTGCCAGAAAACTATACCAAGATGCGCAACAACTTCTGCAAAAAGTAGTAAACGAAAAACTACTCACTGCGAAGGCAGTAATTGGATTTTATCCCGCCAACACCGAAAACGATGACGACATACAACTCTACGCCATCGAAGGGAAAGAAGTAACAACCCCTTGCGAAAAACACGGAAGCCATACCTACATAGAATATACCGAAAATAGAAACCAAAAATTAGCCAAAGTACACACCCTCCGACAACAAAGCGAAAAAGCCGAAGGAGTGCCACAAATGGCATTGGCTGACTTCATAGCACCTCAACAAACAGGACTTCAAGACTATCTCGGCGCATTCACAGTAAGTATATTTGGCGCAGAAGAAATGGCAAAAGAATTTGAGAAAGACCATGACGATTACAACTCCATCATGATAAAAGCCCTCGCCGACCGACTTGCCGAAGCCTTCGCTGAAATGTTGCACGAAAAAGTAAGAAAAAAATATTGGGGCTATGCCAAAGACGAAAGCCTTAGCAATGAAGAACTTATCAGAGAGAAATATGCAGGCATCAGACCCGCTCCCGGATACCCTGCCTGCCCCGACCATACCGAAAAAGTAACACTCTTCAACCTCTTACAAGTAGAAAAAGAGATAGGTACTTTCCTTACTGAAAACTTAGCCATGTACCCCACAGCCTCCGTATCTGGCTGGTATTTTTCGCACCCCGAATCCAAATATTTTGGCTTAGGAAAAATAGAAAAAGACCAAGTAGAAGACTTCGCACAACGAAAAGGCATCAGCTTACAAGAAGCAGAACGATGGTTAAGACCCAACCTCAATTATGACTAAAACCTACCCGAAAGAGTAGTTTTTTTAAATAAAATAACACAAGAGTTTTTAGCTTTTGTGTTATTTTTTTATTTTTGTTCAACACAACAAAATAATACCATGAAAGAAGACTTACTCTATTTTGTATGGAAAAATCATTGTTTCCCCACCTCTTTACAAACTACTGACCAACAAGCACTGACCATATTCAATACTGGCTTTAGAAACGAGCGCGCAGGGGCTGATTTCGAAATGGTAAAAATACAAATAGACGGCGTTCAATGGGTGGGCAACGTAGAAATTCATACTAAAGCCTCTGATTGGGAAGCGCATCAACACCATAAAAACGAACATTACCAAAATGTTATTCTACATGTCGTTTGGGAAGCCGATAAAGTGATTTTCAATGCAGAAAAAAAACGAATTCCTACCTTAGAACTCAAAAACTATGTGCCTCCACAAATATTAGAAAAATACAAAATACTAATGAGGCAAACCGCACAAATACCTTGTGAAAAATACTTCCCTGAAGTACCCTCCCTGCTCAAAACCAACATGATAGATACTGCCTTAGTCCAGAAACTCGAGAAAAAAGCCCACAAACTCAAAGATACACTCATTCAAACACAATACGATTGGGAATACACCACCTATACAGTCCTCATGCGCAATTTTGGTTTTGCTAATAACGCCGAACCAATGGAACAACTCGCACAACGCTTACCCCTCAAACATATTCAAAAACACACCGACCAGCCCTTTCAAGTAGAAGCCTTATTGCTGGGAATGGCTGGTTTTTTACAAGATAAAAACAACAAAAATGAACCCGAATACCTACAAAAACTTCAAAAAGAATATCAATTTTTAGCTCATAAATACGACCTCAGCGGCAAAGAACTGAACCCTTTGATATGGCAAACAGGGCGCATAAGACCCGCAAACGCACCCAAACTACGCCTTGCGCAAATAGCTACACTCTTTTGCCAAATACCCCATTTTTTCTCCTTTTGCCTACATACCGAAATACCCGAATTTCTAAAAAAAATACAAATAACCCCCTCATCATTTTGGCAACAAAACCACGCCGCTCACAAATTAGGCAAAGAAAGTCAAATGAACATTCTCATCAATACCATCATTCCAATATTGGTACTCTATGCCGATGAAAAACAAGAAGAACACTACAAAGAAAAGGCATTACAAATGCTTGAACAACTCCCCAAAGAAGAAAATAGTCTTACTAAAATATGGCTAAACATAGGGCTAAAACCCAAAAACGCCGCCGAATCGCAAGGACTCATAGAATGGTACAAAAATTTTTGCCAACCTAAAAAATGTGCTACCTGCAAAATAGGCGCGCACTTACTCAAAAATACAAATCCACTATAAAAGCATTGTAAATTATGTTACTCATAAAATTGGAAAAATCTATCCGATTCCTTAGCTTTGCAAGCATAGTGTAGATTAGAAAAAACATGGCACAAAATAAAGAAAAAAACACGGTAGAAAACAACCTATTCCAACACATCATCTCACACGCCAAAGAGTATGGCTTCGTATTCCCCTCAAGCGAAATTTATGAAGGCTTACAAGGCGTTTATGACTACGGGCAAAATGGCGTAGAACTCAAAAATAACCTCAAAATGCTTTGGTGGAAAGCCATGACACAGCTCAACGAAGATGTCGTAGGCATAGATGCTGCTATTTTTATGCACCCTACCACTTGGAAAGCCTCTGGGCACGTAGATAGTTTTAACGACCCAATGATTGACAACAAAGACTCTAAAAAACGCTACCGCGCCGATGTATTGATAGAAGAAAAAGCAGAAGAATATGCCAAAGCAGGCAACCCCGAAAAAAAACAAGCTCTTTTAGATACATTAGCAAGACTTTTAGAAAAGGAAGACCTCGCAGGCGTACAACAACTCATCATAGACGAAAATATAACTTGCCCTCTCTCAGGAACAAAAAACTGGACAGAAGTAAGACAATTTAACCTCATGTTCGCTACCCAGATGGGCTCCGTTGCCGATGAAAGTGCCACCATCTACCTAAGACCCGAAACCGCACAAGGAATTTTTGTCAATTTTCTCAATGTCCAAAAAACCAGCGGACGACAAATCCCCTTCGGCATTGCACAAATCGGAAAAGCATTCAGAAATGAAATCGTAGCAAGGCAATTCATCTTCCGAATGAGGGAATTCGAACAAATGGAAATGCAGTTTTTCGTAAGACCCAATACCGAAATGGAATGGTACGAATACTGGAAAGAAAAAAGAATGAAATTTCACAAAGCCATCGGACTGCCCGAAGAAAAACTCCGTTGGCATATACACGAAAAACTCGCCCACTACGCCAATGCCGCCGTTGATATAGAATACGAATTCCCGTTTGGATTCAAAGAAATGGAGGGTATTCACTCACGCACCGATTTCGACTTGAAGAGCCACCAAGAATACTCAAAAAACAAACAAATATACTACGACGACGAAATCAAAGACCGTTACATTCCCTATGTAGTCGAAACTTCCGTAGGGGCTGACCGCCTCTTTTTGGCAGTACTTTGCAATGCTTACACCGAAACCACAGGCATAGATGCCAAAGGAGAAGAAAAAACACGTATATTCTTAAAACTGCACCCAGCCATCGCACCTTACCAAGTAGCCATATTTCCTTTACTACGAAAACAAGGACTCCCCGAAAAAGCACGTGAAGTATTCGAAATGCTACGTTTCGACTTCCGAACACTCTACGAAGAAAGAGGGGCTATAGGCAAAAATTACACCCGACAAGACCTCATCGGAACACCTTTCTGCATCACCATAGACCACCAAACACTCGAAGACAATACCGTTACACTACGCCACCGTGATACTACTGAACAACAAAGAATAGACATCAACGCATTGCATGCTACCATTGCCCCACATACTTCTTGGAGCAACCTCTTGGCTAAAATGAAATAAAATAAAGCACCCACATGGCAAAGAAAAAACAGGTAAATATAGAAAATAGAGCCATTCGTTTTGCAGCACTTCGCAAATGGTGGAGTCAGCAAAAAGACCGAATGCCTACTTTGCCTAAAAACTTAAAGATAAAAAACCCTTTCAAAGGAAGGCGTTTTTATATCATCACAACGATTATTTTCATCGTATGGCTTATTTTCTTTGATAGTAACGATGTTTTTACGCAATACCAACGCCGTCAAAGATTGATGGACTTGCAAAAACAAAAAAAATACTACCAACAAGCAATTCATGAAGCAAAAAAGAAACAGAAAAAAGTAAATGACGATTGGAGCACACTCGAGAGAATAGCCCGACAAAATTACCTACTCAAAAAAGCAAACGAAGACCTATACATTATTGAGGAAGAGGAAGAAGCAGAAGATACATTACAACAAAAATAGGCAGGTATAACTACATCTCACCTTTTCTAACTGCACTATTTTAAAAAGACGTATTAGCTGGCACATTCTATCTCTTTGTTCATCTTAGCCACTATTTTATACAAAGATTGATTATGAGTGAGTGTAAGAGTATGGTTTTTCTTAAAAAAATAAGTTTAGATATTAACTTCTTCATTTTCAATTTTTTATGAACTTATATGTAGCAATTTAATCATAACTTAAACTTTTCTTTAAAAAAGAGAGTAAAAAGCATTATAATACCATTATTAAAACAATTCAAAAAAATGCATTACTCTCGTTCTTATTTCAACTTATTACTCTTAGTGAGTAGCTTATCACTATTTTGGAGTTGTAGCACCAAAAAAGATGAAACAACCCCAAGCACTACTGACGATTTATCGGTGTACCAAAAAATATATGGTGCAAGCAGTGTTACTGTTGAAGGTGATTTTGTAGTCATCAAAACTACAGGACTTCCAGACCACAAAAGCCCCTACTATCAAGGCACACAATGGAGTACTCAATACGAAGCCTACAATGGCACAAACACTTCTTTTGCGCAAAATCCTAACAAAATTGCATCTTTTAGCTATACTTTCAAAATTCCTAAAAACCCAAAAGCTGCCACAACCAATCAGGCTACTTCTTTAGGAGCTATAGGCGTGTCGCTCAACGGAGTACCTTTTTATAATCAATACGCAGGACCCAATAACCAAGCCCTTACAAGCGAAATCAACTCATTTGACCAATACAATGGACACCCCCAACAACAGGGCGCGTATCACTATCATTTCGAGCCACTTTCTATTACTAGTGCTAAGGGAAAAGAAGCATTGATAGGATTTTTATTAGATGGCTTTCCTGTCTATGGACCTCGCGAGAATGGTGCGTTGGTGCAAGAAAGTAGTTTAGATGCCTTTCATGGACACATTCATGCGACTGCCGAGTACCCCAATGGCATTTATCACTATCACATGACAAGCACCTCTCCTTATCTTAATGGCAACGGATACTATGGTACGCCCGGCACAGTTACACAGTAATATTCTATATTCAATTATTGGGTGCATATTATTTTCTTGCACCCAATCTCCTCAAAAACTCATAGAGAGTAGAAAAGAAAACAGTAGCCAAATACAATTACAAAACCAAAAAGGCGTATTACATTGGCAGGGACAACCCTTTACGGGTACGTTGTTTGCTTTGTATCCTAATCAAAAAGACACGCTTTGGACTCAACAATACTACGAAGGAAAGGAACACGGCACTTGGAGAAAATTTTATCCCGAACAAAAACTTCAAGAAATACGCTATTTCGATAATGGAAAAAAAGTAAATACTTTAGTAGGTTATTGGGCGAATGGAAAAAAAAGATATGAATATGTATTTGAAAATGATGAGTACGAAGGTACTTGCCGCGATTGGAACGAACAAGGGCTACTTATCAAAGAAATGAACTATCATAAAGGACACGAACAAGGCGAACAAAAAGTATGGTACGATAATGGAAAAATTAGAACGAATTACATCATCAAAAACGGGCGTAGGTATGGCTTATTGGGTACAAAAAATTGTAGTAATGTGGCTGATAGTGTTGCTCGTTAGTTGTCAAAATACCTCTAATACTGCTCAATCTACTTCATTGCCTTACTACAATACCCCCGATTTTACACCTATTTTTATCAATCAACCACAAGAAGTAGCACAAAAAATACCGCATCAAATTGCTAATTTTAGAGTCTACAACCAAAAAAATGAACTAATCACTGAAGCCCTCATCACAGGAAAAGTACATGTGGCAAGTTTTTTCTTCAGTAGTTGTGGTGGCATTTGCCCTCAGATGATGAAAAATATGAAAACAGTTGCCCAAAAATTCCAAAAGAACCCAAAAGTGATTTTTCTTTCCTTTAGTGTAGCCCCTTGGATAGACTCTGTGGAAAAACTAAATAAATATGCTAAAAAACAACAAATAGAAGGTTATCATTGGCATTTACTCACAGGAAACAAGGGAGAAATTTATCAACTTGCGCGCCAATCTTATTTTGCAGAAGAACAACTTGGTTACACTAAAGACAGTACAGAGTTTTTACACACAGAGCATTTTTTATTGGTAGATACTCAAAAACGAATTAGAGGTATTTATAATGGAACCCTTGCGCTCGAGATGGAGCAATTGAGCAAAGACATAGAGCAACTGTTCACTACCATTAAATTAAGAAAAATGCGTAAATTGCTTGCATTATCTCACTTCTAAATTTAGAACTTATGTTACAGATTTCAAAAAAATTATTGGC
>RDZE01000019.1 GCA_004293905.1 Cytophagales bacterium | reverse complement strand
GCCTTTGCTTTTCTGCCCTCCTCTTGCGGCATATTCCCATTCGGCTTCGGTAGGGAGTCGGTATTTTTTGCCTGTGAGTTTTTCGAGTTTGGGCAAAAATCCATTTACGATGTCGTCCCAACTGACATTTGTTACAGGACATTCATCGCAGTTTTGATTTTCTGAGGGATTAGCCCCCATCACTGCCCGCCAAAGGGCTTGAGTTACTTCGGTTTCAGCAATGTAGTAGTCTGTGAGGGTTACGGTGTGCAGGGTGGCATCATCCATATACTTATCCTCTCCATCACGTCCTGCTTTGTAACCCATTTCAAAAGAGCCTCCTTTTACTTTTATCATCTTGAAGGATACGCCGTTGACGGTTATGGTGTAGGAAGAAGAATCGGTTTGGCTTTGGGCTACCTGCCAGTGCAGTATGCCTAATAATAAGAATAATAAGGTCTTTTTCATATTTCTTTAATTTTATTCAAATACTACTGCATAATTACAACAAAGTTTGTGATTTTACAAAGCTAAAGGAGGTTTTTGCTATAAAATTATATATTTGAAATGGGCTTTTGCGACCCCTTAAACCTCGGAAATGGTCGCAGACCTTGCCAATGGTTGGGGTCTTTAGCCTATGTTTTCCATTTTTTGCGTGCGTTTTAATTGTTTTTTTTTCGCTGAAATACCCAAAAGAGTAGAAAGGTGTTTATTTAGGAGGATTTTATGGGTCAAAATTTGAGCTATATTCCAAAATCATTTACTTACTAAAAACAATTCTATTGCTTATGTGTGATTTTAGTCAAGGATTTGTGCTTTGCAGTTGCCCCAAAGATGAGAAAAAGCCCATTGTTCACAATAAAAACTCGCGAAGGCATAAAAAACAGATACAAGAGAGTGATAAAAAACAAGTTTATCGCTGGACACTCTTAGGGTATGTAGGCAGGCGCGAAACCGACTTAGAAGGCGAATGCCAAATACCCTCTGAAGAAATAGGAGCAGGATTGGAAAAAGAATGGGTATTGCTCAATCTCAACGAAGGCAATTGTTTCGACTTTGACTACACACCCCAAGAAGGTGATAATTTAGTACTTCGAAGCAACCACTCTTTCAAGTTTCTTTCTTTCATTTATCGCAACAACGCTTGGTATTGCGATTTTTACAATTCTTTTTTTGCCACCTTAGAAAAAAAAGCAGAGGGAGAAATTAAAAATATAGACTACACAAAAAATTAATCCTAACTTTGCAACTACAAATGAACGAATACCATAGCACTTAACCCTTATGACCCCTCAATATCGTAATATTATCTACTCCATCATCTTACTTATATTAGTTGCCATTGTATACCTTTACCGCGAAACCCAGAAAAAAATACAAATAGAAGTTACAGGCGAAACAATGGGTACTACCTACAACATCAAATACTTAGACAACCACGCCCGCAATTTCAAAAAAGAGATAGAATTTTTACTCAAAGATTTCAACCAATCTCTTTCTACTTATATTCCTAACTCCGAAATATCTCAATTCAACAAGGGTAAAAAAATCGACTTCAAACGCCCCTATTTCTACCCTGTATTGCTCAAAAGTAAAGAAATTTATGAACTTTCAGAAGGAGCTTTTGACCCCACAGTCGCCCCATTGGTCAATGTTTGGGGGTTTGGTTTTACTGCCAAAGAAAAATTTCCCGATAGCGCACGTATTGATACCCTCAAAAAAGTGATAGGTTTTCATCAAATAGAATTTACAAAAACAACCCTTAGCAAAAAACAACAAGGAGTGATGTTAGATTTTAATGCCATCGCACAAGGCTACGGCGTAGATGTCATTGCTAATTTTCTCATCGAGAAAGGTATACAAGATTTTATGGTCGAAATCGGTGGCGAAATACTTTGCAAAGGCTTGAATAAAGAGGGAAAAGTATGGACTATAGGCATCAGCAACCCTAAATACGAACAAGAGGGAGGCAACCCTATACAAGCTACCGTAGAACTCAACAACCGCGCCTTAGCCACTTCGGGCAATTATCGCAAGTTTTATGAAATGGGTGGAAAAAAATATGCCCATACCATAGACCCCAAAACAGGCTACCCCGTACAACACTCACTCCTAAGCGTATCCGTTTTTGCCCCCGATGCCATGACCGCAGATGCTATTGCCACTACATTAATGGTCTTAGGATTAGAAAAAGCCAAAAAACTACTCGAGAAAATACCCCAAATAGATGCCTTTTTTGTATACACAGACGAAAAAGGGCAAATACAAACCCATAGTACAGAAAATATAAAAAAATTCATACAACAATAACTCCCAAAAATACACATCTCACATGAAACCCGTAACCCTCATCACAGGCGATGGCATAGGCATCGAAATCATGGAAGCCGTCAAAAATATTTTTAAAGCTGCCGCTGTTCCCATCATTTGGGAAGAAGAAAATGCAGGTAAAACAGCCTTAGAAACCAAAGGAGCACTCATTCCTGAAAGCCTCATTAACTCGTTGAACAAAACACAAATAGCCCTCAAAGGTCCTCTTGAAACACCCGTTGGCAAAGGCTTCAAGAGTGTAAATGTGCAACTAAGACAACAATTTGACCTCTATGCCAACATCAGACCTTGTAGAAGCACAGAAGGCATCACTACTAAATTTGAAAATGTAGATTTGGTCATCTTCCGCGAAAACACCGAAGGGCTCTACTCAGGCATCAACTACTACGACGAACGCCTCGAAATAGCCGACTCCATCAGTAGAGTTACCAAAAAAGGCTCTCAAAGAATCATTCAAGCCGCTTTTGAATACGCACACAAAAACAAACACGACCATATTACCGTAGTACACAAAGCCAATATACTCAAAAACTCAGGACGATTGATGTTAGAAGCCGCTGAACAAACTGCACAAAAATACCCTCATATTCGTTGGGACGACAGAATCGTGGACAATATGGCGATGCAATTGGTACGCGCCCCCGAACAATTTGACATTATCGTAACTTCTAACCTTTTTGGCGATATACTCTCCGATTTGTGTGCAGGCTTAGTAGGTGGTTTGGGTGTAGTGGCAGGAGCAAATATAGGCGACCAAATGGCTATCTTTGAAGCCGTACACGGCACTGCCCCCGATATCGCAGGGAAAGGAATCGCGAACCCTACTGCCGTATTGCGCTCTGCATTACTTATGTTAGAGTATATGGAGCTCTACGAATACAAAGAAAAAATTGATACAGCACTAAACAAAGTGCTCAAGCAGAAAGAATTATGCACAGGCGATTTGGGAGGAAAAGCCAATACTCTTCAGTTCGCACAACATATCATCGATAATTTTGTTTAATATTTTGGTCTTATTTAAAATTTTTGACAACTCATGAAAAAACAACTTAATTTCTACACCTTATTGGCTTTTAGCCTACTCATTATCACTGCTTGTGGTGGAAAAACAAGCAAAAAAAATGAAAAAGCCTCCTTAGAAGTACAGAATACTAACAATACTACAACTAACACTAATGGAGGACAAGCACAAGAAAACAATACTACAACAGGCTCACCCATGATTACTTTTGAAGCCAAAGAATTTAACTATGGCGATGTAAAAAAAGGGACAATAGTGAAACACACTTTCAAATTTAAGAATACAGGCAACGCCCCGCTCATCATTCAAAATGCTACGGCTTCTTGTGGTTGCACCGTACCCGAATGGTCAAAAGAGCCTATCATGCCCGGCGAATCTGGCGAAATAAAAGTAGAATTCAATACTGACGGAAAAAGCGGTATCCAAAACAAAGAAATTACTGTATATACCAACATGCCCAATGAAGCAGCCGTAAAAGTACAACTTACAGGAACGGTAAACTAAGCTAAGGCAATAGTAAAATCCTAAAAACATCTTTTTACGTTTGTGAAAAGGTGTTTTTTATTGCTCACCAATGCAAAATAAAATGCTGTTTTGCTTGTTTTTTTCTGAAAAATAAAATACCCACTTCATACAAATCCACAGAAAGTGATACTTCTACATGCTTGCTAATTTCTGCCCAAGCCCTTTGCATACCCTCCGACCAGTAAATATCAGCAATAACTAATACACTATTCTCATGTATTTTTGATAAACTCCATTCGAAATACCGCCAAGTAGCCTCATAACTATGGTTGGCATCTATCAATAAAAAATCAATCTGAGGTAGTTCTTCTATTAATTTTGGGAAAGTATCATCAATATTGCCTAATAACAAATGTACCCTATCGAGTTGCCAATGTTCTAAATTTTTCCGTGCTTCTGCTTGTGTTGCCGCACAACCTTCAAGGCTAAATAACTCTCCTTCTTTTAGTGCTTTTGCCAAATATGCCGTTGTAAAGCCCAAATTAGTACCCAACTCTACCACGTAATAAGGATTAAAATAAGCCACCAAACGATACATCAATTGCCCAAAAGCAGGCGGACTAACCGTGTACCTGATTATTTGCGCAATACTTCTTTGCGGTGTTTTGAAAATTTTTGACCCCGCCCCATAGTCCTGAATTGTAATAAAACGGCGTTCTTTCGCCAATACTTTGCGGTAGTGCTCTATCTCAATATGTTTTTCTTTGCTGTAAGATTGGCTTTTTTTGATGACTTTTGTATATAAATCATACAAAAAAGGAGAATGAATATGGTATTCGTTTTTAGCCCTAAGCCAATACTGCCACCATAGCCACGCTCCCATTAGGTTATTTGTTTACTTGTTAATTCTTAAAAAGAAGATTGGACTAATTCAATAAATAAGGCACAATGAGCGTAAATTCGGGAATGACCACCTCAAACAGATGACCATCAACGATGCGCTCCATCATATAAGTTCCTCGCATTTTACCTAAACCTGTGCGCAAATTACAACCTGAAACATACTCATGCACTTCGCCGGGTTCTAAAACAGGTTGCTGCCCTACAACTCCCTCTCCTTCTACTTCTTTGGAGGTAGCATTCGAGTCAAAGATTTGCCAATGACGGCGCAATAGCTGAACAGTATAAGCACTGCTGTTTTCTATCCTAATGCGATAGGTAAAGACAAAATGAGATTGTCTTGGACTTGAATAATCGGGTTGGAAGAGCGTTTGAACGCTTACTCTGACTCCGTCTGTGATTTGAGTGGTCATGTTTTTGGAGTATTTAAAGTTGCTTAAATATCTACCAAAATCATTTGCAAATTTTTTACCGAAAACGCGAAAAAAGCCTAAAATTACAAAAAAAATTTTAGTTTTCATTTTGCCATATCTGCCATGCCGCTTCTGCTTGTTCATAGAGCATTGATAAGCCGTTTTGAATGGTGGCTCCCCGCTCTTTTGCCTTACGTAGAAAAAGCGTTTCGGTTGGGTTATAAACCAAATCGTAGCAATAATTTTTTGCCGAAAGATTTTCATAAGGAATGGGGGGGCAGGTTTCGATGGCTGGGTACATTCCTAAGGGAGTGGTATTGACGATGAGTTCGTAGCTTTGGAAGTGCTTTGCTTCTAATGATTCGTACTGCCAAGCATCAGGTTGTGGGCTTCTGCTGACTAACTGAAAGGGTATTTTTATATCTTTCAATACTGCTTGCACTGCTTTGGAAGCCCCTCCCGTTCCTAATACTAAGGCAGCCAGATTTTCGGAAAACAAGTTGGTAGGTAGAGTACGCCGAAAACCTTCATAATCGGTATTGTGTCCTATCAATTTAGCCTCTGAAGTGATTTTTACGGTATTGACCGCGCCTATAATGCTTGCTTGTGGGCTGAGTGCGTCCAAATATTGAATAATAGACTGTTTATATGGAATTGTAACATTAAAACCTTTTAACTGGGGTTGCGTTTTGAGTAAGTTGGGGAGTTCGTCAATAGATGACAAAGGGAAAAGCTCATATTGATGATTGGTGAGTTGAGCCTTTTGAAATTTTTGTGTAAAATACTGTTTAGAAAAGGAGTGAGAAAGTGGGTAACCTATTAATCCATATAAAAACATTGTATTTTATTATTTAGGTTAGGGTTGAGAAAAGCATTCTGTTTATAAACAAAAAAAAGATACCTGAGGGAAGCGATGTTTCCATCAGCTACACCCCTCAAGATCCTTCAACCAGCTATGGAAAGAAAGTCGGAAATCTTTATCAACCAGCCCTAAAGAATTTCCGTGTCTTTCTTACATTACAAATATACGCAAGTTTGTAGCCTTAGGCAAATACTTTTAGATGAAACCTAAGAATGTGAAGATACTTTTGCTAAATTCTTTGATAAGTTCATTTTTTTCTTTTCAAATTACTTTTAACCTTATTATTCTTCTGTTTATTTTTTTTGTTAGAAGGTTTTTTATACTTTTTTTCGTGGAAAGCACCCTGATAATCAGGGTTTTGTGCTTTTTTCTGCTTGTCTACTATCCTTGCCATTGCTTGGCTTTCTTCAAAAGAAGTAGGGATAAACTCATAGCCTTCTGGGAACTCACCGATAGGAATTACATTTTTAACGATACTTTCAATACATTGAACGTGAAAATCTTCCGAAGGGTCAAAAAAAGTGATAGACTCCCCTATATGTTTAGCCCTTCCAGTACGCCCAATACGATGCACATAATCTTCATAAACTACGGGAACTTCAAAATTGATGACATGCGTAACCTCGCTAATGTCTATTCCGCGCGAAGCCACATCGGTAGCTACTAAAACCCTGATATTCCCCTCATTAAATTCTTTGATGGCATTGAGTCGAGTACTTTGTGCTTTATTGGCGTGTATCACACGAATGGTTTCTTCTGCCAATTTTCGACACAAAAACCGATAAATGTTTTCTGCTGTTTTGCGTGTGCGTGTAAATACAATTACTCTTTTAAAGTGCGTTTCGTCTTGGAGCAAATGCATCAAAAAAGCGGCTTTAGAAGCAATATTGGGAAGTGCGTATTTTACCTGGCTTACATTGTCAGCAGTGAGTTTGGGCGGGCTTACAGTTACTTGCAAGGGGGCTTCTAAAAATTCTTCCATAAGATGTTGTACTTTTTCGGGCATAGTAGCCGAAAAAAGCAGGTTTTGTCTTTTTCTTGGAATTACCTCAAAGAAACTACGCAATTGAGGCATAAAGCCCATATCCATCATTTTATCGGCTTCGTCTAAGATGAGTATTTTGAGGTTTTTGAGTATCAAGTGCTGAGATTTGTATAAATCCATAAGCCTGCCTGGAGTTGCTACTAAAATATCACAGCCTTGACTAAGTTGTTCGGCTTGTGCTTTCATACCAACGCCCCCATATACTGCAACAATGCGCAAATCGGTATAAGCGGCTAATTGTTTGCTCATTTCAGCAATTTGTGTAGCCAATTCGCGCGTAGGGCATAGTACTACGGCTCTTGGTGTATCACCTTGCGCATATTTGATTTTCATGAGGGTGGGCAACATAAAAGCCGCTGTTTTGCCTGTGCCTGTTTGTGCTACGCCTACCACATCGTGCCCTTCTAAAATCAAGGGAATGGCTTTTTGCTGAATTTCGGTAGGCTCCTGAAAGCCCATTTCAGCGACTGCATTGAGCAGTTGTTTGTTGAGTTTGAAGTGCTCAAAAGTAAAAACTGATGATTCCATTTTTTTATTTGTTGGTTCGAAATTATTAATTTTTCTGCACATTTCATTGTCATAAATCCATATTTCTTCTTTATATTTGTGTTTTATAGTTTATTTCAGACCTCTGCAAGGTCTTTGGCTGTTTGTAGAGCTCATAAGGCAGTAGAGGTGCTTAATCAATGTTACAAAATGGAATTAATCAACATTACTCTTCCTGATGGGAACGTAAAACAATACCCCAAAGGAACTACTGGGCTCGAGATAGCCCAAAGTATTAGCGAAGGACTAATGCGCAACGTTTTGGCTGCCAAAATCAATGGAGAAATATGGGACGCAACCCGCCCTATTTTTGCTGATAGTCATTTACAACTACTTACTTGGAAAGACACCGAAGGAAAAGCTACTTTTTGGCATAGCTCAGCTCACTTGTTGGCAGAAGCAATTGAGGCTTTGTACCCTAAAACGAAATTTGGAATCGGTCCTGCTATTGAGCAAGGATTTTATTATGATATAGAATTGCCAGATGGAAAAATGCTCTCACAAGAACAATTTGAGGAAATAGAGAAAAAAATGCTCGAATTGGCAAGGCAAAAAAATACCTATCAAAGAACCGAAGTAAGCAAAGCCGATGCAATACAATATTTTACAGAAAAAGGAGACGAATATAAATTAGAACTCATAGAAGGACTTACAGACGGGCAAATTACGTTCTACCAACAAGGTAACTTTACAGACCTCTGCCGCGGTCCTCATATTCCAAATACAGGATTTATCAAGGCAGTAAAACTCATGAACGTTGCAGGGGCATATTGGCGAGGAGATGTTACAAGAAAACAACTCACGCGTATTTATGCAGTTTCTTTCCCTCAAGAAAAAGAGTTGAAAGAGTATCTCACCCTATTAGAGGAAGCCAAAAAACGCGACCACCGCAAACTGGGTAAAGAATTAGAATTGTTTACTTTTTCTGAAAATGTGGGTATGGGTTTGCCTTTATGGTTGCCCAAAGGAACACTTTTGCGCGAGCGATTGGAAAACTTTCTTAGAAAAGCACAAGTAAAAGCAGGCTACTCTCCCGTAGTAACACCGCATATTGGAAGTAAAAAATTATATGAAATTTCGGGGCATTGGGAGAAATATGGAAAAGATAGTTTTCAGCCCATCTATACCCCCGAAGAAGGCGAACAGTTTTTGCTTAAACCGATGAACTGCCCTCACCACTGCGAAATATTTGCCTCTAAACCACGCTCTTATAAAGATTTACCCTTACGATTGGCTGAGTTCGGAACCGTATACCGCTATGAACAAAGTGGTGAGTTGCACGGACTTACGCGCGTAAGAGGTTTTACACAAGACGATGCACATATTTTCTGCCGTACTGACCAAGTGAAAGATGAATTTGGAAAAGTGATTGATTTGGTGTTGTATGTATTCCGTTCATTAGGCTTCAGCGAATATACTGCCCAAGTATCTATCCGTGATAAAAGCGATTTGGGAAAATATTTGGGCGACCCCGCCGATTGGGAAATGGCAGAAAAGGGCATAGAAGAGGTGGCTTTGGAAAAAGGGCTCAATATTGTGATAGAGGAGGGCGAAGCCGCATTTTATGGTCCTAAATTAGATTTTATGGTCAAAGATGCTTTAGGTAGAAAATGGCAACTTGGCACTGTACAAGTAGATTATCAACTTCCTAAGCGTTTTAAACTTGAATACATCGGTGCTGATAACCAAAAACACTGCCCCGTGATGATACACCGTGCTCCTTTCGGTTCATTAGAGCGTTTTATAGCCGTACTTACAGAGCATTGCGCGGGTGATTTTCCGCTTTGGCTTGCTCCTGAGCAAATTGCGGTATTGCCTATTTCGGAAAAATACCACGAATATGCGCACCAAGTTTTGACTGCCTTAGAAGAAAGTGATATTAGAGGCTATTTAGATGAACGAGACGAGAAAATACAACGCAAAATAAGAGATGCAGAAGTGAAAAAAATACCTTACATGATTATTGTAGGTGAAAAAGAACAAGCAGAAGGGCGCATTTCTATCCGAAAACACCACGAAGGGGACAAAGGAAGTACAACATTGGAAGATTTCATAGGGCAATTCAAAACAGAAATAGCACATGTCAAACAATAATGAAAATGGGCAGCAACTACCCGAAGGCTTTGAGCCTTTGTTTAGAACAAGCCCTTTTTTAGATAATTTGGGTAAATTTTACTATCAGAAACAAGATAGCATCTTTTCAGTAGGCACTTTTGTATCTGAAAACCACTTGAATAATAGAGGTTTTGCTCATGCAGGGCTATTTACTACTTTGGCTGATATTGCCTTAGGATATGGGGCGGCTTTCTCGAAAGAGCCTCCTGTGAATCTGGTAACGGTGAGCTTATCAACTGATTTTGTAGGAAATGCACAATTAGGCGATTTTGTAGAGGCGCGTGTAGATGTTCAGAAAATTGGTAAACAAGTAGCATTTGCCAATGCTTTCATTTTTAAGAATCAGCAAGAACGCATTGTACGAGTAAGTGCAGTATTTAGCGTTTTGTAGTTCTTCTGATATAAAAACGCAAAGCCTCTTGAATTTCTACAAGGCTAATCGGTTGGTCATATAGGGCTTCTCCAATTTTCTTAAGTAAAACAGTGCGTATGGCTTGCGTACTGTTTTTTTTATCTTGTAGTGCTATTTGGGCTATATGGGGCAGTTCATTTTCGGCTATATTGATGGGTGGGTAGAGTCTTTGAATGAGTTGGCAAATTTGTTCCAAATCATTCTCACTAATTAATTCGCGTTGTTGGCTTAGGTAACTTTCTGCAACAATACCTATAGCTACGGCTTCACCATGCAAGATAGCTCTTTGTGGGTATTGTAAAAGGTAGGTTTCGAGAGCGTGCCCTATGGTATGTCCAAAATTAAGTATTTTTCGGAGTCCTTTTTCGTGAGGGTCGGCTTGTGTGATACGTTTTTTGAGCTCAATGGAGTGCTCAAGGTAGGCAATCCATTGGTTAGGTAGAGTTTGGAGTGTATGTATTTTTTGCCATTGGTTCGCATCAGCAATAAGTATATGTTTGATTACTTCGGCAAAGCCTGCTAAGGTTTCTTTTTGTGGTAGTGTTTGCAAAAAAGGAGGCAATACCCATACTTGTAATGGCATTTGGAATACGCCTATTTGGTTTTTATACCCTTGAAAATCAATGCCTACTTTTCCGCCTATGCTGGCATCTACTTGTGCGAGCAAAGTAGTAGGTATTTGTATAAAATCGATGCCTCTTTTGTAGGTAGCAGCGCAAAAGCCTCCCATATCACCAATGACACCCCCTCCTAAATGCAAAGAGAGGGCTTGTCTTGTAAGGTTTGCTTGGGTCATTGCGTTCCAAATTTGGGTGCAGGTTTGTATGTTTTTATGGGTTTCGCCCGCCTCAACGATGAATAAATGGTGCTGAGGCAAATATGGTGCGATGATTGGATAGCAATGTTGATGTGCGTTTTTGTCAGTAAGAACAAAAAACTGCTCATGAGGCAGTTTTTCGAATAACTGAGTTATTTTTTCTACTTGTGCCTCTATACAAATGGTGTTCAAGTGTTAGTATTCAGGTTTTAGTTTTGGTATTCTTGTATTTTTTTCATGAGTTCGCGCGTAGAGAAGGGCTTGGTCATATAGAAATCAGCCCCTGCATCATAACCTTTTTGTATGTCTGCTTCTTTGGTTTTAGCGGTCAGGAAGATGATTTTGGTATTAGAGAGCGTTTTTTCTTTCTTGATTCGTTGGCATACTTCATAACCATCTACATCGGGCATCATTATATCTAATATGATGACTTGTGGTTTTTCGTTGAATGCTGTATCTAAGGCTTCTTGCCCATTTCGAGCGATGAATACCTGATAGCCTTGCTTTTTCATGAGAAACTCAAGTGAAAGCAGTATATTGGGTTCGTCATCTACAACAAGTACTTTCATGGGTAATATTCGTTTGATTAAGATTAAAAAATAAGCCTGCGCTTTTTATCTTTCTTTTTTTTACTTATTCTGTCATTTTTTGTTGCAAAGGTAATAAAAAAGAAAATTTGGTAAGGTTTTCGGGGAGGTTTTCTACCCATATTTTACCTTGATGGCTTTCTATAATTTGTTTGCAAATGGCTAAACCCAAGCCACTTCCTTTGGGCTTTTTGAATTGTTGGTTTTCAGCTTGGTAGAATTTATGAAAAATGACTTCGTGGTATTGTGGGTCTATGCCTTTTCCATTGTCTATCACACTGATTTCTAATTGGTTGTGTTGGTTTGGAGTGGTTATGATTTTGATAATCCCATTTTGTTCATTACAAAATTTGATGGCATTGTACAACAAGTTGAGCATTACTTGTGTGATGCGGTCATAATCGGCTTCGAGTATGGTGGTTTCTTCTATGGTAATAAGGTCTATTTGTATATTTTTTTCTTTGACAATTTGCTTCAGTGTGTCTAAACAATCTTTGATAAGCATGTGTATATTGAAACAAGAAAAGTGTAAACTTGCGTTGCCCGATTGTAGTTTTTCTAAATCTAAGACTTGCGAGATGAGCCTTTCCATGCGGTTGGTTTCCCTGATAATAGTATGTAGGAAGTGTTGTTGTTCGTCTTCTTCAAGGTCTGTATTGTCTACCAAAATCTCTGAAAATGCTTTGATGGAGGTAATGGGCGTTCGAAGCTCGTGGGTAATAGTAGAGATAAAATCATCTTTGAGTTTGTCCATTTTTTTGAGTTTTGCATTGGCATTTTGTAGTGCTTTACTTGTTTTTTCAAGTTCTGTATTGAGTTTGATTAATTTTTGGGATTGTTTCAAAATATTTACTACTTCTGCTTTGGTGATTTGTTCTTCGCGGACAACAGAGGCAATCATCATACGAGCAGAAACCGCCCCCAAACTACCTGCTAAAAGCCTTTCGGCATAGTTGATAAATTGGGGGTCAGTGGTCATTTTGTGGGGGTCAAAGTTGCTTTGGTATTTTTGGGCAAAAACTTTGAGTGCTTTTTGGGTGCGTATTTCTCCTAAAAAATTATTCATCAAAGAAATAATATCAGGAATAAAAGCACTTCCTTTCCAAACAACAACACTTTCGTAGGAAGTAGAATATTGGTAGATATTGACAAAAATCTCTGCTTGGTTGTGCTCTTGTGCATTTTCTTCTACCCAAAAAGAGGCTATCATGTAGGCACCAAAATTGAAAAGCATAGACCAGAAAAAAGCCTGTGAAAGAGGGTCTAAGCCATTGAGCCCGAAGAGTTGTGTAGGTTTTAACCAAACCAGCCCCGCGAAACCTTCTTTCAGGAGGGCTTGAGGCAAAAATCCCGCTTCTACAATGGTAGGCACTACCAAAGTATAAAACCAAACGATAAAACCTAAGAGCATACCTGCGATTGCCCCTACTCGATTGCCGCCTTTCCAATAAATGCCCAATAAGATTGAAGGGGCAAATTGGGCTACTGCAACAAAAGAAATGAGCCCAATAGACACCAAAGAAAACCGACTTGCTACCAATACAAAATAAAGATACGCCAAATAAAGAATAAAAATAATACTTATACGGCGGCTGTATATCAATATTTTTTGCCAAGATTTTTTGTCTTGTGTCTGAAAAAAGCCTGTTTTCACGAAAAGAGGAGTGATAAGGTTATTGCTCACCATCACACTAAGCGCAATTGTAGAAACAATAAGCATACTACTTGCCGCCGAAAAACCACCAATATAGGCAATCACTGCCAAAAACTTTTGGTCAAGATAAAGCGGTACAGAAAGCACAAAAGTATCGGGGTCAACGGTATCGCCCAATAAAATTTTACCTCCAAAAGCGATTGGAAGAACGAATAAATTAATTATTAACAAATACAATGGAAAAAGCCATATTGCTTTATTAATGTGTTTCTCGGAAACATTTTCTACTACTGTAACTTGAAATTGACGCGGCAGCAACATAATAGCTAACATAGACAAAGAACATAGGTAAAACCAACGCCCCGCCACATAATCATTCATAAGAAATAGCTTTTGTAATTCTTTGTGTTGATTGGCTTTTTCAAAAATTTCTGTCATTGTATCAAAAGCACCCCAACAAACAAAAATACCGACAGCGCAAAAAGCTACTAACTTAATTACTGCCTCGAAAGCGATTGCCGCCACAATTCCCTCATGCCGCTCCGTAACATCTACTTTACGCGTCCCAAAAAGGATAGTAAACAATGCAAGCCCTAAGGTGATATAAAAAGAGGTGTCGTATAAAAAAAAGGTGTTAGTACTTGGCGATTTTTCTTGCAAAATATTAAAACTGACCGATATAGCCTTCAGTTGAATGGCTATGTAAGGCAGAATACCCAACAAACACAAAAGAGTAACCAATACTCCCAATTCAATATTTTTGCCATACCTTGTAGAAATAAAATCGGCTAAATTGGTGATATGCTGAGTTTTGCAAATACGAATCATTTTACGAATTACCAACCAAAACAAAGGTGCTGCTAATGTAGGACCAATATAAATGGCTAAAAAATCGATACCAAAACGAGTAGCATGCCCAACACTACCATAGTAAGTCCAAGCCGTACAATATACCGTCAGCGAAAGCGCATATACCCAACCATTGTTGATGAGGCTTCTTCCCTTTCGCGCGCTGTTTTCTGCCCATTGAGCAATGACAAAAAGTAAAAGCAAATAGCCAAAAGAAATCAAGATAAGTACACTGACCGCCATAATTAGTGATGATTTCGTTAAGTTTTTGGATAAAAGTACTATTTTTTCTGTATAAATCATTAACTTGCGAAAAAATAAAGTATAAAATATGCTTCGTGCCGAAGACTTGGTCAAAACTTATAAAGGAAAAACAGTCGTAAACCATGTATCTATACAAGTAGAACAAGGCGAAATAGTGGGAATGTTAGGTCCTAATGGGGCAGGCAAAACTACTACGTTTTACATGTGTGTAGGGCTTATAAAACCTAATCAAGGAAGTATCTACTTAGACGACACCGACATCACGACCCAACCCATGTATCGCCGTGCGCGTTTGGGGTTAGGCTATTTGGCACAAGAAGCCTCCGTCTTTCGCACGCTCACTGTAGAAGAAAATATAAGGGCAGTGCTACAAATGACCAAACTTTCGCATAAAGAGCAAAAGCAAAAAGTAGAAGAATTGATAGATGAATTTAGCTTGCACAAAGTTCGAAAAAGCTTAGGGCGTGTACTTTCTGGAGGAGAGCGAAGACGCACCGAAATAGCCCGTACTTTAGCCGTTAATCCACGTTTTGTACTTCTCGATGAACCTTTCGCAGGTGTAGACCCTCTGGCAGTAGAAGAAATTCAGAGTATTGTCTATCATCTTAAACATAAAAACATAGGTATTCTTATTACTGACCACAACGCCGATGCTATACTTTCTATCACTGACCGCGCCTATGTGATGTCGTTAGGAAATATGTTTGCACAAGGCACTCCCGAAGAGTTAGTAAGCAACGAAACTGTCAAAGAACATTATTTAGGAAAGTATTATACACTCAATCGTAAGTTTAGAAAAGAAGAAATAGACCTGAAATTGAATCGATAATTTTATTATGATTAACACTATTATTCGCAACATACTGAGCAGGCGCATTCCTCAAATTCAGGCATTTATGAAAGCTCCTCAGCCTATCCAAGAAAGTACTTTCCGTAAATTGGTATTGGCATCACAACATAGTGAATGGGGAAAAAAATTTCGTTTCGATGAAATTAAAAATATAAATACCTATCAATCAAGAATCCCTGTATCAGCTTATGAAGATTTTGCTCCTTACATTGAGCGTATGATGAATGGCGAGCAGAATATACTCTGTTCCTCCCCTATTTATTGGTTTTCGAAATCTTCAGGTACTACCAATGCACGCAGTAAGTTTATACCTGTTTCGCGAGAATCTTTGCAAAAAACACACTTTCAAGGAGGAAAAGATTTATTGGGTTTATATGTATACAACAACCCTAAAACTACTTTTTTTTGGGGCAGAGGACTCTCTATAGGAGGTACATGCCAACGCAACCCCGATAATCCACGCTCTTATTATGGTGATATTTCAGGGGTGATAATGAAAAATCTACCCCCTTGGGCACAAAGCATACGCACACCGCCTCTAAAGATAGCATTGATGGAAAAATGGGAGGAAAAAATAGAAGCAATGGCGCGCATCACCATGAAAAAACGCGTAACAGGTCTTTTAGGTGTTCCTACTTGGACAATTGTCTTGTTACAACGAATTTTAGAGATTTCAGGTAAAAAAACAATTCACGAGGTTTGGCCTCACTTAGAAGTATTCATGCACGGTGCCGTTGCTTTTCAACCCTATAGAAAATACGTAGATTCGCTCATTGGTAATCCCTCAATGAAGTACATAGAAACTTACAATGCTTCTGAAGGCTTTTTTGGTATTCAAGATGACCTCAGCCGCGATGATATGTTACTAATGTTAGACTATGATGTTTTCTATGAATTTGTGCCTTTGAGCGAAATAGACAACCCTTTCCCGAAAGCATACACTATAGAAGAGGTAGAGTTAGACAAGAACTATGCAATGCTCATCACAACCAATGCTGGGCTTTGGCGATATAAAATTGGAGATACCGTCAAATTCACATCTCTTTATCCACATCGTATCAAAATTACAGGGCGAACCAAACATTTTATCAATGCTTTTGGCGAAGAAGTAATCATTGAGAATGCTGAAGCGGCAGTAAGTCGTGCTTGTGCGGCTACGCAGGCAAGTATCGATAACTACACGGCAGCCCCTATTTATATGAATGGTGAGTCGCGCGGGGGGCACGAGTGGATTGTAGAGTTCAAAAAAGCCCCTAATAGTTTAGACCATTTCGTGAAGGTATTAGATGAAACTCTCCGCGAAATTAACTCTGACTATGATGCCAAACGATATAAAGACATAGCCCTACAGCCGCCTGTAGTACATAGCGTACCCGATGGCACTTTTTATAAGTGGCTAAAAAGCAAGGGCAAACTGGGTGGTCAGCATAAAGTACCGCGTCTTTCAAACTCGAGAGAATATGTGGAGGAAATCCTCTCATCAATGGCAAGTTCCTAATTGCATAGCACTTTTAGCTACACTCAAGCCCGCTGATGATATCAGAATGTATCATAAGTGGCAAAGTGCCTTACAACACTATTTTCCAACAACTAATTTCCTTTTATTTGGCAATCAACTTACTACTCCCTTTTTAGCAGGTAAAAAAAATGTTGCTTTTGTGGCTTTTTCCCAACAACGTCATCAATGGGGAAGACGCTTGTATTTTTTGTTTTATGCTTTCTACTCCTTGTTGCGTTATCGTCCTGATTGGGTGGTAGTTACTACTTTTGAGTTTTTACCTTTCGTTTTTTTATATAAATGTTTCAAAAAAAAGGTTCGTATTATTTATGATATTCAAGAAAATTATGAGGCAAATCATCGCCATTCAAAAGGCTTTTTTAGCACATTAGGGCGTTTATTGATACACTATTCCGAAAAGTGGAGTCGTTATTTTGTAGATGCTTATACTTTAGCAGAAAAATGTTATGAAAAAGAGCTTTCTTTTTTGCCTACCAATAATACTTGGGTAGTAGAAAATCTTTTTTTACCGATAGTACCTTATAGACCCTCTTTTCCAGCCTCTCCTCCATTACAAAACATACGATTGGCACTTTGTGGCACTATTTCCGAAGGGTATGGCTTGTACCGTGCATTGGCTTGGGTGGAAAGTTATCTACATTTTGCCCCATTGACTACATTGCACCTCATAGGGCATTGTCCGCTTAGGAAAGATTTTCAATATTTAGAGCAATATGCCCAAAAACATAAACATTGCCATTTGCACATTAGTTTATTGCCAATGAACTACATAGAATTGATGGAAAAAATGCAGGAGATTGATGTTTGGCTGATGCCCTATGAGGTTAGGCACTCTGTCGCAAACCGAATTCCTACTAAATTTTATGAAGCCATGTATTACCAAAAGTACATTTGGGTAGAAAAAAATCATTTTTGGATAGATTTTTTACACTCCTTGCAATATACAAAAGTGAGTCATTTGTCTTTTTTTGAGCAAAATTCAACTTGCCCCACCCTAAGCGATGCCTCTGATTATAAGATGCCAGAAAGTTGTTTTTGGCGTGCAAACTTATTAGCCCCTATAATTGACTACTTACAAGGATTTGTAATAAAGCGTTGAACAATTTTCGGGTTTTAGAATTGTCTGCGCTGTTGTTTGTAGGCTTTCTACTGTTACGGCTTGTATTAACTCCCCTTGTTTGTTTACAGCATCGGGAGTATCTAATAGTGCAAAATAAGCCAAATTCATAGCTCTGGTTAGCAATTCTACTTCGGAGAGCACTAAGGTAGCTTCGGCTTGGTTTTTTACTTTTTCTAATTCTTCGGCTTGTATGGGTTCTTGTAAAAAGTCTTGTAATACCTCTTGAATGGCTTGGTCTCCTTCTTCAGCAGAAATACCTTTGTTAAGTTTTCCTCCGATGACAAATAACCCCGGATCTATAGAACCTACTACATAGGCACTGATGGAGTTAAAAATTTGTCTTTTGCGTACTAATTGTTGGTGTAATCGTGCTGATTTACTTCGCCCTAATACATCACTTGCGAGGTCAGCAGAGAAATAATGCGCATCGTTGCGCCCGCCCATGTGATATGCCTTATAAACGGCTTCTAAGGGTACATCGGCTTGCACTATTTGATGCCTTGCTTGCTCTTGTTTTGGTTCTTCTGCTAACTTTCTTTGGTAAGGCTTTCCCATTGGTATATCACCGAACCATTTATTTACTAATTTTTCTAAGTCGCTCAAAGATATATTACCTGCAACAGATAGTATGGCATTATTAGGAATATAGTATTTGTAAAAAAAGTCTTTTACATCGTCCATAGTTGCATTCTCGATATGTGCGATGTCTTTTCCTATGGTAGCCCATTGGTAAGGATGTTCTTGATAAGCCAAAGGGCGTAATTTTAGCCATAAATCTCCATAAGGTTGATTGAGGTATCTTTGTTTAAATTCTTCTATTACTACTTTTCTTTGTACCTCTAATACTTCGGGCTGAAAGGAGAGGCTTAACATTCTATCTGATTCTAACCAAAGGGCAGTTTCTAAATTAGCAATAGGCAAGGTGAGGTAGTAATTGGTAAGGTCAGGAGAGGTAAATGCATTGTTTTCTCCGCCTACTTTTTGTAGGGCTTGGTCGTAGGAGGGTATGTGTTTTGAGCCTCCGAACATAAGGTGTTCGAATAGGTGAGCAAAACCTGTTTTTTCGGGGCTTTCATCTCGCGAGCCTATATTGTAGACTAAATTTACTACAGCGATAGGGCTGTTTTTGTCTTCGTGCAATAGGACGCGCAAACCGTTGTTTAGGTAAAATTCTTGGTATTGAATCATGGTAAAAAATATGGATTAATCGAGTAGCCATTGTAGGGCTTCTTCAGTGCTTTTGAAATATTTTGTTTTTTCTTCTCTATCTCCTTCTTCCATTGTTTGTTGTATTGAAACTAAAGAGAATATATTGGTTGGTACTACGAAGGCGTATTTTTGTATTATTCTGTTTTCACTATTTGTAAATATATTTTCATTAATCCAAGTCTGAACTTCTGGCGAGATAGAATATAGAAACTGCCTTGTATCTGCCAACGAATACAATGGTTGGTATTGATTATTGGTTTGCAAAATGGCTAACATTGCCTCTTTATAACTTTCTTCATTCATCGTGCCATCATCTGTCCAAGTAACCTCTAAAATCCTTTGTTGAGCTTGATAATAGACCGTTATATATTTATTTTGAAAGACTAATTCTTTTTGGTATGTCATAAAGTTGAAAAGTAAAATTCTTTGCAAATATAGAAAAAAAGTGGCGTTCATTGTTTAGAAGCCACTTTTTTTTCTTGTGTTTATCTGTCTTAGGCGTTCATGATAAGGTCTTTCATTTCGCTTCTGATAAGTTTTTTATCTATTTTTCCTACGCTTGTCTTTGGTATTTCTTTCACAAAAACAACTTTATCAGGGATATACCATTTATTGAGTTTCCCGCTGTCTATGAGAGGTTTGAAGTGTGTTTTTACTCCTTCAGCGGTGAGTTTTTCGGTGTATTCGGGTTTTAGCACAACGAGGGCATGCGGTCTTTCGTCCCATTGTGGGTCGGGTAAGCCTATGACAGCTACTTCGGCTACACCTTCTATTTGGCTGATGATATTCTCTATTTCGAGTGAAGATACCCATTCGCCTCCAGTTTTGATTACGTCTTTGGCACGGTCAGCAATTTGAATCCAATTATCTGCTGTGATACTTGCAATATCGCCTGTGTGCAACCAACCATTGCGCCAAAGTTCTTCGCTTTTTTCGGGCTCTTTGTAGTAGCCTTGTGTCATCCAAGGTGAGCGTGCTACTACTTCACCAATTGTTTTGCCATCATGGGGTAGAAATTTACCGTTTTCGTCCATGATTCGTACATCTACCATAGGTGCCATGTGCCCTGCCTTTACCCTATAGTCTATTTGTTCATCAATAGGCAATCCTAACATGCCTTCTTTGAAATAAGTAAGAGACATAATAGGACAGGTTTCTGACATTCCATAACCTGCAATGATGTCTATTTTAAGGTCTAAGGTTGCTTTAGCAAGTGCTTTATTGAGTGCAGCACCTCCTATGAGTACGCGCCAACGGCTTAGGTCTACTTGTTTGGCTACGGGGCTATTGACAAGCATTTGTAAGATGGTAGGCACACAATGTGAGAAGGTTACTTTTTCAGCAAGAAGGAGTTTTAGTAGTATTTCGGGTTCGTATCTGCCAGGGTACACTTGTTTGATGTTGAGCATTGTAGCCACATAGGGTACGCCCCATGCGTGTACGTGAAACATAGGTGTAATAGGCATATATACATCAGTGGCTCTTAAGTGTGCTCTTTCCCCCATACTTCCTGTGTAGATAAGCACTGCCATTGTGTGCATAAACAATTGACGATGAGAGAAGTACACCCCTTTTGGATTGCCTGTAGTGCCTGTGGTATAGAAAGTAGTAGCCCATGTATTTTCATCAAAATCAGGAAATTCGTATTGTTGAGAGGCTTTGCTGAGTAGATTTTCGTACTCACCATCAAAATCTATAGTAGTAGGGATTGCGGGACTTTCGCCTTTGTAAACTTTATCACTAATGAAGATGAATTTTTTTACGGTAGTAAGTTGCCCTTTGATTGCCTCAATGATGGGTACAAAATCTTCGTGTAGGAGCACCACTTTGTCTTCGGCGTGGTTCATAGTATAAAGAATTTGTGCGGGCGATAGCCTTACATTGATAGTATGTAAGATGGCTCCCATCATAGGAATAGCATAAAAACACTCTAAATATCGGTGACTATCCCAATCGAATACTGCTACTGTATCGCCGGGCTCTACCCCTGCTGCTGTAAGTACATTGGCAAGTTGGGCTATGCGTTGATTGAGCTCATAATAGTTCATGCGCTTCAAATCGCGGTATACGATTTCGTGCTGTGGCTCATATTTTAAAGATTCTGCCAAAAGATATTTAATGAGTAAAGGATACTCATGAGCAGAAGGGGTACGAGGAACGAGTTTGGTTTTGATCATATAAAAAATGGTTATTAATGATTGTGATTATTTTTGATTTTTAGCACGTAAAAGTTTTCCTATTTTTTTCTTGCCTAATTGTTCATGGAATTGTCCATTGTCAAATACTTTTTCTCCTGAAATGAATACCTGTTTCACTACTCCATCAGAGCGTTTTACCATACGCATGGTATTTCCTAATCGTTCGTCTATGTATTCTATAGGTTCGCCAAGATGCGTTTGTAGCTTAGAGGGGTCAATGATTACTAAGTCGGCGCGGTCGCCTTCGCAGATAGACCCTGCATCGAAGCCAAGCCAATCGGCTGCCATTTTGGTCATGCGGTAGATGGCTGTTTCGATGGGGAAGACATCGGGGTTTGCTTGTGCTTGTTTGAGTGTTTGTAAAGAGCCATCTTGAAAAGCCATGTTGGTGTTGTGCGCACCTGAATCGTTAAAACCGGGTATGGTGGTGGGGTGTGCCAAAAGTCTTAGTCTTTGTTTGGGTCGGTGGTTGGCTACTGCACATTTCCAGCGAAAATCTGTGTCGTATTGTGCCAAAAGATCCATAAAATGCTCTAAGGGGTCTTGGTTTTTCTCTTTGGCAATTTCGGCAATAGATTTGCCTATTTGAGTTGTATCGGGGGAATTTACTACCCACATATCATCTAATTTTCGGGGGAAAACGGCAGTATGAGGGTTGTGCCAATCTTTTCTGAACCAAGCGCGGAAAGTTTTATCAGCGAACATAGCTTTTCTTTCTTCTGTGGTAGCTCCTATGGCTTTTACGGCAGAGGGGAACTCTTCAAAAAGTGGAGTGATGGGTCCATCGGCAAAGTTGAGGAAAGGCTCTGCGAGGGCTTGCCAACGAATATTGGCACGCATTACGCTATTGGCAAAACCTGCTAAAGTTGTTGCTAAGAGGTGTATTTTTTTGTCTGATTTTACATCCATCGCCGCGACAATGGTCGTTTTGAGTGGTTTTCTTAACCAACCCGAACTCATACCCAAAAGTCGTATTACAGAGCGTTTATCTACGGCATTGGGTGTTGCTTGAAGTACTCTTTCGTAGCGTCTTACGATATTTGCCAATCTATAGTATTCGGTAGGGTGTGCTTGTTGTGAAGGAACTGAAATGCCTTTATGTTCTCCTTTTGCCATTCTATGAAAAGGGAGCATGTCTATTGATAGTCCTAAATAACCTGCTTCCATTGCCTCTTCTACGGTTTTACGCATTTTATTAAGCTCATCAGTAGAGGCTTTCGCTACGGTCAGGCTTCGGTCTAAGCCCATAGAGGCTATTCTAATGTTGGAGTGCCCTATGAAAGTGGCTACGTTGGGTCCTAATGCGAGTGTGTCTAAGTGTTCGTAATATTGGGCTGTAGTTTTCCAAGTAATTTTGTCCTTAATCCAACTTTGGAGTAGGTCAGCGGGCATATTTTCTACCCTTGTAAAGAGATTTAAAATATCGTCTTCTGTGCCTACCGCGCTCGAGAGGGAACAATTTCCAAAGACTACAGTCGTAACGCCGTGCCTTACTGATTCGTCTAAACCGGGTAAAACCTCTACTTCGGCATCGTAGTGTGTATGAATATCTAAAAAACCGGGGGTTACCCAACAATTATTGGCATCAATGATTTCTGCATCGGTTATTGTTTCGTTGATATTTCCTACTTTTTCTATTTTTCCATTTCTGATGAGCACATCGGCTTTTTGTCCTTTGGCACCTGTACCATCATAGTAAATACCATTTTTGATGAGGGTTGTTTTATGCATAATTTTGAGGGAGGTTAGTGATTAAGGGCTATGTTTTATGCTATTTTTTCTTTGACAAAGATAATAAAATGTTTTTAAGAAATGTTTTATTTTCCTTGTAAAAATTTGGGCAATCCTGTGGCTATTTCAGGGAATAGTATAATCAATATGACCATAAGGACTTGCATAAGCACAAAGGGTACAATGCCACGATAGATATGTTGTGTGGTAACATTTTTCGGGGCTACTCCTTTGAGATAAAAAAGAGAAAAACCAAATGGAGGAGTTAAAAAAGAGGCTTGTAGGTTTACAGCCATCAAAATACCTACCCAAACCATGTCCATTTTCATGGCTATAAATGTTGGAGCTACTACGGGGACAATGATGAAAATAATTTCTATAAAATCTATAAAAAAACCTGCTACAAACATCACCAACATCACTATAGCTAAAAACCAATAAGGGCTCAACTCTGCCGTTTGAATGAGATGCACGATGTAGTCATCTCCTTTCAATCCGCGAAAGACCAATGAAAAAGCAGACGCACCTACCAAAATGATGAATACCATAGAGGTAATGTGTGTCGTTTCGCGCATTACTTCTTGGAGTGTATTATAGTTTAATTTTTTCTCGAGTGCAGTGAGTAGTGTTGCTCCCAAAGCACCAATGGCGGCGGCTTCGGTAGGGGAAGCGATTCCTGCAAAAATAGAACCTAACACTGCCAATATTAGCAACAAAGGTAGAAAAAAGGCACGGAAAACTCTATTCCAAAAACCCTTTCCTCGAAATGTTTGTAGTTCTTCTTTGGGTATGGGTGGGGCTAAATGAGGGCGTAAAAATGCAAATCCGACAATGTAGATAAAATATAAAAACACCAATCCGAAGCCGGGTAAGAAGGCAGCAGTGAAAAGTGTTCCGACTGAAACATTGAGTACGCTTCCTAATAATACTAACACTACGCTGGGAGGTATGATTTGCCCCAAAGTACCAGAGGCGGCGATGGTGCCTGTAGCAAGTTCGGGGCTGTAGCCTCGTCTGAGCATGGTGGGCAAGCTGATGAGCCCCATTGTGATTACAGTTGCTCCTACGACTCCTGTTGAGGCAGCCAATAATGCCCCTACTACTACTACTGAAATGGCTAAACCACCACGCAAACTACCCAATAGGAAAGACATGGTTTCGAGCAGTCGTTCAGCAATGCCCGATTTCTCGAGCATAATCCCCATAAAGACGAACAGAGGCACTGCAAGCAGGACAAAATTGTTCATAATACCAAAAATGCGAAGGGAGAGTAGGTAGAAAAAATCGAGGTCGAAGATGAGTAATCCCATCAGTATAGAGGCTCCGCCTAAGGTAAATGAAACGGGGTAACCTGCTAAAATGAGTGTGAATACGATGATGAATAGTAATAATGCTAAGACCTCAAAAGACATATTGGAAAAGAGTAGTTAGTTCGTTTTGCAAATATGCCAATAAAAACCCAAATAAATAAAAAAACCTTTCTAAGGCTTTTCAAAAAAGTCTTAGAAAGGTCTGTCTGTTTTTGGGCAATGGTTTATTTACCTTGAAAAGCAGGTTTTCTTTTCTCCAAGAAAGCCCTCATTCCTTCGTGGAAATCGTGGGTTTTGGCAGAGGCACCAAAGAATTGAGCTTCTTTTTGGTATCCTCTTTCAAAGGTGCTATATACTGTGTTTACGGAGTTGATAACCATTGCTATAGCTACTGGTCCTGAGGAGGCTATTTTGAGTAGCATTTCACGCGATTTACTCATCATTTCTTCGTGTGAAGTTACTACATAGTTAATCAAACCCAATTCTTTAGCTTCTTGTGCAGAAAGCATATCACCTGTCATGATGAGTTCAAGTGTTTTGGCTTTTCCGATACTTTGTGTGAGGCGTTGTGTACCTCCAAAACCGGGTAGTGTCCCCAATTTTACTTCGGGCAGTCCAAATTTGGCATTTTCTACGGCTACGCGCATGTGGCAAGCCAAGGCTAATTCGCAACCTCCGCCTAAGGCATATCCGTTGATGGCTCCGATTACGGGTTTGCGGCAATTTTCTACCATTGCATAAACATCTTGTCCATTTTGGGAGTATTTTTTGGCACTTACTTCGTCTAATTCTGCTAATTCTGAAATATCAGCTCCTGCGGCAAATGCTTTAGTGCCTTCACCTGTAATAATGACACTTTTGATTTCGGCGTTTTCGTATACTTCGTACATTGCTTTTCGCAAGTCTTCGAGGGTTTCGGTATTGAGCGCGTTGAGTTTCGCCGCTCTGCGGATGGTGATGAGGGCAATTCCTTCTTCGTCTACTTCGAGGCTTATATTGTTGTAGGCAATTCGCGTGGCAGTTACCATAGTTCTATTGATTTGGTTTGTAGATTGTATTAAAAAATGACTGCAAAAATAACGCTGTTTTTATTTTTTTTGTTCTAAATAAATATTTTATTTGCTATTTTTGAGAAATGAAAGCTATTTATATTGGTTTAGCAATATTTTTTACACTTATTGTACAATATGGCAAATGCCAAACAGGTGTTATTGAGTGGGAGGCTAAATACGAAAAAGTGGCGATTGGGGAGTACGTTTTCAAACAAGGGTTTAAGAGTGTAAAACCTCCTTTGAATAAGATTTTGGAAGACAGTGTGAATTATCCTTTCGCACAAAATTTCACGCGACAAGTTTGTTTTCCTACTACTGAAAAAGATGTGAGTTATGTTTTGAAGTTCAAAATTAAAAACAAAGTAGATACGCTTCGCAAAATCATCATCGTGATAGAACATTCGGGGCTGCACGAGGTAGAGTTTTTTGAGGTGTTAGAGAAGCAAAATATTGTGTCGGTGAATCATTCAGGTAATATTTTTGATTTTGCCTCGCGTGCCAATGCGCATCGTTTTTTTGTTTATCAATTGGATTTGGGCTCGAAAAAGGAACATACTTACGTATTGTATCTGCAAAACAAAGGTAAAGGCACTTGCTTGCCTATTTATGTATATGATGCGGCAGTTTTTTACCAATACGAAAGTCAATCGGCGGGGTCATTGGGCTTTTTTTATGGTGTTTTGGCTATTATGTGTATGACGGCATTTTACTTTTATGTGGTGTTGCGTCAAAAGGTTTGGCTGTACTTTACGGCTTATTGTGTGAGTGTAGGGGTATGGCACTTTTACCTGCATGGGTTGGCTTACCAAATTTTATGGAGTGGGTTTTCTATTTTCGATGAGTATGCGCGTGTTGCTTGGGGTTATGTAAGTCTGTATTTTGTGATTCGTTTTGTGATTCGTTTGATGGAAGATGAAATTATTCCCAAAAACTTGCTCTTTGTCTTAAATTGGATGGCTTATTTATCACCTCTTTTTATTGTGTTTGTATTTTTAGAAGAAGAGTTTTATTATTTTACTTCCTTTTTGGTACTTAAGGTCTTTTATTTGTTCAATGGAGTGGCTATATTTCTTATTTTGTATAGTTTTTATGAAGAAACGCTCAATACGAAAACCTATTTCATTATCAGTTTGCTTATTTTGGCAGTACTAACAGAAGTTTATTTATTGCAACAAGATTGGACAACACCTTCTTCTGAATGGGAAAAAATTTCTTATCTATTCTCTATATTGATGTTGGTTGCTACTTTGTTGTTAGCATTAATGAATAAGGTTCAGTTTTTTCGTAATGAAACAGCTCTGAAACGATGGATAGAGATAGAACAGATGCGTGCTGTATCTGCTTATAAAAAATCACAACAATTAGAGGAGGACGAAGATTAAATCGGTTAGCTGGCAGTGAGCTGATTGGGAAGTTGCTGTTGTAAATTGAGTATCTTTCTGTTTCGTTTTCTTAGTTCATAACCAAGCCATATCCACGATGCTAAAAAGAGGCAAGTGAGTACTGTAAATGCTATCCATATTGTTTGTTGATAACGATTCCGTGCTTCTATTTCTTTGTTTTTCTGGTTGGTTTCCATTTCTTTTTCTGTTTTTTCTAAGTCATATTGTTGACGTAGTGTCTGTATTTCATTCAGTTTTTCAGCATTGACCAATGAGTCTTTGAGCGAAGCATATAGTTTAAAATATTGATAGGCTTTGCCAAAATTTTCATTCTTTTCATACACATTGGCTAATCCTAAATAAGCATCTTTTTCATATTCTTTCACACCTACTTCTACGGCAAGTCTTAGCGCACGGCGAAAATAGATGGTAGCTTGCTCTGCATCTCCTTTGTTTGCATAGAGTTGTCCTATTCTATTGAGCGAGGCAGTGGCACCTTGTTTGTCTTCTATATTTTCTCTGATTCGGAGCGATTTGCTTAGAAATTCTAAGGCTTTTTCGAAGTTGTTTTTTCTTTCGTATATATTGCCTATGTTGCTCATTGTGAGAGCAATCGTATAATTATCTTTTATTTTTTCGGCGATTTGTAATGCTTTTTCATGGTATTGCAGTGCTTTTTCGTAGTCATTTTGGGTTTCGGCTATCGCACCTATGTTGTTGTAGGCTTGCGCCATTCCGATTTGGTTGCCAAGTTGCTCACTTTTTTTAAGTGCTTGTTCAAAGTACAAGATGGCTTTTTCGGGTTTTTCTAATTTTTGATAAACGATGCCGATGTTATTTAAGCAAGTAGCAGCGTTTTCGTTGTCTTTTATTTTTTCATTCATCGCAAGGGCTTTCAGATAGCGTTCTAAGGCTTTGCTGTAGTCAGCTTTGAAATAATATACAACACCTATTTTATTTTCTACATCGGCAATTCCTTCTAAGTCTTGTAGTTTTTCGAAATATTTCAGTGCTTTTTGGTACTCATCTAAGGCTTTATCAAAATAACTTTGGTAGTAATGTAACAACCCTAATCCGTTATAGCAATAGGCTATATTGAGCATATCGTCTGTGCTTTCAAAAATCTGTAGGGCTTCTTTGAAGTGTTTTCTGGCATCTGCATATTTCTGTTTTTGTGTTTCTATCTCTGCTTTACTTCTAAGACTGTAGCCTATGCCTTCTTGGTATTGGGCATCTTTGGCTATTTGATAGGCTTCTGAGGCATATTGTTCGGCTTTTTCAAGGTCTGTATCGGCATAGTAAAGTGTAAGTTCGTTGAGGATATATACTTTGTAATTGGTTTGTTTGGCAATAGGGAGTTCTTTTTCAAGAATTTGTATTTTTTCCTCATTGCTTTCTGCTTTTTCTAATCTTTTTTGCAATTCTTCGGTGAAAAGTGCCTTAGATTGGGCAATTAAGTTTTTTGTGTGAATAGTAGTGATGAGCAGTACGAGGACGATTGCTATGTTTTTCATTTTATGGGGTGTCTTTTTTTTGTTTGTAAAATAGTTTTGCCTCTTCAGTCTGTGTTATTTTTCCTTCGTCTAACCATTGTCTAAGAATTGCAATGATAAGTTTTTCTTCTTTATGTTCAAAAATATTTACTAATTCTGCTATAGAAAGTTGCTTTTCTGCAAGTATTTCAATGATTTTTTCGGCTAAAATTTTTTCTTTTTCTGGGTTGGTTTGTTTTTTCTTTTCTAAACAAACATCACAAACGCCGCAAAGTTCATAGTCTTCTTCACCGAAGTAATCGAGCAGTATTTTAGTTCGGCAGTTTTTGTTTTGAGTAGCATAATTTATAAGTGCCATTAATTTTTGTAAATCTCTTTTTTTGAGGGCTTCCATTCGAGCGGTGTCTATCGGAAGATTCTGAACCTCTAAACGTGGAGTAAGCCAAGTGATTTGGGGTTTATCGGTAGGGCGTTGGTAGGCAATGATTTGTAAATTTTGTAAAATCTCTAATTGTTTGATTACTTCTTGTGTTTTTGTTTTGAGAGCTTGTGCTAAATTGGCTTCTTGAATATTGACAAATTTGGTGAAAATACCTTGTCCATATAGGCGTAGTAATATTTTGCAAAAGGCATCGAGATGAGGATTGCGCATCTGAAAATCGTAAAAATCGCGATAGGAAATCAGAATATTCACTTGTGAGGGTTGCCAAAATGACTCATTGAATTGTAAGAGGGCGTTTTCTTCTAATCGTTTGAGGGCGTGGTAAGTAGGTAAACTTTCTAACTGAAAATTTTTCAGAAAAGTAGCCATTTCAAATTCATAATTTACCATTTCCCCCGCCCCTACTGATAATTGATAATAGTTAGCCAATGCCTGATAAACACGTTTGATGTGTTCCAGTGGTGGATATGCCTGCTCTATGCGTTGTTTCAGATGAGTGATGTCAGTGCCGTTATAAAGTGCCACAGCGTAGGCTTTTTTTTCATCACGCCCAGCTCTTCCTGCTTCTTGGTAGTAGGCTTCAAGCGTGTTTGGAAGTTCCATGTGCACCACCACTCTTACATCGGGTTTGTCTATGCCCATACCGAAAGCATTAGTAGCAACAATAACACGTATTTGGTTTTTAATCCAAGCACTTTGTTTCGCATTTCTTTGGGCTTGTGTGAGTCCTGCGTGATAATAATCGGCACTTATGCGGTTTTCTTTCAAAAAGGCTGCTGTTTCTTGTGCATTTTTGCGCGATTGAACATACACTACTGCACTTCCTGAATTAACACTCTGCAAAATTTTGAGCAGTTTTCTATGTTTATTCTCTTCTTCGAAAACACTATATGAGAGGTTTGCTCGGGCAAAGCTTTTCTGGAATACACGTGTTTTATCGTTTCTGAACAATAGTTTTTCTTGAATGTCTTTCTTCACCTCATCGGTTGCGGTTGCGGTCAGCGCAATCATGAGCGTTTCATTAGGAAGATATTTTGCCTTAAAATCGGCAATTTGTAAATATTGGGGTCTAAAATCGTACCCCCACTGCGATATGCAATGTGCCTCATCAATAGCCAATAACTGTATGGGAAGTAGTGGCGCACGCGCACGGAAGAGAGTTGTTTGCAACCTTTCAGGAGATACATATAAAAATTTTATTTTTCCCTGCTCTGCTTCTCTAAGTATCAATTCTACGGCTTTGCTATGCATACCCGTAAAAAGTGCTGCCGCAGCGATGCCTCTTTTTTGCAACTGCTCTACTTGGTCTTTCATGAGGGCTATCAAAGGCGAAACAACTAAGCACATGCCCTCTACAGCCATCGCAGGTACTTGAAAACATAGGGATTTTCCACCGCCAGTCGGCAAAAGTGCTAAAGTATCGTAGCCCTCTAAAACGGATTCGATAATCTCGGTTTGTAGGCTACGAAAGGAAGCATACCCCCAATATTTTTGTAGTATATCGTGAATAGACATAGGCACTTTAGCGCAAATCTACCACTCTCACGTTCGGATATTTGGTTTTATCAAATGAAAAATAACTATCTACTGCCGTAGTAGAGGGGAAACTCAGTTGATTGAGTTGATAGATGGCATAGGTATAAACATTGCCATTTTTTTCGTAAATCTCCCAAGTTTTGATAGATTTTGTAGCCTTGTTCGATTTAATTTTGATTTTGAAATATCTTGCGTTGGCATTATTAGGTGTTAGTTCTATATTCTCGAAAACCTCACCTGCTTCGGTGGTTTCACCCACAAAAACATACTTATAACCTGTTTGATAAATGGTGTATATATTCGTAGGCGTTACTTCACCCGGCTCGGGTTCATAGTCTGAGATATTGACCTCATTGTCGTCTTTGAGATAAGTCCAAAGCGTTTTGCCATTGCAATAAATTTCTTGTCCTTTTACCTTTAATAAATATTTGTCATCTTTCACAGCTACCTCGCCCGATACTTTGTCGCTTACTCCTGCTGATTTATTGTTAAGTGTATAGTTAAAAAAGACTTTGAAAGCACCTAAACCTTTGTATCTTTGGCTGATAGCATCTAAAATTGCTTTAGCTTTAGGGTCTTGTTGGGCAAATAAAAACCCGACTGAAAAGTACATAAGAAGTGAAAAAAGTATATATTTTCTCATATTATTTATTTTTAAATGGATTGGTTCTTTGGTATTAAACGCTCAAAATTAAAAAAAATATTGCTTTTGCATGAAAGAATTTAGAAAAACTTGTTTTTTTGTATGTCAAAAGTTGTATATTTGCACTCCCAAAACGTTCTCAGGTTATTATTTCAAACTAAACACATCAGTTTTTATACCATGATTATAGTTAATATCAAAGATAATGAGCCTTTAGATAAGGCACTAAAAAGATTCAAAAAGAAATTCGAGAAAACAGGTGTTCTCCGCGAAGTACGCTCACGTGGCGCATTTGAGAAACGCTCTGTAAGAAAACGCAATACCAAACTACGCGCTATCTATCGCCAAAAAGTAACCCTACAAGAAAATATTTAATCTTTTTTCTTTGCGTTTCAAAAAAAATATCGTAAGTTAGTGCTTCTGATTTATTCCTTATTCAGTGGTATTAACTTATGATTCAATCTTTTTTAAACTATATACAATACGAAAAAAGATACAGCCCTCATACTCGTATTGCGTATGAAAATGACCTATTACAATTTCAAGATTTTCTTATCCAAACTCATCATCAAGAAGATATTACATTGGTTGATACCAACCAAATCAAACATTGGATAATACAACTTTCTGAAACCAACATACACCCCAACTCCATCAATAGAAAAATTTCAACTTTAAAATCTTTCTATAAATTCTTACAAAGAGAACATCAATTAAGTCTTAATCCCGCTTCTCGTGTTAAGTTACTAAAATCGCCTAAGCGTAATCCAGAATTTATTACTGAAGAAAAAATGATTGTATTGCTCGATAATCTGCAATACGAAAATGATTTTTCTGGCAAAAGAGACCAACTCATTCTTGAGATTTTGTACAATACAGGTATTCGTGTAAGTGAACTTTTAGGCATTGGCATCAATGATGTAGACTTTTATCAATCTACCATTAAGGTTTTTGGCAAACGCAAACGGGAACGCATCATTCCTATTCTAAAACCTTTACTTGCTTTGATAGAGCAATACGAAGAAACCAAAAAAAATCACTTTGCTCAAGTAGGCATTTCTCCTCAAGATTTTCTAATTCTGAGCGATAAGGGCGAACAAGGCTATCATTTACTCATTTACAACACCGTAAAAAAATACCTTACCGACATCACCACACAATCGAAAAAAAGCCCCCACGTGATTCGCCACTCTTTTGCAACTCATCTACTCGATAAAGGGGCAGACTTGAATGCTATCAAAGAGCTTTTGGGGCATAGTTCGCTTGCGGCTACACAAGTTTATACGCACAACTCTTTAGAAAAACTAAAAACTATTTTTGAACAGGCACACCCTAAGGCTTAAAAATAGTTTTGTTTAATATTTCAATTATGTTTCACTTTTAAAACCATTCTGATTATGAAACTTCAAATTAATTCTGTTCATTTTGACGCTGATCAAAAATTATTGGATTTTATTCAAAAAAAAGCAGATAAGTTAGAAACTTTTTATGATCGCTTTACGAGCGGCGAAGTCTTTTTACGTTTAGAAAAGGGCGATCATAGCCGTGAAAACAAAGTAGTAGAGGTCAAATTATTTATTCCCGGCGAAACTTTATTTGCAAAAGAACAGGGTACTTCTTTCGAGGCGGCGGCTGATGAAGCTATGGAAAGCCTTCGCAGACAAGTGATAAAAATAAAGGAAAAAAAGTCTGACCATTAATTTTTTACCTATAGCCATAAAAAAAGAGCTTGTTCTTATAAAGGCAAGCTCTTTTTATTTTGTTATTTATTTTCTTGAGTGCTAAACTAAGGCATCTTTTACTCTATTGGCAGCGTCTTTTAGTAGTACGGCTGAGGCTACTTTTAAGCCAGAGGTATCTATAATTTTAGCAGCTTCTTCGGCATTTGTACCTTGTAGGCGCACAATAATAGGGATATTGATATTACCAATTTTTTTATAGGCTTCTACTACTCCATTGGCTACCCTGTCGCATCTTACAATACCCCCAAAAATATTGATGAGTATGGCTTTTACGTTGGGGTCTTTGAGGATGATTCTAAAACCTGCTTCTACGGTTTGTGCATTTGCCCCCCCTCCTACATCAAGGAAGTTGGCAGGCTCACCGCCCGATAGTTTGATAATGTCCATAGTAGCCATTGCCAAACCTGCTCCATTTACCATACAACCTACGTTTCCATCAAGTTTTACGTAGTTCAGGTTAGAGGCTTTTGCTTCTACCTCGAAAGGGTCTTCTTCGGTAATGTCGCGCATGGCTTCTAATTCAGGGTGTCGGTAGAGTGCATTGTCATCTAAGTTTATTTTGGCATCGGCGGCTAATATTTTATTATTAGAAGTTCTCAACATAGGGTTGATTTCTACCATAGAAGCATCGGCTTCGATGTAGGCTTTGTAAATGGCTTTGATGAATTGTACGCCTTCTTTGAAAGCGTTTCCTTCTAAACCCAATGCGAATGCTACTTTTCGTGCTTGGAAGTCTTGCAATCCTACTGAGGGGTCAATCCATTCTTTGATGATTTTATCGGGATGTTCTTCGGCAACTTCTTCAATGTTCATTCCCCCTTCTGCACTTGCCATAATGAGGTTTCTGCCTGTGCCTCTGTCTAAGAGCACACCCATATAAAATTCTTTAGGTTCTACTTCGCCGGGTTGGTACACGTTTTCTTCGATGAGTAGTTTATGCACTTTTTTTCCTTGCTCGCCTGTTTGTGGAGTGATGAGTTGCATGCCTAATATATTGTTGGCGTGCATGAAGGCTTCGTCATAGTTGTTAGCTAACTTTACGCCTCCTCCTTTTCCGCGCCCGCCTGCGTGTATTTGCGCTTTTACCACACATTTTTCAGAGTTGGTTTCTGCTTGAAGTTTTTGAATGATTTCTTTGGCTTGTTCTATGGTTTCTGCCATATAACCGCGTGGTACTGCTACACCATATTGGCGAAGTATACTCTTAGCTTGAAATTCGTGTAGATTCATGGTATTGATTTAATATTGAAGCGTTTGCAAAAGTAGTTCTCAATTTTTGTGCTAAAATAGTTCTTTTTTATGGAATACAAAAAAATAAGAAGACCATTTGAAAAAAAATGGTCTTCTTTATAATTATACTATATAGATGTTTTGATTTTATTTTCCTCCTTGTGTTCTTCTTTCTTCGCCATTTCGCTCGCCTGCCATAATCATAGCACAACGGAAGCCAATTTTAGCACTTTTGAAGTTTTTGTCGGCATATCGGCGCGTACCGGGTGCTGCCCAATAAGCCACATCGTCCCAAGAAGCTCCTTTGTACACACGAGAGTCATTGTTGATGAGTGAGTTACCAAATATACCTGTACCGGCATCGTTAGCGGGGTTATAAGGGTCTTTAGAATCACGGTATACATCAGCAGAGTCATTCACACTGAGTTTGTCATCGGCTAATTTTTGACGGCGAACGGGGTTCAATCCTGCTACGTCTACAAATGAGCCGGGTCTGTACGTATCTTCTACCCATTCACTTACGTTGCCTGCCATGTTATACAAGCCGTAGTCATTGGGAGGATAGCTGAAAATATATTCGGTGATGAGTGCGCCATCGTTTAGTTTTCCTGCGATACCAGCATAGTCGCCACGTCCGCGTTTGAAGTTACCTAACATGAAGCCCATTCCATATTCTTTGGTTTCATAAGGGTTTCTGATAGCGTGTCCGTCCCAAGGGTAAATACGTCCGTTGGTTTGGTTTTCATCTCCATATTGTGTTCCCACAAGTGCTTTTGCAGCATATTCCCATTGTGCCTCTGTGGGGAGGGTATAGTCGGGTACTACAATACCTGATTCTAAGGGGGCTACTTCACCATCGGGGAGAGACTCTACAGAAGCGATTTTTCCACTTTGTTTGGCTTCCATCGTGAGGTTTTCATTTACGACCATTGTACGCCACCAGCAGAAGTCTTTAGCTTGTACCCAAGAAACACCTACTACGGGGTAGAATCGGAATCCGGGGTATCGAAGGTAGTTCGCCACGTAGGAATCATTGTAGGCTAAGTCGCTTGCCCATACTGTGGTATCGGGTAGTAAGCCTTCTTTTCTGAACACGTCAGCTTGCCCTGCATAGGCGGGGGGTATTTTATCGTCATTGCCTGCGGAGTAGTAAGCCATATACTCTAACCAGTGTATGTTGGCTACTTCGGTTTGGTCCATAAAGAACGACTGTATACTTGCGGTTCTCTCTACGTTATCGCGAGAGCTAACAATATCTTCTTCTTGCGAGCCGAGCGTAAAACGCCCGCCTTCGATGAATACTAAGTTGGGTCCGTCGGGTTGTCCGAAATATTCATTGACTACCAATGAGGCTTCGGGGTTTTCTTCGTCGTTGTATAGGCGCCCTGTTACCATACTGCGTTGTCCTTTAGCACTTACGTTTTGACTATTTTGAAAGCCTTTGGGCGCGCCGCCTCCAAAAAGGCTACAAGAAGCCAATGTAAGCGAACCGACAGCTACTAAGCAGAGATTTCTGAAGAGTTGCGTGTGCTTGTTCATACTTGTTTTTCCTCTTTATTATTGATGATTATGATTTTGCTTATTAAAAAATTATTACAAAAATATTGCAAAATTAGTCTTTTTTGTAACAATTACTTATTAAACGTTAAATTATTTGAGATAGTATAAAAATGGCTTGCTGAATTGTATCAATTTTTGAAAAAATGAGTGTAGGTTTATTGTTAGCCTCTGATAAACGCGCTTTTTGTGGATTTTTTTGTACGAACTGAAGTACTTGTCCAAATTTTTCGGAGTTAAAATACTCGGGTTTGTCCAAGAAAAAGCCTTTCATTGCGCCATTTTTAATGGTAAGTTTGGAAAATCCTATATTTTGTGCTTTCCATCTCAGCCTAACGGTTTGTATAAGTTCTTCTACTTCTGGGGGCATTTTTCCGAATCGGTCTATGAGTGTTTGTTGAAAAGTTTGGAGTTGGTTTTCTTCTTTGAGATTGTCTAATTGGTTGTAAAGGCTGAGGCGTTCGGAAATGTTATTGACGTAATCATCAGGTATTATTAGCTGTAGGTCTGTTTCGATGTTGCAATCTGTGGTTAGATTCTGGGCTTTAGCGGCTATTTCGGTCATAAATAACTCTTTGAAGTGTGTTTCTTTGAGTTCTTGTATGGCTTCGTCGAGTATTTTATGGTAGGCTTCAAAGCCTAAATCGGAGATAAATCCGCTTTGTTCTGCGCCGAGCAGGTTTCCTGCGCCCCTGATGTCAAGGTCGCGCATGGCTACTTTGAAGCCATCTCCGAGGTCTGAAAATTCTTCTAAGGCACTGAGGCGTTTGCGGGAGTCGGTGCTGAGGAGTGATGAGGCGGGCGTAAGGAGATAGCAAAATGCTTTTCTGTTGGAGCGTCCTACTCTTCCGCGCATTTGGTGTAGGTCGGAAAGTCCAAAGGTATGTGCCATATTGATAATGATGGTGTTGGCATTGGGTATGTCTAAGCCTGACTCGATAATATTGGTAGACACTAATACATCATAATCTCCTTCTATGAATTTGAGCATGGCTCTTTCAAGGCGCGCACCGTCCATCTGCCCGTGTGCAATTCCTATTTTGGCATCGGGTACTAAACGAATAATCATATTAGCGACTGCCTCTATGTCATTTACGCGGTTGTGTACAAAGAAGACTTGCCCTCCTCTTTTGATTTCATAACTAATGGCATCTCTGACTACAGTATCGTTAAAAGTGTGTAGCTCGGTGGTAACGGGTTGGCGGTTAGGTGGTGGTGTGGCAATGACGGAGAGGTCGCGTGCGCCCATGAGCGAAAAATGAAGGGTTCGGGGTATGGGTGTAGCGGTGAGGGTAAGCACGTCTATGTTTATTTTAAATTCTTTGAGTTTTTCTTTGGTTTTGACACCAAATTTTTGTTCTTCGTCTATGATGAGCAATCCTAAATCTTTGAATTTGATGTCTTTGCTCACAATTCGGTGTGTACCTATGAGTAAGTCTGTTTTTCCTTCTGCTACGTTTTTGAGCGTATCTTTGATTTGTTGTGCTGTTTTGAATCGATTGATGTATTCTACTTGTACAGCAAATTCTTTGAATCTTTCGGAGAAGGTTTTGAAGTGTTGCATTGCCAATACTGTAGTAGGGACTAAAAGTGCAACTTGTTTGCCATCGCTAATGGCTTTGAAGGCTGCTCTGACGGCTACTTCTGTCTTTCCGAAGCCAACATCTCCGCAGACGAGCCTGTCCATGGGGTGTGGTTGCTCCATGTCTTTTTTGATGTCGGTAGTGGCGCGTGCTTGGTCAGGAGTGTCTTCATAGATAAAAGAAGACTCTAACTCGGCTTGCATAAAGGTATCGGTTTGGAAGGCATGTCCTTTGGCTGTTTTTCGTTTGGCGTAGAGTTCTATGAGTTCTTTGGCTATTTCTTGTACTTGTTTTTTTATTTTTTTCTTTTTGTTATCCCATTCTGGCGAACCTAATCGGCTGATGGTAGGTGGGCTGCCTTCTTTGCCTGTATATTTAGATATTTTATGCAAGGCATGTATGTTGATGTAGAGTAAGTCGTTGTCTTTGTACACAATTCTGATTACTTCTTGTGTTTTGCCATTGATTTCTACTTTTTGCATGCCTGCGAATCGCCCAATGCCATAGTCTATGTGTGTTACATAGTCGCCGGGTTGTAATGATTGTAGTTCTTTGAGTGTAAGGGCTTTAGATTTGGAATATTTTTCTTTGCTTTTGTAGCGATAGAATCGTTCGAAAATTTGGTGGTCGGTGTAGCAGGCTATTTTTAGGTTTTTGTCTAAAAATCCTTCTCTTAAACCTATGTGTAAGTATTGCACTTTGAGCATGGGGTCTATTTCCTCGAAAATGCTTTCTAACCTTTGGCTTTGTTTGAATGATTCGGTAGCTATGACATTGAATACTTGTTGGCTTTGATTCTCAAGTAGATTATTGGTTAGCAGTTTAAAATCTTTGTGGAAAGAGGGTTGAGGTTGGGCGGTGTAGTTCAGTGTTTGACTGGCGGTATAATGGAATTTTTTACCAAATTGTACGATACTGAATTGTTGTATTTTTTGCTCAAATTCTTTTTGGGTATCGAAAAGTACTTCAGGCACGCTGAGTATGTGCGTATTTTGTCCTTCGGCGGTGTAAGTTTCGAAGGCTTGTTGGGCTTTGTCAAAAGATTTTTGTACTATATCTATAGTGTATTCTATATCTTTGAACCAACAAAGTGTATCTTTGGGTATAAAATCTAAGAAACTTTCTCTGACTTCTTGAATGAGGCGGGTTTGTACATTGGGTATTACGGCTATGCTTTTTACTTCTTTGAGCGAAAGTTGTGAATGAGGGTCGAAGATGCGTATGCTTTCTATATCGTTGCCAAAGAGTTCTAATCTGTAGGGTAGGTCATTGGCATAAGAGAATATATCAATAATGCCGCCTCTGATGGCAAATTGTCCTGCTTCATAAACAAATTCGGTGCGTTCGAAATCATAATTAAGAAGCGTTTCGCTGAGTTCGTCTATATTAAGGGTTTGACCTACTTGTACAGCAAGAGTGTATTGTGCAAGGCTTTTTTTATTCACTACTTTTTCACCTAAAGCTTCGGGATAGGTAACGATGAGGTTTGTTTTTTTTGCTTGGTTGATTTGATTGAGCACATCGGCACGCTGTAATATGTTAGCGTTGTCTATTTCCTCATATTGGTAGGGACGTTTGTAAGAGGTAGGGAATAGTAGTATTTCGGTATCGGGGAGCAGATTTTGGAGGTCGTTGCAAAAATAGGCAGCTTCTTCGCGGTCGTGGAGTACAAAAAGTTGATTTTGATTAACTTTTAGATGTATACAAGCTCCCATGATGGCATCTAAACTCCCTATGAGCCCTTTACAATTGATTACTTTTTCTTTTTTTTTCACAATTTCTACCATTGTTTGTACAAGGCTATCTTGTTCGTAGAGTTGTAAAAAGCTTTCTATTTTCATTGTGTGGTCGTTGAATATTTTTCTATTGAGTGCAAAATTAGTAACTCTTTCTTACAACTTTATAAGTTTCTTTGATGAAATTATAAAAGAGCCTTTCTGATTGCATAGAGTTTTAGATTTTTAGTAGGCTTGAGTAAAAATCTTGGTTGAACCAAGCAGCTATTAGAAAAAAAAGCTAACTTTAAGCCATTATTTTTGTATCTATTTGACCATGAAAGTTTCCAAAATAGCCATATTTGCCTCTGGTACGGGCACAAATGCCGAAAAAATCATACAACATTTCCAAAAGGAAGATAAAAAACACATTGCGCAGGTAAGTTTGGTGCTTTCTAATCGGATGTTAGCAGGTGTATTAGAGAAAGCACATCAATATCAAATTCCTACTTGTGTTTTTGATAGAAAAGGTTTCTATGAATCCAGTCAAATTACCGATTATTTACAGCAACAAGAGATAGACCTTATTGTTTTAGCAGGTTTTCTCTGGCTGTTACCCTCTACACTTATCAGACAATTTCCTGATAAAATTATTAATATACACCCTTCTCTATTGCCACTCTTTGGCGGCAAAGGCATGTACGGAATGTATGTACATGAAGCCGTAAAAGCGGCTGGTGCTTCTGAAACAGGCATTACGATACATTATGTTAATGAAAATTATGATGAAGGTAAAATTATATTGCAAAGAAAGTGTACTCTCAGCCCCGAAGACACTCCCGAAGATATTGCCCACAAAGTACAGCATTTGGAGCATCATTATTTTCCGCTTATGGTTGAAAATATACTAACCAACGGGGCAAATAAAATTGAAGAATTGCTAATAACAATATAATAACTAAAAGTCTGTATGTCCAAAGATTTGCATCTTTGTGTTGTGTTGCAAATTTTGCCCCAATATAAGCCCCTAATGCTTGTCCTGTGGAGGTAATGGCTGCCATAGACCAATCTATTTGCCCATAATACATAAAAATAAGTAACACAGGAGCGGCATATACCAATACAATAATCAATTTTAGTGCATTGGCTTTTGCAAGAGGGTAGTTGGCTTGTAATACTAAGGTGGCTAATAAAAAAATACCTACTCCTCCTTGAATAAACCCACCATAAAAGCCCGATAAAAACATAAAAAACCAAGTAAGCAAGTGAAGGTTGTTTTCTTGTTGTGGTGTTTCACTGTCTTTGAGCCAGCGTTCGGGTTTAAGAATGATGATACCTAACATTACTACCATCAATACCCCTATTAGTTCTGTGAGTGTAGCTGGAGAAAGCTGTGTTGCTAACCAACCTCCGCCTATAGCTCCCAAAGTAGCTACCCCTATCAACCACCAACCACCTCCTATTTTTATCTTTTTATGGCTGAAAAAAGTACTGACACCTACCACACTCTGAATAAAAACCGCTACCCGATTAGTACCATTTGCAATAGGGGCAGGCAAGCCCAATGCCATCAACAACGGAATCATCAATAAGCTGCCACTCCCTACCAATGTATTAACAAAGCCAGCAAAAATGCTTACTAAAAAAGTAAGTGTATAATAAAATAAAGACATGAAAAATTAGGCTTCTTGCATGCGTCCCTCAAACAAAGCCCTTACCTCAGATTTTAGTTTTTGTACGGCATCTTGAGTGAGGTCTAATTGGAGTTGAATTGCATTTTCTAATACTTTTTTTGCTAATTCTACGGCAGGCGCATCTTCAGAAATACCTACAGTAGAGTTATTAATAAGCAAGATGGTTTCTTCTGTTGCTTTTTTAATGAGTATCCAAGCCTCATCGCTTATATATACTTGTTGTGAGAGATTATAATTGTATTCTTGTCTTATTTCATTATTGAGTACTTGTTGCAACAAACCAACCGACATGGCGGGGTTGCTCACTCTTGGAATAATATTGGCAGGCGAAATACGCTCTAAGAACAAACAGAGTCGTTCGTAGGCTTGTAGACGTATGTTAAGGGTCTGTTCGCTGTGTTTTAGTGCAACTTCGGCAATTTTAAGATGCCTTTCATTTTTGATTTTTTCTATTTCACTACTCGCAAAAGCCTTGAAAGTGAGGTACATACCATACAAGACCAAACCTGCGGGGAGTACTATTTTGAGTAATTCGGCTGCCAATTCCATGGGGTTACTAAATCTATATTATTTGTGTGTAAGGGTTATTCTACGGTTACTGATTTTGCTAAATTACGCGGTTGGTCTACATCACAACCACGCATTACGGCAATGTGATACGCCAAAAGTTGTAAGGGTACTACCGAAAGCAGAGGCACTAATACCTCATGAGTACGGGGGATTTCTATGACAAAATCTGCCATACTGCGTACATCTTCGTCTCCTTCTGTTACTATCGCAATCACCTTTCCTTTGCGTGCTTTTACTTCTTGTATATTGCTTTTTACTTTGTCATAAGAACTGTCTTTGGTTGCAATAAACACAACAGGCATAGCTTCATCTATCAAAGCTATCGGACCGTGTTTCATTTCAGCGGCAGGGTAGCCTTCGGCGTGTATGTAGGAAATTTCTTTTAGTTTCAGCGCGCCTTCTAACGCTACAGGGAAGTTATAGCCCCTTCCTAAGTAAAGAAAGTTTTGTGCATCTTTGAAAGTGGTGGCTATTTTCTCTATTACAGGCTCTGCTTTAAGTGTTTTCTCTATTTTTGCGGGGATATTGTCCAATTCTAAAAGCATTTCTCTGAAAAGACTTTCTTTGATAGTGCCTTTTTTACGCGCTATCAAGAGTGCCATCATGGTAAGTACGGTTAGTTGTCCTGTAAAGGCTTTTGTACTTGCTACACCTATCTCGGGTCCGGCATGAATATATGCCCCTGCATGGGTAGCACGTGGAATAGAAGCCCCTACGACATTGCAAACACCCAAAATCATAGCCCCTTTTGATTTGGCTAACTCTATGGCTGCGAGTGTATCGGCAGTTTCGCCTGATTGTGAAATAGCGATAACTACATCATTTTCGCGAATGATGGGGTTGCGATATCGAAACTCAGAGGCATATTCTACTTCTGTAGGTACGCGTGCAAACTCTTCCAAAATATACTCGCCTACTAAACCTGCATGCCAAGAAGTGCCACAGCCTAAAATAATGAACCGTTCGGCATTCAGAATACGATTAATATACTCTAACAAGCCCCCCATTGTCAGTGTTGCTTCTTGCGCGTTGAGTCGTCCGCGCATAGAATCACGTATAGATTTGGGCTGTTCGAAAATTTCTTTGAGCATAAAATAAGGATATCCCCCTTTCTCGATGGCTTCAAGGTCGAGGTCGAGTTGTTGTATATAAGGTACTTTTACTTCGGCTTCTAAGTTTTGTAGTATCAGTTTTCCATCTTTGATGATTGCCATTTCTTGGTCGTCTAAATATACTACTTGGTTGGTATACTCAATGATAGGTGTGGCATCGGAGGCAATGAAAAATTCATTTTCTCCTACTCCTACTACAATTGGGCTGCCTTTACGTGCGGCAATGAGTTCTCGTGGATTTTGTTTAGAGATAATCACAATGGCATAAGCACCTACTACTTTTCGGAGTGCCAAACGGACTGCCTCTTCTAAGGAACATTGCGCATTTTTTTGAATATCTTCTATGAAGTGAATCAGCACTTCGGAGTCGGTATCGCTTTCAAAAAAGTGTCCTTTGTTAAGTAAATCTTTTTTGATACTATCATAGTTCTCGATGATGCCATTATGGATAATGACCATGTTTCTATCAGACGAGAAATGTGGGTGTGCGTTAATATCATTAGGCTCACCATGCGTAGCCCATCTCGTATGCCCTATACCGATATTGCCATCTAATTTTACTGTTTTTACAAACTCTTTTAGTTCATCTACTTTTCCTTTTTTCTTATATACATTTAAGTCGCCATTGAGGAGGGCAATGCCTGTGCTATCGTACCCTCTGTACTCAAGCCTTTTTAAACCATTAATAATAACGGGGTAGGCTTCTCGATAGCCTGTGTATGCTACAATTCCACACATAATTCAAATAGAGATAAAATTTGTTAGTATTCGTATTCCTTAATACGTATATTTTTGAATAATTACTTAAATTTGGTATAAAAAAGTTCCAATCGTATTTTTCGGCTGGAACTGCGCCGATTATCTATCAACAAACGTCTGAAAGAAGAAAAAGTCACTAATATTTGTGTGCCATCTATTTCATAGAAACGTTCGGAAATGATGATGCCATTGTTTTGAATATCGCCTCTTTGCACTAATTGTAAATAGGTAGTGATAGGGAAGCGATAGAAAAACCCAAAATTATTATAGGTAACTTCAGCCGTGTTGTTGTTATTGAAAGGGTTCGCGCCCTCTGCCTGAATACCCTGAAAAAAGCCTAATCCATCTCTCTTTATCCTATTATTGGCATCAGATTGATAAAGTGCCAATAGTGTAGGAATAGGAAATAGGTCATTTTTGGTATAGCTTTGTTCATCTGCATAAAAAACCAAATCGGCTCTATTAATAGCCAAAACTTCCCCTTTTGCGGGGTCTGCTAAGGTTTTAAAATCAGGGAGTTCTATTTTGATTACAATTCCCAATAAATTGAATAAGTACCCTCTATCAAGTGTTTGCGTTGCTGTTAGTATTCTATTAGTGCTACTAATTGTTGATAGATTAGTACCTATAGGGTTATGAATGATTTGATTAAAAGTATTGTATAAACGGAAATAAAATTCTGTTTGTTTTACTGCATTGCTTGCATCAGTACTATTTCGGTAATAGAAAAGCAGTTTTGAACTAATCGGTGAAGCACTGAAAGCAACTACTGCCGCATTGTTAGTAGATTGGAGCGCAAACCCACGAAAGGTTTGTATGAAGTTTGCGGAGTCTTTACTTGTTTTTATTGTATTAAGCACTTCATCTCGCAGGGTATTAGGGAGTTTGATTCTTAGTTTTTTTCCCGAACCTACTGACTGCACCGAGAAGGTACTTTGTGCAATCGGTGTAGGGTCAAAGGGGACTTGGTCAAAATTATAATAATTTTTGGCAGGAATTGCGCTCGTTAGGCGGTGTAGTGAGAGCGTTTGTGTAGCAGTAGTATCACCGTAGGCAGAGGAAAGTTCCATTTCTAACACCAATGAATCAGCAATTACTTGGCTGGGTGTTTCTATGAATACTGTATCGGCAATAGGAGCTAATGAACCATAAGAACGCGCCGTAATTCTTCCAAACAAATTATCGTTATAATCACCTACTACTAAACGTGTTGGTGCGAAGGTAGGGAAGGTATCTAACAATACAGTGGTCATTTTGATGGGCAAAGTATCTACATAAATTAACTCTGCTTTCTTAAATCCATCGGGGAGGTTAAGCCCTAAATCGCGAGGGTTTTCACAGGCAGACAAGCCCACTAACGCCGCGCAAAATAATAATAAATAATAATTGTTAAATGTCTTATAAAGTACCTGCCAACTCTGTATAAAGGTGGTAGTACGACTCGGAATAATCCTCATTGTTGATTTGAATTGAGTTGATATTTCGGTTTGAAAATTCAGTGAAAAGTTTATCCAAAGTTTCGCTATAATTATCATCTGCCTTGATAACAGAATCAGAATAAGCAATTCCTATGCGTAAAAAGCCGTCAAAATCAGCACTTTGTAAATGGTGAAGCATTTCTTCTTCTATGTCTACCATTTTTACTTTATTGATGATATCTTCGCTGAATTTACAAGGAATGTATTGGTTGGGGATTGAGAAAACTGTTTTTGTATTTTTGAAAACAGGGTCATTTTTATAAGTAGTTTTGAGATAGAGAGGAATCAAACTCGTCATCCAATCGTTGCAATGTACTATATCAGGCGACCAACCTAATTTTTTTACCGTTTCTAAAACGCCTTTGCAGAAAAATATTGCTCTCTCATCGTTATCGTCATAAAATTGGTCATTATTATCAAAAAAAACAGACTTTCGATGAAAATAGTCCTCATTGTCTATAAAATACACTTGTAGTTTGGCATTGGGCACAGAAGCTACCTTAATCATGAGTGGTTTTTCTTCATCACCTACTGAAATATTAATGCCCGATAAACGCACTACTTCGTGCAATTTATTTTTTCTTTCATTGATTAAGCCAAAGCGGGGCACCAATATTCTGATTTCAAAACCTTTTTCTTGCATCGCTTGTGGAAGTTTGCGAACAAAATCAGCTACTTCGGTAATTTTTAGAAAAGGGTTTATTTCAGAGGCAACATAAAGAACTTTGAGTTTTTCCATATTGAAAAGCGTTTTTTAAAGGGTATGAAAAACAAATTTGGTGTGCAAAGGTAGTAAAAAAAAATATCTTTACAAAGGCTTATCTTCAGTTAGTTGATTATGTTTGTAATCAAAAAAAATAAAACACAATTCTCATGCAAATACTCAAAGATATTGAGTCTTTACAACAATGGCTCTCAGAAATTAAAAAACAGCAGAAAACTATAGGCTTCGTTCCTACTATGGGTGCACTACACGAAGGTCATTTAGCATTGATAAAAGCCTCTAAAAAACAAAATGATTACACACTATGTAGCATTTTTATAAACCCCACCCAATTTAACAACTCCGAAGACCTCGCCCGATACCCACGTACTGAACAAAAAGACAGTCAGATGCTTCAAAATGTGCAATGTGATGCCTTATTTATGCCACAAGCACAAGAAATATACCCCAATCAAAATGTTCTTCAACTCTCTTTTGGCTATTTAGAAACGCTCATGGAGGGCAAATTCAGACCCGGACATTTTGCAGGAGTAGGGCTAATTGTCAGTAAATTGTTCCATCTCGTACAACCTCAAAGAGCCTATTTTGGGCAAAAAGACCTACAACAATGCGCCGTAATACAATGCTTAGTACAAGAACTGAATTTTCCCTTAGAAGTAATCATTTGCCCTACCATTCGTGAACCTAACGGATTGGCTATGTCGTCGCGCAATCAACGACTTTCCGAAGAGGCGCAACAAAAAGCCACTCAAATTTACCAAACCCTACTAAACATACAGATACTAATTGAACAACAACAAAATCCCCTCGAACAACAACATCTTACACCAATCCTAAAACACTTGACACAAAATGACATCACGATAGAATACCTCGAAATAGTAGATGCACAAACCCTCCTCAGCCTCGAATACCCCTACCCTAAACAAATAACAATAGCAGTATGTATAGCCGCCTACCTCGAGGAAGTACGCCTCATAGACAATATCCTCTTCAAACATTAGCTCAAAATCATCACTATCAAGCCATTTTCTTAAAGTGAACATTGAACTTATAGAAAATAACTTTTTGAATTTCAGCAATTTTTGTTGCATTATTCAAAAAAAACCTCTAATATTGTAACATCAAAAAACTATGAATCCACTAAAACATAAGCATACCTCCATGAAAGCAAGCGAATTACAAAACGTTTTGACAACATTAGAGAAAAAAATACACAAACTTGTTCTCAAATGTAATACCCTCAAAAAAGAACACGATAAATTGGTAGAGGAAAACATAGAACTCAAAGAAATTATAAAAAACCAAAACGAAACAATCGAAAATTTGCGTAATCAAGAAAATTTTACTAATATTGTTGCTTCAATGATGGCGGAGAACGGACAAACAGGAGGTTTCAAGAAACAATTGAACCGCTATATTGAAGATGTAGAGCAGTGCATACTGCATTTAAGTAAATAAAGTAAGGCATGAACGATACAAAACTATCTATCAAAATACGTATAGCCGAAAGAGAATATCCTATGAAAGCCGATATCTCTGCCGAGCCTACCCTACGAATGGCTGGTAAAAAGCTAAACGAAAAGATACACTACTATAGAACAGAATTTGGCATCGAAGACCGACAAGACCTGCTCGCTATGGTAGCTTTCGACTGCATGGTAGAATTGTTGAATATCGATAAAGAAAATACAGAAAAATTTCAAATCCTTCAAAATAAACTTACTCAGTGGGACAATACCATCAACGATGCCCTTAGCGCAGACTAACCCACTGCTACCTCTTCTCTATAACACCTCCCCGCGTTCTATGCACATCATAGTTTCGTAGTTTTTTTATTTATATTAACTAAAACAACAATTTTTTAAGTAAAAAATACATCATGGACGCATTATACATCATCATCACAGCACTACTATCTATCGGTATTGGCTTTGCCATAGATCGATACCTACTTGCGGCTGCCTCAGAAAAAAAGAAGAAAGAAGCTCAAGAAAAAGCCAAACTCATTATCAAAGAGGCTGAACTTAGCGTAGAAAAAACCATTCAAGAAGCAGACAATCAAAAGAAAAATAAAATGATTGAAGCTAAAGAACATTTTCTAAAACTTAAAAGTGAATTTGAAGAAGAAGCCAACCGAAAAAAGAATATCTTACAAACCAACGAAAACAAACTAAGACAAAGAGAGCAAAATTTGGCAAAACTCATGGAGCAAAACAAACGCCGTGAAACTGAAATCACTGCCATCAAAGATAGCCTCATGGAACAAACTGAAATCATTACCAAAAAGAAAGAAGAAGCCGAAAAACTCAGGCTCTCACAAGTACAACAGTTAGAACGAATAGCCAACATGACCGCCGAAGATGCTCGCAACCAACTCATGGAAGCACTCCGAGGTGAAGCCGAAAGTAAAGCCTCTATCCTCATCAAAAATATTACTGAAGAAGCCAAAATGTCGGCAACTAAAGAAGCTAAAAAGGTAGTCATCGAAACCATACAACGTACCGCCACAGAACACGCCATAGAAAACTGCATTTCTATATTTCATATAGAGAGCGATGACATCAAAGGTAAAATCATAGGACGCGAAGGGCGCAACATCAGAGCCTTAGAAGCCGCTACAGGCGTAGAAATCATTGTAGACGATACTCCAGAAGCCATCATTATCTCAGGTTTTGACCCCGTAAGAAGAGAAATAGCACGCCTTTCCTTACAAAGATTAGTCGTAGACGGACGCATACACCCCGCAAGAATAGAAGAAATCGTAGCCAAAACCTCTAAAAACATAGAAGAGGAAATTGTAGAGTTAGGCGAACGTACTGTCATCGATTTAGGCATACATGGACTACACCCCGAACTCATCAAACTCGTAGGCAGAATGCGTTTCCGCTCGTCTTATGGGCAAAATCTATTGCAACACTCACGCGAAGTAGCCAAACTCTGCGCTACTATGGCGGCTGAACTCGGCTTGAATACCAAACTCGCCAAAAGAGCTGGATTACTACACGATATAGGAAAAGTATACCCCGAAGAGCCAGATCTTCCACATGCTATATTGGGTATGGAGCTTGCCAAAAAATACAAAGAACACCCCGAAGTTTGCAATGCCATCGGCGCACACCACGATGAAATAGAAATGACCTCACTCATATCTCCCATCATACAAGCCTGCGATGCCATCTCGGGTTCTAGACCTGGCGCAAGACGCGAAGTAATGGAAACTTACCTTAAACGCCTCAATGACCTCGAGGCAATGGCTCTTTCATTAGAAGGCGTACAAAAATGCTTTGCCATTCAAGCAGGGCGTGAGTTGCGCGTCATTGTAGATGCCGATAAAGTAAATGATGAAAGAGCAGGACTGCTTTCTTTTGAACTTTCACAGAAAATAGAAAAAGAAATGCAATACCCTGGTCATATCAAAGTAACAGTTATCAGAGAAATGAGAGCTGTTAATTATGCCAAATAAAAAAATTATTTAATACGGTCGGGGTTGTCTTTGACAAATGCCGACCAGCTTTTGCTTTTGCCCTGTGGTAAGTTATGCTGATAATAATGACAAACTGCCACAGCTAAAGCATCGGTCGCATCGAGGGCTACTTCTTCGGTATGCTCGCCAAATACTACCAAATTTTTTAGCATAGCCGCTACTTGTTCTTTAGAAGCACTTCCATTGCCCGTTACTGACTGTTTTACTTTTCTTGGGGCATACTCCGATATAGGTATCTCCCTACTTAGCGCGGCTGCCATTGCTACCCCTTGTGCACGTCCCAATTTAATAGCTACTTGTATATTTTCACCATAAAAAGGCGATTCCAATGCCATTTCATCGGGGTTATAATGCTCTATAATCTCCGAGATACGGTCAAAGATTTTTTTCAATTTCAGTGCTTGCGATGCATATTTGGCAAGTTGTATTACCCCGTATTGTAAAAGCTCTATTTTTTTTGCTTTTATTTGTATGAGCGCGTAGCCCAACAGACGCGTGCCGGGGTCTATGCCTAAAATAATTTTTTCAGCTTCCAAAATCCTACCTTTATTTTAATGAAAAACAAAGTTATGAATTTTTCTTGATAATTTTATCTCTAAAAAAAGCAGGGATAGGCGTTTTCTGGAGTGTACTATAGTTATACGATACTAATTTCGCCCTGATTTCGGCGGCTACTCGTTCGTATTTATGGCTTACTACAATTTGCTCCGTCCAAAAACTATACTCATCTACTGAAGTAATGTCTACTCGTGTAGCTATGCTAATAGTATCTGGAAATGTCAAAGGCATTTTATATCTACAGTTGATTTCTGCCAAAATAGGTCCTATACTTGCCTCACCCGAAGCCGCCACATTCACTTCAAAGTTCATGGTTTTGAAATATGCAATACGCCCTGCCTCTGAATAACGTAAATAAATTGCATTATTTACATGTTGTGCTGCGTCCATTTCGCCCCACAAAACAGGAAGTTCTATGATGGCATCATAGTTTTCTAATATCTTTTTTAACATAGCAATATTTTTATTACACTTTTGTTTCTGTATTGTTTTGGTCAAAGAAGACTCTTTTTACCCATCGAGGCAAGAATAACACGCCTGCTAAAAGATAAGGATAAAAAGTTATCATTCGCCATAGTGTAGCTACTACTCCTACTAATGCACCTGCAAAAGGTGTGTAAAAGCCTTTGAAAGCAACTTCGGCGATACCTGCTGCACCCGGTGTGATGGCTAAGATGAGCACTACCCAAAGTACTACGTGGCGCGAGAATATCACGGCGTGGTCGCCAATGCTCAATGTGAAGAAAGCGGCGATGAGGCAATTCACTATAAAATAACGCGATACCCAAACCAACGCTGTAGAGCCTATGGCACGTACCCAATAGCCTATTCCAATACCTTTTAACTCGGCAGAAGCAACAATAAGTTCTTCGCCTTGGTGCTTTGCGGCTTCCTGAAAACGTTTCAGAAGGCGAAATGAAGTAATATAAATGAACAAGTTTTTAATGAAAACAGGCTTTACAAATAAACCATATATCATTAATAAAGTATAAATAGCAATTACAGAATAACTAACCGTAAAAGTGATTCTTAGTGTTTCGATAACCGTTGGGTCAACTCCATCTAAGAAGAAGATGCCATTGTTATATGCACCAAAAAAATTCAGCGTTAATACTATAGCCCCTACAATGATGAAAAAAGTATTGTCGAGAATGGCAGAAACTAATACATAAGCCAATGACTTTCCGAAACTAATGCCCTCTTTCATCACAATAAAAGACGCAACCGCAGTGCCTCCTACGGCAGAGGGACTAATGGCAGATGAAAACTCCCATAATACTATAGTATAAAAACTTCCTACCCAAGAAAGTGCTTTTTTGGTCAGATGGCGAATACGATAAATATAGAAGCCATCGCGGAAAAGTAGCGCAACTACAGCCATAGAAAGCCAAAAATAATTGATACTATTGATGCGTTCCGATATTTCTTTACTATGAGTTAAGATATCATTATAAAGCATATAAACCGTGTAACTAATGCCAATCAGCATCGGGATAATGATACGTGAAGGGTGAAGACTCTTCAGTATTTTGTGTTCATTGGGTTGTTCGTCTTGTTGAGGTAAGTTCTCTTTAAGCATATAATTGTTTTATGTAGTAGTAGTAATTATATTTTCGGGGATTTCTTCTAATTTTTCTATCCAAAAATTATTAAAACCCTCCTCTATTTCTATGTTAATAATTCTATTTTGTAACATTTCTAAAATTGCCAAGAAATTATAAATCGCTGCTAATTTGGTATGGACTACATAGTCGCTGATGATTTCACTAAAAGAAACCCTTTGCCTGAATTGTAGCCTTTGTACCAAGTATTCTCTCTGCCCCGATACCGTATAGGGGTGCGGCACGATGGTATGTCTTACGATTTTGATTTTTTCATCGTAGCGTACCAACATACGCTGATAAACACGCATCAATTGGTACAAATCCAAGTGATAAAGCTCCAGTTCTAATTGGTTGTTTTGGGCTATATTTTGTAGTTCTTTCTCTATATTTCCCCTATTTTCCTTGAGCATTTGTTCGTCTTCCATTTGTTCAAAAATGGGCATCAACGATTTGAATTTTTTATACTCCAATAAGGATTGTATGAGTTCTTGGCGTGGGTCTTCAGTTGGGTTTTCTTGGTTACGAGGTAGTAGCATTTTCGATTTAATGCGCATCAGCGTAGCCGCTACCACAATAAATTCGCTTGCAACCTCTATATTCATCACCTCCATTTGTTGCATATAGGCTAAAAAGTCCTGTGTGATTTTTGCAATAGGAATATCGTAAATATCAAGCTCATCGCGCTCAATAAAAAACAATAATAAATCAAAAGGACCTTCAAAAAGAGGTAATTTAACTTCGAAATCCAAAATGAAAAAAGATTAGAAATATTCAACCATGCAAGTATAATAACTTTTATGTATCTATTCAAACATTGTAGTTAAAATCTGTTAAAAGGAATATACTTTTTATTATTTTTTGCGTATTTTGTATAAAATTTATTCCATATCATTTGTGAAAAAAAGACAAATTACGCTCATCATCAGTTTAATGAGTATTGCATTGTTAGGGTTAGCTTTCTTGCAAATCTATTGGTTGAGCCAAGTATTGCAAGCAAACAAAGAACGTTTTGAGCAAAATGTTCAAATAGCCCTCAAAAGAATCACCGAACGATTAGAAGCCCGCGAAGCCTTCTACAATGCCCAAAGACAGATACAAAGAATCAATACTAACCCTAAAATATATATTTCCTTAGACTCTATTAATAATATTTATCAACACCATATTGTAGGTCAAAAGCGAGGAAGGCAAACTTTTATCCAAAAAACCCCCTTAGAAACCCGCAAAGATTTTAAGACAGTTCTTTGGAGTGATATTCCCCAAAAAGAAGAAGTTGCTTTTAGTGTAAAAAATAATGTACTTCCACAAGATATTCAGGCACAACAATTGGTCAAAATTGCGCGCAAATCGGACATGGTGGCTTTGGTCATCAATGAAATGGTCAATGTTCAACCTGATATTAATCGCCGCCTTACATCAGCAGTGTTAGATTCCATCATCAATACCGAATTTTGTAATAGTGGCATCAAAGTTCCCTATGAGTTTGGCGTACTTACTCCTAAAAAAGAGTTTATTTTTTGCAACCAAAATACCGACAGCAAAACTATTCTTACCAAAGGACATAAAATTTCTCTTTTCCCTAATGATGTCTTCACAAATACCAACATGCTCTATATCTACTTCCCTACTCAAAATGACTTCATATTTGGCGAAACAATGATTATGTTTTTACTTACAGGGCTATTGATGGCGACCATCATCGCTTGTTTTGCTTATGCAGTACATATTATCTTGAAGCAGAAAAAATTATCTGACATTACAAATGACTTCATTAGCAACATGACACACGAGTTTAAGACACCCGTTGCTACTGTTTCCCTTGCCGCTGAAGCCTTACAAGACCCTGATATTAACAATATACCTAATCTACAAAATAGATACCTCAACATCATTAGAAATGAAAACAAAAGATTAGGAACACAAATAGAAAAAGTATTGCAAACGGCTCGCCTTGAAAAGCAAGATTTCGAACTCAACCTACAACGCCTCAATATTGAAATCATTATTCAACAATGCATTCAAGCCATAGAGTTGCAAGTAGAAGAAAGAGGAGGCACTATTACTTGGGTGCAAAATGCAAAACAAACACTCTTAGAAGCCGATGAAGTGCATCTAAAAAATATAATCAGCAATCTATTGGACAATGCCAATAAATACTCTAACGACCAACCCGAAATCAAAATAGAAACAAGCAACAACGAAAGAGGCATCAAAATCAGCATTAGCGATAAAGGACAAGGCATAGCCAAAGAGCAAATCAGCAAAATATTTGATAAGTTTTATAGAATCCCTACAGGCAATATCCACAATGTAAAAGGATTTGGCTTAGGGCTGAACTATGTAAAGGCGATGACCGATGCACACAAAGGTTCTGTTTCTGTAAAAAGCGAGATAAACAAAGGTAGCACATTCACACTCTTTTTCCCTTATGAACAAAAAAGCTAACATACTACTTGTAGAAGACGAAGAAAATTTAGGACAAATTCTCAAAGAATATCTTCAAGCCAAAGGCTACGAAGCACAACTCTGCCGCGATGGAGAGGAAGGACTCAAAACCTACCAAAAAGGATTGTACGACATTTGCCTATTCGATGTAATGCTTCCTAAATTAGATGGCTTCACAATGGCAGAACGCATCAGAAAAAATGATGCTACAACACCCATCATCTTCATCACTGCCAAATCTATGAAAGAAGATACCATCAGAGGCTTTCAGATAGGCGCAGATGATTACATCACCAAACCCTTCAGTATGGAAGAATTACTACTGCGTATAGAGGCAGTATTGCGCCGTACTAATAAACAGAATCAAATTCCCGAAAATTCAATATTTCAGGTAGGTAAATACATTTTCGAATACGAAACCCAAAAATTATTTACTACTAACTTCGAACAGAAACTCACTTCGAAAGAAGCTGAATTGTTAAAATTGCTCTGTTTGCATCAAAATCAAGTTTTAGACCGCTCCAAAGCACTCAAAAGTATATGGAAAGACGATAGCTATTTCAATGCAAGAAGTATGGATGTATACATTACTAAATTGAGAAAATACTTAAAACAAGACGAAAAAATACAAATCCTTAATATTCATGGACAAGGATTTAAACTTGTGATAGTATAAGAAAAATGCAAGTGTATAAGCCGAATTCTGTACTATATGTTTTGAGGCACATAGTTCTTATCATTTATCTGGGATAAATTTCACAATTTACCTCTATCAACCTACCCGCCAACTCAAGCGAGCAACTTTTCCGAAGGCAAAAGCCCTCTGCGTTGGCTTATTTGGTCTTTCAACACGTAAGGTTTACCAAGCCATTTATGTCGCCATAAATGCGGTAGGCTCTTACCCCACCTTTTCACCCTTACCCTTGCGGGCGGTATATTTTCTGTGGCACTTGCTGTCATTAGGGCGTTCCCGCACTATGCCTTCCCGTTAGGAAGTACGCTGCTCTACGTTGTTCGGACTTTCCTCCCCCACACCCCCAAAAGGAGTACAAAGGCGATAAGACCACTTGCATTTTTTTACTCTTTATGATTTAAAACTCAAAGAAGCCGAATTCATACAATAGCGCAACCCCGTAGGGCGAGGTCCATCATCAAAGACGTGTCCTAAATGTGCATCGCACATTGCACAAGTTACCTCCGTGCGTACCATACCATAGCTTTTATCGGTTGTTTCTTGCACTGCCTCTTCTGAGATGGCTTGGAAAAAACTAGGCCAACCTGAACCCGAATCGTATTTACTTTCAGAATCAAATAACTTATTCCCACATACTACACAGCAGTAAATACCTACTTCTTTATGGGTATTGTAAACGCCTGTAAAAGCTCTTTCTGTTCCTTTCTCCTGCGTTACGTGGTATTGTAGTGGAGTAAGTCGTTGTTTGAGTTCTTCTTTGTTAAATTGTTGTTTTTCTGACATATCTGATTAAGACTTATGCTACAAGATAACAGATATGTTTTCTTTTTTGTTCTCTATATGAAATCTTTTTTACACATTTCACCTTGTTTAGTTAAAGTTTTTATACATTTGGCATAAATTTAGAAAAATGATTACAGAATAATAGTATACTTCTGCTACCCTCCATGAAAAAGAGATACCTTTGGCAACTTCCCCCCTCAAATTCGTTGGCTTACCGCTTTCGTATCATCATCATTGTACTCATTTTTGTATTAGCAGGTTTTCTGATAGGTGCTTATTTTTTCTTGGCAAATTACCAAAAAAACATTCAAACTATTACCTATCAACGCAATTATACTATACAATATACACTTAAAGTAGAAGCCGCTGTGAGTAGAATATTAGCCCTTTATGAAAATTATATGGGTGAAAAAAATCTTATAGCACGCGACAAAGCCGAAACTACTTGGCGAAAAGAACTACGCGCCTATTCCGACTCTTTATTTGCCATTACTGAAACTGCTGCCGATGAAGACATTCTTGAGAATGTCAAAATCATTAGGCAAAACCTTTCCCGTTTAGACAACCATATAGATGTACTTTCAAGAACTGAATGGGAAAATAGAAAAAAAGTGAGTTTGCAAGTAAAACAAATAGAAGCCATTCAAGAGAATATTCGAAAAGCAGTCGCTTTTATTACCAATTCTGAGGAAAACTATATAGTAGATACCCAAAAATATTTAAGTCAGCAAGTACAAAATGCTTTTTATGCTACTTTATTTGCTTTGGCTGTAATCGTAGGCATATTTATATTTTATCAACAATACATCATTAATCGTATTGAAGAAATCAATGCACTCATCGCAAAACGCCTTGAAATACTAAAACAAGGAGACATTCCTCCTGAAATGGATACTTCTGTATTAGAATTCGAACAAGCTATAGGCTTTATTCAAGATGTTGTTATGCGTTTCAGAAGACTCAAAGCCTTAGCCGAAGACGTAGGACGTGGAAATTTTGAAACAACATTGCGGGTTTTTGATGGCAAAGGTGAAATAGGAAATGCTATTACCAACATGCGACTAAGTTTGGCAAATGTAGCCAAAGAAAACGAAGAGCGTAACTGGATTAATGAAGGTTTTGCTAAATTTAGCAATATCCTCCGTGAAGATAAAAATGACCAAGCTTTTTATGACAGTATCATTACTGAGTTGGTCAAATATTTAGAGATAAACCAAGGGGCTATTTTCGTATTAGAAAACCAAAAACTTGAGTTAGCGGCTGCTTTTGCCTACAACAAAAGAAGATATTTCGAAAAAACAATCCAAATGGGTGAAGGTTTAGTAGGTGCTGCTTGGCGCGAGCAAGATTCTTTTTACCTCAATGATGTACCCAAAGATTATGTTCATATCACTTCAGGCTTAGGTGGGGCTACTCCCAAAGCCATTCTTATAGTGCCCTTGTTAGCAAACAATCAGTTTTTTGGCGTTTTAGAACTTGCTTCTTTTGAGGAAATATTGAGCTATAAACAGCGTTTTGTAAAAGGGCTCAGCGAAAGTATTGCTGTTACCATCGCCAGAGTACAAAGTAATGCCCGAAACCGTCAGATTTTGGAAGATTCTAATGCCCTTTCAGAACAAGTAAAGGCGCAAGAAGAGGAAATGAGCCAAAATATGGAGCAACTCCTAAGTGTACAAGAAGCTATGGAGCAACAGATAGGTCTTATGTCGCAAAAATGGGCATTGGTAGATAAAAGTTGCCTTTATAGTGAAATGAACACGAATGGCTATTATACAGAAGTAAACGAAAATATGAGTAAAGTATCAGGATATAGTATTGAGGAACTCAAAGGAGCACATTATAGCCTATTACTAAGACATAAATCAGTAAGTGCTAATAAAGATTGGCAAATGCTTTTACAGGGCAAAGCTCTTGAAGGAGAATATACACGCTATAAAAAGAATAATGAAAAATATTGGGTGTATGAAGTCATTGTTCCTTACAAAAATCCCTTGACCAATGAAGTAGAACGCATATTTTCCTTAGGTATTGATATTAGTGCCTATAAACAAGCTCTTCAAAAATTGGCTTCTTCCGAAGAGACACTCGGCACCGACCAAGCATAACTTTCACTATTCTTTTATCAATCCTGATTGAACAAAGCCTTTAATTCAGCCGCATCATTGGGTTTCATTCTACCTGCCAAAATAAGCCGCAACTGTCGCCTCCTTAGGGCACTTTCATACAGTTGGATTTCTTGTTCGGTTTCTGGTACTACTTCTGGTACATTGATAGGGTTACCCAATTGGTCAACTGCTACAAAAGTAAAGAAGGCTTTGTTCGTTGCTTTTTTTCTTTCCGAAGGAATATTTTCAGCCTCTACCTCCAAATAAACTTCCATAGAAGAGTTAAAAGCGCGCGTAACTTGTGCTTTGATAGTGATGACATCGCCTAAGGCTATTGGCTCTGTAAAAGTGATATTATCTACCGAAGCAGTTACTACAATTCTATTGCAATGTTTTTGCGCGGCTATGGCAGCGGCTATGTCCATCAAATGCATCAATCGCCCTCCCATCAAATTATTAAGTGTGTTGGTGTCATTGGGCAATACCATTTCGGTCATTGTGATGAGTGACTCCTTTGCATATTTTTGTTTTCTCATAATAGTTGATTTTTATAGATAGAATGCACAAAAATAAAAAAGCCATCTGAAAAAGATGGCTTTCATAAACAAATTAGCGATTATTTTTTAGAAAGCAATTGTAAGCCCTGCACTAATAAAAAACATATCAGTTGTAGAGTTTTTAGTAGGAACTGCACTTTCAGGCAATGTGGCTGTTGTGCTATTGAGCGTAATTACTGGAGGATTCGTTGCATTCCATTGTTCTACGGTCTTACGGTCTAAGTATTCGGCTTGGCTACCAAAAAGGTATACCACACGCAAATTAAGTTTGAACTCTTGCTGTCCTATCATTACACCGCCGCCGCCGCCATAGCTGAAAATCCAATCATCTACATTAGTACGCGCTTGTACGGCTTCATTGTAAGTGTTAGTATTGATATTGAGGCTATTAGTAGGCGACTCATTGAATACTTGTGTGCGCGTGTAGATATAACGCCCACCCACCAATGCATCGGCATAAATTTGTATACGTTGGATAGGTGCTACAAAACGAAGAACCGCATGCCCGTTGAGTAAATTGTTATTCGTCTGTACTCTGAATCGTAAAGGGATATTGGTATTCAAAACCACTAAGTTTTGGTTAAGGGTTTGGCTAAATATGCCATAGTTCATATAACCTAACTCTACTCCAAAATAGATAGGGACTCTATCAGCAAAGGGAAATAGGGCACTTAGTGCTCCTCCAATACCTACGGCATTGGTATTTTGGCGAAATTCTCCCGTAGGAACTCCCACTTGAAGGTCTAAACCTATCATCTGTGCTTGTGATTTAGCAGGCATTAAGCCCATTAGAGCTATACCAAACAATGTAATGAAAATGTGTAATCTTTTTTTCATAAGTTATCTATATTTTTAATTAATTTTACTTATTTTAAGCAAAATTGTTTTGATTTTTTGATATTAATACTATTATTAGCCATAAAAAATTACAAAATTATGTCCAAAATACGCCTTTTTTTCTATTCTTGTCTTTTGTGGATTTGCATATTATTTACTAATTCAGTGGTAAAAGCACAAAACAATTGGGACGCTATTTCGCAAGAAGCAATTGTTGTATTCAATAAAGGGCAATATGCCAAAGCAATACCTTTATTTGAGAAAGCACTCGAAATGGCTGAAAAAGAATTTGGTAATAAACACTCCAATTATGTAACCACTTTGAATAACTTGGGGCTCAATCACTACTACCTCAATCAATATGACAAAGCAGAACGTTACTACCTTAAAGCCAATCAAATCATAGCAGAGAGTTTGGGGAAAAATACGAGCAGTTATGTATACAATGCCATTAATTTGGCACTTTTATACAAAAAAACAGGCAATTACCCCAAAGCATGGCAACTTTACCAAGAAACAGAACCTATTATTATAGCATTGTATGGCAAAACAAGTCAGAACTATGCTACTTGGGAAAACAATTTGGGTAACTTTTTTCAGGCAATCGGCGACCTATCCAATGCTGAGGTCTATTTTCGCCTAAGTTTGGGCACTATGCGTGAGGTCAAAAATCCAAGTCCTACGGCTTATATTTCTACTAAAAACAATCTTGGAGCTTTGTATATAGAAACACGCAACTATGAAAAAGCCATTGAAGAGTTTTTATTCTGCAAAGAAAATTATCTCAAATTTATTGACAATACGCACCCCTACTACCTTTCTACTTGCAATAATTTAGCAGTTGCTTACGAAAGCCAAAAAAAGTATGCCGAAGCAGAATTGATTTACCAAGAAATCATTGCAATTTATGAAAAAACACAAAAACATTCTTTAGACCATTTTAACACACTTAACAATTTAGCCAATCTCTACACCGATCAAAACAAATACAAAGAGGCAAGGCAATTGTACCAATACAGTTTAGAAAATATCATTCAGGTATTGGGAGAAAATCATGAAAATGTAGCTATAATTTACTCAAACATAGGTAGGCTATATTTGGCGGAAAGAAATTATACACAAGCAGATTTATACCTCAATAAAAGTCTTTATTTGAATGCAAATTTGTTTGGCAAAAGCCACCCCTCCTATCAAAAAGCGTTGGCATTGGCAGCTTTTAACCAATACGCACAAGGCAATTTAGAAATCACTAAAACCTATTTAGATACGCTGATTGATAAATCGCGCAAATTGGTAGAAAATCTGTTTGAACAGATGAGTGAAAAAGAAAAAGAGATTTACTATGCAGAAGTGCAGACTTACTTTGAATTTTATAACAACATTGCTTGGCAACTCAAAGACACCCCCTACCAAATTACAAGTGCAAAAAATATGTATGACAACACACTTTTCTCAAAAGGGCTGTTAATTAACAATTATAATAGTATAAAATCAAATATTATTGCTACCAAAGACAGCGTACTTATCAATGCGTTTAATGATTGGACAAATGCACGTGAGGATTGGCTCAAAGCCATACAAACCAATACAAACAACTCTAAAATAGAAGAAAAAGTGTATTTAGCTGAAAAAAAGTTCTATTTCCTTGCCGGAGATAACAACATAACTAAAAAATTAACACAAAAAATTCCCAGTTGGAAAGACATTCAGCAACAACTTAAGGAAGATGAGGCTGCCATAGAGATGATTCGGTTCAGAAAATACGCAAGTGATTTTACAGACACCATTTTTTATGCTGCTATGATTGTTTCTGCCAAAACCACAGAAGCACCACTTTTGATATTACTTAACAATGGGAACGAATTAGAAAATAAATATTTTAACATATACTCTAATAGTATAAAAAATAAAACCTTAGATAAAATTTCTTACCAAGCCTATTGGGAAAAAATCAATGAAGCTCTTCTGACTTTACAAGATGAAAACCAAGCTATCAAGACGATTTATTTTGCTCCTGATGGGGTTTTTCATAAAATTAACCTCAACGCTATCTATAACCCCAAAACTGAAAAATACATTATAGACGAATTAGATATTCATGCCTTAAACAATACAGCAGATGCCATCGATTTTAGAGAGAACAATGCTAAAATAGATTTTAAGAACAAAGAAATCAAGGCTATATTGATGGGCTTCCCTGACTATAAAAATTATCCTAACAAAGATACTGTTAGTATTAATTGGGAAAATAGCCAAAATACTATTTTCAATACCAATGAATTGTTAAACGATACGACCAATACAGACCGTTTTTTTGTAGGAGGCGAAGTAGTATCGCTCATAGGTACGCAAACAGAAACAAATAACATTTATAATCTACTTCAAAAGAAAAAAATACAAGTAGAGATGTTTCAGACAACTAATGCCAACGAAGAAAATCTCAAAAACATAGCAAGCCCCTTTGTATTACATATTGCTACACACGGTTTTTTTATGCGTAATATCCAAAAAAATACTTCCGCCATCCAAGCATTAGGCTTCGACACAGAAATATTAGCCCAAAACCCACTACTCCGTTCGGGTTTGTTACTTGCTGGAGCAGAAATATCACTCAAAAATAAAAACCAATCACGCGATAATTTAGAAGATGGTATTTTTACTTCTTATGAAGCCGCCAACCTACAGCTCGATAAAACCTATTTGGTTGTTCTCTCGGCTTGCGAAACAGGCTTGGGCGAAGTACGCAATGGCGAGGGTGTATATGGCTTGCAGAGAGCTTTTCAGATGGCAGGCGCGCGCAATATTCTAATGAGTTATTGGACAGTAAATGACAAAGCTACTCAGGAACTTATGACGCTTTTTTACTCTCATTGGCTCAAGTATGGCGATGCACACACTGCACTACGCTACGCACAAATAACCCTCCGCCAACAATACAAAGAGCCTTACTATTGGGCGGCATTTATGATGATTGAAAAGTAGTTTTTGAGGAAATAATCATTTATTGTTTAATAAAAGCCAATGATTTAACAAGTGTTTTAGCGTTTCCATCGCGAATGAGCAAGGTATACCTTCCGATAGGGAGCATATCAAGTGATAAATGCAGTGTAGGTTGTCCTTGATGTTTGGTGTCAAAATACATTTTACCTTGTAAGTCTATGATACTGATTTGATAGTTGTTATTTGGCTCAAAACCTTCTACAACCATCAAAGATTGGACAGGGTTGGGGTAAATTTTCCAATTATTTGCCTCAAAAGTAGATAAATTGGTAATCAAAACACCTATTACACCACTTTGCTCATTGGAATATTGAGATACAGTAGTGCCACTGATGGCTCTTATTTTATACGAATAAAGCACTCCTTTTCTTAGACTAATGTCTTGATAAGAGCTAATATTAGCACCGACAGAGCCTATTTTCTCAAAAACTTTATTGTAATTAAGGCTTCTATAAATCTCAAAACCCGTTTCGTTGCTTGAATTATCGTTCCAATTGAGTGTCATTTGCACTTTTGTACTATCAGCAGGTACATCTAACAATAAGTTGGTAGGGGCAATGGGTGCGCTGGGGTCATTGAGTAGATTAGTGGTTTGTAAGGTGCCAAAAGTGAAGTCTGTATCAAGGTTGGCAATATTAGAGATGACTCCTCCTCCGCTTACACCCAAAGTACCTGTCAAAGAGGAATTAGTACCTCCTATTTCTTCCCATTGTGTATTGGTGATGGAGTAGCTCGCAACTCTTAAATTATTTACATCTGAAATGCCACTAAGTGTATTGCTGTTCCAAAATAAAGATACTTGCGCTTTTGCATCTTTGGTAGCACTTACTTGTATCACGCGCCAATACTCTGCCAAACTTATGTATAAAAGTGGTGTTTTTACGGCATCGAAAGGATTTGCGGCTCTGAAATACTCTACTCTAATGGGGCTTGTAGTACCACTGTAGTTACCTATAACAATAGGCGCATAAATAGTAGAAGTGCCTATAGGAAAAGTGAATGAACTGTTAGAAGTACTCATTTCTTTTTCTAATGCACCACCTTGTAGATAATTGGTCGCGCTCGCTCCTGCAATTTGAGCATTAAGGGCAAGCCTAATAAATGAACTACCCTCCAAATTGACTGGACAGTTGAGCGTAAGTGTGCCAGCAATATTAAGAGCTCCTCTAAGAGTGAGTTTTACGCCTCCTAATAAATTAAGTGTTAGATTATTAAATTTTACGAACTCAGCCGCAGAACCTTGTGTCGCCACACCTTGACGGTCTATAAGTTTGCCTGTACTCCCCGAAAAAGTTACTGTTCCATTGCGAGGCTCAAAAATAGCCGTTGTTCTTTGTAGCCAATTACCAAAAAGTGTAATGTCAAAGTTATTCGCATCTAAAGTAGTGTTGTCGTCTATTCTAAATATATCACTCACTGCAAGATTGCCTACCAATGTTTTTGTACCTCCATTTCTAAATATAATAGAAGAGTAATTCACATTCTTAACATTTTGATTACCATTGAGTGCATATTCAAAGATTGTACCCGCACTACTACTGTTCAATACTCCTGTTTCCATAGGCGTAGCAGTGCCTTCATAAATCATTTTAGCACCTACAATATTGCTAAAAGTAGCACTTGCTCCATTGCCGTTCAAATTGCCTTTATGAATAATTCCTGCGGCATTCTGATTGCGTAGTTCTTTAGTATTGGCAATATTAATATTTCCTCCTATAGTAATTGAACCCGAAGCATTAGCCACAGTAAGTATTTCATTGACCAATACATTGCCTCTAACAATCATATTTTGATTGGCTGTTATGGTTTGGGTATTATTGGAAAAGGTTATATTCCCTGTTCCTTGTTTATCAAAAGTGCCATTATTGGTAATACCATTTCCAAATATTATTGTACTATTGCTGCTAATAATCACTGAACCATTATTTTGCAATGCTCCCAAAAAAGTTAGTCCTCCGTTATCTCCAGTATCTCTCAAAGTGCCATTGTTATTTACAATGCCATTGATACTTATGGTAGAGTTTCTGAAATCTACCTCTGCACCCGTGCTAATATTAAAATTAGTGCCCCCAAAATTGATAGTAGAAGCACTATTTGTAAAAACAAGTGAACCCGCACTAACTGATACATCACCTAAAAATACACTGATGCTAACCTCACTATCAAAGTTTTGATTGCCTTCAAAAGTAGTAAGCCCTGTACCGTTTTTTGTAAAACTCCCCCCCGTATTAATTTTCACTCCTCCTTTAAAAGTATAAGGAGAAGTATTATTGGTTGTAAAAGTACTCCCCGGAAACAAGGTAACTTGCCCTACAAAAATATTAGCACCTGGGTTGTTGTCATCATTGTAAGTACCCGAAATATCCGTTTTTCCATTGATAGTAACAATTCTGCTACTACTGCTAAAAGAGGCGGATGTTCCTATCGTCAAATCGCCATTGATTACCAAATCAACCGTATTAGGGCGAACACTTGTACCTGTATTCTGAATACGAAAGTGATTGAGTGTGGTAGTGATGCCTGCATTGCCTGATATTTCTTGTAATGAACTTTTGGCAAACTCTATAGTACCAGCGGTGCAGTTTAAGGTAGTATTTTGGACATTGAAAGCACCAAGTACTTTTAAGAAATTCACGTCCCATGTTGTTGCGTTAACAGTAGCGGGCAAGGTAATATTATGAATTTCAAAGTTAGCAAAACCTACTACCGTGCCTGTAATAGAGTTAGTATTGACGGGGCTAAGGCTAATATTTACTACTGAACCACCCTCAAATAGGTCTATTGTACCATTGTTTATTATTTTTTGCACTATCAGGTTATGCACTCCTGAGCCACCTTGTACTGTAACTGTAGCTCCGTTTTGCACTTCCAGATTTTGCCCAACCGTAAAAAAGGCACTACCTGAGTTAGGAAATAGAAGTGTGCCACCTGCCTCTACAATGATATTTTGAGCATTAACAGACAAAAGAATATCAATCGTAATTGTATGTCCATTTTGGATTACAAAATCGTTTGTGCCCGAAGTGAGCACTCCTACTGTGGCTGTTGTTCCTGAATTATTGCGAGCAGTATTCCAATTATCAATGTTGGCATTATTCATCGGAAGGCTCGTTTGTGAGTAGTAAGTAACAGCCATCACGCTGGCATTGGTAAAAAAAACAATGCTGAGGAAGAAAAATATTTTTTTCATAGTATATTCTGCATGTACATTATGAATACTACGAAAATGAAGCTGCTATAGTTATATGATTTTATAATTCTTGTATTCGCCGATGCGCCAACCGGTATATTTTTCTAACCACATGAGTAGGGCTACTCTTGTGTCATAATTTTTTTGATTGATGTCGTATTCAAACTTCCAACTAATATTGGCAATTCGTTTGTGCATCACTGTGGGGTGTGTGCCTTTGAATTTTTGCAGGGAATCTATCGCTAATCGGTAATCAAATTCTTTTTGCTGAGGAATATTTTCCGCCAACCATTCATCATCATGAGAAAGTCTTTGGAAGGCTTTTTGTTTTTCTAATTGTTTAAAAGGCTCTCTTACCCAACCATAATGATAGATATGTGCTTCTATGGGCTTTACAGTAAGTTTTTCATTAGGCTTTTTTCTGAAGCCTTGTGCATCGCGGTAGGCGAAAATATCTTTTTTAGGTCTGATGATTCTGATTTCGTTCCGATACCATTTGCGTGAATCTCCTACATAATCGTAAGAGCCATAAAAGTGCAGGTATTTGAACAATAAGCCCTCTACTTTTGGATTGTCTTTCCATTGAAGCATGGCTTTGCGAATGGCATCGTAATCTTTTTCATGCACTACTTCATCGGCTTGTATATAAAACGCCCAATCAGCCTCTGTAGTAACTTGCGCAAAGGCTTTATCAGTTTCTACCGCCAACACTCTCCCGCCTGTACGCAGCGAATCGTCCCAGATGGTAGGAATAATTTTGATTTTTTGAGGGTCTAAAGCTTGTACTATATTGAGGGTATCATCATCAGAATTACCTACGGCTACTATCACTTCATCGCAAAGTGGAAGTATGGAATTGATAGCCTCTACTACGGGGTAATCTAATTTAATAGCATTTCTTACAAAACTAAATCCAACAACTTTCATTTTTTAGACTTCAAAGAAAATATAACTGATGAAGATGGCAGAGGTAAGCCCTATCAGTGAGGCTAATAAGGCACATGTAGTCGCATAACGTGTTTTCTTGATATTCACCGCACCAAAATAAACCGCTAAGATATAAAGTGTAGTATCAGTAGTACCCTGAAAAACGGAGGCAAGCCTTCCTGCGAAAGAGTCCGCTCCTTTTTCTTTCATAGTTTCTATTACCAACGAAGTGGCACCGCTACCACTAAGAGGTTTCATAAATGCTACTGGGAGGGCTTTAGTAAATTCGGCGTTCATGCCCAAATACTCGAAAGTCCATTGGAAACTATTGACGATGAGGTCTAAAGCACCTGAAACACGAAATACACCTACAGCAACCAAAATACTTACCAAATAGGGTATGAGTTGTGTTGCTACTTCGAAACCTTCTTTTGCACCCTCTATGAATGTTTCATAAATACGAACTTTCTGAATTAAACCCAAAATGATGAAGATAATGATGATGCCAAAAAGTAGTAAATTACTCACAATACTTGATACGATGCTGATTTCTTCTTGTGAAAGACTCAAAAAGTAATAAATGATAAGGCTCAGAATGAATGCGATGCCTCCAAAATAGGAAAGCAATACCCAATCTAAGAGTTTAATTTTTTGGTAGAGCGCTACTAAGATAATGGCAGATAGGGCTGTAATAGAGGTTGATAGTATAATAGGTATGAATACATCTGCGGGGTTGGCAGAGTTGAGCTGTGTACGATAGAGCAATACTTGTATGGGGATAAAAGTAAGCCCTGTAGTATTGAGTACAGCAAACATAATTTGTGCATTTGAGGCAGTATCGGGAGTAGGGTTCAGGGTCTGCATTTCTTTCATTGCTTTGATGCCTAAGGGCGTACCTGCATTGTCAAGCCCTAATAGATTGGCAGAAAGTTTCATGAAAATCGGAGCTATCGCAGGGTGATTAGGAGGAATTTCAGGAAAAAGACGTTTGAAAAAAGGACCCAATAATACGGTCAATATATTTACTATTCCTGCTTTCTCGCCAATTTTCATAATTCCTAACCACATAGCCATTACCCCTGTAAGTCCGATAGAGAGTTCGAAACCTACTTTGGCAGTATCGAAAGTAGAGGTTACTAATTGAGAGAAAATTTCTAAGTCATTGAATAGTATTAGTTTTACTAATGCAATGACAAATGCGATTAAGAAGAAGCCTATCCAAATGTAGTTAAGAACCATAGTTTTGTGTTTTTAAAGCATTGTGAGTTTTTAGATAGTAATGTGGTTGCTTATCATTATTACAAAAACTTTTCCAATTTAGGTAAAATATTATACTTCTACAATGAAAAAACTATTTTTATCATACATATTGAAGTATAAGCATAAAAAAAGCTATTTTTCATACACATAAAAAATAGCTTTTTTTATTAGATAACGATGCGAAAGTATTATTATTTCATAGATACTTTCTTATTAGACTTACTTTTGATAAAATTTTCGTAGCAAGCTAAGTATTCTGATAGCATTTTATTGACACCGCCGCCAGTAATTGTAGCTCCTGACATACCATCTACTTTGTATTTATCTTTACTGTAGTCATTGCCTTCACCTTTCATCATCGTTACGGACATTAATTTATTGCCTTCAAAGATGTTTTTGTCTTTGTATCTTTTTTGTACTTCTTCGCTTGTGATGCGTGCGCCTAAGCCGGGTGTTTCGCTTTTGTGGTCAAAAAGAACTCCATTGACAGTATTGAGGTCGTTTTTCAGAGAGATGTACCCCCAAATATTGTCCCATAAACCATAACCATAAACAGGAAACACATAGAATTCTGTGTTTTTGCCTTCGCTGTCTAATATTTCATAAACAGGCAATAGCCTTTCTTTCATTTCTTTTTTGTATTCACCTGATACGTCTATATCTTCGGCTTTGAGGTCTTTTTGAATGGCACCTTCATTGTTAATTACATAAGCCTTTACTCTTTTCGCATAAATGGCTTCTACTTGTTCGCGGGGTACATTAGGCATTACTGTACCTAAGATATTTTGTTTCTTTTCTAAAGCTATATTGGCATCTTGTAAAGGCTTGAGCCCTACGGCTGCCATAGCTAAAAGTACACCACAAACTACGGTGAGTGCTATAGTGTATACAACGATATAAATATTAGACTGCATATTTGAAACGTTTTAATCTTCTTTTTTTATTAGCATCTATCACATAAAAATCAATAAGGGGAGCAAATATGTTCATTAGCAACACTGCCAACATAATGCCTTCGGGATAAGCAGGATTGAACACGCGTATCAATACGGTGAAGAAACCTATCAAGAAACCATAAATCCACTTCCCTGTTTCGGTTTGTGAGGCTGTAACGGGGTCAGTAGCCATAAATACGATACCAAAAGCAACGCCTCCCATCACGATATGGTATTGGGCGGGTAGAGCCATAAATTCATTGACAGCCAATGCATTGAGCAATAAACCAGTGAGGTATACTCCTGCAAAGCCACTTACGATAATTTTCCAGCTACCTACAGCAGTGAAGATGAGGATTGCAGCCCCTATCAAACACATTAGGGTAGAGGTTTCGCCAATGGATCCGGGTATATCACCTATAAATAATTTCATAAAAGAGAAAGGTTCGCCAAAGGCTTGCACTATGGCAGTATTATCTGCACTGTTAGGGTGTACTTTGGAAGTTTCGGCAGCTATAGCCAATGCTGTAGCCCCTGAATAGCCTTGTGGAGGGTTATAAGTCCAGACAGAGCCAGAAAGTTGGGAAGGGTAGGCAAAATATAAAAACGCGCGTGCGGTCATGGCTACATTGAGTACATTCATGCCAGTGCCTCCAAATACCTCTTTACCTAATACCACAGCGAAAGCTGTACCTAAAGCTACTTGCCAAAGGGGTACGGTTGGGGGCATCACTAAGGCTATTAACATTCCTGATACTAAATATCCTTCATTAACGGAGTGTCTTTTTGCAACGGCAAAGCCAAACTCTATACCCAAACCTACGGCATAAGAAACTACTACTATAGGTAATACGGCTTGCGCGCCTATGAGTAATTTCGACCATAAATCGGCTTCTTGACCATTGGCAACGAAATGTTGATGCCCTACATTCCAAATACCAAACAACAAGCAGGGTAACATGGCTATGATTACGGTCATCATCATACGCTTAAGGTCTACGCCATCGCGGATGTGTGCGCCCTTTGCAGGGGCAGTATGATTGGGTACAAAAGCAAAAGTATCAAGGGCTTCGAAAGCAGGGTAAAATTTCTCTAACTTTCCTCCTTTTTCAAATTGCTTTTTTTGTTTGTCCAAAATATTACGAATAAACTTCATATTGATTGATTATGCTGAATATGATACTATTAAAATGTTATATTTATGGAAAAAGATAACGCCCCAAAGATAAAGGCTTTTTGTGGTGCAAACAAAATTTTTCTTTAGTTTATCGTTGTGTTTGGTAGGTGATTTTTATTATTTAGAATGATTTTAAATTAAAATTACCTGCTTTTCCTTCTTTTAATCATTTCAGATAAACTATTTTGTGTCTTTTTGGGGTTTTATAAGTAGATTTGCACACCTAATTTTGAATCATTTTGAAAGGAAACCATCTTTTAGCCCTCCTCATTTTCTTGGGTAGTATATGCCCTCAGAGCGATATAGAGGAAGCCTATAAAATGCCTCATTTATTGATGCACTATTGGCAGTCGCATGCTGAAATTTCTTTTCTGGAGTTTTTGTCCTTACACTATCACCAAAATTCTACGCATAAAAAAGAGGATATTGCTCACCATGAAAAACTTCCTTTGCAAACTTCTGACGCGCATAGCCATTTGTTGGCTTTTGTGTTTATTGGTTTTAGTTGGTCATATCATTTAAGCAATGATACTATAGAATACCCTGCCTCATTTTTTTCTTTTGAAGAAGATTATTCGTATTTGCGTATTTGCACACTTCTGCAACCACCCCGCGCCTAAAATCTAAATATTACTAAATCATCTTAAAAGCAAGCTGCCTTGTAAAGTAGCGGCGCATTTTTTTCATTCAAAAAAATCAATCTTCTTATGTTCGATCGTTTAATTCATTTTAGTATTCAAAATCGATTGGTGATTAGTTTATTCACGGTCTTATTAATCAGCGTAGGTGTATATGCAGTAAGTCAAATTAGTATAGATGCGGTGCCCGATATTACTAATAATCAAGTACAAATAGTTACAAAATCGCCTTCTTTTTCTGCCCAAGAGGTAGAACAGTTCATTACTGCACCCTTGGAAATTTTACTTTCTAATTTACAAGGTATGCACGAGATTCGTTCTATTTCGCGCTCTGGTTTGTCTGTCATTACTATAGTTTTTGACGAAAACATAGATATTTATAGAGCAAGGCAATTGGTAAGTGAGCAAATCAAGGCAGCAGACATTCCCGCTACGATGGGTATGCCCGAATTAATGCCTATAACAACAGGCTTAGGCGAGGTATATCAATACATTATTGCACCCAAAAAAGGCTATGAGAAAAAATTTAGCAGTACTGATTTGCGTACCCTACAAGATTGGATTGTGCGCAGGCAGTTGGCAGGGGTAGAGGGAGTGGTAGAGATTAGCAGTTTTGGCGGAAAGGTAAAACAATACGAGGTAGCACTTTTTCCAGAGCGTTTGCGTGCCCAACAATTGAGCATTGCAGAGGTATTGAATGCCATAGAAAAAAACAACAATAATGCAGGTAGTGGTTACATAGAAAAAAGTGGCAATCGCTTTTTTATTAGAGGGGAAGGAATGGTAACAGACCTTAGCGATATTGCACGTATCATTATCAAACACAATACCTTAGGGCAACCTATTTTGATTGGTGATGTGGCTGAGGTACGACTTGGTGAGGCAAATCGGTTTGGGGCAATGAGTAGTGATGGCAAGGGCGAAGTAGTAGGTGGCATTGTACTGATGCTTAAAGGAGCAAATGCGGTAAAAGTAACCAATAACATAAAAGAGAGAATCGCTAAAATAGCCAACAACTTACCTGAAGGAGTAGAAATAGTACCTTATTTAGACCGAAGCGATTTAGTGAATAGGGCTATCAAAACCGTAGAAACTAACTTGATGGAGGGTGGTTTGATTGTGATTGCAGTGTTGGTTATTTTTTTAGGCAACCTTAGGGCTGGGCTTGTGGTAGCATCGGTGATACCTTTATCTCTGTTGTTTGCAATTACGATGATGTATCTCACGGGCGTATCTGCCAATTTGATGAGTTTAGGGGCTATAGATTTTGGTTTGGTCGTAGATGGGGCGGTTATTATGGTAGAAGCCATTTTGCACCGCTTACAAATTCAGAAAGTAGCTCTGAATATCACACAACAAAGACAAGAAGTTTTAGCAGCAGCTACTGAAATCAGAAAATCAGCTTCTTTTGGCGAACTTATCATTATGATTGTTTATTTGCCCATACTTACCCTTTCGGGTATTGAGGGCAAAATGTTCGTACCTATGGCACAAACAGTAAGCTATGCCATTTTAGGTGCTTTGCTACTCTCTCTTACCTACGTGCCTATGATGTCGGCTTGGGTATTGGTAGGTGGTCGTTTGCACCAAAAAAACTTTGCCGATAAAATTGTAGAGTGGCTTAGTAAAAGATATACGCCTATTTTGATGTGGGCATTACGGGTCAAATATGCCATTTTAGGTGTTGTATTAATTACCTTAGTAGGAAGCCTTGTTTTATTTGGTTATTTGGGCGGTGAGTTCATTCCAGAGTTAGAAGAGGGTGATTTTGCTGTAGAAACCCGCCTGATGACAGGCACAAGTTTAGAACAAACCTTAGCAACCTCACAATTGGCAGAAAAAATACTCTTACGTTTTCCAGAAGTAAAAAAAGTGGTTTCAAAAATTGGTAGTTCTGAAGTACCTACTGACCCTATGCCCGTAGAAGCCAATGACCTTATTGTGGTATTGAACGATAAATCTACTTGGACAACCGCACACGACCGCGAAGCATTGGCTGATACCATGCAAAAGGCACTACAAAAAATTGTAGGCGTTAATTTTGAATTTCAACAACCTATACAAATGCGCTTCAATGAACTTATGACGGGGGTGAAATCTGATATTGCCATTAAAATTTATGGAGAAGATATGCAAATACTCCTTCAAGAAGCGAAAAAAGTAGCACAAGAAGCCCAAAAAGTAAAAGGTGTAAGCAATATAAAAATAGAACAAGTAGCAGGATTGCCGCAAATGGTGGTTCGCTATGATAGGCAACGATTGGCGCAATATGGTTTGACTGTAGAGCAAGCCAATCAAATTTTGCAAACAGCTTTTGCAGGAGCAGTAGCAGGGGTCGTATTTGAGGGTGAAAAAAGATTTGATTTGGTCGTTCGTTTAGACAAAGACTATCGCAAAGACCTCAATGATATTCGCGAGCTTTATATCCCTTTGCCCTCAGGCGAACAGATTCCTTTGGTGGCTTTGGCAGACATTAACTATGAGCAAGTACCCGCACAAATATCAAGGGACAACGCTAAACGCAGAATCACTATTGGGCTCAATGTGAATGGGAGAGATATGGAAAGTGTGGTGTTAGATATTCAAGAAAGAGTAGACAAGAATATAAAACTACCTCCGGGGTATAGTTATACCTTTGGGGGGCAGTTCGAAAATCTTGTCAATGCACGCAATCGTTTGATGATAGCTGTTCCTGTAGCATTGGGCATCATTCTTATCATGTTATACTTCACTTTTCAATCACTAAGCCAAACTTTACTCATTTTTACAGCCATTCCCTTAGCCTCCATTGGGGGTATATGGGCTTTGTGGTTTCGGGGCATGCCTTTTAGTATTTCGGCAGGTATTGGTTTTATTGCTTTGTTTGGCGTAGCAGTACTTAATGGTATTGTGCTTATCAGCTATTTCAACCAATTAGAAAAAGAGGGCATTCGTAAGGTATATGTACGTATTTGGAGGGGCACACATACGCGCTTTCGCCCTGTGTTGATGACGGCTACAGTAGCCAGTGTAGGCTTTTTACCTATGGCTCTTTCGCATGGGGCTGGTGCAGAAGTACAAAAACCATTGGCTACGGTGGTAATTGGAGGTTTATTTACTGCTACTTTGCTCACGCTTATTATTTTGCCTATTTTATACAGTATGAGTTATCAAAAATTTTCTTTCTCTATCAAAATGAAAAAAAGTATAATCATCGCTTTCGCATTTTTTCTATTAACAACAAATTTTATGCAAGCGCAAAATATCCCTCTCTTGAATGAAAACCAAGTGATAAACCAAGTATTGGAAAACAATAAGGAATTGGAACAACAAAAAACAAAAATAGAGATGGTACAAAAGGCTGAAAAAACAGCTTTTAACCTCCCTAAAACCGACTTTACGTGGGAATATGGCAATGTTAATAATAGTAATATTGACTACAGATGGCAGGTATGGCAAGGTTTTATGTTACCTGCTGTGTACAGAAAACAATACCAACTCAATCAACAATTAACAGCAGAAAGCCAAGCCGAATTATCATTGAAAGAAAAAAATCTTATTAGAGAAGCAAGACTTAATTATCAACATTTGGTTTTCTTACATCATCAACAACAGTTGTATCAACAACAAACAAATCTTCTTGAGCAAGTTGCAAAAGCTGCCAACACGCGCTACAGCACAGGCGAAACAGATGCAATGGAAGCCATGCACGCACAAGCGCAATACAAACTTGTGCAAAACCAATACCAAGCACTACAATACACAATAACGCAAGAATACCAAAAACTCGCAAGACTTATGCAAATCGGAGCAACTAATTTTAAGGTTGCAGATAGCCTGTTAATAAAGCGTGAAGCATACAACACAATAGACATAAACACAATGCAACACCCCACAATGGCACTTCTGGAAGCGCAAAAAACACTACAACAAACACAAATAGCCGTAGAAAAAACAAAACTACTCCCTGAGTTCAGAGTAGGCTATTATAATATGCAAGAAAGTAATAACCCCAACCTTCATGCCGTACAAGCAGGTGTTTCCATTCCTATTTGGGCAAAAGCCAATAAAACACAAATCCAAAGCCAGAAAATAGGCTTGCAATGGGCAGAACAACAAATAGCCTACAATCAACAATACATAGAAACAGAAATACAGATTTTGCAGCAGGAACAACAACGATTGCAACAGTCTTTGAATTATTTTGAACAAGAAGCACTGCCACAAGCGCGATTGTTGGCACAAAAAGCCGAAAAAAGTTATCGTGCTGGCGAAACAGATTATTTCATATTTGCACAAAATCAATTGCTTGTTTTTCAAATAGAGCAAAATTATTTGCAAGATTTATGGGCATATAATCAAACCCTCATACAATTGGAATATTGGCAGGAATAAAATTGGCTCTTTAAGATTAATTCTATAATTTTGGATTCTTATCCTTGAGATGATATGCAATTTTACTTTCAACAATACAAAAAAAATTGGTATCCTAAACTGTTTTTAGGGGCATGCGTAGCCGTCAGTATCACGATTCCTTACCCTACTATTGTATACAACAATATTGCTACTATCCTATTAGGTTTCTTGTGGCTTACAAGTGGCGATGCTTGGCTGGGTTACAAAAATTATTTTCGTGGTTATTTAGTGGCTGCATTATTGTTCTATATTTGTTATGTTTATGGTGTTTCTTATTCTGCCAATGGTTTAGAAGCAGGTATAGATTTAGAACGAAAAATCCCCCTTTTGTTATTTCCTTTGATTTTATTAAGCGCGAAAGAACAACTCACACCTCAACTCATCTTTTGGGTATTGCTCAGTTTTGTATTAACTTGTATATTTTTGTTTTTACTTTGCATTGCCAATGCTTATATGGTATACATCTATAGTCAATCATTAGATTATTTCTTTTACCACGATTTGAGCATTGTGCTTAATTTACATGCCATTTATTTTTCTATGCATTTGGCTTTTGCCCTGCTGATACTTTTATATTGGGCATATTTTCATAGTAAAAACTGGCGTATGTGGCAATGGACTATGATGTCTTTAGGTTCACTAATACTCTCACTGGGATTACTTCTGTTGGGTGGTAGAATTGTGCAGGGCGCATTGGTAATAATACTAATGGGGTTCGTAACCTATTCAGTTTATCAACAACCGCGCTATCGTTGGTACATTCTTTTGGCAACTTTTGTATTGATGGTGCTCACCGTAGGTATTGTGCTGAGTAGTGAAACACTGAAAAAAAGATTTACAGAGCTTACAGAAAAAGGGTTGGTTTTCGATGCCCAAAAAAATAATGCAAGCGGCTGGACACTGCGCCAAGCAAAATGGCGTTGTGCGATGGAAATATGGCAACAAAATTTTTGGTGGGGAGTCGGCACGGGTGATGTGCAAGATAATTTACAAAAGTGTTATGAAAAAAATAACTTTTGGGGACATGTATTCCGTTTCAATACCCATAACCAATATTTAGAAACAGCCGTAGCCTTAGGTTTGATAGGGCTTTTGATTTTATTGAGCTATCTTGGCATTATTTTTTATGAAGCCGTAGCACAAAAAAATACCCTTTTGTTGTCCCTCATTACACTATTAAGTGTTTCTTTCATCACCGAAGCAATGCTCAACAGGCAAAAAGCAATTGTACTGATGGCTTTTTTTGTAAGTTTGTTGTTAAGCTATGCTTCAAACTCCTCGCCCTCCAACCAACCACAATAAAATAATGCCAAAATTTGCTTATGTGCGGAATAGCAGGGTTTGCCCACATACAATATGACACCTCAGAGGTACACCAATACCAAAGACATAGAGGCGAAGACCATCAAGGCTCTTTCAACACAGAGCATCTGTCTTTGTATCATCAACGATTGGCTATCATTGAACTTGGTGTAGCGGGCAATCAGCCTTTTGAGAAAGATGGCTATGTGGTAATGTTCAACGGAGAAATTTATAACTATCCTACTTTGCGTCATCAGTTGAAAGCCCATTGGTACACATCTACGGAAAGCGAAGTCATTATAGAATATTTCAAACGCTATCGTACAGATTGTTTCTCATTTTTTGAGGGTATGTTTGCTATTGTTATTTATGAAAAGAGTACCCAAAAACTCTATCTCGCACGCGACACACAAGGCATTAAACCCTTGTATTATCAATATTTTGAAGATAAAAGCCTTGCTTTTGCCTCCGAAATGCGTACCCTATACCGTATTTGCCCACAAAAACCCACTTTGCGCAGTAATATTCTTGAAGCTTTTTTGCTTAGGGGCTGGTCTGCTTCCGATGCTACTATATTCGAGGGCATAGAAGCCCTGCCCGCAGGTAGTTGCTTGAGCTATGCAATGGCAGAAAAAACGCTCAAAATTACCACTTATCGCCCCTATATTCCTACTGTACCCCAACCGCCACCAGCGAATGCAAAAGCCTCTTCCATCATTGAATATGTAGAAAAAGAATTGTTGTATAGCATCAATAAACATTGTTTGTCCGATGTTCCTATTGGCACACTACTAAGCGGAGGAATAGATTCTTCGTTAGTAGCAGCAATGGCTTCCCAAGCAAAAACACGCCATCATTTCTGTTTGGCACTTCCCAAAGAAGATTTGGCACGAGCCAAAATGCCTGATGATTATGCCTATGCAAAAATTTTGAACCAACACTTAGGGGCTTCGTTAGTAGCAACCCCGCTTAACTCTAAAGAATTTATAGAGATGCTCCCGCTTTGTGTTGCACAATTTGACGAGCCCAATGGCGACCCTGCTGCTGTAGCTACTTGGCTCATTAGCAAGAAGGCAAAGCAAGAGTATGCCATCAGAGTATTGCTTTCAGGACTTGGTGCAGATGAACTTTTTTTTGGCTATCGTAGGCAAAAAGCCTTGCTTTATTATCCTTTAGGACATTGGCTTGCCAAAATAGGACTATTGCCATGGGTCGCTTGGGGAATCAATAATAAGTCTATAGAGCAGGTTTTCAATGCTCCTACCCTGCTCGATGCCTTGAAAATGGCTTGGCAGAAAGAATTTTTTAAACTTCCAGAAATACCTGAAGAAAATCGAATGTTAAACCTTATTTTGGAACAGTACCAAGGCATTAAGACACTTAACGAGGTAGAATGGCAAAGTTTTTTGAGGCACAATACACTGAAAACAGCAGATTTTACGAGTATGGCAAATGGGTTAGAAATAAGAGTACCTTATGTGGATACAATACTAAAAAAAAGACTCTCTTTTTTACCCGATAACTATTACATCCGACAAGGAATACAAAAATATATACTAAGACGCATTGCCGAAAAATACCTACCCGAAGCCATCATACAACGCCCTAAAGTAGGTTTCGGTTTTCCTTTGTCGCTGTGGCTACAACACCATTGGAGTAGTATCAAAGCAGAAATTTTTAGCCCTTTCTTCCTCTTTCATATCGCCCAACACTCAAAAGCATTGCCTTGGTTAGCACCATTATTGCAAACCATCAAACAGCAAAATACTCCAACAAAATATCCTTTTCTTATTTATCGTTGTTTAGTATTCCATTATTGGCTACGTAGTTTGTGAATATTAAAAATCTAAAACTTTGCAGTTTCCGATTAATTCTCTAATTTTGAGCCGTTTTTATAAGCCCCTTACAATTTGCATGAATCGTTCTCTCAGCGGTCTTCTACGAGGAAAAATTGATTATTATATAATTGCTAATCTCTTACTACCCATATTTGGTATATACATAGCTGTAGTCAATACCTTTGGCGTGGGAGGTTTTGTAAAAGCGATTTTTGCTTTGCTTATTTTAGCGATTTTAGCCTATGCTTTCATTTTTCAAAAAATAATACAACAAATTCAAGCCATCTTATTGAGCTGTTTTGTAGGTATAGAATATACTTTATTTCTGTTGCCTATTTTTATCCTCATCAATGTATTTACGGGCAAAGAAAATCTTTTTTTTAAAACCAAAAATCCCTTGCTCATCACCTTGATTTACCTTTATATGGGTATTTCATTGTTCTTGTTATTTGTATATTCACTCGTAGATGGAGCTTGGTACAATTCATTGCTTTGGTTATTGATTAGTTTTGGCACATTTTTGTGTTTTGTATATTTTTATCAACAAAAATATACCGAAGCGGAAACCACACACATATTTCAATATTTTGAGCATTTGATATGGTTACAAATTCCTATCTTATTTCTGCAATTGCCCATTCATAGAAGTTTTAACCCGCTGAAAAGCAATGACATGTGGAAAGGTAGTTTTGATGATGGTGAAAAACTTACCTTCTTTTTTGTGGCTTATTTACTGAGTTACTACCTTCCTCCTATCATCTCGCGACACTATCGTTTCCGAAATTTATTCAAACTAAAATCATTGTTTTTTTTATTCCTTTCTTTGGTACTCTTGGTATATGTAGATGCAAAATTAAAATTAGGGCTCTTTTTTATCACAATAATCATTGTTTTATTCTATGCCTTTTTGCAATATTATTTGGTGAATAACAAATGGCTCAGTGGCATCAAAATTTTAGTTGTAAATGTGTTGATGTTTATTAGTATTTTTGGTGCTTCTATTGGTCTTGAGTTGTATATTCAGACTACCTCAGGAGTAAGTACAGCCAAGTTTATAGACTTCTACCTCAACCCACAATCGGACAGTAAAAGTGCGGTAAGACCCCTCAAAATAGTACTCTATCAACGTGTTTATTATTATATGTACTTAGAAGATTTACCCGTTTGGGCTATTGGCGCGGGTCCGGGTAGGTTTGGAAGCAAAGCCGCCAACATTATGGCTACTGATGTGTTGTATAAAGAAAAAGGGCAACTCACACTTCCTAATTTCATTTCGCCTTACTCTTCTTACTATGTAAAAAAATACATGGGCGATATATGGACTGCCGAAAATGCCATGCTCATGACTTGGATGTCTGCTAATTTTACTTTTCCGTTTGCGGGCTGGATTACCATCAAGTCAGAGTTAGGAATAGGGGGTTTAGTCATTTTTATACTCATCTTATTCTTGTTCGCCACTACTTTGTTTTCGCGTATAAATACTTTTTTACAATCGCCTTTTCTCCAAAAATGGGCACTGAGTTTGGCGGTCTTATGGTTCGCACTGCCTACCTTGATGTTTTTTGATAACATACAAGACCAACCCCAATACATGATTCCTTTGATGACATTATCTGCCTTATTACTTAACCTAAGAAAATGAAAATACTACATATTACCAATGCTTTCCCTTATGAAAATGCACCCGCGTATGGTATTTTCGTGAAAGAACAAATAGAACAGCTCAAACAAGGAGATGCCTCTATTATGCATGACGTTTTTTTTATCAATGGGAAAAAAGAAGGGAAAAAAGCCTATTGGAATGCCATTTTTCAGCTAAGGCGACAAATCAAATCATACGACCTCATTCATTGTCATCATGTCTATTCGGCGTTTATTGCTTTGTTAGTGAAACCTCGAAAACAAAAAATGATAACCTCTTTTTTAAGTAGTGGTTTTTTTGATGCGTCTAAAATTCCTTTTTGGATTTCTAATAGACTTTATCGTTGGGTACTCCGCAATACAGATGCTAAAATTTTCAAAGACAAAATTCCTGATTTTGCACTCCAAGACCTAAGTTTTCACTATCTCCCCAATGGTGTAGACACTTCTTTTTTTAGCCCTATGCCTATGTCAGAAGCAAAACAAAAATTAAACTTAGCCCATGATAAGAAATACTTGCTATTTGTGAGTGCGAATGATTTACACAGAAAAGAAAAAAGGTACGACTTATTTCAAGAAATTGTAAAAAAACTCAAAGAGCAATACCAACATGAAGACATCGAGGAGTTGCATTTAGTGAATGCAAAACGACAAGAAGTTCCTTTGTATTTCAATGCTTCGCATATACATATTCTTACTTCTGATTATGAAGGCTCGCCCAACTCCGTGAAAGAAGCACTCAGTTGTAATGTAGCTGTAGTAAGTACTTCGGTAGGCAATGTGGTAAAAATGTTAGAAGATATTCCCAACTGCTATGTGTCAGCCAAACAAGACAGCCAAACGATGGCGGAGTTAGCTCATAAATGCTTAAAAACCCAAGAAGAAATACTTAACATAGATATTAGAAGTCATATATTCACTAAAAAGTTAGACAACCAAAGTATCATAAAACAACTTATTCAATTGTACTATCAATTATACAATCATTCAAAATAATGAACATTTTAGCTATTCACGATGGTCATAACGCCTCTGCCTGCCTGATGCAAAATGGCAAAGTAATTTATCTTATTCAAGAAGAACGTGTAGTAAAAGAAAAAAACTACGATGGTTTTCCCCATAAAGCCGTAGCTCTTATCCTCGAGAAAACAAATCTTACCATTGACGATGTAGATTTAGTAGGGCTCAATGGCAACTATATGCCCAACCCAATGAATAGAATGGGCATCATCGATTATTATAAAGCACTCGCCAAAGGCGGAACAGGTTGGAACATTATCAAAAATAGACTGAAAAGTATCCCCTTCATTGCTAAACCCTTTGAAACCCAAAATAAGAAAAAAAGGACGCAACGACTCATACAAATGGGATTCAAAGAAAGTAAAATTCGTTTTGTAGAACACCATACCTGCCACGCAAGTGCTGCCTACTTTGGCAATGCCAATTTCAAAGACGAAATACTGGTACTTACCAATGATGGCGCAGGCGATAGACTTTGCGCTACCGTCAGTATAGCCAAAGAAGGTAAAATAAAACGAATTGCCACCACACACGAAAACCATTCCATAGGACTACTTTATGCCTCTTTCACTTTCCTAACAGGAATGGTACCCCTCGAACACGAATATAAACTAATGGGAATGGCTCCCTATGCCGATAAAAAAGGGGCACAGAAAATAGCACAAGCCTTATGGGAAATGTTCGAACTCGATGAACAAACACTCTCTTGGAAATTCAAAGCTGGTTACTCTATCTATAGTGCCGTAAAACACCTCAAAGAGTTTATGTATCTCAAACGTTTTGACCACCTTATGGGAGGATTGCAGTTATTTACTGAAGAATTTTTAGTCAGATGGATAAAAGCCGCCATCAAAAAAACAGGCATACGCAAAATAGCACTCGCAGGAGGAACTTTCATGAACGTGAAAGCCAATAAACTCATCATGGAACTACCCGAAGTAGAAACCATCTATGTAATGCCCTCCGCAGGAGATGAATCGAACCCTATAGGCATCGCTTACTATTTAGAAGAAGAAAATAATGGTCTTAAAAATCTACAACCCTTCACCAATATTTATTGGGGAGTAAGTTTTGAAGACGATACCATCAAAAAAGCCTTTGAACAATATACATTCAAAAGTCAATATAAAATTACGCCCTATGAAAACATAGAACAAAAAGCCGCTGAAATATTAGCTCAAGGCAGCGTAGTAGCACGATTCAAAGGAAATGAAGAATTTGGCGCAAGAAGTCTTGGTAACAGAGCCATTTTAGCGAACCCAAGCAAACCCGATGTAATCAAAGAAATCAATGAAATGATTAAAAACCGCGACTTTTGGATGCCTTTTGCTAGTTCGGTTTTAGATACTGATATGGATAAATATGTGGTTTGGGATAAAAACAAAAACCTACCCTACTATATGATTATGACCTACGACACACAACCCATTGCACATACTGAAATGGCAGGCGGTATACACCCCTACGACAAAACAGTAAGACCTCAGATGGTAAGTCAAGACTACAATCAAGAGTATTGGAATTTGATTAATCATTTCAAAACAATCACAGGCATCGGCGGTATTCTGAATACTTCGCTCAACCTACACGGTCTGCCTTTGGTACATAGCCCCGAAGATGCTTTTCATGTAATGGATAACTCCAGCCTTAAGTATCTGGCAATCGGTAATTTTTTGGTAGAAAAGGTATAATAAAACATAAATTTATTCAATGAAATAAGAAATGGAGAAACAAACTATTTTAGGCTTTGATTTTATTTCCGCTCACCAAGTTGAGGAAGTGGCTACAATACTCATCAATACTAAAGAACATAATCGCAATAATGCTCTCCCATTTCTAATAACACCAAATGCAGCACAGATTGTTGAATTTGAAAAGAAAGAAAAAAAACTTAAGGAAAAACTCTCCAAAGCAGCTTTTATTCTACCTGATGGGCAGCCAATAGTTTGGCTCAGTAAAATGTTGGGAAAGCCCCTCAAAAAAAGACTCACAGGAAGTGATTTATTCCCCGCACTTTGGAAGTTAGTTCAAAGTGAAAGCAAAAGAGCTTACTTCATTGCAAGTCATCTCGAATTAAAAGAACGCATAGAGCAAGAATATCCTTTAGCTAAAGTGTATGTACCTCCTTTTTTTGATGCTCAAGATGAAAATACACTAAACAAAATAATTGCGGAAACTTCTGACGAAATAGTACAATGGCAGCCACAATTTATATTTGTAGGGTTGGGCTTCCCAAAACAAGAATTAATCAGCCTATATTTGTACCAAAAAATGATCACACAAACTGAAAAACCACTGTTTCTACTATTAGGAGCTTCGTTTGAGTTTTATTACCAGCTTAAAAGCCGCGCCCCCCGATGGATACAAAACATAGGCTTCGAGTGGCTCTACCGTTTTGCACAAGAACCCAAAAGAATGTGGAGACGATATACCATCGGGAACATAGCCTTTATCATCATTTGCCTTAAAGAACTTCTGAAAAAAAATAAAAAATCATAAGCCAACCCCATGCAAGTACCATTCCTTGACCTAAAAGCCAACTACCTACCCATCAAAGAGGAAATCAACACTGCCATACAAGAAGTATTGGACAACACCGCCTACATATTGGGCAGTAAGGTAACACAATTCGAAAAAGCATTTGCCGATGCTCACCATGTAAAACATTGCTTGGGACTAAGCTCAGGAACTGACGGTAATCATTTGGCTTCTGTAGTATTGGGCATACAACCCAACGATGAAATCATTATGCCCGCCAATACTTTTATTGCTACTGCTTGGGGGGCTACCCTTTGTGGCGCAAAACCTGTCTTTGTAGATTGCGACAAGGAAAGCTATACCATTGATATTCAACAAGTTGAAGCTGCCATCACGCCTCGCACCAAAGCCATTGTAGCTGTGCATCTCTACGGACAGCCCGCCAACTTAGACCCACTCAAAACCATTGCCCAAAAACATAAAATAGCACTCATTGAAGATGCCGCACAAGCGCACTTGGCACAATACAAAGGAAAACCCGTAGGCGGAATCGGTGATGTAGCCGCTTTCAGTTTTTACCCCGGCAAAAACTTAGGCGCGTATGGCGAAGCAGGCGCACTCACTACACAAAGCGATCATTTAGCCGATTTAGCCAAAAAATACCGCGAACACGGACAATCTGCCAAATATTACCACGAAACCTTAGGGCATAACTACAGAATGGAAGCCATTCAGGGTGCAGTTTTAGGGGTGAAAATGAAATATCTCCAACAATTTACAGAGAAAAGAAGAGCCATTGCCCAACAATACTATCAACAACTTAGTGGTATTGAACAGCTCATTTTACCCAAAGAAATGCCCTATGCCCAACACGTATACCACCTATTTGTAGTCCAAACCGTACAAAGAGATGCCCTACAGCAATTCCTGACCGAAAAAGGCATTGGCACGGGGCTGCACTATCCTGTCCCTTTGCATTTACAACAGTGCTTCAAAAATTTGGGCTATCAAGCAGGCAATTTCCCCATCAGCGAACAATTAGGCAAACAATGTTTATCTTTGCCCATGTTTCCAGAAATGACCAACGAGCAGGTAGTGTATGTATGTGAACAAATAAGCCGTTTTTTCTCTCAACAATAATATCCTCTTATCACTTATGAACGATGCAAATACCAACTTTCAGAGCATAGCCCCCGATGTGAAGATAGGCAAAGATGTAAAAATCTTCAAATTTGTGAATTTATATGGCTGTACCATAGACGATGGCAGCAAAATAGGCTCTTTTGTAGAAATACAAAAAAATGCAAAAATAGGCAAAAATTGCAAAATCTCCTCGCATACATTCATCTGTGAAGGGGTAGAAATAGAAGATTCTGTATTTGTAGGGCACGGCGTAATGTTCATCAACGACCTTTACCCCAGAGCAACCAACGAAGATGGCAGCATGCAAACCGATACAGATTGGCAAGTAGTGAAGACAACCATCAAAGAAGGGGTATCTATTGGCTCAGGAGCGACTATTTTAGGGGGTATTACCATTGGCAAAAAAGCCATCGTAGGCGCGGGAGCAGTAGTTACAAAAGACGTACCCGAAGGAGCAATAGTAGTAGGCAACCCCGCAAAGGTAATCCGCAACATCTAAAACCGAGAATAACAATCGTGAAAAACTATCACCCTCTCATTTTCCATAATTCATTATTACTCATTGCCTTTTCTTTACCCTTTTCCATGTTTTTCAATATTCAATGGAATAGTATTTTTATTGTTATACTTCTGCTTAATTGGGTCATCGAGGGTGGTTTTAAAGAAAAAATGAGCAAAATAAGACCTCAAATGGATATATTTCTTTTGTTCATTACATTGTATTGGGTCAATAGTATAGGATTGTTATATACTACCGAATGGAATGATGCCTTTCACGAAATCACTACCAAACTCTCCCTTTTTATTTTTCCTGTGGTATTCTTGGGCAATCTGCACGAAATCACTGCCAAACACCAAAAAAATATCTTCCTTGCCTTTATCAGTGCTGTTTTTATTGCTTGTCTTTTTACTTTTTCTCAAGGCTTCGAGTTCAGCTCCGACACTCTTTCGGGCATTTTGGTCATCAAAAAAACCTCCCTCTTGCATCGCCCCTATTTGGCAATGTATGTCATTTTAGGCGTTTTTATGCTGTTGTATCTCTTGCTACGCTCGCAAAACAGTGTGGAAGAACGCATTTTATCATTGCTTGCAATTTTATTCTTGGCTTTTTTTATCACACTCAAAGCCACTACAGCCTTCATTGCTTTTTTGGTAGCCTTTACTTTTGTATTGCTTACTTGGATACTACACCGCAACCAACTCATTGCAGGGTTGATTACTTTTATTTTAGTCATCAATGTCCTGTTTTTTAGCTATCCTTTTGATAATTTTCTTCAACAAATATCGCGCATTGACTACATAGATGCGCACATGGATAACCCCAACATAGACAAACAAGCCAATCCACGCGCCAAAATTTGGGAATGTGCTTGGGGAGTCATTAATGCCTCTTCGACTACCCTGTGGTTAGGTGTAGGCACAGGCAATGCACAAAAAGTACTTAATCAATGCTATGAAGAAAAAAAACTTGCTTTAGCCAAAGATTATAACCTCAATGCGCACAACGAATATCTTCAGATGTGGCTTCGTCAGGGTATTATAGGGTTGGTCGTTTTTCTGCTCAATCTTTTAGTCCCTCTTCTCATAGCCATCAACCAACGAAACTATTTGTTAATAGTTTTTATCACTATTATTGCAGTTTGCAGTTTCTCCGAAACCCTACTCAGTAGGCAAGCGGGCACTGTATTCTATGCTTTCTTCAATGCCTTATTGTACTTTTATTTTCTACCCGAAAAAGATAGAACATAGCTTCTCTTTTTTCGTATTATCATTTAACGATTGTTTAGTTTTATTATGAAAGGACGTTACTCAAAATTATTGCGTTTTATTTACCTTATTGGGGAAATCATCATTCTCAATAGCAGTTTTGTATTGGCTTATTACGCTGCCATAGAAAGCCCTCGCTTTTGGGAAGACAACGCCTATTTTTCCTTATTGATTTATTTCAATGTATTTTGGTTGCTCATAGCCTTCTTTTCTGATAACTACGAAGTACCACGCAACCACCATTATTTAGCCCTTGTCAGAAAAACAAGCTACTACGTACTCATTCACTTTGTCATTATTACCGTATTTTTTCTGCTTGCCAAACAAAATTATTTCTCACGCCTTCATTTATTATACAACTATATTGCATTTCTGGTAGGCATTGTCATTTGGCGATTGGGTATTTTGTATGTCTTGGGTATTTATAGAAGTTTGGGCTACAACTACCGAAATGTTATCATCATCGGATATGGAAGTATGGGAAGAAGTATTGCCCATTTTTTTCATAAAAATGCTTACTTGGGTTATCGTTTTAAGGGTTTTTTCGATGACGAATACACAGGCAAAGATGCCTTAGGAAAACTGAGCGATGTAGAGCAATATTTAGAAAACAATGAAATAGACGAAATCTATTGTTTACAACCTCAACTAAACAAAAAAGACCTCAAACACTTTATGCGCATAGCCGACCATTTGGTCATCAGGGTTAAAATAGTACCCGATTTGAGCATATTCGGTAGCAATACTTTTGGCATAGAACGACACGGCAACCTGCCTGTGCTTCTTAGGCGCGATGAGCCACTCAATGACACCATGAACCAACTCCTCAAAAGAAGTTTTGATATTGTTTTTTCCTCATTGGTGATTATTTGTATTCTCTCTTGGCTTGTTCCGCTTGTGGCGTTGCTCATTCGTTGGGAATCGCGAGGTCCGCTCTTTTTTATTCAAAAAAGGACAGGCTTCAATGGCAAAGATTTTCATTGTTATAAATTCAGAACTATGCGTGTAAACAACAATGCCGACCACATGCAAGCTGTAAGGAATGACAACCGCATTACGAAAATAGGTGCTTTTCTAAGAAAAACAAGTATAGATGAGTTGCCCCAATTCATCAATGTATTTTTGGGCGATATGTCTGTAGTAGGTCCGCGCCCGCACATGCTCAAACATACCGAAGAGTATTCTAAATCGGTAAGTAAATATATGGTAAGGCACTTTGTGAAGCCGGGCATCACGGGGCTTGCGCAGGCGAAAGGCTTTCGTGGCGAAACTCAAGACCTCCGCGCTATGATTAACCGTATTCGTATGGACGTATTTTATGTAGAAAATTGGTCTTTTTTCTTAGACCTGAAAATCATTGTGATGACGGTAGTAAATATGCTCAGAGGCGAAAAAAATGCCTTCTAAATTATTCATATTCAAAACGCCGATAGCCAATGAGTGCATCAGCACGCGCTCCTAAGGGACGATAATAAACCAATATATCGTATTGGTTCGGAGTTTGGAAATGGCTGCCTTCACAAAAATAATCTTCTACGCGCCCATCGGCATAGCGTACTGTATAAAGATAATCATAACTTCCTTGTTTGAGCAATACGCTACGTTGGTAGGCTTTTTCGCTGGCATAATAACTCATTTTGTGCTCTTCTAAAAATTGCCATTGGTTGAATGCACCACGCAAATAAACTTCGCCTGCCAATGCTTCTTCGGTTTTGAGCGTAAAATAAACTTTTACATAATCGGCTTGTGTGGCTCCGTTTTGGGTTTCGAAATGGTTGATAAGAAACCCTCCGTTGCGGTCGTTCCATACAAAAAATGGGTCTTTGTTGCGCAATTTATCCGATACCAAGCGGGCACGGTTTTCTGCCCCTAAAACATCTAACTGTGCTACATTGAAGCCCAAAAAAAGAATACTTTGTAAATCAAAACGCCTAAAAACATTTAAGCCCCAAAAGTTATTTTCTCCATTGAAATATACATACTCAAGTTCGCGGTCTATTTCTCTGATGTAGGTAGGTTTTAGCGAAAAAAGGGCATTGTCCCAACGGTCATTTTGCCGCACTACTACCTGCAAATTGTCGCGAGGATTGATGAGGGAGTAGCCAGAATAGCGAATTTTAAAATCTATCTGTTGATGCGTCTGCAAGCGCGAAATATCAGTAGAAGGGCGTGCATTGGGTACTATACTGAGGGCATTTTCATAGACCATAAACCGCTTAATAAATAGAGGTTTTTCTATGTTTTCGGTATAGACAACTACGGCAAAATTGCCCGATATTTTGGTAAGGGGTAGCTCTAAGGAATAATGCACATAGGGGATTTTGGTATTGAAAGAGTATTCGTATTGCTGAATGATGGTTTCGTTGAAATCTTGCATATATTCTATTTCATTCAGGTTGGAAATGCGCCAATCGGCGTTGCAATGCACGATTTTAGCATAGTAGTTTTCATAACTTTTATTCAGCACATCAAATGTTAGTACCAATGGATTTGTATAGCCGATGGGTAGTATAGGGACTTTGGTCATGGCTTCGGGGTCTTCGCTTTTGGGGTAAAGCAATACCGTTTTGACCTGAGTATGATATATTTTTTCTTCTAAGATGGGCCCAACAACTCAAAGAGATGATGAGTAAAAACAATGTAATTGCAGTTTTCATGAGGTTCTCTTGTTTTTTCAAACAAAGATACAGAATACATCAAAAATATGAAAATCCGTTCAATCCGTTATTTTATTAGAAATATCAGGATTAAGTACCTACAAAACAGGTTATCAACAAACGACTTGCCCACCTAAAAACAAAGCAAAAAATATTTTTTTTGAAAAATATTTGTTATTTCAATGTTCTTGTTGTAGCTTTGTGCAAAAGGAAATATTTGACCTTTTTACTTACTAATCTTTCTTTTTTTACGCTTGTAATTTATATAGGTAGTGCAGATACTAAAAAACTGTACTGCCTTTTTTCATACAATATCTTCTCATCACTCACAAGCCTAAAAATCCGCCTCCCATTTTAAAAAACAAAAAAATCCCCTTAAAAACTTGCTATCTTCCTATTTTTGTTTCAATTTTGAACAAATGAGAACCTGATGCATAATGCAAGAAGATAATAATAACAAAAATATACCCGCACTCCGCTTCCCCGAATTCGAAAATGAGGGCGAATGGGAGGTGAAAAAGTT
>RDZE01000050.1 GCA_004293905.1 Cytophagales bacterium | reverse complement strand
TAGCCTGTACAAACTCCACACAAAAGTTCCGCCACTTTTTGGATGTTTTTAGCTAAATTTTTAGGGTTTTCAAGTCTTTTATTTGGATGGATTCTAAGCCGTTTTTTACGTCATCAAAGCTCAAATTTCCTGTGAAATTAGCAAGTGTAAACACAAATTCTGTCAATCCATTTCGAGAATTTTGTGTTGTTTTGTACTTGAATTTTCCAAAAAAACGCTCAATAATATCCGATGAACATAGCAGGTTTTTTCGCTTTAACTTTTCCATTTTCTCAGATAAACCATCCAAATAAAGCTGAATACTTTCTGAGAATATTTTTAAATTCCCTCCCTCACAGCCTTTTATTTTTTTTGAAATTTCAGATTTATTCGCAACATTAAATGTTTTGTTTTTCATCATTTCGCAGGTGTTTTTAAACAAATCTCCAATGGATTTTAGCTCCTCAAAAAAAACTTTATTGTCCCATAAAAAAACCAAAACTCCTTTAATTTCTTCGCTTAAAGCTTGCCAATTTTCCAACATTTTATTCGCCCAATCGACACATGGAAATATATTTCGGACCGCCGATGCGGGCAAATCGCATTTTATGTCGCATTTTTGGAGGTATATACTGGCTTTTTTCTTTATTCAACCACCAAAGTTTTCGACAATTCCCAATCAATTTTACACCCCGAATCAAAGGTCTCGTTTTTACCATAAACTTTCTTTAAAACATTCGCCATTATATGTGTAATAGCCTCAATGTGAGTCAGTTCTGTTTGCAGGTATGCCTTCACTAAATTCGCCCCTTGGTCGCTTACAACGTAACTGATTTCCTTATTTGTTTTTATCTCTTCTATCTTTTTAGCAATCATTTCCGCTTTCCATTCCTTGCCAAAACCCACATACAAAACCTCCACATCGCTATGTATTACGGCTCGTTGAAATGAAATATTCTCCTCTTTTATACCCAAAATAAGCAATATCTTTTCCGCACCAAAAACAATGCTCTCGTCCACATAAAGTACACATTTCCCCACTTTCTTTTCAGCCGATTTTACCTTACAATAGCTGACTTTTAGCAACCAATTTCGAATACTTCCGTGGCTCGGAATCCGTTTCAAATCAATCGACAAAATCAACGAAAATGACACCAAACAATGTCTGCAAGAACGCAAACTCATGCCACCATATTTGTGAAGTTCCAACAGCAACATGACCCAAATGATGGGAAATTGGTGGTGCTTTGCTTTGGTAATGTTAGAC
>RDZE01000043.1 GCA_004293905.1 Cytophagales bacterium | reverse complement strand
CATATCAAAGTAAGATATTGGTGAAGTAATCATAAGTTTAAGTTTAAAAGGTTGTTCTGATGCTATTTATAGTCAAAGGACAACCTTTTTTTTATGTATGTTTTGGACTATTTATTGTAAATCATCTATATTATTATCGCTTAATCTATTGAAACATACTTGTAGCCATGTTTTAGTAATTTACATATAATCAGATTAAAGTATTAATATCGTATATTATCGATAAGACTTTACCTTTTTCAGATATGAAATTACTCAATTGGCAAATCAAAAAAATCATCACAATCTCTATCTTATTTCTGATGACACTTCAAGCTTTTGGACAAACCAAAACTTGGGTAGCAGCAGTGCCAGGTACCGGAAGAGATAACACAAGTAGTTGGTATAATCCTAACAATTGGGCACCAATAGGTGTTCCACTTTCTACAGACAATGTATACATTCCTGCTGCTACGAACACCTGTTTTATTCCTGATGTGGCGGCAACCTCACCCGTTTGTAATAGGCTTATTGTGTATGATGGAGCTGCTGTTTTTAACCAGTCAGGGCTATCAGTAGGTGGTTTTTTAACTATAGAACAAGATTTAATCATTTTAGATGGTGGGTATTTCTTCAGCGAAGCCAAACAAACAATCATTAAAAGAGATTTGCGTATTCACAATAGAATTGCAGGTGCACCCTCTGGTTCGTTAATTGTAATTGATAATGATAATTTATTCGTTGTAGGAAGGCATTTTGTAAATGCTGGAACAATGGCAAAACGCCAAACGACAGGAACTGTAATACGTATTCAATTCAATGGTAATAGTAACGCCTTTTTATATGCTAATAATGCAGATAATCACAATCAATACAGTAATTCATTGGTTACGGAAAATATAACTACACGTGCTGGTTTTAATTTTTCGTATCTATTTCCTTCTAATAATATTTTAAAAACAGGGGCTTTTGATGAAATAGAAGTAAATAAAGATAATAGAACTACCCTTCAGAATAGCAGTGATTCTACTGCAATCAATGCGACAGGTGTGCCTTATCCTATCATGGCAGGTACTGTTGATGCTTCTCTTAATAAAATATCGGGGAGTAATGGGTTATTAAAAATTAGTAAAGGTTGGTTAATTGTAAATAATGTAGCAAGCTCTACTCTTGGAGGCTCTACTCCTACACTATATGATGGCACTACACTCAATGCCCGCGGTACAGCTTGGAGCGTACCAAATGCAGATATATTTGTGGCTGGAAATTTGGAAGTAGCCAATGCTAACTTTGGGGCATCCTCTTATAGTGCAGCAGGTATTAACCTATTTACGGCGACTACTAAAAGAGATATAGCAATCCATATAGGTGGTTCAGTTACTGATTTTAATGTCGTAGAACCCTCTGGAGTAGCAGGTTCAGAAAGAGGTTTTTATATAGGTCCTGTTGATAGACTTCCTGAGTCAACCTCTCCTGCTAGTACAATAGGTAGAGATTATCCTTTTGTAGTGTTCAGAGGCAATGAAAATCAAGATTTAAGAGGATTTTATGATGTTAGAGATCATGCAAATATTCCTAACCAAGGCAAAGGAATGGTTTTACCTAATGTGATTGTGAATAAATCTCTATCTACAGATATAGTACGGATATTCAATAGTAACATGCGTGTATTAGGTGATTTGACCATATTTTCAGGAGAATTTAGTATCAATGGTAATACCTTGTTAATGGGTGATGAAGGACAAGACGAGATTAATGTTTGTGCATTGGGCAATCCAGCGGGTGCATCACCTACAAGTTTTGGCACTTTGCATGTGAGTCCGGGTTCAAGATTATTGTTTACTGCTACAAGCTACTCAAGTTTAGCCCTTTCTACTTCAAATACTGAACTTCAAAGAGGTGTAATCCTCAGAGCAAGAAGAGGTAGTTGGTTAAGATTCAATGGTACTCCTTCTCTGCCAGTAGATATAAACAGAGATAGCCGTATCGGTGGTCGTGTTCGTATTGCTGCGTACAGTGGTGCCTATGTAGAAGCGCGTTTTGCAAGTTTTAATTTTGGTAGTAAAGAAAACGCAGGTACTGGTGGCATCATTGGTTATGGACTCAATGGAGCAGTTCGTCCTACTACTCCTGGCAATAATGATAATTGGTATCACGATGCTACTACCCCTTCTGCGAGTGGAAATATAGAAGGAGGAGTGAAAATATATCCGGGTGCAATTTTAGTGCGGACTACTGTACTTGGAGCACCTATCCCTAACGCTGATGCTTTTAGTGATTGCGAATTTAATGCAGCCAATCAAAACATCTGTTTGGTGATAGATACAGACTTGACCTCTAATGGAGGCGCAGCACCTGTAACGGGAGACGTAAATATTTATTATACAGTATTCAACGGTGCAGATGGAGATAACCGTGCGGCGGTATCTAAAAATAATACAAACCCAAGAAAGGTAACCATGTGGTACTCTTCTGGCAGTATGGGAGGAATTAATGGGGAAAGTAGAGATGGCAATAGAGGAACAAGTATAGGATGTATAGATGGAGGTGCTTTTGACAGAATTGTTTGGAATAATAACCCAAGAGTAGAGTGGGTAGGTAATGTAAGTACCTCTTGGAATGACTGGCAAAATTGGAGAGTGCCTGACCAAACAGGAGGACCTAATACAGGAGGAGCACAAAATCCTGATAGATTAGTACCCGGCTTGCCCGCAGGTGGAGGAACAGGTAGTAACTTTATGGATTTCAGAGAGGTGAATGTTATTATCCCAAGAACAGCCGTAAGAGATTGTTTTATGGATGTAAACGTAGAAATACAAGGTGCATTTTATATCAATGACAGAACAACAGGTACAAATAACCGAGCTTTGACCATTCAGAATGGAGCGAGCAGGGTATTGATTACCAATGATTTATTTATGTATAGAGGGGGAACTTTTAATGCCAATGATGGTACTATACAAGTAAAAGGTAATTTGGGATTTTATTTTGCCCGTACTAATACAGCTACTCCCTCAACAGCACCGGGCTCTCCTGATGACTATTCAAGATTCAATGCTGGGACATCTACCTTGATAGCCAATGGTAGTTCAGGGCAAAATTTTAACTTCAGACATAATTCTCTTTATAATTTCACGGTTAATAAAGCATCTGGAACGCTCATCGTAACAGGGTACATATCAGGGGGTGCCGTTGAAACAGGAGGAACGAATCAAGTGTGGACGTTGAGGGTAGATAACAACTTTAAAATTGTTAATGGTGGATTTAGGCTACAGTCTAACTCACCTGCTGATGTAGGCGGCAATTTTGAAATGTCAGGGGGCACTTTTGATGCTTTAGCAACAAAACTAACTGTGCGGGGTAATTTTAAAATCACTGGTGGTAATTTTCTACCTGGTAGCAGTACAGTACAACTATACCCCAAAAAAGGAACCTCTACACTTAAAAATATAGAACTCTCCGCAAATACCTCTTTATTTAACTTAGTATTAGGTGATGGAGACAATACCAACACTACTGGTACAGGTGTTGTAGGCACAAGCCAACCTAATATAATGCAAGCAATAGGGGTGGCAAAAACTTATCAACAAGGCTATATGCTCATAAGAATGCAAGATGGAGGTTCTACTTTTCTCCAGCATAATTTCTATTATGAGCAAGTAGCAAACATAGCAGATAGTACGGGCAATGTTACTTATACTTACCGATTACTTACTGATGCGAAAATATTAGGCACTACTACAGTATATGGGAATAGAGTGCTCTGGAATCAGGGATTTAATTTTAATGCAAACAATGTAAATGTAGAGCGATTAGGAGAGATTCATATCAATAGTACTAATACGGCGGCTGGGCAATTGCAAATTGCTTCAGGCAAAACACTCTTAATAAAGTACAGAGGAGTACTAAAATTAATAGGAAATAGTAGCCGATTTGTGAAATTAACAAGGGGAGATGTGGTTAGTAGTTTTGCTTGCAGGATAGAAGGAAACATCTTCGCAAGATATTATATTGCTGAATATACTGATGCCAATGGGATAGAACTTACTGCTACTGCTTCCACAAATCCCTATGGTTTTGTAAGTTATGGCGGATCTGGAGAAGGCTACACTAACCCAGCTATAGAGTTATTTCCACTTTATGAAGGTTCAGGGGCTACAGCTACAGCGGTTTTGACGGGCTCACCATTAACTTCTGTTACGGTTACTAATTCAGGGTCAGGTTATACTGTTTCTAATCCCTCAGTTACTGCTTCAAGTGGTAGTGCAACATTTAGCGCAGTGGTAGAAGGAAGCCCTGTGAGTTCTGTTGTTGTTAATACATCAGGTTCTGGTTATACATCTACCCCTACAATTACTTTTTCTGCTCCCCCCTCAGGAACTACTGCTACTGGTAGTGCTATTATGGAAGAACAATCTGTAGAATCTGTGTCTATTTCTGCTGGAGGTAGTGGTTATACGACTCAACCAACGGTTACTTTTACTGGCGGTGGTGGGGCTGGTGCAGTGGGTGAAGCCATATTAGCACCAAGCGCGCTTACGGCTGCAACACTTACCGTAGGTAGTGGGGAAGGATATGTCGTAGGAGATCTTATTTATTTTGCTGGCTCGCCTGGTACAGGAAGTTATGCAGAAGTTACTTCTGTTGATGGAACTGGCGCAGTACTTACCGTAACAACTACTTTTTCTCTCGATGATTACCAATTCCCTATCAATTCTGATAATACTTCTGGGTCAGGAACTGGGGTGATATTTACTGGATATACAGTCAATGCAACAAGTGTAGCTTTAGTCAATGTGGTTACAGGAGGGGTGGGTTATTCTTCTGCTCCAACAGTGTCATTCAGTGGTGGAGGTGGTACAGGTGCGACTGCTACGGCAACTGTTACAGCAGGTGATAAAGTAGTGGGAATAACAATTACAGATGCGGGCTCTGGTTACTTAGCTCCTCCAACAGTGTCATTCAGTGGTGGAGGTGGTACAGGTGCGACTGCTACGGCAACTACCGATGGGGGTAAAATTACAGCAATTAACATACTTACTAATGACAATTACACAGTAGCCCCTAATATTACTATAGCCGCACCATTAGGAGTAGGAGCAGTACAAGCTGCTGCAACAGCCAATACAGTAGGGGGACAAATTACTAGTATTACTCTCGCTACGGCAGGTACTGGATATAGAGTGGCTCCTTTAGTGCTTATTACAGACCCTAATCCTAATATAGGACGCGGTGCTTCTTATATAGCCAAGCTAACACCTTCTAATTTGGCATTTATCAATGTTCTGAATGGTGGAGAGGGTTATAATCCTGCCACTACGCAGATACAAGTATCACCCACACAAGGAGAAGCTGTTGCACCTTTTACACTATCATCGCCTGCTAATATTACTGTTTCTAATGACGTAATTAAAGCATTCTTAATTACTGCCAATGGTTCAGGTTATGGAGTAGGAAATACCTTGATAGCCTCCGGAGGCTCAGGCACTGGTGCTGTATTTACAGTAGCAAGTATTACTGGAGTGGGAACAGGTCCTGTTGCTTCTTTGTCCATCACCAACGGAGGCAGTGGCTATGTAGTTGGGAATAGTTTGACATTTACAGGAGGTTCAGGGACAGGAGTTACAGTGCAAGTTACGGCAGTGGCAGATGGTGTGATTACAGCCATTTCCCTCCCTGCTACATATGGTCCTTATACTAACGGTCCTAAGGTGGTTGTTATAGCTGGCGGAGGTTCTAACGCTGACTTTAGAGCAGCCTTACAACCCACTACAGTAGCATCAGTAAATTTAATTCCTATCAAAAAATTCCCTGCGGGTGCTTTCTCCGATGGCATTTTTGCAGCCTCTTTCTATACAGGCACAGCCCTTCGAGTGCATGAAAGTGTAAGGATGTTCAGAGAAGGAAATGTGATAGAAAGAAATGCAGTTGATTGGAACTATGGTTCTGATACACTCAAAACTTTTGCCATCACCACTGCTGGTTCAGGCTATACAGTGGGGCAAGTACTCAACTCATTAGCACCTTCATCTTCGAATGGACGCGGAGCAACTTTCCGTGTAACTTCTGTAAATGGAACAGGGGGGATTACAGGACTTAGTGTACTCTCTGGTGGGGGCGGATATACAGCTACCACAGTATTAAGACTCTCAGAAGGTTTTTCAGCGGCAAGAATAACTATCAATACCATAGAAACCATAGCGAAAACAGGAACCTCAGGACCAAGATTAGATACTATTTATAATGTAATTTTCCCTAAAAACCCTGCGGTTGATGGAGGAGGTAACTTTTCCCTTTCTAAAAATGTAACAAGAAATGGTACTGGTAATAATCCTATTAATAGAATTGTCTTTAAAGATGCCATCGGTACTTTTTCAGGAGAAGATTATGACAGCGATGTGGTAGCGGCAAACTTAGCTGCCAACAGCCCTGATGCTTATCTTAACCCTCATGGTATCCAAACAGATAGTATGATTATTTGGCGAGAGCCTAATGTGAAACGTTGGGATGGAGGACCTAATAATCTAGGAACAGCTTGGAACGACCCCGCTAATTGGCGACCTGATGGAGTACCTACTGACAAAGACAATGTGATTATTGACCATAAACTTATGTGGATTGATTATACAACTGACCCCCCTACTGTAAAAGCACCTACTCCTTTTGTAGTAGATATGAACTTTGCTTATACAAGTACGGCTACTTGTAAAAATTTCTCGGTGGATACCTATATACAAGCTCAAATTGCGGGTGGGCAATCAATCAACTCTCCTATTACTATTAATGTAGATCCGCCTTCAGGAAGTTTTAGAGCATCAGGTTCTTTTGTAATTGGCAGAGGGGCAACAGTTACTGTATTTACGGGTAAAGTGATTGAAGTAGGAGAAAGTTGGAGTAATCAAGGAACGTTTAATCATGGGTTTGGTTTAGTAGATTTTTATAGGAATGCTTCTCGTTCAGTCGTGAGTGGAGTGGTAACTACTAAATCACCTGTAGGAACAGGTAGATTGACTGCTGAAACAAATGCATTTTACGATGTAAAATTCTCTCGTGGTATCACTGATTTGAGTACAGACATTCTTGCAAAAAGGAATCTTGCTATTGATGCTGATGCAACATTGAACTCTAATAATAAATTTATTTATCTAGAAGGCAATTGGACAGATAGAGGTAAATTTTTATACACACAAGGCACTGTCTATTTCCAAGGACCTAATGAACAGATAGTATCGCGTGATACTACTATAGTGGGTGATATAAGAAATCAAAAAGAAGATTTCTTTAAAATTACCATAGATAAGAACGAAAGTAATGCTACTCTGAATGGTAGTGTTAATCACGTTATAATTCGTAATAGGGTGGAAGTAGCAAGTAGTGGCAGTGTGCGTTTTGGTGATGGCAGAATCATAGCAGCCAGAGATAGAGAGTTCATTATGAATGCTAATGCTTTGATTGAGGGTGCGGTATCAAGACGTAGTTATGTACAAGGACCCATGGGACGCGTAGTGAATTCATCAGGGGTGGTTTATAATTTATTATTCCCTGTTGGTAGTCAAGATACGCCTACTGGAGGTGCTAAATATGGCACAGCAGTTTATGTAGGTAACTCAAGTAATAGTGTGGCATTGAAAGAGCTACAAATCAATGCGAATAAAAATACGATGTTTGTAGTAGAACAGATAGAAGGGAATATTCAAGTTATAGAAGGATCTAGAACCTTGCCCGCGAACCCTCCTTCCAAAGTGAATTATATCTCAAGAGAACGTTATTGGGATATAGAAAATTTACCCTATACTGATGACCCCATAGATGGAAATCCTGCTCCTGCAATAACTTTAGCTGACAACGCTGATTTGACACAAACAAGAGTAGCTCTTTATTTTGATGCTAATTTTGAAACGATACAACTTTCTACTCCTGCTGACCCTATCACAGTCAATGCATTAGCAAGCGGTGTATTGGTAGATATTAAAGAAGGAAGGGTAGTGATGGATAGTGATGCGGCTTATGATGCGGCGCGAGGCGCAGGTACAGTAGATCTGAAACCAGGCACCGAGATTGTATATACGCCTAATAATGCTGCTACACATGACGCGGCACAATTAGATGGTACTGCTTATAGAAGTGATTTATTCTTAGATATGGGCGCAGTAGAAGCCGCTGCCAATGACATCAATGGTACAAGTTTAGAAATAACATCTAATATAATTACTCAACTTAATAATGGTAATTTTGCCTTAGGCTTCAATTATTTACCTCTGCCATTAGAAATTTTAGATGTAAAAGCAACATGGACAGGAACAGAAGTACTTGTAGAGTGGGTTACAATTACGGAACGTGCGGCAAGTTATTTTGTAGTAGAAAGAAGTATAGATGGCGTTTCTTTTGAGCCTATAAGTACTGTCAATGCAAAAGGTGGAATAGGTGTGAATAACTATGCCATCAAAGATACAAAAGCAGGAACAGGAATTAATTATTATAGAATTAAGCAAGTAGATAAAGACAATACTTTTGAGTACACAAAAATAGTTTCGGTATTAGTAACTCGCGAATCAGTATTGCAGGTATACCCTAACCCTGTACAACGAGGGGCATTACTGACAGTAAAATTACCTGAAGTAAATAGTTTTGATACTCAAATAAGTCTAAGAGATATGCAAGGAAGAGAAGTGTTGATAACTACAGTATCTTCTCAGTCGCTTGTTGAATTATCAATCCCGAGTTATCTGACACAAGGAATGTATATATTAGAAATAAAAACGAATACATCTACTTTCCAAAGGAAAATTATTATTCAATAAACCATTATTCATTATTTCTGATAAAGTGCCTCTCTAATTTTAGGGTGGCACTTTTGCTTTTCAACTATTTTGATTTATTTTTGCAATCATAAATTTACTTTTAAATTCATATAAAAAAATATGTTAAGAACACATACCTGCGGAGAATTAAGAATACAAGATTTAGGCAAAAAAGTTACTATTACAGGATGGGTGCAAAAATTGCGTAACAAAGGGGGACTATTATGGATAGATGTGCGCGATAGATACGGTGTTATACAACTATTAGCAGAAGAAGGAAAAACCCCTATACCAATCATTGATATTTGCAAAAGTGTAGGTAGAGAGTATGTTATTAGTGCTAAAGGTATTGTAATAGAACGAGTATCTAAAAATCCTAATATGCCTACGGGGGACATAGAAATTATGCTGGAGGAAATAACGATATTGAATGCTTCTAAAACACCACCTTTTTTGATAGAAGATGACACAGATGGAGGTGATGAACTAAGAATGAAATTTAGATATTTAGACTTGCGAAGAGCAGAGGTAAGGAAAAATTTGGAACTAAGGCATCAACTCAATCAACAAACACGTCAATACTTAGATAATTTAGGGTTTATTGACATAGAAACCCCCGTATTAATTAAATCAACTCCTGAGGGTGCAAGAGATTTTGTTGTACCTTCGCGCATGAATAAGGGTGAGTTTTACGCGCTGCCACAATCACCACAAACATTCAAACAAATACTAATGGTAGCAGGTTTTGACCGATACTACCAAATTGTAAAATGTTTTCGTGATGAAGACCTAAGGGCAGACCGACAACCCGAATTTACACAAATAGATTGTGAAATGTCTTTTATTACCCAAGAAGACATCTTAGAAACCTTTGAAGGCTTAATCAAACATCTATTCAAAACAGTGAAAAACGTGGAGTTGCCCATACTTCCTACCATGACTTATGCCGATGCTATGCAGTGGTATGGTAGTGATAAGCCCGATACAAGATTTGAAATGAAATTTGTAGAACTGAATTCCATAATAAAAGGCAAAGGCTTTCAAGTATTTGATGAAGCCGAATTAGTAATAGGTATTGTTGCCAAAGGATGTGCTCAATATACAAGAAAACAAATAGATGAACTGACAGAATTTGTGAAAAGACCTCAAATAGGTGCAAAAGGCTTGGTATATATACGACATGAGGCAGAGAATATTTTTAAATCGTCCGTTGATAAATTTTACAACCAAGACGAATTAGCTAATATAGCAAAAACAATGTCATCAAATGTAGGCGACCTTATGTTTATCATGTCAGGCGAAGCAAAAAAAGTAAGAAAACAACTCTGTGAATTAAGACTCGAGATGGGAAACAGATTAGGATTGCGTAAAAAAGATGAATTTTCAGCCTTATGGGTTGTAGATTTTCCATTGTTAGATTGGGACGATGAAACACAACGATGGCATGCAATGCACCACCCTTTTACATCACCTAAAAATGAAGACATCGTTTTATTAGAAAATGGAGATTTGGGAAATGTTCGTGCTAATGCTTATGATATGGTAATCAATGGTACAGAAGTAGGAGGGGGCTCTATTCGTATTTTTCAGAGAGAAATGCAAGAAAAAATGCTCTCCATTTTAGGTTTTTCACCTGAACAAGCAAAGGCACAATTTGGATTTTTAATGGACGCTTTTGAGTATGGTACACCTCCACACGGAGGCATTGCTTTCGGTTTTGATAGGTTATGTGCTATTATGGGAGGTGCGGACTCTATACGTGATTTTATAGCATTTCCCAAAAATAATGCTGGTAGAGATATGATGATTAACTCTCCCTCTACAATAGCTGATGAGCAACTTAAAGAATTAGGAATCAATGTGTTATAAATAAAGGCGTTTCCAATTGGTACGCTTCACGGAGGAAAAAATTGGCTCGTTCTATATACTGTGCTTGATTATAATAGTGTGTTAGTAAGTGATAAGCATAGTTACGTAAATTAGAAGGGTTCTTTTCATGTCTTATTAATTGTTCATAAAGCCTATTTTTAATACTAGTGAATAATTGGAAAGAGGTTTTTTGAGTATCTAAAAAATACAGAAATCTTTTAATGAAAAATATATTCCTATTTTCTAAAAAACCTTCCAATGTAGTTTGGTTTTGCAAGCACTCTTGTAATATGCTTTGGAACAGTTGAAATTCATTCTTTCGTATCATTTGTGTTATGTTTGTGTATAGTTAATTTTCAATATTTTGAAAGAAACAAAAGGCAGTCTTGAAACAAAACTGCCTTTGTGATTATAAAAAAACAACAGATTTTTTCTGAACTTGAATCTCTTTTTTTAATTCTTTAAATAATATTTCTAACTCGGTTTTTTCCGAACTTTCTATAATTTCACAACTTCCATCTCTTTTCTCAATATAAAGTTGGTATTTACTCTTCTGTTGAAAAACCCAGATAAGAGAAAAAATAAACAATATAAGTGCAAATTGAGGATAAATGATAAATAACAATATGCTTATAGATAAAAACAAATAACTTAACCCATTGTATTGATTATTCTTTCGTATTTCTAAGGAGTTGATTTGAGAGGAAGCAAAATTTTTTTTATTCATCTTATTTGACTATTTTTGTTTGATGTTTCAAAATAAAAACCTGAAAGTGCAGCCTATTTGCCCTTAGAAAAAAAAATATGCCTATCAATAAAGATGCTTATGCCCGATACAGAATCATAGATGATGTGTTAAATTATAAAAAATACGTAGACCTACTAACGCTTAAAGAAGCCTGTGAAAGACGATTAGACGATTATGTTTCGGATAGAACGCTAAAAAAAGATATTGCAGACATGAAACTTGCCTTTGATGCCCCTATAGAATTTGATAGATACAACAAAGGTTATTATTACACACAGCCCTTTAGTATGCAAACAACTATTCCATTGAAAAACAATGATTTGATGGCGTTGCATTTTGCTGTAAGCACACTTAATCAGTTTGAAAATATACCTATCTTGGCAGATTTTAAAGAAGCCGTACATAAAATAGCTAAAGCCATACAGGTAAAACAACAGACTTTTGAAACAACAGAAAGCATTATACAATTTGAAAAAATGCCCTACTTTAAAGGAATAGAGTTGCTTAATGACTTTACAACAGCTATTGTGCATAAGAAAAAAGTTAGTTTTGATTATGAATATTTTGAGCCTAATAAAAAAAATAAAAAACACATATTACACCCCTATTTACTTAAAGAATATTGGAATAGATGGTATGTTACAGGCTATCATGAAACTTATCAACAAATCAGAACCTTTGGTTTAGATAGAATTAATAATCTTGTTATTTCTGAGGAGGAATTCTGGCAACAAGAAGATTTTGACGCTAATATATTTTTTAAAAATGCCTTAGGCATCACAGTACTTGCAAATGCCGAACCCGAAGAAATAATACTTCTATTTGATAAACAACAAGGAAAATATATAGAAACTCAACCTATACATGAAACACAAACAACCGAAAACACAGAAAATGGACTCATCGTAAAGTTCAAACTCATGATTACCTACGAACTCGTAGCAGAAATACTCTCACATGGCGATAAAGTAGTAGTAGTACAGCCCCAAAAATTGGTAGACATGGTTAAAAACTCATTACAAAAATCACTCTCGAATTATGGAAAATAATCAAAAACTTACCTTAACAGAAGAAGACTACCTCAAAACCATCTACCATCTTTCTCAGAAAACGCCCAATTTAGACGTAACTACAAACGATATAGCGAAAAGTATAGACCTTAGTGCAGCCTCAGTGAGCGATATGCTTAAAAAACTATCTAACAAAGGACTTATCCACTACATCAAATACCAAGGCGTAAGACTAACAACCGATGGACATAAAATAGCCCTTTATCTTATCAGAAAACATAGATTATGGGAAACATTTTTATGTCAAAAACTCAATTTCCAATGGGACGAAGTGCATGAAATAGCAGAACAATTAGAACACATCAACTCTTCTATACTCATAGAACGCTTAGACGAATTTCTCAATTACCCCGCTTTTGACCCTCACGGCGACCCTATACCCAATGCAGAGGGAAATATACTTGATAGACCTACTGAACTTACACTATTGCATGCACCATTAATGAAAAAAATTATAGTAGTAGCTGTAAAAGAAAATACGCCTGTGTTTTTAAAAATGCTTAACAAATTAAATATACACATTAATACACGCATAGAGATAAAAGCCAAAAATGAATTTGACCACTCCATAGAGATTGTACTCAACGATTTACAACATCATACTCTTTCTAAGGAGGTGGCAGAAAATATTTTTGTTAAATCGTTATGATGAAAAAAGACACCATAGTAGCCCTCTCAACCGCTTGGGGGACAGGCGCCATAGCCCTCATCAGGGTTTCAGGAGACGAAGCACTCGAAATGACACAACATATATTTGAAAGCAGAAAAGCAACGCCATTGGCACAGCTAAACTCTCATACCTTGCATTTCGGACACATTGTAGAAACTACTGCCGAAAATAAAACAATTATAGATGAAGTTTTGGTAGCAATTTTCAAAAAACCTCACTCTTTTACAAAAGAAAACATGGTAGAAATTAGTTGTCATGCTTCTCCTTATATTATACAAACTATTTTACAACTCTATAGTAAAATGGGAGCAAGATATGCCAAAGCAGGTGAATTTACACAAAGAGCCTATCTCAATGGGCGTTTTGATTTGGCACAAGCCGAAGCCATAGCTGACCTCATCGCTGCTGATTCTGAAGCCGCACATCGTTTGGCTATTAATCAACTAAGAGGAGGCTACTCAACAACCATCAAAACAATGAGGAATGACTTCATTCAACTTGCTGCACTCTTGGAATTAGAACTTGATTTCTCAGAAGAAGATGTAGAGTTTGCCGATAGAACAGAACTACAAAAACAAATCAATACTCTTGAAATAACCATCAAACAACTAGCAGAATCCTTCAGAACGGGCAATGCACTCAAAAATGGAATACCTATAGCCATTGTAGGCAAACCCAATGCAGGTAAATCAACACTCCTGAATGCTTTACTCAACGAAGAAAAAGCCATAGTATCAGATATTCCCGGTACTACGCGCGATACCATTGAAGATATTTTGATAGTAGAAGGAATAAAATTTAGACTCATTGATACCGCAGGGCTAAGACCTACTAATGATACCATAGAAGCATTGGGAATAGAAAGAGCCAAACAGAAAATGAACCAAGCAGCACTCATCTTATATGTGATAGATACCACTACTCATACCATAACTGAGGCAAAAGAAGAAATACAGAACCTTCAAAAAGAGCTTAAAAATGAATATCTATTGGTAGCCAATAAAACTGAAACACTGAACAATGAAAACCTTGAAGCATGGCAAAATGCTTTTGAGAACAGCCTCGTTCTTATATCAGCCATTGAGAAAAAAGGATTAGAGAATTTACAAAATAAAATGTTAGAAATGACTCTCAAAGATGGCTTTGATAAGGATAAAACTATTGTTACAAATATAAGACACTATGAAAGCCTACTACAAACCTTAGAAGCACTTGAAAAAGCTAAAAATAATATTGCTAAACAAGTATCTACCGAATTAATAGCCTCCGATATTCGCACTGCTATTTATCATTTAGGGGCTATAGTAGGAGAAATTAATAACGAAGATTTATTAGATTTTATCTTTTCTAAATTTTGCATCGGAAAATAAAAAATGTTAAAAAAATAGTTTTTATGCTTAAATATTACTTATTTGGTACTTAATTTTTTTAACATTGAAAACTCAAATACTCATGAAAATCCAACACAAACTCACATTGGTAGCATTATCTGTATTGTTTTTTGCCTGTGGAGGTGCTAAACAAGAAAAAAAAGAAGATGCCAATAAAGAAGAAAAGGTAGAAAACAAAGAAGAAAAGACAGAAACAAAAGAGGAAGCGAAGGCTTTTGATAAAAAAGTATATGTAGATTACAGCATAGATGGCTATAAAAAAGCAGGCGACCCTGTAGACAGTGAAAAATCAGTAGCCATTAGCTTTTTTCCCGAATCAAAAGATAAAATTAGAAGTGTAGACATCAGTGTAGATAAATTGAACGATGCTGCTTATTTAGAAAGTGAAGAAGCATACAAAGAATACTACAAAAGTATGATGAAAAACGACAATGCTACAGTTACTATGGTAGAAAAAGATGGCAAAAAAGTGTTTTATTATAAATTTGAAGACAAAATGATGGGTAAAGCAGTGAAAGCCACTTTCTTAGGAAAAGAAAATCACTCAGTAAGTTTCACAGCCATAGAAGCCTCTAAAGGAAAACTTGCTGCATATACAGATTTAGAAGCAGAATTAGATAAATTTATCAATTTGGCATTGAAAAAATAATCTAAATTTATCTCTCTAAAAACAAAAGAACTATAAGGTTTGCAAAAAGCCTTATAGTTCTTTTATGTTTATATAAATGAACAACTATTGAAAGCTAATAGGGTGTCGCAGGTTTCGGAAATCTTCTAATTCAAGGGTTAGCTTACCCAAAAATATTTTAGTTTCTACACGCAATGGAATTTTATTTTCATCAGCAGATATCCAATAATGTATAGGTTCTGCACCTCTAAACAAGAAACTTTCATCAGTGCTTCCTTCCTCAGCAGTAAGCCCCGTCATTACAGGAGTAAATTTATAAGCCATTACTTTTCCACTTCCCGAAGGCGTTCTGATAGTAATAGGGGTTGCTTCTTTTCCATCAAATCGGACTTGGAAAGAATAGTATTTATTCTCAAAATAAGCAGGTATCGTGATGATTTGTCCGGGTTGCATATTTGCATAGTCCAATGTTCTTAGATAATAATACCCACTTACTAAATCTTGTGTGAATAGGTCTAAAAGCTGTATATAAACAGGGTTGTCTTTAGTAGCTTGTGTTACACCCATTTTATCGCCTGCGCCATAGTTTACCTTATCATTTCTATCTACTGAAAACTGCTCGAAAGTCATTTTTGCTAACATTTGCGAAGGGTATACGTCTATTTGTTCAAACCTTCTGTATTTGTTTTCTTCTAATGCTCTATAAAAACGCAAAGAATTAACAGATTTTTCATCTAAATAGCTTCTCCATAGGTCATCTACTCTGTAGGCAGTAGCTACGCCTGTTGTGCGTCCCTTTACATCTACTTTCATCGCTTTGCGATTGGGCATGTGAGGCAATACGTATTCTTTGGCATCTACTGATATTTCGGCTTCTGCCATTCTGCCTATGTAGTAAATACCATAGCGTATATATTCGCCTCTCTGGAAACTATTTTGCCTTAGGTCGCGGTCTGCGGCAGTTTTTAATTGTGCTTTTGCCCAAGAAGTATTGTATGAAATGAGCGCAAAACCAAAGAATATAGAAACTAAAAAAGTAATTGTTGTTTTCATGTGTGTATATAATATCATTTTTTTATTATACGGAGAAAAGTGTCAAAAATTACAAAATTATTAAAGAATAAAAAAACCTCATGAGCTACATGAGGTTTTTCAGAAAATGTTTTAAATAGATTTTAACCTACGGTTTCCATTTTTTCTTTTTTCTTAGCATATACTTGGTGGAATGTTTCACCATTTTTTGCCATTTCACGAAGGCGTTCAGTAGGTTTAAAACGCTCTCCATGTTTGGCGGCTAATTCATCAAGTTCTTTTACAAAAGCAGCTAAACCTATCATATCTATGTATGAAAGTACACCGCCTGTATAAGGAGGGAAACCCCAAGCCAAGATAGAACCAATGTCTGCATCGGCTACATCGGCTACAACACCTTCTTCTAAACAGCGAACCGCTTCAATCGCTTGACGATGCAAAAGGCGTTTTTTAGCTTCTTCCAACGTAGGTTGTGTTTGTGCTAAAGGATAGAGTTCTTGTAATCCGGGCCAAATATATTTTTTCCCATTTTCAGGGTATTCATAGTAGCCTTTTTTGTTCTTTTTACCAAAACGCTCTAACTCTTCTACAAATTTTTTCACTACCTTACCACTTGGCATATCTTCTATTTTCTCTCCAGTATCCAATTCGGTTTGTTTCATTACTTTGTATGCTAAGTCTATAGCTACTGCATCGGCTACATCAAGAGGACCTACGGGCATACCCGCCATTTTGCCTGCATTTTCTACTAAAGTAGCATTAACACCTTCTGCCATCATTTCGATACCTTCTGTTGTATAAGTACTGAAACAGCGTGAAGTATAGAAGCCGCGTGAGTCATTTACGACTATGGGTGTTTTTTTGATTTTTAATACATAATCAATAGTTAGGGCTAAGGCATAATCAGAAGTTTGTTTACCCATAATAATCTCCACCAAAGGCATTTTGTCTACGGGTGAGAAGAAGTGAATACCTATGAAGTTTTCAGGGCGTGTAGATGCCTCTGACAAACCTGTGATAGGAAGTGTAGAGGTATTAGAACCAAATACGGCAGTAGAAGTTAAGAATTTCTCAACCTCTTGAGTTACTTTATTTTTGAGTTCTCTTTGCTCGAATACAGCTTCTATAATCAAATCACAGCCTTGCATATCATCGGCTTTGTCTGTGGTTTTGATTAATGCAAGTACTTGTTCTTCTTTTTCTTTGGTGATTTTACCTTTGCTAAGACTTGCTTTGAGTAAGTCGCGAGAGTAGTCTTTCCCTTTTTCGGCAGATTCAAGTGTTACATCTTTTAGTACTACTTGCATACCAGCTAAGGCAGTAACATAAGCAATTCCAGCACCCATCATTCCAGCACCCAATACGCCAACTTTTTGAATATTGGTAGGAGCTACTCCTTTGGGTCTTGCTACTCCTTTGTTTGCATCTCCTAATGCAAAAAATAAGCTACGTACCATGTTTTTAGCTACGGGGCTCATTAATAAAGAAGTGAAATAGCGAGATTCTATTTCTAAACCTTGCTCTATAGGTACTTGTAAGCCTTCATATACACAGTTCATAATGGCTAATTGTGCGGGGTAGTTTCCGTATGTTTTGCCCATTAGAAGTGCAGTACCGGGTAGCATTACTTGAGCACCTTTAGGGCTTTGAATATTACCGCCAGGTACTTTATAATTTACTCTCCCAACTACTTTATTACGTTTGAAATCTTTTTCGTCCCAAGGTTGTAGGGCATTAGGGTTGGCAGCAATCCATTTTTTAGCCGCTTCAATGCCATTGGCTTTGTCTGAAACTAATTCATTGATAAGCCCTGTTTGTAATGCTTTATCAGGGGCTAATTCTCTGCCTTCTAATAAAAGAGGAGCAGCAGCCTCGATACCTACTAAGCGAGGAAGACGTTGAGTGCCCCCTGCGCCGGGAAGTAAGCCTATTTTGGACTCAGGAAGCCCTACTTTGGCTTTGGGATTATTGACCATAATGCGATAGTGCGATGCCAAACAAATTTCGAAGCCACCACCCAATGCGTGTCCAGTAATTACTGTTGCTACGGGTTTGCCACAAGTTTCATATTTACGAAATACTTGATTCAAGGCTCTTGCATTTTCAAGTCCTTGTTTTGCATCTACTTTCTGCTCGAAAAGGCGCGTAATCATGTTCAAGTCAGCACCTGCTACAAATGAATCTTTCTCTGAGGTGATGATGATGCCTTTTACTTCCGTATCGGCAATGGCTTTATCGATGGCACCATTGAAGGCTTCTATCGATTTTTCGTTCAGTACGTTCATAGGGTAGCCTTCCATATTCCAGCTGATTATTGCTACACCCTCGTTTACATTATATAATATCATGATTTTCTAAGATATAAGGTTCTTTTAAGAATTAAAAAATAATTAAAATGATATTGTTATAAAAACTATATGCGTTCGATGATAGTAGAAATTCCCATTCCACCACCAATACAAAGCGTTGCCAAACCTAAAGATTTGTTTTGACGTTCTAACTCATCAAGTAAAGTTCCTAAGATGATAGCTCCTGTGCCGCCGAGGGGGTGCCCCATAGCGATTGCGCCACCATTAGGATTTACTTTTGAGGGGTCTATGCTTAATAAATCCATATATAACATAGGCACAACCGAGAAGGCTTCATTTACCTCAAACAAATCAATGTCAGATATTTTCATGCCATTTTTCTTCAAAAGTTTCTCAGTAGAAGGTGCAGGTCCTGTAAGCATAATGGTAGGTTCGGAGCCTACAATGGTATAGGAGTGAATGCGTGCGCGAGGTTTTAGCCCCATTTTTTCGCCTGCTTCTTTGCTACCTATGAGTAGTAAGCCTGCTCCATCAGTAATTTGTGAAGAGTTACCTGCGTGGTGCACATAGTTAATTTTTGATAATTCTGGGTATTTTTGAAGTGCTAATGCAGATAGACCACCCATTTCGCCCATCATTTCGAAGGCAGGTTTTAGTTGTCCTAAACTTTCTACGGTAGTGCCTAATCTGATACCTTCATCTCTATCTAAAACAGGAATGCCTAAGTTATCTTTTACAGTTACGATTGATTTATTGAAGTGCCCTTTTTCCCAAGCGTTGTGTGCTTTTGTATGAGAGTCAGCGGCAAATTTGTCAAGATTTTCGCGTGTGTAGCCATATTTAGTGGCGATAAGGTCAGCAGATATGCCTTGTGGTACTATTTTATGACGGCTGATGAGGTCAGGGTTAGTAAATAGAGCACCACCGTCAGAGCCCATAGGTACGCGCGACATAGACTCTACGCCACCCGCTATAACCATTTGATGTTGCCCTGCCATTACGTGTGCAGCGGCGATATTGATGGCTTCTAAACCCGATGAACAAAAACGATTGAGTTGTACGCCTGCTACTGTATCGGCATAGCCAGCGTCTAATACTGCGGTGCGTGCTATGTCGCCACCTTGCTCGCCAACGGGCGATACGCAACCTGTAACTACGTCGTCAATCATAGAAGTATCTAATGAAGGGTTTCGTTCGCGAAATGCGACTAAGAGAGTAGTTAAAAGTTTGAGAGGTTGTGTGCTGTGAAGAGAGCCATCACTTTTACCTTTGCCGCGTGGAGTACGAACGGCATCAAAAATATATGCTTCTGCCATAAAAATAGATTTTTTTATTGTTTGATGTTTGTTCTTTTTCTCTAAAAATGTTATGCATGCATACTATTTATATAAAAAAAATAGAGATGCACTCCATTAACGAACTGCAATTTTATGAAAAAAGTTTGGCAAAATAGAATTTTATTACTTTTTTTTTCAAAAAAACCTTAGACTACAGTATTATCTTCTTTTTAATAGCTTTTACTCATTGTTTTTGGGCTGATGATGATGAAATTTGCTTTACCTATGTTTTCTTTGTCAAGTTGTTCTGTTTGGTCTTGTTCGGCAAAAGAGATGGTTTGTATATTTTTTGTTTTTTTGATAAAAAGCAATATCCCTTCGAAGTTATCGGAGTGGTAAGCTCCATTGAAGTGTAAGAGTACTTTGCCTTGTGTCCAATATTTTTCGATATGGAATGCCATTGTTGCATCTTTAAGCCCTTGGGCTTTGGCAAAGTTTTCGGGTTTCATGTCACCCCCATGTCCATTTTGCATCATTTGTATCATATTGGCGTAGCATTGTGCTTGTAAGTTGATTTCGAGAGGGAGGGGGGGCATATAGCTGAGGGCTGTATTTTCCAATGAGTTAAGACTTTCTAAGCCTTTTTTAGCAACCATAGAGGCGTAGCGGCGTGGTACATTGGTGGCAATAAGGGGGATTTGGTATTGCAGGGCTTTTTCTACAATAGGCTTATAGTCTGTTTTGTAGTTATCCCATAGTTTGGCTTCTTCTTCAAAATTTTTTGTGCTTATGTGCTTTTGAAAGTACTCATTGATAATGAGTTGGTTGTCTGCTTCAAACATTTCCGCGCCTATGAGTAGATTGGTTTTGTGAATGTTGTATAAATCGATGAATAATTCTAACTCTAACCAATGCGCTATGCTATTGTTATGCAATTCGCCAAAAAAGACAATATCACTTTTAGCGATATTTTTGAGCATTTCTTCATAGGTAGTTTTTTTGCCTGTTTTATCAAAAATTTGATAGGCATTTTTTTGAGCTTGCACATTTTTTTCGCTGAAGCCAATGAAGACTAAGCAAAATATGAGGGAAAAAATTGTTGTTTTCATTTTCGAGAAGAGATAATTGATTTAAGAGAGCAAAAAAATGAAAATTATTTGATTTTTTCTATATTTGCCCATAAATAGAATTGTATTTTTGATGTTAGTAAAGCAAATTTGGACGCTCTTGTGGAAAGACATTCGTATTGAGTGGAAAAGTCCGCAAACTTTTAATGCATTGTTGCTCTATATACTTAATGTAGTGATGATATGTTATTTGGGTTTTGGCTTGCGTGTAGGGCAAATAGGAGGGCTTACTTGGGTCGTTCTTTTTTGGATTATGATACTATTTGCGGCTACTAATGCTATTACTAAGAGTTTTTTACAAGAATCGGATAAAAGGAATTTATATTATTATACTTTAGCTAATCCCTTGGCTGTTTTGATTGCAAAGTTGATTTACAATGCATTTATTCTTATAGTAGTGGGTGGGGTGGGCTTAGTTTTCTATGTTCTTATGTTGGGCAATCCTATTCTTGATATGCTATTGTTTAGCAACGTGTTTGTATTGGGTTGTATCAGCATAGCCAATACCCTTACTATGATTTCAGCCATTGCTTCTAAAACACAACAATCTTTGGGTATGACTGTTGTATTGGGCTTTCCTATCATCATTCCTACTTTCTTAATGTTGTTAAAAGCCTCTAAAAATGCCTTAGATGGCTTGGCTTGGACAACAACACAAGATGAATTGATGACCTTATTGGCTATAAATATGATAGTTATCATTGTTTCGTTGGTTTTATTTCCGTACCTTTGGCGTTTATAAACTTTATTTGTATTCAGTTTAATCTATGAAGATGAATCAAAATTGGTGGAAAATACTCACCGTTCTCTTATTACTCTATACTTGTATTGCGGGTTTCTTATTTACAACACCTCGATTGCCTATTCTTAATGAAAGTATCAGAAATTTATACTTTCATGTGCCTATGTGGTTTGGTATGATTCTCATTCTGACGGCTTCAGTAGTTTATTCTGTTCTCTATTTGCGCAATCAAAAACCTATAGAAGATATTAGGGCATCACAAGCGGCACAAGTAGGCGTCTTTTGGGGTATATTGGGTTTGCTTACAGGTATGATTTGGGCGCACTATACTTGGGGAAAAGCATGGAGCAATGATGTAAAACAAACTTCTTCTGCAATCGCTTTACTTATTTATTTGGCTTACTTTATCCTTCGCGATACTATTAAAGATGAGCAAAAAAAAGCAGGCATTTCGGCTGTCTACAATATCTATGCTTATGCGGCAATGATTCCTTTGTTATTTATATTGCCTCGCCTTACTGATTCGTTGCACCCCGGTAATGGAGGCAACCCTGGATTCAATGCCTACGACCTTGATAGCAATATGAGGCTTGTTTTTTATCCTGCTATACTGGCTTGGACATTGTTGGGCTGGTGGATATTTACTATAAAAGTACGCTATATAAAAGTTAAAAATTACTTAATCTCAAAAAATTAATACATATCAAATGTTTTATAAAAGAATAATTACGTTCTGTTTTGTTTTTTTTCTTTCTTATTGGGCAAAAGCCGAAGAAAAAGTGCCTATGGCAGATGCACTACGCGCTGAAGGTAAAATTTATGTAGTGGTTGCTGTAATTGTTACAATGGTATTAGGAATAGTGGGATATCTTGTTTTTTTAGACAGAAAAATTAACAGAATAGAAAACGAAATTAATAACTCAAAATAAATAAAGCCATGAAACCAATTCATATCGTAGCTATCTTAGTGGTAGCAGTTGCAGTATTTATGTTGGTGAGTACTGCGGGTGATGCAAGTAAGTATGTAAGTTTTAAGGAAGCCAAACAATTAGAACAATCAGGAGATGACTCGCCTGTGCATATAGTAGGGCAGTTGAAGAAAGATGCAAAAGGAAATATATTGGGTATGGAGTACAACCCCCAAAAAGACCCTAATTACTTTTCTTTTGTTATTGTTGATAATAATGGTGAAGCAAATAAGGTGATTTATGACAATCCTAAACCCGCTGATTTTGAACGCTCTGAACAAGTAGTGATTATAGGGACAATGAAAAATGGGCAGTTTTATGCTTCACAAATTCTGATGAAATGCCCCTCTAAGTACCAAGAAAATACATTAGAAACAAAGGCTGCTAAAAAAATATAAACACTTTATCGCCATCAATAATTGAGCCCTTTCCAAACTATTTTCTTGTTTAGAAAATGGTTCGCCAATGCTTTTCCATAAATGAAAATATAATACAATTCATATACTAATAAACAAAAGATTAGTTTTTTGTTTATTAGTGATTGTGGGAATTGGAATAGCCAAAAAAATGCTTTTATGATTTGATAACCTACGAATAAAATAGGGGAGTATATCATCAATAAAGGAATAATAAAGAAACTTAGTATAAACATAGAACGCCAGACGATACTCAAGCGCAGAGCACCCTTGAGCCAACGAGTACGTTGTTGAATGAGTGCAACCCAAGTTTTTTCGGGTAAAGTAAGTGCGAAATCTGCCTTGAAATTAGATTGTTGGTATATTTTCCCTTTTTTTGAGAGGTGCAATTGAGAAAGTTCAAAATCTTCGGCTATGCTATCGGGAGTAGCTTCATAGCCGCCTATATCTTGGTATAATTGTTTAGGCATACTCATATTATTGCCCATAGCTGTAGGCGATATTCCTAATAATGACAATAAAGACAATGCTTGTAATGCAAACCACCAATCAATGGTTTGAAAATTAGCAAGCCAATTATTACCAATAGGATAGGTAATACCATTCACAATACTTGGACGCAAAGCATTTCTATGCATTTGCAAATGAGCCCAAAGCCAATTTTTAGGTGTTTTTATGTCTGCATCTGTAAAGAATAGATAATCACCTTTAGCTCTTTTTGCCAAAAGAGCCAAAACACCCGCTTTGGCAGGTTTTGACTTTTCAGAAGGAGAAATATTAAAAATTTGGTATTTCGAGTTATTACCACAGTATTTTATGAGTTTTTCCCAAGTATCATCTTCAGAATTATCATTACCAATGCAAATTTCTACCTGCTTTACTCCTTGTGGAAGTGTTAGATTTTCTAAGTGTTCCAAACAAGTCATTATGTGTTCAGACTCATTACGGACTGCCAACAATATACTTATGATCACATGCTTAGGTATAAATTTCGGTCGTTATGAAGTTGTTGAAAGTACTCATCTTGTAGATTCTCAATAAAATAAATTGCTTCGCCCGTAGATTTCATTTCAGGTCCTAATTCTTTATTAACATTAGGAAACTTATTGAAAGAGAATACAGGTATTTTAATAGCATATCCTTTTTTGATAGGCTCAAAGGTGAAGTCTTTTACTTTTTTATCTCCCAACATTACTTTTGTAGCTGCCTTGATATAGGGTTCTTGGTAGGCTTTGCAAATGAAAGGCACTGTGCGCGAGGCTCTTGGGTTGGCTTCAATGATATAAACTTTATTGTTTTTGATGGCAAATTGTATATTAATAAGCCCTACTGTATTGAGTGCTAAGGCTATTTTTCGTGTGTAAACTTCAATTTGTTCTATGAGCAGTGGACTCAAGGAGAAGGGGGGAAGCATGGCATTAGAGTCGCCTGAGTGTATGCCTGCGGGCTCTATATGTTCCATAATACCGATTACATATACATCTTCTCCATCGCAAATAGCATCGGCTTCGGCTTCTATGGCTTTGTCTAAGAAGTGGTCTAAAAGAATATTATTTTCGGGAAGGTCGTTAAGTACTTTTACTACGTGTTCTTCTAACTCTTCTTCATTGAGCACGATTTTCATGCTTTGCCCACCTAATACATAAGAGGGACGCACCAATAACGGAAATCCTAAATCTTTGGCAAGTACTAAGGCTTCTTCGGCTGTTTTGACAGAGCCAAATTGTGGGTAAGGAATGTCTAATTCTTTGAGCAGGCTCGAGAATCTACCGCGGTCTTCTGCTAAATCTAACGATTTGAAAGTAGTGCCTATGATTTTAATACCATATCTGTCTAACTTTTCAGCTAACTTAAGGGCTGTTTGTCCGCCTAATTGGACTATGACGCCTTCGGGTTTTTCGTGTTGTATAATATCATAAATGTGTTCCCAAAAAATAGGTTCAAAGTAGAGCTTATCGGCTATGTCAAAATCTGTAGATACTGTTTCGGGGTTGCAGTTAATCATAATGGTTTCATAACCTGCTTCTTTTGCAGCCAATACTCCGTGCACACAACTATAGTCGAACTCTATGCCTTGCCCTATGCGGTTAGGACCGGAGCCCAATACGATTACTTTTTTCTTGTTGCTTTTTTGGTTCGATTCGTTGAGCTGGGCTTCTGTGAAGTTAGTACTTTGGGATAGATGTGTATCGAAGGTAGAGTAATAGTAGGGGGTTTTTGCTTCGAACTCGGCGGCGCAAGTATCTACTAATTTGAAAACGCGTTTGATGCCAAAACTTATTCTTTTTTGATGTACTTGACTTTCCAAACATCGGAGTAAGTGCGCTATTTGCCTATCGGCATAGCCTTTTTTCTTTGCTTCTGAAAGTATTTCAGCAGGAATTGTGTCGATACTATGAGATTGTAGTTTTTTCTCGAAAAAAACCAAGTCTTCTATTTGGTGTAAAAACCAATCGTCTATTTGTGTCAGTTTTTTGATGGTTTTGAAAGAGATACCCAAACGAAATGCATCTTTGATATGAAAAACTCGGTCGCTGCTGGGGTGTTCTAAACTGTATAAAATTTTTTGTTGGTCATTGAGTTCTTTTCCATCAGCCCCTAATCCGTTTCTTCTGTTTTCTAATGATTGACAGGCTTTTTGCAATGCTTCCTGAAAGTTTCGCCCTATACCCATTGCTTCGCCTACGGCTTTCATTTGCAGTCCGAGGCTTACATCTGCGCCTTTGAATTTATCAAAATTCCAACGGGGTACTTTTACTATAACATAGTCAATAGTAGGTTCGAAGTAGGCAGAAGTACTGCCCGTAATTTGGTTTTGGAGTTCGTCTAAGTTATAACCAAGTGCTAATTTGGCAGCAATTTTGGCAATGGGATATCCTGTAGCTTTTGATGCCAATGCTGAAGAGCGCGAAACCCTTGGGTTGATTTCAATGACTATAATTTCTTCGGTTTCGGGGTGCATAGCAAATTGTATGTTACAACCACCCGCAAATTGCCCAATGCCATTCATGCATTTGATAGCCAAATTGCGCATTGTTTGGTATTGTTTGTCGGAGAGTGTCATGGCAGGGGCTACAGTGATAGAGTCGCCTGTATGAATGCCCATAGGGTCGAAGTTTTCGATGGTGCAAATAATGATTACATTGCCGATGCTATCGCGGAGGAGTTCTAACTCGAATTCTTTCCAGCCCATGATGCTTTGTTCTACTAATACCTCGTGTATGGGGGAAGCTGTCAGACCGTTTTTGAGTGCTTCATTGAAATCTTCGGGGTGGTTCACAAAAGCACCTCCTGTACCGCCTAAGGTATAAGAAGGGCGAATTACTAAGGGAAAACCAATTTCTTGCGCTATTTTTTTTCCTTCTAAAAAAGAAGTGGCAGTGCGCCCTTCGCAAACGTGCGCACCTAAAGCTTTCATACAAAGCCTGAATTTTTCCCTGTCTTCGGTGGTTTCTACGGCATGAATATCAACACCAATGATTTTGACACCGTATTTTTCCCAGATGCCTGCTTTTTCGCAATCAATAGCCAAGTTAAGAGCTGTTTGCCCGCCCATGGTAGGTAGCACGGCATCTATATCGTGTTTTTCTAAGATTTCGACAATGTATTTTTTCTCTAAGGGTTTTAAGTATACTGCATCTGCCATAGCGGGGTCGGTCATGATGGTGGCAGGGTTAGAATTGATGAGAATTACTTCTATGCCCTCTTCTTTGAGAGAGCGTACTGCTTGCGAGCCAGAATAATCAAATTCGCAGGCTTGCCCTATGACTATGGGACCCGAACCAATGATGAGTACTGAACGAATAGAGGTGTTTTTTGGCATAAATCTTAGTTGGATAAAATCTGTGCAAAGATAAGGGCTAAGACTTGAATTTAAAATTTTTTGCTACTTTTTTGGAATACTCGAAAAAAACGTATACCTTTGCAGCCAGTTCTTGAATAACATGGAGTGTGTAGCTCAGTTGGTTAGAGCACCAGATTGTGGTTCTGGGGGTCGTGGGTTCGAAACCCATCACGCTCCCTCCATTTTAGAATACAAAATTAAAGCACTTAAATTAAAAAATTTAGGTGCTTTTTTCGTTTATTTGGTATATGAAAATAAAGTATTTATTTATTGGTTTTGTGTTGTGTATGGTTTTCCAATATACATACGGACAAACTACAACAGAGGCAAAAAAGCCTCAAATGCTTATTAATGACCCTCAACTGAGGATTGATATTGTGCTGGCTATCAATGATATGTATAATTTTCAATTTGATAAAGCCGAACAACAATACGATTGGTTTATGCAGAAGTACCCCGAACACCCAATGCCTTATTTTTTAAAAGCACTTAATACTTGGTGGAAAATTTTACCTCATTTGGGCTTAGATTATAGAGAACACGATGCTGCATTTCTAAACTATTTAGACCAAACCATTTACTATGCCGAAAGGCTCAAAAAAACCTCCGATGATGACATAGAAGCCTTCTTTTTTCTTTCGGCAGCGTATGCTTTTAAAGGTAGAATACACGGCGAGCGGAAAAATTGGGCAAAGGCAATTGGGGCTGTGAAAAATGCCATTACTTATTTGCACAAAGGCGAAGAATTGAATCAGAATAATATTGAACTTATGTTTGGCAGGGGGCTTTATAATTATTATGCAGTATGGTTGCCCAATGAATACGCTATGCTAAAACCTGTAATGGCTCTTTTTAAAAAAGGAGATAAAACTTTGGGGTTAGAACAACTTAAGAATGCGGCGTTGAATGCTTTTTATACACAAACCGAAGCCCAATACTTTTTGACTGAAATTTACCGAAATGAGGAAAACAAGCCACAGGAAGCCTTTCACCTTACAGAGTATTTGCATAAAACCTATCCTGAGAATGCTTGTTTTCATCGCGATTTTACAGTGTTGTGTTTTACTTTAGGGAAATATGAATTGGTTGAACCACTTTCTTATAGAATGTTGGAAAGATTGCAAGCTCAACAAATTGGGTATAATGGTATAGATGGGCGTTATGCTAATTATTTTCTTGGTTATTTAGAAAAAACAAGGGGTAATAAAGAAAAATCCTATGATTTTTTTCTAAAAGCAATGGATTTTGCAGAAAAAATCAATGCGTATGAATATGGGTATTATCACTCTACACTCTATAATTTGGCGGACTACGCGATGCAGGAAAAAAACTATTTGAAGGCGGCTTTGTACTACAACAAGCTAAAAAAATATGCTAAAAAAGACACTATTTATTATAAAGATGCTAAAAAATTTTTTCAGGAACACGGCAAAGATATAAAATTATGACCAACCAACACATACAAACTACCCAACACTACACAGTAGGATACAATGAAATAGACTGTTTGGGAAATTTGAAAATTACGGCATTGGCTCAATATATGCAAGAAATAGCGGCGCAAAATGTAGCCCCTTGGGGATTGGACACGCACGAATTGATAGAAAAGGGTTATGCGTGGGTGTTAGCACGTTTGCAAATGGAGATACAGCATTTGCCTAAAAAAGGAGATGTGTTCGAAATAATGACTTACCCAAAGGCAAAAGATAAGTATTTTATTTATAGAGCCTTTGAAATGTATAATCAACAAAAAGATTTAATCGCTACTGCCTACACACATTGGACGGTAATAGATTTGAAAAAAAGAACCATGATAGCTCTTCCCGATTTTGTGAAGGAACAAATGATTACGGCTTTGGAAGATTTTAAACCTGAAAAATTCCCCAAATTTGAAAACATAACAACACCTCTCATTTCCAATACTTATCAGGTGCAATGGTACGATTTAGACCAAAATATGCACACCAATAATACCATTTATCTAAAATGGATGGTTGAGAGTATGCCTATTGAGGTGCTACAGCAAAAAGTACTTACTAAATTGGAAGTAATGTATAAAGCCGAAAGCCTATGGCAAGAAACATTGTTGGTAGATACACAGCCAATCAATGAATATACTTTTAACCATCAAATAAAGAATCAACAAAAAGATACATTGCTCTTGCAAGCCCAAACTACTTGGATATAAGCGAATGACCTATTTTGAAGAAATTTATAAGGCAATAGGACATTTGCCCTACATCAACAAAGAAAAATCACTACGATTGTACACTTTTATACGTGAAAAAAAGCCTAAAAAAATCTTAGAATTGGGAACAGCCTACGGGAAATCGGCTTGTATTATGGCAGCTGCACTCAAAGCAAATGGCATGGGCACTATCACTACTGTAGATTTAATGCATACCTCTTTTCAACCTACGGTAGAGTATTGGGCTGCATTGTGTGGCGTAGAAAAACATTTGCAAGCGAACAAGGAACACAACAGTTATAATTGGTTTTTGAAAAAAGAGATAGAAAAACAAACCAAAAAAGAGCAGTGTCAGCCTTTGTATGATTTCTGTTTTATAGATGGTGCAAAGCATTGGACTACTGATGGAATGGCTTTTTTTCTGGTAGACAAACTTTTAAAAGAAGAAGGTTGGCTTTTGTTTGATGATTATAGTTGGACATTTGCACACTCAGGTAAAAATGTTTCTGATGGTATTAGCATAAGGAATTTAGGAGAAGAGGAGCTAAACACACCCCATATACAGCTTATTTTTGAATTGCTCGTGAAACAACACCCCGACTACGAAGCCTTCAAAGTAGAGGACAACGAATGGGCATGGGCGCGAAAAAAAGCAAAAGGGTAGGGGAGAGGCTACTTTTTGAAATAAGTTTCGATAATCTTTTTTGCTGTATCCAAACCCATCAGACTCGCATTGAGTAGGGCATCATAGGCGTTTTCAGTTTTCCCTTCCGAAAGCAATGCCAAGCCATGCCATAGATGCGAATCTTTTTCCTCTTTGTTTAATCTTACTGTTTTTGTTAATTGCTCTACTGCTTCTGCTGATTGCTTGTCTTTTAGCAATAGTATCCCTTTGTATAGGTTCAATTGCCAATCATTAGGGTATTTTGCGAGGTAAGTGTCTGCCAATGTTTTGACTTCTTTATTGGTTTTTGAAATGCGCCATTGCAGGGCTACATGAGTAATGGCATTTTTCACGTTGTTGTGGAGTTGGTATTCTTGCGCAGCTATTTTAGTAGCATTTGCAAAATCTTTTTCAAGTGCCGATAACATTATTAGACAATTGACGGCATACTCGCAAACGGTACGCTTAGGGTCTAAATTGAGTACCTGTTTGTAGTTCATTTCGCTTTCTTTGCGGTTGCCTTGTAGTATTTTGATGATTCCTAAACTTTCATAAATAAAAAGTTTGGTTCTGAATGTCGGGTTTTTTAATTGGCTTTGGAAAAATATTTCGGCTTCGTTAAGGATTACTTTCTCTTTTTCGGTGGGTTGAAAAAAGTACGATATTTTTGCTTTTTTATCATCAACGGAGTCATATTTATCGATGATGCGGAACAACATAGGATAAAAAATCTCAAAAAGCCTTGCCGATTGAAAAAGGGTAGCGGCGTAAATATTGTTTTTATCTAAGTTGCTCATTTTTTGTAGATAACTATAGTCTATCACTAAAGCATTTTCTTCCTTGAAATTTCCTTGCTGAATGGCTTTGTAAATAAAACTATATACATACATAAGTTGCGCCTCATAGTTATTTATATCGTTGTTCATCGCGCTGACAAATAATTGCTTTGCTTGGTCTATTCTATTACTGAGCAAGTACATCATTCCTAATTTGAAGGCACTACGTGTGCTGTCGGGCATAAGTGTATAGGCTTGTTCGTAGAGTTGGAAGGCTTTCTGATAATCTTTTTTACTATAATAAACATCTCCCAAATCTAATATTAAAGAACCTTTAATGAATGATTTTTCGTTGCTTTGAAATTGCTTTTGGTATTTTTCTATGGCTAAATTGCTGTATTTTTCTTCTTCTACACTGTCTTTGCAAAAATCGATATAGAGTGCAAACCATCTGCCGTTGTCGGGGTCGGTACTCTGACGCTCAATGAGTAGGTTTTTTCTCGCCTCTTTTTCTGCGTCTGTGAAGGCATTATCAAAAAGTTTTTCGCTATTAATGGAGTAATTGAGCGTAGCATCGAAGGGCAGAGAGAGGGAATCTATCAGATTTTCAAGTTTTTCTTTAGTAAAGTTTTCGTTTAATTGTTGCGCCGTAGTGGTTTTGATAAAAAACAACAATATAAAAACAAGCCAAGTAAATAGTTTAAATCTGTTCATCGTTTTTCTTTTAGATATTTTGAACCTATATTTTACAAAGTTAACTATTATTTATCAAATTTTATAGTTTTCATTACTCGGTTGCGTTCTTCTGCTATGATTGTGATGTTTTCTGCCATCAGAAAATAGACTTTGTTTAGGTCTTTATCAATCAAAAATAGGGTTCTTTGGTTTTTTTTGGTTGTATTTTGCCGATTTCTTTGAGTGTATTGTTTTCGTATTTGTAGATAGTAGTATCGGCATTGGTCAGAAAATAAAGGTCATTTTCTATTTGGAATGCTCTGAAATGGGTTTTGAAATCGTGTTTTATTTGCCAAATTCGAGTCCAATAATCATTTTCAGCATTTTTTTCAGCCCCTTGGTAGTTGGGTGTTGTCCACGCCTTGTCTTTGTAATAGTACAAATACAAACTATCTTTGTAG
>RDZE01000042.1 GCA_004293905.1 Cytophagales bacterium | reverse complement strand
TCCTCTTGTTGATTTTCTAAATTAGGAATGGTAATATTTACTATTGTACCTTTTCCATGTTGCGATTCTACCAAGATATCGCCATCGAGTTTTTCTATGGTTTCTTTGACTACGAACAGCCCTAAACCTGAGCCGTGTTTTTTATCACTTGCCCTAAAAAACATATCAAATATATGCGACAGATACTCTTCTTTGATGCCTATTCCATTGTCGGTTATTTTAATGCTTACGCTTTCTGTGTTCACCTTTACTTCTACTTTCAGAAAAGGTTTTTCTTGTTCTACGTTTGCGTATCTGATGGCATTTTCTATCACATTTTGCAGAATAACCATTAACCTTGCTTTGTCGCTATAAAAGGCTTCTTCTTGTTCTATATGCAAGTATTTTTCTATGGCTTCACAAGATTCATAATATTTATAGTCTTCTAAAATTTTTTCGATAAGAGGGGCAAAATAAATACGTTCTTTTTGTACTTCTGTATGTATATTGAAGGAGTAGTTCACGATGTCTTGGATATAGTCATCTAATTTTTTTGCCATTTTTTCTTTCAGTTCGAGAAGTTCTTTGATGGTGTCTAAGTTGTTTTCCATTCGGGCTAAGTGTATTAAACCCAATATGGTCGTAATAGGTGCGCGCAGGTCGTGGGCAGCACTGTAGACAAATTTATCTAACTCATCATTTACCTTTTTAAGGTCTAATATCAGTTGTTGGTTCTGTTTTTTGAGTTGGTAGGCTTCTAAGGCGTGGTCTATGGTTATTTTTAGTTCGTCTGTTTTCCAAGGTTTTGTAACATAGCTAAATACTTTTCCACGATTGATGGCTTCTACGATTGCCTCCATATCGCTGTAGCCCGTAATGATTACACGGGTTACATCGGGGTATTCTTTGGAGATAAATTCCAAAAACTCTACGCCTGTCATTTTGGGCATTCGCTGGTCAGAAATGACCAAATGTATAGGGTTATCGCGCATAAGAGCCAAACCTTCTTGGGCAGATTCAGCAACCAGTATTTTATAAAATCTTCTGAAAACGGACTTAAAACTGCTTAGGTTTTTGGGCTCGTCGTCTACATAGAGTATAATTTTTTTTTCGTATGTATGTTCGCTTTGTTCCATAAGACTTTTGCTGAAGAGTTATTTTTGCTTGATGGGTAGATATATTTTGAATTTTACTCCTTTTTGGTTGGGTAAATTTTGAAAGTCAATTGTTCCTTTGTGGTTATCAATGATGCTCATACAAATAGAAAGCCCTAAACCTGTTCCTTCGCCTACATCTTTGCTGGTAACGAAAGGCTCAAATACTTTTTTTCCTAATTTTTCGGGTACGCCCATTCCATTGTCTTCTATCTCTATGGCTACAAGTTGTAGGCTGGTTTCATTGAGGTAGTATGTTTTGATATATATGATGCCTTCGTGCTCCTTGTCTTGGTTTTGTCTTATTTGTATGGCTTGTATGGCATTCATGAGTAAGTTCATGAATACTTGACTGAGTTTATTTGGGTAACATTCTATATTGGGTAAATTGTTTGCATATTCTTTCTCTATGTGTAAAAATTTTTTGTATTGGTTGTGCAATATGACCAAAGTAGTATCAAGAAGTTGGTGTACATCTACCCATTTGAGCGAATCTTCTTCTTGTCTTGTAAAATTACGCAGGCTTCTTACTATAGTGGCTACTTGTTCGGCTCCTGAGTGTATATTTTCTATCAAATCGGCGGCATCAGTAATGATTTCTTGGTACTCTATATTTTCTTTGGTTTGGTTAATTTCTGCATATTTTTTCTGAAAATTATCGAGGGTTAGTTGGTCATATTGTTGCAAGAGTGTGATGATGTCGTTGAGGATAATTTTAAGCCCCTCACTGCTGGAGTTGATATAGTTGATGGGGTTATTGATTTCGTGCGCAACGCCTGCCACTAACATTCCTAATGATGCCATTTTTTCTGACTGCACAAGTTGTGTTTGGGCTTTTTTGAGCTCTCTCAGCATTTTTTTACCTTCTTGGCGTTGTGTGTAAAGTTGTTTATTCTTTTTTTCTATTTTCTTATTGGTCAGTTGTTCACTCTCCAATAATCTTTCCAATTGTAGTTTGGTATATTCTAAATTTTCATTGATGCTATAAAGTTCTTCGGCATTTTGTCTGAGTTCTTCTTCTACTGCTTTTAGTTGTTCGTTAGAACTTTTAAGCTCTTGTTCCATGAATTTTCGTTGGCTGATGTCATAGATACTAGCGATGAAGGCTTTTTGCCCTTGATAGTAAATTTGCCCTACGTGAAAATCTACCCAGATAGATTGTCCATCGCTTGATACGAGTTGTAAATCGTACCTTGTTTCAACATTTTCGCTATCATGTGCTCTTTTTTCAAATCTTTCTTTTGCTTCTGGGTAGTTGTCATAATGAATAAGTTGGAGGGGGTGCAGGCGTGCCATTTCACTCTTGCTGTAGCCTGTTAATTTCAAAAATTCAGGATTGACATAAAGAAATTTCTTATGGGTATAAATAGCAATGCAACTTGGATTTTGCTCTATGAGTTTTCGGAATTTTTCTTCGCTTTTGAGAAGTATCTCTTCTATTTTTTTTTGTCTATGTATGTCTATCGATATTCCTACCATTTTGGTCATATCAGGTGTTTTTATGATGCTTTTTCCTTTGACCAATACCCATTGATAGCTCCCTTTTTTATTCATTACACGGCATTGCTCTTCGTGTGGAGTTACTCTATCGAGTTTGTCCATCATTTTGTCTAAATCTTCGGGGTGTATGCTATTTTGCCAAGTTTGATAACTGACTTTGATAGGTTTTTTGATGTCCCGATAAAGCAAGAAGAAGTTTTCTTCGGGGGTTTTGTGGTATTCCCAAAGTATCATGCCTGTTATTTTTAGGAACATGCTTGCCAAATAAGCTAAGTTATTTGTAGGTGTTTTTTCTTCTAAAATAATGGCGCAAAGCTCTTCGCGTGAGAGTTGCTCAAGTTGTTCTTTATCCCAATATTTATCCACGTTATTAGACGATTGCTAAAAGTTTTCACCAATATAGCAATATTTTTTTTTTTAGCAAAAAAGATAAGGATAGTTTTGTTTCTTTGTAACTATTTGAAAATTATGGATACTAATTTAAAAAAATAAAGTTTTAATTATGGCAAAAAGTATAGACGAACAAGCAAATGAAACCATCGATAGCCACGTGTTGTGGGCGATGGGTGCGGGAGCAATTCCTGTTCCTTTTCTGGATATGGCAGCGGTTACTGCTATTCAATTGAATATGCTCAAAGAACTATGTAAAATTTATGAAAAAGATTATTCTGAGGCATTTGGTCGTAGTGTGATTACTTCTTTGGCGGGTGCTACTTTAGCAAAAATTGGGGCAAGTTTTGTGAAAACAATTCCCGTATTGGGTAGTTTGTTGGGCGGTGTACCTATGGTTATTTTATCAGGGGCTTCTACTTATGCTATGGGTCAAGTTTTCAAAAAACATTTAGAGGTAGAAGGTGTTTTGAATACTTTTAGTTTCGACAATGCAAAAAAAGTATATGAAGATGCTTTTGAGAAAGGCAAAGAGTACGTAACGGTTCTTCAGGAGCAAGTAGGTTGGAAAAAGAAAGGAGAAAAAGCCAATGAATCGACCGATGCGGCGACCGTTAGTACAAATGGTGAAGTAATTGCCGAAAAATTGCGTATTTTAGCTGACTTAAAGGAAAAAGGGATTCTTACGGAAGAAGAGTTTAGGCAGAAAAAAGAAGAGATTTTGAAACAATTGTAAACTAAAAAAGGCAACTCTAAAGGTTGCCTTTTTTGATGATATAAAAATATATTTAGTGTGTTTTACTTATTCAGCAGGCACTAAAGTCATTTTGATACCGTCTTTGTCTTTTAGTACTAATTTGCTTCCAGAAACTTCTACTACTTCGATTTCGCTTTCTTTTCCTTTGTCATCTTTAGTTACTAATTTTTTGTCTTTCAATTCCCAAGTACCAGCAGTTTTGTTTTCGGCACCCATTACAGACATGCTGATGGTGAATTTGCCATCTTTTGTAAATTCGAAAGAAGATTTATCTTTGATTTCTTTCAACATTTCTTCCATCATTTTTTTCTCTTCGGCACTGGCTTTTTCCATTTGCTCTTTCATTTGGGGAGCTTCAAAATCAGAGATTTTCCATTTTTTTGCAATGGTTGATTTGGCATCGCCACCACAAGAAACTGCGATTGCAGCCAATACTACAAAGAAGAATAAGTTTTTAAAGTTTTTCATGACAATTTGTGTTTTAAATTTTCAGATTTTTGGAGATACAAAGTAAGCATTTTTTTTCTGAAAAAGCAAGTTTTAAGAAAGTTTTTACGTTTTAATAATCTTGCGAATGGTTCTTGAATGATAGAAAGGGGTTTTTTCATTTCTCATTTTCAATAGGTACTAAGGTCATTTTGATCCCCTCTTTGTCTTTTAGTACTAATTTGCTTTTAGAAACTTCTACTACTTCAATTTCGCTTTCTTTTCCTTTATCATCTTTAGTTACTAATTTTTTATCTTTTAGCTCCCAAATACCAGTAGCTTTGTCTTCAACACCTGCTGCGGACATGATGAAAGTAAATTTGCCATCTTCTGTAAATTCGAGAGAGGATTTATCTTTCATTTCTTGCAATCTTTCTTCCATTCTTTTTTTCTCTTCGGCACTCGCTTTTTCCATTTTCTCTTTCAATTGGGGAGCTTCAAAATCAGAGATTTTCCATTTTTTTGCAATGGCTTTGACACTATCTTCTATAAATTCGAAAGAAGATTTATCTTTCATTTCTTGTGTCAGTTTTTTTACAATGCTTGCTTTTGCATTATTATAAAAAACGGCAAGTGTGGTAAATATCAGTAATAAGCCTATATTTTTAAAGTTTTTCATAAGACTGTTGTTTAGAGTGATGCGCTAAAAATACAAAGTAAATGTTTTTTCTTTGTATAGAAAACTTTAGTTTTCAAAATATTGTATTCCTTTGGGTGTGAGGCAGGCATGCAATGGAATGTCGTAGGGGTTTGTATCGGCTATAATTGAAGGGGTATTTTGAAAAAATGAAACCCCTAATCGCCAAGTTTCGGGGGGCAATGTGGCTAAAAAGCGGTCATAATAGCCTTTTCCATAACCTATTCTATTGCCTTTGGCATCGTAGCACAACAGCGGGATAAGTACCATTTGTGGTATGAGGTCGGTAGGTGATAGGCTTTCTTCGGGCTCTGTGATTCCCCAATTGTTTTGTTTTAGGGGTGTTTCTGGGGTGAGTAAATAGTGTTGGAGTTGATTGTTGGTTACTTTGGGTATTAATATTTGCGTTTCGGGAAATTGTGTCCAAAGTGTTTGAATGATAAGCCAAGTATTTACTTCTTTTTTTTCTTTGATGGGCAGGAATAGGTGGATTTTGTTATAGTGCTGAAGATTGATTTTTGCAAAAAAAATATCTCTCATCTGAAGCGAAAATATTTCGGCATCTTCATGAGAGATTTCTGTTTGTCTTTTTTGGAGGTATAAAGCCCTGAGTTCTTTTTTTAGCAAGCCTACAGGTATTTATTTTCCATCAAATAATTTCTTACATAGTCTTCTACACCTTCTTCCAGAGATAGGAATGGTTTGTTGTAGCCTATGTTTTTCAATTTTTCCATATTGGCTTCCGTAAAGTATTGGTATTTATCTCTGATGTCTTCGGGCGTATCAATGAAACTAATATTCTCGGGTACGTTCATCGCTTTGAAAGTATTCTTGACCAAATCTAAAAACGTTCTGGCTTTGCCTGTTCCAAGATTGTAAAGTCCTGAATTTTTACGGTGGTTCATTAAAAAATAGCATACCTCTACTACATCTTTTACATATACGAAGTCGCGCATTTGTTCACCATCTTTAAAATCGGGGCGGTGTGAGCGGAAAAGTTTCATAGATTGTGTAGCTTTTATTTGGTTGAATGTATGGAAAATAACAGAAGCCATACGTCCTTTATGGTATTCGTTGGGTCCATAAACATTAAAAAACTTTAACCCTGCCCAAAATAGGGGTTCTTTTCCTTGTTTAGACTGTTCGATTGCCCATATATCGAAGTCATTTTTTGATTTTCCGTAAGGGTTAAGGGGGTGTAATTGTTTGATAATGTTTTCGTCATCATTATAACCTAATTCACCTTCGCCATAGGTAGCGGCAGAAGAGGCATACACAAGAGGGATTTGATTTTGGGTACAAAAGTTCCATATTTTTTGAGAATAATGAAGGTTTAACTCATCAAATATGCTTTGGTTAAATTCGGTTGTATCAGTACGTGCGCCTAAATGGAAGATAAATTCTATTTGTTGTGTATTATTTTCAAGCCATTGAAAAAGATTTTTTCGGTCTACTTTTTCTTTAATGGTTTTGTTTGCAAGATTTTTCTCTTTGACGGAGTTTTTAGGTGTGGGTGTATAGTCGTCTACTGCTACTATTGAAAAAAAACCTTCTTTATTAAGTTTTTCTATTAAGCAACTGGCAATAAAGCCAGATGTTCCAGTGATAATAATCATAATAAATTGTTATTTTGTCTATTTTGTTCTTTTCTATAATGGGAAATCATAGACTTTAAATTTACTTCAAAACAACTAATAAGTTTTCATATTTTCAAGTGATTTCAAAAAAGAATTAAAAAATCTTATGGGGTTTTTATTAGTTTTAAGGGATAGGCTTTATATTTGGGTCAAAATTTCAAATACAAAAAATGATTAATAAAAATGTGTATGTAGTCATTATGGCTGGTGGTTCGGGTACACGCCTTTGGCCTTTCAGTCGTAATAATTTCCCTAAGCAGTTTCATGATATTTTGGGTACGGGAAAGACACTACTTCAACAAACTTTTGAAAGATTTAGCCAAGTATGCCCCATAGAAAATGTATACGTTGTAACAAACCAGAGCTATCATGGCACTGTGAAGAATCAACTCCCACAAATTACTGATGAACAAATACTTTTAGAGCCTCAACGTAAAAACACAGCCCCTTGCATTGCTTTTGCTTGTTATAAGATAGCACAGCGCAATCCTGATGCTAATATTGTGGTTACCCCCTCTGACCAAATGATTTTAAAAGAGGAGCGTTTTATTAAGCGAGTGAAAAAGGCACTGAAATATACTTTTAAAGAAGATGTTTTGATTACCTTGGGCATTACGCCTACACGCCCCGATACAAACTATGGCTATATACAAATAGAAGAAGACGAAGCCGTATATTTAGAAAAAGAGGTGAAAAAAGTAAAACTTTTTGCCGAAAAGCCTGAGGCTTCGTTGGCAAAGGCTTTTTTTGAAAGTGGCGATTTCGTTTGGAATGCAGGCATTTTTATATGGAATGTTAAAACAATTCAGCAGGCTTTTAGAGAGCACCTGCCCGAAATAGCAGAGGTTTTTGAAGAAATACAAGGTAGTTTTTATACTGATAAGGAAGAAAATGCATTGAAAAAAGCATATTCACAATGCAAAAATATCTCGATAGATTATGGTGTTTTGATGAAGGCTTCTAATATTTATGTGATTGCAAGCGATGTAGGTTGGTCTGATTTAGGTAATTGGAGCGCTATTTATGAAGCTTCACCTAAAGATGATGTTGGTAATGTAAAGAGTGGAAAACAAATGCTTTATGATACTTCGAATTGCATTATTAAAACACCTAAAGATAAATTGGTTGTGATTGAGGGTTTAGAGGGCATGGTGATAGCCGAATATGACAATGTATTGCTCATTTGTAGAAAAGAAAACGAGCAAAAAATTCGTAATTTTGTTAATGATGCCGAAAATATAGGCAAAGAGTTTATCTAAAACCAAACACATAAGAAGCCCAATAACTACGCCAATCGGATTGTCCGTCTTGGTTCTTTATCATATTTACGGCACTTATCATATATACCCCTTCTTTGCGAATAGGTATTTTGATTTTGCCTTCCGCATTGGTTTGCAAATTTTGTGGGCTTGCAATTTCATCATCTTTTGTGTGCCACCAAACTTTTATCATTGCATTGGGGAGTATTTTATTATCAAACCAAAGTTGTGCTTCTACTTCTTTGGTATTTGGGTCATAGGGGTTTTGTAATAGTATAATTTCTAAGGGCAATCCTACTTTTTTGGCATGCTGTTTTGTATATACATTGCCTACTTGTAGTAGCATTTTGGCACATCTCTGATAAAGTTCTGTGGCAGATTTTGTCATTTCTTGGTTTTGTTTTCGATGGTTAATTACATTATTTAATCCATCTTCTTCTAAATAAGCATTAAATTGTTCAGCTTCTAAGGTGATTTTTTTGAAATCACTTTCTAAAACCAATAATTGTGTTCCTACTTCTTTGCAATCAAGTATTATTTGTTGTAGAACAGTATCTTGGATAGTAAGATTTTTTTTCTTGTTATTTTCATAGAAAGTTATATTTTTTATTTTTCCTTTCCATATTTCACCTACAAATCCTTCTCCTACTTTTAGTTGTATAGTTATTTGGGTATTTGGCTCCATCATGAATTTGGTGGTTATGAGCCAAAATTCGTGTGCTATTCCTGATGAAATGCAAACGAAAAGTAATGCTATTGAAATGGCTGTTTTTCTTTTTAACATAACTTAACAAGCGTTTAATAAAAAAAAGCACAAGGTTGAATGCTTGTGCTTTTATATTGAAAATTTATGAATTTTTATCGTTTGAACGCCAATACACTTCCTGCGCAAAAATCATTAGTACCTGTTTCGAAAGTATAAGTAATGGTGTATTTATTGGTCTGTTTGCAAGCAAAAGCAATGGCTGCATAGTATTTACCTTGATTGTAATTATTAGCTACTTCTTTGCCTGTGGCATCTTTGAGGCGTATTACTAATTTATCTACGCTGGTTTGACCTTTGGCAATACTGATTAAATAGGTAGTGTTGGCATTCAATACTTGTACATATTCCAATACTTTTTTTGCTCCACCCTGCCCATCTACGGTATAGCTTTTCGAGAAAATATAGCCTGCTGGCAAGGTTTGTATACATTTGTCTATCAGGGGTTTACCATCGCAGAGAGCTATTGGCGATGTTTCTATTTTAGGAGTGAAGCCTAATAGTGATACAAAGAAAACAGTGAAAAAGTTGAGTACCATCATAGTTATTGTTAATTATATTTAATTTAGTATGAATTGATGTATTGTATAGATAGCTTTATGATATTAACGTAAGTTTTTTGGTTTAATTTTACACAAAATTATATTTTTTTGATGAAAAAACCAAATATATTAAGAAAGTTATTGATACACAATATAAAATTGATGATGAAAAGGGTCTAATTCGTTTTGCATTTGCGCAATCCATTCTGGGTTATTGAGGTAAAAATTGAGAAAGTTTTCTACTCTTTCTTGCAGTTGGTCTTCTGGGAATAGTTTATTTTTTAGATTTTGCAACTGGTCTATTTCTGTTTTAGATTTTTGCTCGAGGGCTTTTTTTATTCTTTTTTCTATATTTTTGAGTTGGTCTAAGTTCTTTTGTTTTTCGGCTTGTACATACCCCTCTAAGGAAGCATCTACTTGTTTTGCTTTTTGTGTAATTTCTGCAAAAAGTGTTATAAGGGTTTGTTCTTCTTCTCGTAATTGGAAGTCATCAGCACCTTGCTTTTGCAGGAAATCATTCTTAAGCTGTTGCTCTGTTAAGAATAGCTCTTCAGGAGCAAGTTGTAATTTTTGGATTTTTTTACCAATTATGTTATTTATGTATAACGCAAAATTACGAGGCATGAGTATGGGCATTGGTAGTTGGTAGAAATCAAACAATGGTTTGAGCGGCAACCAATATACTAACTCTGCCGGACCCCCTATATAGGCTAAGTTGGGCAGCAGGGTTTCTTGGTATAAAGGGCGCATGAGTACGTTGGGGCTAAATTTTTCGGGGTTTTCTTGCAACATTTGTTTGATTTCAGTGCTTGAAAACTGTAGGTCTGTATTGAGTACTTGCCATTGTGTTTCACCGTTTTTGATTATTCTTTGTCGAAGTTGTTCTGTGAGGTAGAATAAGTTGATTTCGCGGGGGGTGATAGGGGCTTCGTATCCTTTTTGAGCAAAGAGCGCATTGCTTTGGTTGATGATGCGTTCGGTGTTTTGGTGTATGAGTTCGTCCTCGAGAATGTGTGTAAAAGTGGCTTTGAATTGAGGGTCGTCTCCGTCTATGCATACAATGGCTTCATTAGGAAAAAGCCAATGGACTATTTTTCGGGTGGCTTCGGCTAAATTTTTACTTTCTTGATAGATTTTAGGTAATTCAGCGACATTTTCATTCAGTTTAGGGCTGATGGTTTCCCAAAAGTTTTGCATATCAGTAGTAGTAAAACGCCCTACTGCGCCTTTTTGCTGACTTTCCCATGTATATTTTTGTCCAAAAAGATAAAGATGATTGACCTCTTCGAAATCGTGGTCTTCGCTGGCTAACCAATAAAATGGGATAAAATTGTATTGGGGATATTGCTTTTTTAATGAATTTGCAAGGTTGATGGTTGTGATGATTTTGTAGATGAAGTAGGCGGGTCCTGTAAGTAAACAAAGCTGATGCCCTGTGCATACGGTAAAGGTATTTTCTTTTTCAAGCAGTTGGAGGGTTTCGCTTATGGGGGAGAAGTTGGTATTTTGGTATTGTTTTTTGAGCGTGTTTACTAAGATAGCCCTTTGTTGAGAGGAGTATTGTTTTTCTTTCAATGCTATTTGTTGGGCAAAATAGTTGATTTGGGGCGGGTGTTGGTAAAAATCTTTGAGGGCTTCTTTTTCTTGCAGATAATCTTTGAAGGCTTTTGAAAAGGCTTTTGTTTTTTCAAAAGCAATGGAGGTGGATTGCATGTGTGTTGATATTGTGTAGTAAAAAAAGATTTTTAATAAGTTTGTTCAGCGTCAAGCAATATGTAGAAAAGTCTTTCGGGGTCGTCTTCGTTCAATCGGAGCGTGCCTGTGAGTTTTATTTTACCATCGGTAAGTTTGAGTGGGTTTTTCATGTTTACTTCTACTACAGATTCAGGACCTGCGCCACCGCAAAAGAAACAGATATTGATGGGATAATAAGAAAGCATAAAAAAAGCGTGTGTAGAGGCTTCTTCTAAGGGATACATATAACCTGCGATGGTTACTTTTTTATTTTCGTAAGTTCTTTGTCTATTATCAAATTCGGGTATATATTGCTGTCGCCATGTTCTGTATTGTACCGCCAAAAGTGCTTGCCATATATCTTCGTTTAAGGGGGAAAGGTGGAGGCTAATTTTTTGCAATAGTTTACTTTTTGAGGTGTGTATTGTAAGTTTTGTTTGCCATTCTTCGCCGCTTTGAGTTCCTGCATAAAGGGTGGGAAACAGAAAAAGTAAGGCAAAAGTATAAGGGAGTAATTTTTGTTTCATGACGGTTTCAGCATTTTTACTCAAAAAGAACGCAGAGCGAATCATAATAGTTCTATGTTCGTCTGCGTTGTAAGTAGATTTTAGGAAAGGTTTTTATTTTTTCTTTGCCAACATAAGCGTAGAACTTCCATCTTTGTATTGGTAACCAATTCCAAAAGTGAGAGGTCTTACTTTGTTTTTGTCTTCGTATGCTTTGGCGTAGTCGTTTTGGTAGTATCCGCGGAAGATATCGATAGGGCCTATGTATTTTCCGAAGAGTACATAATCCCATTGGTCATTGTTAAAGTTACGGAATGCCATTCCTGAATCATCTTGGAAAACATGTTTTGATTTACTGAGGATAATTTCACGAATGGTACTGTAATTGTTGCCATGCATTAGGTAAGAGGCTGATTTAAGGTAGGTGGTTTTAAAAGGGATATTTTTGAGGAAGGTAACAAATTCAGTTTTAGTTTTCATGCCGTCCATCGTCATGTAAGGGTCATCGCAAAGGTTTACACCAAAGTAGTAAATTACTTTTCTTACTTCTTCGTCTGCGGGTTTGAATTCTATTTTAGTACCATAATATACGCCTTTCTTTTTTTCACCTTCGGCTTTTTCTAATTTTCCTTCTGAGTTAATGGCTACTTGTTCATAGAATAAGATTTCGTGGTTGGTACGTACTAAAAACATCATTAGTGCGGGCAATGTGCCGTCTATGTCGTTGGTGCGCGCGCCTGTAAAGTCGTAAGCCATCTCGCGTGTGATGAAGAAGCTATTTTTGAGTATACTTCCTAAGGAGGCTTGTAGTGATAAGAGGTAATTGGGGAGTGATTTTTCTACTATTTTCTTAATATCGGGGGTGTTGCCGATGGGTTCTAAGCCAAACATGTAGACGGTGTCTATTTTTGGGAAAAATATAGATACGTGTAAGAAATCGGGACCGCTAAAAGGGTAGAAGAGTGTGCCTTGTGTGGCGGCTAATTCCTTGATTTCTGCATCGCGCCATTGTGTCATTACAGGTCTTTTTTTGTCTAAAATATCTTTCCAAAGAGTATCGCTACTTTTGGCATAGTTTTTCCATTCTTGGTTGTTATGATATTCGGCTATGGCACTTCCTTCTAAGGCTGTCATGCCTGCTATGAAGCGCGCAATATCGTTGTATTTGCGGTCGTAATTGCCTGTTTCTTTTACTTTTTTCTTAGAGGCTTCTTCTTTTTGTTCTTTTTTTTCTTCTTTTTGTTCGCCCTGCTTTTGGGAATTTTGGCAGCTTGCTAAGGAGAGCAATAAAATCACCAAGGAGGTGGTAAGTAGACGTTGCATTGTATTATTATTGTTTTAGTATAAATTTTTACTATTTTGAGTTATTAGAATAGTTGGCTGCGAAATTAAAGATTAATTTTCAGATTTTTGTTCAAAATTGAGGTTTATCTGTTCTATAAATTCCAATAGTGAGTCCATTCCTACTTTGTTTTCGGAGGAGGTAATGAAATATTGGGGCAATTCTTCCCATTGTTCTTTCATTTTTTGTTGGTATTGGCTGGCTTTGTATTTTGTTTTTGTTTTTGCTATTTTATCTGCTTTTGTAAAAATCATTACAAATGGTACGCCTGCTTCGGCAAGCCACTCCATAAATTCAAGGTCTATTTTTTGGGGTTCGTGTCTGATGTCGACCAATAGAAAAACACACAATAGATTGGGGCGTTGTGTGAGATAATCTTTTATCATGGTTTCCCATTCTTTGCGGTCAGTTTTGCTGGCGCGTGCCCAACCATAGCCGGGCAAATCAACAAGATACCAATGTTGGTTGATGAGGTAATGATTAATATAGCGTGTTTTACCGGGTTGTTGCGAGGTATGGGCTACTTTTTTGTTACAAAGAGCATTGAGAAGAGAAGATTTGCCCACATTGGAACGACCAATGAAGGCATACTCAGGTTTGTCGGGGGTAGGGCATTTTTGGTAATCGGTATTACTAAGCAAGAATTCTGCTTGGTGTATTTGCATCATTGGGTTTATTGCTAATTTTAGGGTTTCTGTAGGGAAAATTCTTCCCAGTGAGAAATGAATGTTTTTATATAATACTTGTTGTTTTCTTTTTTAAATGCTGCCATTCCTCTGTAGCCATCTTCTACGGGTAGGTTAATGTATTTTTTGAGGTGAGGCACATAGACAAATCCTGCTTCGTAAATGAGTGTATTGTTGCGCATATTTTTGATGAGCGAGTAGGCGAGTTCTGCTTGTTTTTCTTTGAAGAGTACCAAAGGACAATACATATAAATAAAATCGGCTTGGTTGAAGTATTCAGGTTTGAGTTTTGTGGCATCTCCTTGTTGTATTTCTATGCGTTTTTGGGCTACCATATTGGGGAGGGCTTCTTGGGCTACTTCGTGGAGTTTTTGCTCGTACTCTACGCCATAGGCTTTTTCAAAACCCATGCAAACTGCCGCATATAGTTTATCGCCATTGCCTGAGCCAATGTCCATGAAAGTTTTGTGATAATCTTGCTTGTAATAGAATAAAATTTGCAAAAATTCGCTAAGTGCTAATCTTTCAAGATACCATTCTTTTTTGGTGTGTTTTTTCTCATAATTTTCATTTGGAAGGTGGTACACGGCTCTGATGAAGCGTAATAGAACCGAAAAATCGATATTTTTTTCTCTTATTTTTTGATAAAGTGTGTATTCGTTCCAACCTTCTTTTTCGAATATGCTTTGTAGCTCTTTGGGTTGGGAAAGAATGGTAGCTGTTTGGAGTATTTCTTCTGCTTTTTTTGTTTCGTTTTTGGGCTCAGGTTTGCAGGTAGTAGTAAGTATTAGTAAACCAATAATAAAAAAGGGGGAAGTATTTTTTAGAGTCATTGTATTGCTATTTTGCTGCAAAGATAGTGAAAAATAAAAAAACGCGCATAAAATAAGAAATATACTCTCTACTTTCACAATTTTTATGATTTGATGAATGAAGAAACTTTTCAGTAAATTTAGGCAGGATTTAGGTGAAAATAGCAATAGGGCAATATCTACTGTCATAAAATATGCTGAGTTTTGAGCAAAGGATTTTCAAAACTAAAATACAATAAGTATGAAACAGAACCTTTTTTTCTTGCTTCTTTTTTTTGCCTGCCCTGCTTGGGCGCAAGATTTCGAACAGTTCAAAAATTCCTTTCCTACCTCTGTCCAAAAGCCCGAGAAATGGGTTTTTGATAGTACTTATTTGGCTATGTGCGAAAAGAACTTAGCTACGCTGAACCCTATTCCTTTCAAATGGGCGAATAAATTCATACACAAAAGAATTTATAACTCGCAAGGTGAGCCTATACCTAATATTGCCCCTGATGCAGGTTTGCTTGTGGCAAATACGCTTGGTTTGAATCGAAGTCCGATACGAAAATTGGAGGCTCATAGGGCATACTATTTTTTGCAAAAAGTAGATATGTTGCCCAATTTTTTGAGTTTTTTAGTCTATTACAAAGACAGCAACAATGTAAAATATGGGGCTTTAGAAACTTGTGTCTTACTGTTGCATTATACACCTTCAGGAGAACTTGTATCGGCTATGAATGTGCTTTCCTATTTTAGCTTTATGAGTATACGCTTGACTACTACCGAAATTGGGGAAAATTTCTTGGTTTGCAACATAGAGCAGGGCTATTCTTATGATTACTCAAGCGATAAAGAGAATGTTATTATGCCCAATCCTGATTTTACTACCTACCAATATTACCAATTAAATGCGCAAACGGCTTTGTATGCACCTATAAAAATGCGCTGACTATTACAAAAACGATTGTTCAGGCGCGTTTATAAACGAGTAGCATAATGCTTGTTTTTTTAGTAATCACCTAAAAATATTACAAAAACTGAAGCAACCTTTTTTTCAATTTGCTTGTCCTACCGATTAGACAACTATTCATTACTCTAATATTTTAAACGACATGAAAACAACTAAATCAGGAAAATTCACGGTGCTAATAAGTATGCTACTGTTATTAGCGGTTATGAATCAAGCAAAAGCACAAACTACAGTCGCAAACTCAGCCCTTGTAGGCACTTGGAAAGTAATCAATGACAGCATGAGCGGAATGGGAAAACACCAAGCACTTGCAGCAACAGATTGGATAAAATTTCAATCTTCGGGCGTTTGGGACGCTTCTAATGCTGTAGAGGGGTTTCAATCGGGCAGTTGGAACATTGATGAAAAAGGCAACATAACGCTCAATGAACAAAAAAACATGAAGGCAAAAATTACCAAAGAGGGTTATTTATTGCTACAATACAAAGGCAAAACTTTTCGTAGAGAAATCATTTTTCAGAAATAAAATGCATTAGTATTGCTTATGCCAAGAAGAGTTGCGCTAAAAGATAATCTGCACAAAGAATAGCAATAGTACTACTTGTTACGGCTTGCGTGCTCGATTGTCCTACCTCAAGCGCACCTCCTTGAGTATAAAAACCCTTGAAAGAGGAAATAGTCGCGATGAGGAAAGAAAAAGTAAATGCTTTGATAACAGCAAAAGTAACACTAAAGGTCATAAAACCTTCGCGAATACCCTTGATGTATTCCTCTCCTGTCATAATTCCCGTTACTGTGCCAGCAATATAGCCACCTACCAAAGAAAGAAAACCCGCCACAATCACCAACATAGGGAAGGTAATCATCGCTGCTATAATTTTGGGCAATACCAAATAAGATGCCGCATTGATGCCCATCACTTCTATAGCATCTATTTGCTCTGTAATGCGCATTGTCCCCAATTCACCTGCAATATTAGAACCTACTTTGCCCGCCAAAACCAAACAAGTAAGGGTAGGGGCTAACTCCAAAAGTGTCATATCGCGCACTACCTGACCGATGATATACAAAGGTATCAAAGGACTGATAAGATTATAAGCGGTTTGCAATGTACTTACTGCCCCAATAAAAGTGGAAACAATAGAAATGATGAACACTGAACTAATGCCCAAATTGATACACTCATGAAGAACTAAGGAAACATATACCTTAAAACGCTCTCTATTGACAACAGTAAGCCCTAAAAATATAATAAACTTACCTAATTCTGCAATCCAATTCACTTTTTGGTTTTAATATTTGTTTATGAAAGCGAAATAACTAAAATTTGTACGAAAAAGCAAAATAAATCTCTAAAATGGAAAAATTAATTGTCATCACAGGTGGAACTAAAGGCATAGGCAAAGCCCTTGTCTTGTTGTTTTTGGAGCAAAAATACCAAGTAATCACCTGCGCAAGAAACGCCAACGACTTGGAAAATCTCAAAAAAGAACTTCCCCAAGACCAGCAAAGCCGCCTCTATACCATGCCCGTAGATGTAGCCCAAAGAACCCAAGTAGCCCAATTTTCTCAATTCATACTCGAACTCAAAATGCCCATTGCTGCCCTTATCAACAATGCAGGCTTGTTCATCGCCAATACAATACACGAGGAAGACGAAAAAAATCTTGAAATGATGCTCAATACCAACCTCTACAGTGCTTATTGGCTTACCAAAGATTTATTGCCCACCATTATTGCCCAAAAAAATGGACATATTTTTAATATGTGTTCCACTGCAAGCATCACCGCCTATACCAACGGAGGCTCTTATTGCATTGCTAAATTTGCACTCTATGGCATGACCAAAGTGTTGAGGCAGGAGCTCAAAGAAAAAAACATCAAAGTAACCGCTATTTTACCCGGAGCTACTTTTACAGACAGCTGGAGCGGGACTGACCTCCCCGAACAGCGTTTTATGCCTGCCAAAGACATTGCCAATGCCGTATGGCACGCTTTTCAAATGAGCCACAGCACGGTAGTAGAAGAAATTCTCATAAGACCTCAATTAGGAGATATAGGGTAAATGAATTTGTGTGAAAAATACCTATCCTTATCAGATTTATTCTTAATTTTGCAATCAATACTTAGTTTTTATAGAATAAAAAATATGTTAACCAATAAATTTTTTTTATTGCTCTCTATTCTTTTTTTGGGAGTATTGAAAGGGGAGATATTTGCGCAAAAAAACAAACCTAACTATGTAGTGATGGTATCTTTCGATGGTTTTCGCTACGATTATGTGGAACGATACCAAGCACCCAATTTTAAAAAAATTATAGCCGAAGGAACACAAGCACAAGGATTGATACCCATTTATCCGTCCAAAACTTTTCCCAACCATTATAGCATCGTTACGGGAATGTATGCCGAAAATCATGGCATCATTGACAATACTTTTTACAACAAAGCCACGCAACAAACCTATCAAATCAGTGATAAAAAACAAGTACAAAATGCCAATTGGTATCAGGGCGTACCTCTTTGGCAATACGCACAGCAACAAGGGCTTAAAACAGCCTCCTTCTTCTGGGTAGGCTCCGAAGCACCAGTTACAGGCTCTTTTCCTACTTATTATTATCAATACGATGCGGCTTTTCCCAACCAAAAACGCATAGAAAAAGTAATAGAATGGTTGCAACTCCCTGAAAATGAGCGACCTCAACTCATCACACTCTATTTTTCTGACGTAGATACTCAAGGGCATCGTTTTGGGGCAGAATCAGAGGAGGTAAAAACTGCCGTACTCAACATGGACACACTCATAGGGCAATTATGGGAAAAACTGAAAAAAATGCCTTACGACATAGACCTCATCATCGTATCTGACCATGGCATGCAAACCCTTGAAAATCCACAAAAAGAACATATTATGATTGAAGATTTAGCCAATCTTAGCAATCCCAATATCAATATCGTTTCTAATTTATTGCAAACACATATCTACATTAACGAACCTGACTCCGTAGAAAAAATTTACCAAGACATCAAAGCCAAAGAACAAAACTTTTGGGTATATAAAAAAGCAGACATACCCGATAGTTTGCACTACAAAAAGCACCCTTGTATAGGCGATATACTCATCATAGCAAAACCCAACTATGTACTTCTGACAGATAACCAAGCCAAACAAATGCAGAAAGGGAAAATGTCCATTGGGCAACACGGATACCCAGCCTCTACAAGCCCGAACATGCAAGGCATTTTTTATGCCGTAGGCAAAGACATCAGAAAGGGACTTACCATCAACGCCTTCGAAAACATCCACATTTATCCCTTAGTATGCCACCTTTTAGGCATTCCTATTCCTACCATCATAGACGGACAATGGAACGTACTCAAGCCCATCATCAAATAGAAATACATCCTTTTGATGCCTTTGTGCCTCAGAATGCCAAAATGCTCATTTTGGGGAGCTTCCCTTGTAACAGAAACCTGAAAAACACCTCCGCAACCCAACCCGAATATGGAGAATGGTTTTACTTGGGCAGTGGAAAAAGTAATTTTTGGCGCATCATGGAAAATATCTACGAAGCCACACCCAATCTTCAACAACGCTCTGCAAAAGAAGCACTCCTCCAACAAAATCAAATTGCCTTGGCAGACATCGCGCTACGCATAGAGCGAAAACAAAATAATTGCTTAGATACAAGCCTTCGCGTTTTAGAGTATAACACAAAAGCCATTATCGAAATCCTTAGCCAGCAACCCATTGAAAAGGTAGCTTGCAACAGTCGATGGGTCGAAAAATGGTATCTTAAAAACATTCAACCCGCTTTTCTACATATACCAGTGGTGTATCTCTTATCTCCTTCGCCCGCTGCCGATGCAAGCATACGTAGGCGTGCTGATTTTAAACAATTTATAAGCCAAAATCCCGCAAAAAATCTATTAGACTTCCGTATTCACTACTATAAAGAAAGACTACCTACACCCCAAAATAATGAAATAATAAACAACTTTTTAGGTATTTAGTTCCATTAATAACCCTTTTACAACAAACATCTTTCTTATGAACACTATACGTTTTTTCATTTTAACTCTTTGTTTCGGATTCGCATTTGCCACATTCAACGCCAAAGCCCAAACTTTTAATTGGGGGGCTGATGTAAAAGCCTCACAAGAAAAATGGACTGTACTCAAAGATGCCATTTTCTTAAAACAATACAAAAATGGGATAGAGCCTCTCGAATGGCTCATTACCAATACACCTGACCTCAACCCCGACCTTTATAAAAAAGGCGCGGAACTCTATGATGAACTCATTAAGGTAGAAACAGACCCTCAACTCAAAAGCCAATACGAGGACAAATCTATGGAAATGTATGACCTTAGAGCCAAACAATACAGCAGCGATTTAGCCAATATCTTGAATAGAAAGGGACTTCGCGCGCTTACTTACTGGCAAGATAGACCAGAAAAATTTTCTGAAATGTTTGCCCTGTATCAGAAAATAGTAGAAATGAACGGAGATGCTACCGCCGCTACCAATGTAAACAACTTGATGGTACTTGCTTGTTCAGAAAAAAATGCAGGCAAAATCAATGATGAACAGATGCAAGAAATTTACGACAAGACCTCTAACATCATCAATAATAACTTAGCCAAAAACGACCAAACCCTCGAAACTTGGAAAGCTACCAAAACATTTGTAGACAACAAAGCCCAAGAATGTATCAAAATAGACTGTGATTTCGTGAAAACGACCATGTACCCCAAATACAAAGCCAACCCCAACGACCTCGAATTGCTCAAAAAAATGTACAATGCCCTCACCAGCGGAAAATGCATAGAAATGCCCGAATTTATCGAGATTACAGAGGCTTTAGTAAGCAAAGAACCTAACTTCAAACGATACAATGTATTGGCATTGGCTTACAAAGCAAAAGGCGACAATACGCTCTACTATCAAAATTTAGAGAAAGCCATGCAATATGCCGAAAACAACACCCAAAAAGCAGAAATTCTATTGATTCTTGCACAAGCTGGCATCAACACCAAAAGCAATGCCCTGCAAGCCGTTTCTTTAGATGGTTCTAAAGCATTTCAAGCCTATTCTTTGATAGGAAATTTGTATATGCGTACCAGTTGCGGAGGCGATAATCCTGTAGTGCGCAAAGCCAACTACATAGCCGCTTATAATATGTATGCCAAAGCAGGCAACTCGCAAGGAATGGCAGCGGCTCAACAAGGATTCCCAACACGTGAAGAAATTTTTACCTATGGTATGGGCGGACAAACCGTAGCATTGCCCTGTTTAGGAGAATCAGTAGTGATTCCTAACTAAGCAATTGCCTTATTGATGCTCCCTTTTCAATAGGACATTCTTCAACGGAATGTCCTATTTTTTTATTTATCACCAAATGCTGCCAATAGGGGGCTTCCATCTCACCATCAGCAAGGTCTTCGTCCATTTCCGAGGTTTAAGGGGTCGCAAAAGCTCAATTCAAATATATAATTTTTTATAGCAAAAAATACCCTTAGTATTGTAAAATCACTAACTTTGTTGTAATTACACAGTAGTATTTGAATAAAAGTAAAGAAATATGAAAAAGACCTTATTATTCTTATTATTAGGCATACTGCACTGGCAGGTAGCCCGAAGCCAAACCGATACTGATTCTTCTTCCTACACCGTAACCGTCAACGGCGTTTCTTTCAAGATGATAAAGGTAAAAGGAGGCTCTTTCCAAATGGGTAGTGATCTTGGTGGTGATGAACTGCTACACACCGTAACCCTTACGGACTACTACATTGCCGAAACTGAAGTAACTCAAGCCCTTTGGCGGGCAGTGATGGGGACTAATCCCTCAGAAAATAAAAACTGCGATGAATGTCCTGTAACAAATGTGAGTTGGAACGACATCGTGAATGGCTTTTTCCCCAAACTTGAGCAACTCACAGGCAAAAAATACCGCCTCCCTACCGAAGCCGAATGGGAATACGCCGCAAGAGGAGGGCAGAAAAGCAAAGGCTATACTTATGCAGGCAGTAATGACCTCAATCAAGTAGCTTGGTATTGGGAAAATTCGGGCGATGCAAGATTATCAGGGGAATGGAATTCGGATAAGATAAAAGCCAATAATTGCAAAACACACCCCGTAAAGACCAAAGCCCCGAACGAATTGGGCTTGTACGATATGAGCGGGAACGTATGGGAATGGTGTCAGGATTGGTACGGTGCAAAGTTCTATAGCAGTATTGAAGCCACAAAAACGAACCCTGTGAATAATAACACTGCCTCTGGTCGTGTTTTGCGTGGGGGTAGTTGGTACAGCGATTCGGAGTTTTGCCATTCTACCATTCGTTATGGTTACACGCCCAGTAATTATAACAATTCTCTTGGTTTTCGCTTTCTCCCATAGTTTATAAATGCGTTTATTTGGCTTCTTTTTTGAGCTAAAATAAGTAAAAGTAGCATCATTGTAGGCGTTAGGGCAAAACAAGCGTTGCGGAGCAAGCTTGTAAGCCCTATAAAGCAATACAATGCGCAATAAATAGGCAATTCACCCCCGAGGCGTAGCCTCGAAATTTTTTTTTTCACCGTCAGACCTTTGGTCTGACGGTGAAAAATAGAGATTTAGCTAAAGCGAAGGGGTCGCTCCAAGCGACCGTTTCGCTGAAATAAGACGCAAGGTCTTCGACCATTTCCGAGGGGAGAGCTTATTCCCTTTTTCTTTCGTAGGTTCTGATTCTGCCTTTGTAGAGTTCTGTTTTTTGGTTTTTCAAAATCACCAAATCAAATTTATTCTCATCAATCCATTTGATTTTGGCTACACCTCTGCTACCATCTCCGTATTTTTCCCTAAAAACACCGCATTTGTACTTCCATTCCAAGCCTCTGCCGCTAAAACTATCCCCATTTTCATACAAAAATTGATAAGAAGTAGTATTATCGTTGTGGGCAGTAAATTCTATGGTACATTTTCCGTCCAAAGGCTCATCAACGTTCGTTACCCAAGTGCCCAATAGGGTTTCTCTGCCATACATCTGTGGCTTGCACGATTGCAAAACAACAAATCCTACCAAAAATAAGAGTCCAAATGTTTTCATAATTCAATATTCATTTTTGTATCTTTACGATATTTTTTTTCCTTTTGGTTTTCATTTCATCAAAAAAAGTAATGCGTTCTATTGGTTTATTTTTCCTTTTGTGCGGTTTTTACGCGCCTATTTTCGTTTTTGCCCAACCCTATCAGGTGAGCCAAAAAAACATACCCTATACTTTAGGCAATGCTACGGTCAATATTCAGGTATATGAAAGTGAAAAACGCAACGGCATTGTTTATTTCAATATGCACGACAACGAAAATACCTCTGTAGAAGCCGCGCTTGCTATTATTAAGCAGTATGGAGGTACAGTAGTAGCATTGCAACACACAGGGCAAAGGCTCATACAGTTCCACTTTGAGGGAGTTGCTTACGCTTTTGACCCCAACCGAATTTTTACCACTGTAGGCATTCGTGCTACTCTGCAACGCTATAGCCAATATAGCGCGCAAGCCGAAATACTGATACAAAAAATGGCAGATTATATCGTAGATGAATTTCTATTGAAACACAATCAAATCGTAGCCATTCATAACAATGGCAATAGTGCAAGTTATGCCATTTATTGCTACTACAAAGGAGGTGTTTTCGAGCGCGATGCCGCCGATGTTTTTTACAATACTACTTGGGGCACAGGCGATTTTTTCTATACCACTGATTTACAGACTTTTAACTTTTGTAAGTCAAAGCAAATCAGTGCTGTTTTGCAGAACGATGCCACCGTAACCGATGATGGTTCTTTGGCAGTTTTTGCGAGTCAGAAAGGTATTTTTTACATCAATAGCGAAGCCGAACACGGACACCTCAAGCAACAGATATTTATGTTAGAACAACTGCAATCATATCTTCAGCCCTAATACCAAAATATCGTCTATTTGTTCGTAGTCTTTTGTCCATACCTCAAAAATATTCTTCAGCTTTCTTTCTTGGAGCGCGCAAGGTTGTTGATGAATTTTGTGCAATAAAGCCCTAAAAGTAGGGGTCATAAATTTTTTGCCCTTAGGTCCTCCGAATTGGTCTTGATAACCATCAGAAAAGAGATAAAAAGTAGTTGGTTTTTCTATGTCTATTTCGTGCAGTGCAAAACGGCGTTCTTCCTCTTTTACGCCACCGCCTACGGGAAAGCGGTCGCCTTTGATAAGGTGCATCTCCTCCTCCTGCATATATATCAAAGGGTTTTTAGCCCCTGCAAAATACATTTTACGGGTTTTGGTATTGATTTTTACCAAAGCCATATCCATACCATCTTGGTGATTGGTTTGTTCTTGTTTGAGGGCTTTTCTTATTTTTCTGTGCAAAGTATTCAGAATACGGTCGGGGGTATAAATGCGTTTTTCGTGCACTATTTGGTACAAAAATTCATTGGCAATCATACTCATAAAAGCCCCCGGTACGCCGTGCCCCGTACAATCAATCGCGGCTAAAATGATGATGTGTTCTTTTTGATAAAACCAATAAAAATCGCCTGAGACAATATCACGGGGTTTGAAAAAGACAAAAGCATCTTTGAAAACACTTTTTATCTCTCTGATGTCAGGAAAAATCACCTTCTGAATATTGAGCGCGTAGTTGATACTGCTCGTAATGTTTTCGTTTTTTTCCTCTATAATGGCTTTCTGCCTTTCTATCTCTTTGATTCTTTCGGCTATTTTCAGTTCTAACGATTCATTGATGATTTTGAGCTCTTCGGCATTTTGGCGCAATTCTTCCTCTGCTATTTGTAGGCGCGTATTCGCCTGCAATAGTTCTTGGTTTGCTTGTTCTATATTGGCTTTTTTTTCCTCTATCACCTCAAGACTTTCTTTGAGAAAAGCACTCAATGATTGTTTCTCCTGACCAAGCCTATTGAGTTTGAACTCAGTACGTTCGGCTTGTTTTTCGAGATGCTTCAATTGCTTTGCCCATCGGTCTTGCAGTTCCGAAGGAATGCCACTATTTTGAATTTGCGCGATGATGTCTTGCAGTTCTTTTTGCACAGAAAGCGTTTATTTTTCTTTGATTACTATTAAAGAAATAGTTTCGTTATGAAAATCACAAGTACCATTTTTGAGAGAACCTATTTCGCCATAGGCAAAAAATCCAATCAGTGGCGCGTTCCAAGTATTTTGCACCCCCTGAATTTCGTCTTCTACCATAGGTCCGAAAGAGAGTTTGCGTGCCGCACACGACACCACAAGCAGGGCATCGGCATCTTGCATTTGCGTTTCTTTGAAGTCTGCCACTTGCTCTATAGTTTTTTCTATGACTTCGAAATCGGGCTCTGTCGAAAATTTCACCATAGAACCTTCGGGCACAGTGCCTGCAAATACCAATGAGCCATCTTCTTTGTTCCCTACCAATGGCGCGCGCAGAACCGATGTTCCATCGGCACGCATGAGCTGCAAAGGAAAACGAACCCCGATGACAGCCGCCACATCATTTTCTTGGATATCGCCCAAGCCAAAATATTTTGAAAATACTTGCAGAGCAGGCTCATTATCAATGCTATAAACCACATTGCCTTCCGATTTGGTGATGCGTTTTTCTGTACCTACGGCTTCCCAACCGCTGGTAGAAACACCTTTTACACTTATTTTGCCTTCATTGAAAATAATGCCTAAAATAGCATTGTCAGATTTTTTTTCGTTGGTAAATACATAGGTGTTTTGCATTTGCAAATTATCGCCCGCCAAGCCACCATAAAAATCAACCTTATTTTCGGTAATGCTTTTGATGCCCTCTACTACTTCTTGTCCATCTATGCGTACCCCCGAAGAGAAAAGGAGTAGCACAGGTTTTTCGAAAGTTGCCAATGCTTGTTTTGCTAAATTTTGGCTATTTATAAACGCGCTTTCCTCGTTGCGTTCCAATAGGGTTACTTTGAAATGAGTGGGGTCTATGTCTAAAAGCATGATACTGATGCTGTCTTCGTGTACTTCCGAATCTTGTATTTCACCCGATGTAGTAACGCCTACAGTTTGTATATTTTTTGCTTCCAAAGGCTTTGAAATTACATCTAAATCATAGATAACAGAGGTAAATACCAATGCTAAAGTAGGTGAAAATCCTTCCGATATACATTCATCGATCAGGGCTGTAATGTTTTCGGGTGTAGTAGTATGGATATTTTTTGCGGTAATCATAGGTAAAAAAAGGATAGAAGGTGAAGAAACAGAATATTGATTCAATAATGTGCCAATTTTATGCCAATTCAAAAACAATTCAACACGAATATAAAGTTTTGTTTTTGAGATATTAATAAGTAGATTTTTTTGGAAAAATCTTACAATCCATGATATATTTGCGAAAATACCTTTTCTATAAAAAAAACTTACAGACATGAATTTTGATTTCACAACAGCGCGATTCAAACACCTTAATTGGCGTTTTCGCATTCGCAATTTCCTTGATGGAAAAGAAACCCTCACACACGAACAAGCTACTTCGCATACAGACTGTGAATTGGGCAAGTGGATTTATGAAAAAGCACTCAAAAACTACGCAAATGTAGAGGCTATTCATCAATTAGAAAAAGTGCACAAAGATTTGCATGCCAAAATACGCGAAGTCATCGCTTTGAAGAACAATGGCAATAGTAAAGATGCCGAGTTTGTGCTTAGGGAGGTTTTTGCCATTTCAGACGAAGTAATTTTTTATTTAGACGAAGCAGAAAAAAAAGTTACTGTATGATATACCACATCACGACACCCGAAATATGGAAAGTATATGCCAATGAAGAGCAATATGAGGCTTCTTCATTGAAAGAGGAGGGATTTATACACTGTAGTACAGAAGTGCAAATCAAGCCCGTTTTAGAGCGTTATTTTATGGCAATACCCGAAATATGTATTTTGTACCTCAATGAAGCTATTTTAGGGGATACTTTGCGCTACGAACCTTCAACAAATGATGAAATATACCCACACATTTATGGTTCAATACCCAAAAAAGCCATAGAAAGGGTAGTGTATATCAAACAACCGTTTACAAACTTACCTTAAAAAAAGCAAAAGCATACACTTGTTATTTCAGTGTATGCTTTTAATATCTTTAGGCACAAAACTCTTCAAAAGCCGCCATAAGATTGTCGGCAATCATCTGCGCAGTTCTGCCTTCTATATGATGACGCTCAATAAAATGCACCAATTCATTGTTTTTGAACAATGCTATTGAGGGCGAAGAAGGAGGGTAGGGGAGCATAAACTCACGCGCTTTAGCAACGGCTTCTTTGTCTACACCTGCAAATACTGTGGCTAAGTGAGCAGGTTTTTTGGCAGATTTCTCCAATGCCAAACGTACACCAGGGCGAGCAGAACCCGCCGCGCAACCACATACAGAATTAACAACTACCAACAATACACCTTCGTTGTCTTGTATACAGTGCTCTACGGAGTCGCTTGTGCGTAATTCTTCAAAGCCTACTTGCGTCAGTTCTTGGCGCATAGGCAAAACTAAATGTTCAGGATACATAAAATTGAAAATTGTGGAAAAGGATTGATAAAATTATGTTTTTTCTAAAGTGAATACTAATGAGTAATAAGTAGAATTGTTCGAGGCGGGGAAAGCATTGACATACTTCACCGTATAGCCTTTGCGAAGGTAACTGTTGACTTGTTCAAATTCGTACTCTTCGTATTTGTTCATACTTCCGCTTATGAATTGGCTATTTGCATTGACCGCAATAACGATTTGTTCGGGTAAATTTTCGTAATCTTGCATTGTTTTGTTAGTGATTAGTAATTTGTATGATTGTTATAAAAAGCCCAATTCTAATTTAGCAACTTCCGACATCATGTCAGTAGAGTAGGGAGGGTCAAAAGTGATTTCTACATCTACTTCGCCTACGCCCGATATAGCCTTTACTTTGCTTTGTACTTCGCCCGGTAATTCTTCGGCTGAGGGGCAATTAGGCGTGGTCAGAGTCATTAAGATATGAACATTATTGAGCGGAGGATAGACCTTAATATCATAGATAAGTCCTAACTCAAAAATATCTACGGGTATTTCAGGGTCATAAATCGTTTTGAGTACGCTTAGTACTTTTTCTTTGAGGGTTTCGGGGGTAGGGTTCATGAGGAGTGTTGAAATTGTATTGCTTGTAGTTTCATTTGTTTAATCATAGATGCCAAGCCATTTACTCTGGTCATCGAGAGGTGCTGTTGCATGCCTATCTTTTCTATGAAATATAAATCGGCATTTTGGATTGCTTGGGGTGTTTGTCCTGAAAATACATCAATGAGCAAACTCACCAATCCTTTGACAATGAGGGCATCGCTGTCGCCTTCATAAATGAGTGTTTCGTGCTGAAGATAGCTATGAATCCATACATTTGATTGGCAACCCTTTATTTTGTAGGCATCGGTTTTGTATTCATCGGTCAGGGGAGGGCATTTTTTGCCCAATTCTATCAGGTAGGCGTATTTGTCTTCCCAACTATCAAGGAGGGCGAAATTATCTATGATTTCATTTTGTTTTTCTTCTATGGAGTGATTTGCCATGTTTCTTTTTGGGCTTTGAGGCTGCAAATATACAACAAAAAAGAATTTTATTTGGTTTCTATTGCTTAGAAAAAATATCCCATACTCATAGACATATACCATTCTTGGTGTATGATTTCTATTCTGGGTTGTTGATTGCTGTTAAGTTGGTATGGTTCGTATCTTTCTATGTAGTAAGTATTTCGGAGTGCCAAGTCTAAAAAGAAGTTTGCGTTTCTTAAGCCTATGCCTGCGGTGAGGTGTCGCGTAAAATTTTCGGGTAGTTTTGCTGCGTCTGTAGGGTCGCCATAGAGGGCTATACCTCCTCGTAGGCGTATGGAACGATAGCGCAGTTCAGCCCCCATTCTGTAGTTGAATGTAGGCTGGTATCGTTGTATAATACGTTGATTTTCAGCGTTGAATAGGCTTTTGTCTTCGCGTTGTCGTAGAAAGATACTTGAGAAATCTACGTACTCTATATCAGCCGTAAGGAAGCCCAATTTGCCTAAAAAAATAGCCGAACCCACATTGAATCGCCAAGGGGTTTGCAAGTAGTATTCAAATTCGCCTTCGTTGGTTTTTTGGTTATTTTGTGTAACTATGGTACTTTTCCAATTAAGATTGTTAAAGTTTGCACTCATTTCGCTGCCATATTGCTCATAAATTTCATAGTAAGTAGGTGTAGTTGCCGAAACGCCTACTCGAAACATATTCAAAGCCCTGAATATGAGCCCTAAGGTAGAATTAAAACCGATGCCACTGACTTCATTTCTTTGTGTAAAAGTATAATTGTTGAGTACATTGGTTTGCAAGGAGCGTTCAGTAAATTCGTTTCTGTTTTCGGTCTTAATGCCCTGTATGCCCAAAGAAAGCCCTATATAGAGCCTATCTGAAATATTAACGGCAGTTCCCAATGTCCATTGGCTTTGTCGTCCCTCGCTGAGTATTCTTTCCGATTGTTGTATTTTTTGCCCTTGGAAGTCGTGGAAATAAGTGGCGGTATTGGCAGTGTTGGCGGTAGGGCGTATCAGATAACTGTGATACGCCAAAGCGGGTAAATTGCTGATGCTATTGCGTTGGTTCTCAAAATTGAGTACTGTAGTGCTCCCATTGGATTGTGCCAAAAAAGCATCTAACAAAGAATTTTGCGTGTTTTCGCCATTGTAAAGTATATCTCTGTTGTAGTTATTGATGCGACTATAAGAAAAACCTACAGTAACTCCTCTGAGCGCGCCACTTTCTTCGTCGTCTTTGGTATAAGAAAAAACCAAACCCGCATTGTCAAACAACATTTTAGGCATATAGTTTTCTTGCAGTTGTCCATTGTAATCTGTAAAGCTACCACCAATATAAAAAGTAGGGCTAAAACTAATTTCAGCACGTTTGAAAAAGCCCAAACCCGCAGGGTTGCCCGTTAGCGAGCCCATATCTCCTCCGATAGCCGTCTGCGCGCCTGCAAGCCCCTGATAACGTGCCGTTACACCGAAATTGGGCGTAGAGTAGCGAAGTGCCTCTTGAGCATAATCAACACTACGAGGAATAAATTGAGAAAAAACTGTTTTCGAACAGAAAACAAACCAAAATAATAGCGTATATTTGTAAGGCATGTAAAAGACATGGAGTATTTTAGTGTCAAAAGAAACATTGAAAAAACACACAAAGATAACGTAAAAATAATGAATAAGTTATTGTATAAAATATGGAATTTGGAAAAATAACAAATTTTAGTCAAGTAGATTTTACTCTTCCTGCTGAAAATATCACCTTTTTAGAGGGCAAAAAAAGCCACCCTGCCATGCAAATCTATGTGGGTTGCCCTATATGGAATCATAAAGCATGGATAGGGCATCTCTACCCGAAAAATGCCAAAGAAAAAGATTTTTTGCACCACTACAGCCAGCAGTTCAATACCATAGAACTCAACCTGACCCACTACCGAATCCCTGACCTCGATACAGTGCACAAATGGCACAGCCAAACTCAGCCTCATTTTACTTTCTGCCCAAAAATTCCGCAAGAAATTAGTCATCAACAGTTGCTAAGAGGCGATTTCCAAAACCTGAGCCAATTGTTTTTTGATAATATGAGCTATTTGGGCGAAAAAATAGGCATGTATTTTCTGCAATTACCGCCCTATTTCGAACCGCGACACCTAAGCCTGTTAGAAGATTTTTTAGCCTACCAAGCGCATTGGAAAACACCCATTGCGGTAGAATTTCGGCACGAAAATTTTTTCAAATCGCTCCAATTCCAAAAAGCCATAGACCTTTTACAACGCTACGAAGCTACTGCCCTCATGACCGATGTCGCAGGGCGTAGAGATGTGCTACACATGCACCTCAGTACGGCTACACTTATGCTTCGGTTCGTAGGCAACAACCTGCACCAAACCGATTACGAACGCATAGACCAATGGACAGAAAAAATAGACCAATGGCAAAAAAAAGGATTGGAAAGTATTTACTTTTTTGCACACGAACCCGAAAACACACTTGCCCCTACTTTAGCCGATTATTTTATAGAGCAACTGCAAAAAAAAGAAATCCAAACCACACCTCAAAGACCACAATTCCAACAAAATTTTATACAAAAATCTTTATTCTAATCGATAATGTAATTTTTATGTAATTTTTTACTTTCTTTTCAGTATCTTTACTTCTAAGAAACTCAAATCGTTATTATCTAACAATGAAAATTTTTCACACACTCACACTGACATGCTTCATACTGATAGGTTTTGGAGTGTCAATGGCTCATGCCCAGATAGGTACTATCATCAAAAAGAATGCAGGGGACATTGTCAAAGACCCCACCTCTGTCTTAGACAAGGATAAAATCAAGGACAAAATCAAAGATGCTGCACAACAAGAAATAGAAAATCGCATAGAAACCGCACGACACGACTACGATACCACTACTTTCAGTTTTGTGGTTGCTTTCAGCGATAATGCAGGGGTTTTCGAAGAAAAAGAAAAATTCAGCAAACTCAAAGACCTTACCCTCATGGCAAGCGACCGCGCAAGCAACCTCGAAAATAACCTTGTCGCAAGCAATGACCCACAGCGCGATGGGCAAGATTTCAACGAATTGGGGCAGATGAGTCTTTCTGGTAGCCGATTCAAAATGGCGGAGTGGGCTTTTGGAAAAGCAATGAATGTGTTCCAAAAAAATAACCTAACACAAACAGCAAACTACATGCAGACCATCGCCAATGTAGCACTCCTCTACCACAGCACAGGAAGATATGCCGAAGCCGAAACTTTTACCCAAACAGCCTTAGAACAAAGAAAACAAGTATTAGGGGTTAATAGTACTGCTTATGCTTCTTCGCTGAACAATAAAGCCATGCTCTATAAAGATTTGGGACGCTACAGCGAAGCCGAGAGCCTCATCAATGAAGCCATCGGCATCGTAACCCAAACCGAAGGAAAAAGCAGCAGCCAATATGCCATCACAATCAACAACAAAGCGGTACTATTGCAAGTGATGGGGCGTTTTACAGAATCGGAAATGCTCTTCAAAGAAGCCATTCAAATAGCGAATAGCTCCCTCAAAGAAGGCTCTAACAATTACCAACGCCTTTTGGTGAATTTAGCATTGCTTTACCAAGAAATGGGCAAATACACAGAAGCCGAAGCCATTTATTTAGATGCCATCAAAAGAAAAGAAGCCCAATGGAAGAAAAACCACCCCGACTATGCGCACATGCTCAACAACTTGGCGGCACTCTATGTATTGATGGGAAAAAACAGCGAAGTAGAAGCCAAACTCAAAGAAGCACAAAGCATTTATGAGAAAAAATTTGGCAAACAACACCCTTCTTATGCCAGCACCATCAGCAATTTGGGCAATTTTTATCGTATGCAAAACCGCGAAGCCGAAGCCGAGCCACTGCTCAAAGAAGCAATGGAAATAAGCCGAACCGTTTTGGGCGAAAGCCACCCCAAATATGCACAAGCACAAGAAGACATGGCACTGCTCTATTGGCAAACCAACCGACCTAAAGAAGCTGAAGCACTCTATTTGCAAGTGTTAGAAAAAGAAGACAACTTCGTGAAATCGTATTTCCCTGCAATGAGCGAAGCCGAAAAAGAAAAATATTGGAACAAACTCCGACCTACTTTTATGCGTTTTTATGCTTTCGTAAGCCAATACCCCGATGAGGCACTGCTCAAAGAAATGTATAACAACCACCTTGCTACCAAAGCCATTTTGCTCTCTGCTTCCAATAAAATAAAAAAACAAATATTAAGCAGCAATGACCCCCAACTCATCAAAGACTATAACACTTGGGTAGATACTAAAGAACTATTGGCAAAACTCTACGAATTTTCTAAAGAAGAACTCACGGAGCAACAAATCAATCGCGACTCCTTAGAACAAGTAGCCAACCAATTGGAAAAATCACTTTCGCAACGTTCTGCTTCTTTCAGTAAAGAATTCGAAGAGGAAAACATCACCTATGAAATGGTTAAAAATGCACTTGTCGAAGATGAAGCCATTGTAGATATTATTCAGTTTAATTGGTTTAACAAAAAACTTGTTCCTGATAGCGTGCAATATGCGGCGGTCGTAATCACCAAAAACCAAACCGCGCCACAGTTGGTAGTGCTCAAAAATGGCAATGAGTTAGACGGAAAATACTACAAAGTATACCGCAACCTTATTAAAAACCAAGCTGCTGACAAGATAAGTTATGGGCAATATTGGCAAAAAATAGAGCCTTTGGTCGGAGATAAAACCAAGATATACCTTACTCTTGATGGTATCTATAACCAAGTGAACATGGCGACACTCCAAAAACCTGATGGGAAATTTTTGGGCGAAGAAAAAACCTTTGTAACACTTACCAACGCAAAAGACATTCTTAGTTTTAAAAGCCAAAAAAGCAACACTGCCCAAAAACAAATGGCTTTGGTAGGTTTCCCTTCTTATGGCTCAGCAGGAAAAATAACCCCTTTGCCCGGCACTAAATTGGAAATCGAAACCATTCAAAAAATTATGAATACGGCAGGCTATAAAACCCAACTTTTCTCAGGCGAACAAGCCACAGAAAATAAGGTAAAATCGTTCGCAGGGCTTTCTATATTGCACATAGCTACACACGGTTATTTCCAAAATGATGTGAAAGAAAACGAAGACAAAAAAATATTTGGGATAGAACCTTCAAAAGCCAAAGAAAACCCACTACTGCGCTCTGGGCTTATGTTAGCAGATGCAGAACAAGTATTGGAAGAAAATGAAAAAAGTGTAGGCATAGACGACAAAGACAATGGCATCTTGACGGCTTTCGAAGTAACTACCTTAGACCTCTCCAATGTAGCCTTAGTGGTGCTTTCGGCTTGCGAAACAGGTTTGGGCGATGTAAAATCGGGAGAGGGTGTTTATGGTTTGCAACGTGCTTTCAAAGTGGCAGGCGCGAATGCTATGATTATGAGCCTTTGGAAAGTAAGTGATGAAGCCACTCAAAAACTAATGACGCTTTTCTACACTGAATATGCCAAAACAGGCGATAAGGTGTTGGCTTTCAAAAATGCACAGTTACAACTCAAAGAACAGTTCAAAACACCTTACTATTGGGGTGCGTTTATTCTCATAGGAGGTTAAAAAATCAATTAACACTCACAAAAAGTAGGTTGTCTCAGCAAAAAGGCAGCCTATTTTTTTTAAAAAAACGCTTTGAAGGATTTTGGTTTGGAAGAGGTGTTTGAAGGTGCTGGCTTCGCTTGTGAGGGTGGGGGAGATTGGCGAGTTATTAAAAATGGTTAGGGTATAAACTTAAAATAGCAGGGCGATTTTATTGTATTTTTTTTATCAAAAATTCAGAGAGATTAGTCAAAATATCTTCAACACTTGAAAATTGTATTGACCAGTTTTCGTTTTTTAGTGTTTCATCATTTTTATTCAAACAATCAAAATATATATAACCGTCTTCATAGATTATTACCAATCCAACTGAATTCTCATAATCTATATCAATTACTATGATTGTAACGCTTTCTTGATTTTTTTCCTCTTTAATTGAAAAAAAGCCTCTTGAAGTTGATACCTCATCTTTTTTAAAATCCATTTCTATCTATTATTTTGATAACTGTATAGTGTACCCCACAATCAGTACTATTGAATAAGCTGTAAAGATAGCAATCTATTTAACATTATGAAACAAGCTCATAAAGAGCTGATTTCGAGTTGTAAACAACAAAAAAAAGATGCAAAGGTTGTCTAAAATTTGGAAATACGGACTTACTCATATCGTGTTATATTTATTGAGGGATTTGGTTTGGAAGAGGTGCTGGAGAATATTAGCAAAGTCTGAGAGGGGGGAGAATAAAAAAATATTAGATGGAGGACTTTTTAAAATATTACTGAAATTGTTGCACATCTACCCATTGTACTTGAATCCAAGAGGGGTGCAAGTG
>RDZE01000041.1 GCA_004293905.1 Cytophagales bacterium | reverse complement strand
GTTAAATTTCTTTTTGAACCCACCGTTGTTGTCTTGGTTATTGCTTCTAAAGTTTCTTTTGAAACCTCCTTCGGAGTCGTTGTTAAATTTCTTTTTGAATCCGCCGTTGTTGTCTTGGTTGTTGCTTCTGAAATTTCTTTTGAAACCCCCTTCGGAGTCGTTGTTAAATTTCTTTTTGAATCCGCCGTTATTGTCTTGGCTGCTGCTTTTAAAGTTTTTTTTAAAACCCCCTTCGGAGTTGCTTTTTGATGAACTATAGCGTTTTTTATCGGAACCTTTGGGGTTGCCTTTGTACTCAGAGGAGTACTTTTTTTTGTCATTATCCATGAGATTGTCTAAGATTGAGATGGAGTCGGGAGAGGTTATTCTTGGGTATTTTCGTTTTCTGTGTTGGCACTTTCGTGGCTTTTTTCTTCATCTTCTGTGTTAGAGGGAGAGAAGTCTTTAGGTTGGGGCAATTCTTCTATACTATTGATGCCAAAATATTCCATAAATTTTTGGCTTGTGGCATAGAGCAGAGGTCTTCCTGCGGATTCAGCTTTTCCTTTGATGCTGATGAGTTCTTTTTCCAAAAGTCTTTGGAAAGTGTAGTCGCAATTGACTCCTCTAATTTGTTCTACTTCTGTTTTTGTTACGGGTTGTTTGTAAGCAATAATAGCCAATGTTTCTAAGGCAGCTTTTGAGAGTTTCTTTTTTGATTTGAATTTGAGCAGGTTAGCTACGCTTGCTTGGTATTCGGGTTTGGTTTGAAAGAGATAGCCTTGTGCTATGGGGTACAATTGAAAGGCATAATCACCGCGTTGGTATTTGTGCAATAATTTTTCTACAGATTGCTCTATGTCTTTGTTAGGTACTTCTGTAGCCAACATTTCGGAAAGACATTTTTGCATATCTTCTATTGTAATGGGTTCGGTGGTGCAGAAGATAAGTGCTTCTATATGGCTTGTTAAAAAATCCAATGGTTTTGTATAAGAGTTATTTTTTTGCTAATTTGGCTTCTATGGAATGTTGTGTGTGTGGCACTATGCGTAATCTTTCTTTGGGAATGAGTTTGCCTGTATCAATGCAAATACCATAAGTACCATTTTTGATACGTATGAGTGCAAATTCTAATTGTTGAATGAATTTTTGTAGGCGTGCAGCCAATTGGTTAAGATTTTCTTTTTCGGCTGTGTCGGCACTGTCTTCCATCATTTTAGAATTTCCGATGGTGCTATCTATGCCTGCATCATTTTTACGCGTAAGGGTTTCTTTGATGTATGCTAACTCTTGCTTTGCATCGGAGAGTTTTTGGTTGATGATTTCTTGAAATTCTTTCAATTCTTCCTCTGTGTACCTTGTTTTTTCTTTCTGTTCCATTTTTCAAGTGCAGTGATTTTTATGTTTTTACGGTTTTTATGTTTTCAAGGCGCAAATTTAGTAGATTATTTTTCTAAAAGCAAGCTACTCTATTTTATTTATTTGTTAAAATTTATCTCTGTACTGTCACCAATATTAAGACTTTGTACCAAACCTTTCAACGAACTATCATTGCCTATGACTGAGTTTTTCAGTACTACGTCTTCTAATTCGCTAAAAGAACCAATGATACTGTTGCTAATAATAGAGCCTTTGATGATGGTATTTTCACCGATGGCAACATTGGGACCGATGATTGCGTGTGAAATAGTGCAATTTTCGCCAATACTGACAGGTTCTATAATGATGGTTTTAGGGAATTGGTATTTTTTCTTCTTATGAAAGGCATTGTTAAGAAGAATTGCATTGGCTTCTAAGATGGTTTCTTTTTTTCCACAATCGAACCAATTGTCTACGCGCGTAGTTTTGATGGGCTCACCTTGTTCTATGAGGCGCATGAGGGCATCGGTGAGGTAAAATTCATTGTTTTGCCTGATGTTATTATCTATGAGGTATTGAATAGCATCTAAGAAGCGATTTACATTGCATATTTTATAAATACCTACAAGGGCTAAGTTAGATTTAGGTATTTTGGGTTTTTCTACCAATTGTATGGCAAATTGGTCTGCATTGATTTCTGCAATGCCGAATAGGGTAGGGTCTTTTACTTTTTGTACGCCTACCATAGATACTTTTGAATTGAGAAAGGTGTCTAAGTTCGCATTTGCGATGGTATCGCCCAATACGATGAGTACCTCTTTTTCTTCAGCGATGTAGGGTTTTGTTACCCATATTGCGTGTGCGGAGCCTTCGCGAGGTTCTTGTGTGATGTAGGTGGCATTGATTTTTTGCCCATAATTTTCGCGGATATAGGTTTCTATTTTATCACCCAAATAACCCAACACGAATATAAAATCTTTGATACCGCCCGCCAAGAGTCTATCTACGATATGTGAAAGAATGGGTTTTCCTGCGATAGGGACTAAGGTTTTGGGCTGTGTGTGGGTGTGAGGTCTTAGTTTTAGCCCCACGCCCGCTACTGGAATAATGGCTTTGATAGACATGTAAGTGATTTCTATAAACGAATAGTTTGTTTTTTTAGTTGTTGGGCTACTACTTGTAGTCCTTCCTCAAATGGGGTAGGGGAGTAGCCAAGTTCTTTTTTAGCTTTTTCTATGTTAAAACCTGTTTTTGGTGGTCTTTTGGCAGGTTGAGAAAATTGTGAGGCATCAGTACGGCTGATGTAGGCTGTGTCAAGTTGAAAGAATAGAGCTACTTTTTGGGCTATTTGATAGGGCGTAAGGGTTTCACTACCTGCAATATGGAAGATGCCTGTAGCTTTTTTTTGTGCCACAAGTAGGCAACCCATTGCCAAGTCTTCGGCTAAGGTTGGGGTACGCCATTGGTCGTCTACTACTTGTATGTTTTTATTTTGTTCTAATGAATTTTTTACCCATAGTACAATGTTAGAACGGCTCATATCGGCTACTACGCCATAAACGAGTACTGTTCTTATGATAGCGTATTGTGTAAATTGGGTATCATTGAGTAGTATTTGCTCCGCTTTCCATTTGCTATCGCCATAGATACTGAGTGGATTGGGGGTGTCTTTTTCGGAGTAAGGACCTTTTTCGCCATCAAAAATAAAATCTGTGGAAAGATGTATCAAAAAAATGTTGTTTTGTTTGCAGAGATTGTGTAGATTCTGGACTACTTGAGTGTTTTGCTTATAACATTCTTCGGGGGAGAGTTCGCATTGGTCTACTTGGGTCATGGCGGCTGTATGAATGATGATATCGGGTTTGGATTCCATAATAACACTTTTCAGCGCAAGGTCATCAGCAATATCTAAGCTATAGTATGGGGTGGAGTCTTGCATTCGTTTTTCACCGCGTGCAGTGGCGATGGGCTCGAATAGGTTTGAGAAAATAGGATTTTGCAGGGTGGTTAAAATTTTTTGCCCAAGCAACCCATTTGCCCCTGTTATGAGAATTTTTGTCTTTTTTGCCATCATAGACTGCAAAATTAAACTTTTATTTGGCTAACTCAAAATCCAATTCGGCAAAATCTTTTTGCCCTAAAATCAAGTAAAGCAAGCCTCTGTTATAATAACATTCTTTACAATTAGGGTTGAACGTCAGGGCTCGCGTATAGTCGTTGAGGGCTTGCGAGTAGTTTTTGATGCTCGTGTGAGCAATGGCTCTATTATAAAATATCTTATCTGTACTGAAGCCTTTGTTGATAGCACGATCATAGTACAAAATACCCAAATCGTATTTTTGCCATTGGCATTGTATATTGCCTATAGCCCAATCGTAGCGTCCTTGTGTAGGATTGATTTCTATGGCTTTTTGTAATAATTGATAAGCCTTTTCAAAGTTATTTTCTTGCAACTCAATCAAGGCTAACTCAAAATAAGCAGCATCTTCGGTTGGATTTTGCTTAATGATATTTAGTAAGTCTTGTTTGGCTCCCTCATAGTCGCGCCTCTCTTTTTTGGCTTGGCTGTGAAGGTAAAGATTTTGGAGCAACTCTGTTTGTGGGCTTCTAAGTATGCTGTCATTGCGTTGTGCTAAGACCAAATGACTTAGGATGCCTAAAAATAAAATCATAACAATACTTTTTTTCATACAAAATATATTTTGGTGAACTTTGGCTTTTGTTAGGTATAATGAAAAGAGTGTGCCAAATTTTAATTTTTCGTATAATACAAAATCGATAATAAAGCAAGAAAATTATATTTGTTATTGAAAAAATTTTTTCTTGTTGAAAATCATAAACTTACGAAAAATCCCATATTTTTTTATGCTTATTATTTTAATATCCCCCGAAAAGTTAGCAACTTTGTAATCCGTATCGATTCAAAATTTTACAAAAAGGAGCAGGAATGACTTACAACACAGGCACTATAGAAGGCAATACTTTATCAAAAGATTTTTATACTATTTGGGAAAATTGCTTGCAAATGATTCGACAGGAAATCAATGACGAGCAAGCCTATCAAACATGGTTTGAACCCATCAAACCTGTTCGTTTGCAAGATTTAGCCCTTACAATTCAAGTGCCCAATCAATTTTTTTACGAATGGTTAGAAGAACATTATGTGTCTTTGTTGAAAAAAGTCTTAGACCAAGTATTAGGAAAAGGTGCAACCTTGTTGTATGCTGTCAATCATGAATCGCAAAATAATGGACAAGGAACTCATGCAAATGGCGCACAACAACCAAACGGGCAAAATTCTGCTGCTAACAAAGCAATGATTATCAACAATAATCAAAATTTCCAAAAACAACAATCTCTTTACGAAGACGATTTCCGTCTTATCACACACTATACTTTTGAAAATTTTATAGAAGGAAGTTGCAACAAATTGGCTCGTGCTGCTGGTATTGCCATCGCCGAACGACCCGGCGTAAGCTCTTTTAACCCTTTATTGCTCTATGGAGGGGTGGGTTTAGGAAAAACACATTTATTGCAAGCCATTGGTAATCATATCAAAAACCTACAAAGCGACCACAAAGTAGTATATGTATCTTCTGATAAATTTACTAACCAATTTGTAGATGCACTCCGAAGACAAGACGTACCAAGTTTTACGCAATTTTATATGCAAGTAGATGTATTGTTAATAGACGATGTTCAGTTTTTATCAGGAAAAGAACGCATACAAGAAATGTTTTTCCACGTTTTCAACCATCTACATCAGTTAGGCAAACAAGTAGTAATGACAAGCGACCGCCCACCACGCGACTTAAAAGGCATAGAAGACAGGCTTATTTCACGTTTCAAATGGGGACTTACTGCCGATTTACAGCAGCCCGATGTAGAAACGCGTATGGCAATCATCAAACAAAAAATAGAAAGAAACGAATCGGAAGTGCCCGAAGATGTAGTAGAATATTTAGCCAATACGATTGATAGCAATATCAGAGAATTAGAAGGGGCGGTAGGCTCTTTGTTGATGCAGTCAAGATTGCTCAATCAAGGCAATATTACAATCGACATGGCTAAAAATATAGTACAACAGATAGTACAAACAGAAAATAACCGAGAAATCACGGTAGAAGATATTCAGAATGAAGTAGCTGCCTATTTAGGTATTACGGTAGAAGATATGAAGTCAAAAAATAGAAAGAAAGAAACCGTAATCGCCCGACAAATAGCAATGTACTTAACCAAAGAACTTACAGAGTTTTCCTTGAAATCTATTGGCTACCATTTTGGCAACCGCGACCACAGCACCGTTATTCATGCCATTACTTGTATCAATGACTACATACAAGATCGGAAAGAAATAAAAATGTGTGTAGATGATTTGATGCACAAACTACAAAAACAATAATATACAACTCATTATGACTGCACTCGTGTATGCTACTCAAGGAAAAGGTCAAGTAGTGCTACTACTACATGGCTTTTGCGAAAATAACACCTTATGGCAAAATTATATGAAGCATTTGGCTAAAAGGTATAGAGTCATCGCGCTCGATTTACCCGGCTTTGGTGCAAGCGAAGATTTGCTCAATCACCCTACTACACTCACGCAAATTGCAGAGCAAATCAATGAGTTTTTACAAACATTGGAAATAGAAAAAGCCATTTTCATAGGGCACTCATTAGGAGGCTATGTTTCATTGGCTTTTGCAGAAAAATACCCCGAAAAAGTACAAGGCATTGGCTTGTTTCACTCCACAGCACTGCCCGATAGTGATGAGAAAAAGAAAAACAGGGACAATCTTATCAAAATAGTAAATAAAAAAGGTACTGCCGAGTTTATGCGTAATTTCGTAGACGACCTTTTCTATGACCCACGCAAACCCGACCTAAAAGACGAAATGCAACTGATGGAATACATGGTTACGCAAACTGCCCCAAAAACCATCATCACACTTTCAGAAGCCATGCGCGACCGCCCCGATAGAACACAAGTATTGAAAAAAGCAAAATTCCCTGTATTGTTTATCATCGGGCGCGATGATAAATTCATTTCTTATGCATCTTACCAATCACAAATAGACCTGCCCGCACATTCTTTGGTGCATATTCTCCCCGAAACAGGGCATATTGGTATGCTCGAACGCCCTCAAACTTGCCTCAAAGCGATTGAGGCTTTTTTAGAAATTTGTTTGGTACAAAACGAAATAACAATGTAGCTGAAAAAATACCAACCAACGAACCAAATAAAATATCGAGCGGATAATGTACTCCCAAATAAATACGACTATAAGATACTAAAAAAGCCCAAATAAAAAGCCCAAAACCAATTCTGCTGCCCATTAATAAATATAAAAAAGTAGCAATAGCAAAGCTATTAGCCGCATGCGAAGAAGCAAAGCCATATTTCCCTCCTTTATATTGATTTACTAAATGTATTTTACTTTCTAACGAAGTAGTGTGTGAGGGGCGTAAACGCTTGAAATAAGGCTTCATTAATGAAGAGGTAATTTGGTCAGCTACCAACACACTCAAAATAATCAACAAAGAGATAATAGCCCAATGTTTAAAATTGTTGAGTTGCTTATACAAACCATACAACAAAGCCACATAGAGTGGAATCCATAGTGTTGTACTACTTATGTATACCATCAAAACGTCTAAATATTGATGATGTAAGCCATTGAGCAAGAGAAACAAAGCCGTATCTTGCTCTAAAAATAAATCAAGCATAGAGTTCTAATTTCCAATGAATCATAGCCTCCGTTTCTTTGACCTTGATAAAAGCATTGCGCTGAAGCACCTTACAAGAAGCAATATTATTTTTTTCGGTAGAGGCGATAATACTTTTTGTAAGTAATTGTTTTTTTGACCATTCTATGATACCACCCACTATTTCAGTCATATAGCCCCTGCCTTGAAAGGCATCATAAGTACCATAACCAATCTCTATTTCTTGGTATTGATTGGGTTCGGCAATAATACAACAATCTCCAATCATCTTTTTTTCCTCTTTCAAGATAGCTGTCCAAAGCGTATGATACTCATAATGAGCAGTTTGTGTTGCTACACTTGGAAGAATGGTTTGTGTAAGGGCTTCTTGTAGTGCTGGTGAAATACTTCTTGTGGTTTCATTCAAGTTCAAGGCAATTTCTAAAGAGCCATCACATTGTAAGTATTTTTCTAATAAATGATAGTTGAGAGGTTTTAGAAGGAGTCTTGGGGTTTCTATCATTTTTTTTGCAAATTGACAAAAAACATCTAAAAAGACATTTTATGAATGAATGATAAGAGAGTGAGAGAAAAGTTTAAAAAAGTAGCGAGGGAGGGAGTTGAACCCTCGACCTCAGGGTTATGAATCCTGCGCTCTAACCGCCTGAGCTACCTCGCCAAATGGATTTGATGCTGCAAAGTTGAAAAAAAAATATAGTATTTCCAAAAAATAGAATAAAAATATTATATTTAAAAAAAATTTTTGGAGCTGAACATCAAAAACATATCACATTATGACAAAATATAAGTATGTGCAAGAATTCGAAATACAAGCCTCGCCCAAAATGATATTCCCTTATCTTTCTACAGCCATTGGCTTAGAACAGTGGTTTTCAGAGGTAAAAATGATTGATGGTAAAATTTTTAACTTTATATGGGACAATACAAACCACTATGCAAAAATGACCATGATTAGAGTAAATAAGCAAATAAAATTTGAGTTTGTACCAGATGAATCGGGAGAGATAGAAGAGGAAGCTGCCTCTTATATTGAGCTAAAATTAGAAAATAGCGAACTTACCAACACTACTTTTATGAAAGTAATAGATTATTCTGAAATGACAGAGGAAGCCGACTTAGAAGAGCTTTGGCAAGGATTGGTACATAAACTCAAAGAAATTATTGGAGGCTAATCACTTTCTAAGGAATGAAATGTATGGAAAATAGTTTTTTGAGCACTCATTGAAAATGAAAAATCATATTTTTTTGCACTTCCATTGGTAGTTTTTGCAATAAAACTTATTTTTTGCTCACCTTCTGACATTGGTATACGACGATAGTAAATACTATGCGGAATTGCCTGCCACGCCCTTGTATCGGCGCGTACTGTAAAAGAACTTACAATATCAAACAAAGCTGCTGCCCCTTTGTCTTTACTTCTAAGAGCAGCTTCGGCGGCTTCGCGAAGTGCTAACCGTAATAAAGCCTTACTCATTTCCTGCCACATACGTTGTTGCAAAGATTTAAACGCCAAGCGATTCATATTTTCACCCAATTCTAAGGGGTAATATTGGTTTTTCCAAAGTATTTCGCCTTGTTTGAAGAGTGGAGGACGTTCTATGTATTGTGGAAAAGCTACCGTTAAACTATTCAGGTCTTTCAAATCGTCCATATTATCGTGTTCAAAGGAAAAAACCATTCCTAAATCGCTATTGCTAAAAGTAACTTCGGTATCGCCTTTGGAAAGAGAAAAATCAATGGTTGTTTCTGTTTTTATAGGTCCTAAACCATTGTGCCACAAAAAGATAAGCGTCCCTTTCTCAGCAGCGTCTTTGTCAGGGGTATAGTGAATATTATATTTCTCTTCGTACCTGATTACGTCATCTTCGAAACCCATTGCATGGGCTGTTCTAATTACGTCATATTTAAGTTGTTGAGGTATTTCTAAATCAAACATTTCTTTATAATCTTCTTCATAGATTTCTAAAGCATTTCTATAAGCAATAAAAGCATTGTTTATTTCCTGATTGGCTTCATAAATGATGCCCATTAATAAATGAATAAAAGCATCGCGTCTGAATTTGTTACTTTGTTCTTTGTAGCGGTCGCTGAGGGTGTTGAGTCTTATATTCATTCGGCGACACTCTACTAAGGCATTTTCAGGCTGGTTCATTTTCAAGTAGTTAAGTGCCTTGTAATAGTGCAAATAAAGAAGCTCAAAATCTTCGCCTTTATAGGGTGCTATATTGGGGTTGATAAGTATGGAAGCGGCTTCTGCCAAATAGTTTTTCACATAATCATCAGTGATGATGTAGGCTTGCTCAAAATAGTCGTTGCTTCGTTCGTACTGCCCCATTAGCGAGGTAGCAGTGCCTAAATTGAGATAATAAAGCAATTTATTCCTTCCATTAGGTCCTTTTTTGTCTTTGAGCATTGCTTTTTCAGCATCTAAAAAACGACCTGATTCAAAGTTACTATAAAAATCTGCATTGACTTGATAATAGGTTAAACAAGAGCTAAAGCCTAAGGCAATGAGCATAAAAATTATCCCATACTTAATTTTTTTCATAAAGTATTTTTATATGACTAAGGTGGTTATTTTTAAAAAAACAGACCTTAGCGAATTATCTATTTTCCGTTAAGGTCTTAGAAACAAATGACTGAGTAAGTGCTTATTTTTTTACTATTTTTTTGATTTCTTTATCACCAACCCAAACAATTTCATTGGTTTCGAGGTCTGTGATCTCAAGATTGACCTTGTAGAAAATCATTTGTTGTTTTCCTTTAGAGGTTTGGTCAACGATAGAGTTAATAGAACCTACTATCATAAAATCAGCACCTAATTCTTTACCAAATTTTTTCTGTGTGGCAGGGTCTGCAAAGTCTTGCTGGTCTGCACGTTCTTCGCGAAGTTTTTCTCTGAAAATACTATGTTGAACAACTCTCACCAACCCTGCTTTGATGTATTCGCGTTCCATATCATTGATGAATGTTTCAGATTCAATATGCTCGTGTGTTTTATTGCGAATTAGCCCTACAATTACGACTGGTTTTGCGCCATCGTGAAGCTCTCTAAACCTACGCAGCCAAGATTCATTCAAAGAACTGGTAATCATTTCTTCGGCAACTAACCTTGAATCTACATCATTCCAACGCCCGCTCATATCTACGGTAGTGGTAGCATCTACTCTGGTTACTTTGCTTTTTTGTGCTGCACAACTTGCAGAGATGCTTATAAAAAGTAGAAGACCTACATATTTTACTATTTTGTTCATTGCTTTATATTTTCATTTAGTATTTATTGAATTTAAACTTTACTCAAAAATAAAAAGTTTCTATTTTTATATTTATATTTGGAATACTTTTCTAAGTAGTAAATATTACATACGGGCTTTAAAAAGCCAAAAGATTTTATTTAATATTATGTTTTATTCTGTTAATCCCTACACACAAGAGTTGATGAAGAGCTTTGAGAATCACTCTGCCGCCGAAATAGAGAAAAGATTGCATCTTGCAGAGGCTGCTTATGCCGATTGGCGGGCTTTGTCTATAGCTCAGAGGGCTGCTTTGTTCGAGCGTTGTGCTGCTATTCTTTTAGAACGGAAAGAAGAGTTTGCACGGCTCATCACCTTAGAAATGGGTAAAATTATCAGAGAAGCACGCTCTGAAGTAGAAAAATGTGCATTGGCTTGCCAATATTATGCAAGCAATACCGCTAAATTTTTAGCAGAAGAACCCATTAGTACGGAAGCAGCCGAAAGTTTCATCGCTTATCGTCCTTTAGGGGCTGTATTTGCCATTATGCCTTGGAATTTTCCTTTTTGGCAATTATTTCGCTTTGCTTGCCCTGCATTGATGGCGGGCAATGTAACCTTAGTAAAGCCTGCACCCAATGTAGCCCAATGTGCCTTAGCCATTGAGAGTATTTTTTATGAAGCGGGTTTTCCCGAGGGAGTTTTTCAGAGTTTGCTTATCAGTGTGGAGCAAGTAGAAAGCATCATAGCACAGCCTATTATCCAAGCCGTAACCTTCACAGGAAGTGAAAGAGCGGGCGCGGCAGTTGCAAAAATAGCGGGTAAATACATCAAAAAAATAGTCTTAGAATTGGGTGGAAGTGATGCCTTTATTGTATTGCCCGATGCCGATTTACACTACACGGCTGAAATGGCAGTAAAATCGCGTATGATTAATAATGGGCAAAGTTGTTTGGCTGCCAAAAGGTTTATTTTACATACCGAAATAGAGAAAGAATTTATAGGTATACTTTCTGAAAAAGTAACAGCACTGAAACATGGCAATCCTTTAGATGAAAAAACAGATTATAGTGTAATAGCGCGCAACGATTTGGCATATAGCTTAGCACACCAAGTAGAATCATCACTCAATTTGGGCGCAAAACTTATCATAGGAGGCAAACATAAAGGAACATATTATGAACCTACCATCATTCGGAAACTGAAAACAGGGATGTTAGCTCACGATGAGGAACTTTTTGGTCCTATCTTTGGCTGCATCACTGCCAAAACCGAAGAGGAAACCATACAAATAGCCAACCATAGCAAATATGGCTTAGGTGCTTCTATTTGGACAAAAGATACTGAAAAAGCCAAAAAAATGGCAGCATTTATAGAGGCAGGTTGTGTATTTATCAATGAAACGGTGCGCTCCGATGTCAGAGTTCCTTTTGGAGGAGTAAAAAAATCGGGTTATGGGCGCGAACTTTCTTATATAGCCATGCGCGAATTTTGCAACATACAATCTGTTTGGATTAAATAAGACAATTATGAATATAAGAGCCATTTTAGCCAAAATTAGAAATTATGAAATCAGAATCCGAAAAGCCGTCAATGGACAAATGCGAGGCGATTTCAACTCCGTATTCAAAGGCTCTGGGTTGGAGTTTGATGATGTACGCGCCTATCAATATGGTGATGATGTAAGGCGCATCGATTGGAACGTAAGTGCTAAAGGCGAAGAAACTTTTATCAAAGTATTCAAAGAAGAAAAAGAACAAACTGTTTTTTTTCTGCTTGATGTAAGTAACTCACAAAATATTGGTACACAAGGCAATACAAAATTAGCCTTAGGGAAAGAGGTGTGTAGCGTATTGGCTCTTTCTGCTGTCAAAGAAGCCAGCGAAGTAGGGCTTATTTGTTACTCAGACCAAAAAGAAAAATATGTAAAGCCTGACAAAGGTATGCGTAAAGCCTATGAAATTATGTTGAATTTATACAAATTACAACCTATTTCACTAAAAACCAACCTCAATAAATTTTTATTGTACGCACTCAATCTCATCAAAAGAAGAAGCATCGTTATTGTTATTTCTGATTTTATTGGCAATGACTACGAACATACCCTCAAAGCAATGGCACGCACCCACGACCTCATACTCATTCATCTTACCGATGACAAAGAAAGCAATATCCCTCCCTTAGGCATTGTGCCCCTTTATGACAACGAGCTCCAAAAAAAAATATGGATAAATACCTCTTCACAATGGTTTCAGAAACAACAAAAAGAAAAGTTCTCAAATAAAAAAAATGCACTCGAAAACTTCTGCCGCCGATACAGAGCAAACTATTTACATATTTCAACCCAAGAAGATTTTGTGCCCAAACTCATTAAACTTTTCAGAGTGCGCAACAAAAAAGTAAAAGCCAATTAAGAAAATGAAAAGCCTTTTGTTATATATTTTTACTTTGTTATTTTTAACGAATATTCATTGCTTACAAGCCCAAAATAACACTCAAGAAAATATACAAGTGTATGAAATGATAAAAAGAATGAAGCAGAAACCTATAGGTACTTTTTTGACCAAACGAAGCCCCATTGGTACAAAAATTTACTATGCACTTACTTTGAAACACGCGCCCGAAATGCAAATTGTTTTCCCTGACTCTACGCATAATTTCAGCCCTTTTGAATTTCAAAAAATGACTCCTTACCCCACAGAAACGAACAATAACATAAGTACAGATAGCGTAATATATGAATTAGTAAGTTTTGAGGTAGATAGAATACAAACCCTTTCTTTGCCTGTGTATATTTTAGCGGGTGAAGACTCCGTTCGATATTATTCTAACCTCGATACTGTTTTGATAGAAGAAATGATAAAAGGCAATATAGATACACTACAATACAGAGAAAATGAACAATACGAAAATCTCAATCCCTATTTCAATTACCCTTATCTTATCACAGGGATACTTTCTATTGTCTTAGTAGGTTGGTTAGGGTGGATTTTATTGGGGGGGAGAATCCGAAAAGCATATTTGCTTTATGACATTCGCACAAGACACGGACGATTTATCAGAGATTTTAAAAAACTTACTAACCGAATCAAAGTACGACAATCGGCAGAAGATGTAGAAAGGATACTCATTCTTTGGAAAAATCATCTTACCTTATTAGAAAAAGAACCTTTTAACACCTTCACAACCAAAGAAATAGTGCAAAAAATCACGAATGAACAATTAGCATTTTCACTCCGCAATATAGACAAAGCCATTTACGGCAGCGATGTAAGCGAAGACCTCGAAAATGACATCAGCATGTTGCAGAATATATCGAGTATTAGTTTTGATAAAAGACAAAAAGAACTACAAAATGAAAAAGTATAATCTTCTTTGGCTCATCTTTTTAACGAGTTATCAGTTTGTTTGGGCGCAATATAACATCAAAAAAAGCCTACAAGCCGACAGTGCAATGGTCGTATCGGCGCACCCTCTCGCATCAGAAATAGGAATTAGTATCCTGAAAAAAGGAGGCAATGCCTTTGATGCTGCCATAGCGGTAGAGTTTGCTTTAGCGGTTTGCTACCCTATAGCTGGTAATATAGGCGGAGGTGGTTTTGCTATTTACAGAAAAAACAATGGAGAAATAGGCGCGCTTGACTATCGCGAAAAAGCACCTGCAAAAGCAGCACCTGATATGTATTTAGACAAACAAGGCAATCCTATAGATAAACTAAGCCAAGATGGGCACTTAGCAGTAGGCATACCCGGCACCGTAGCGGGTATGTATACCCTGCACCAACGATTCGGAAAACTACCTTGGAAAGATTTAGTACAACCTGCCATTGACTTAGCTAACAAAGGCGTTGTACTCACAGAAAAAGAAGTCAACCGCTTTAATTTCTATATGAATGACTTTGATCGCCTCAATACGCATACACCTTACATATATAAAAAAGAAGGTTGGAAAGCAGGTGAGATAATGCTCCATCAAGAGTTAGCACAAACACTTATCCGCATTAGAGATGAAGGAAAAGCGGGCTTTTATGAGGGCACTACTGCCGACCTTATCGTGGCAGAAATGCAAACCAAACAAGGCATCATCACCAAAGAAGACCTTAAAAATTATCGTCCTACTTGGCGCACACCATTAGTTGCTACTTTTGATAATTTTACTATCATCACTATGTCGCCTCCTTCGAGTGGAGGTATTATTCTTTTGCAACTGCTCACGATGATACAAGACAAGAGTTTAAAAAATTTAGGACATAACACTTTGCCCTACATACAAACTATAGTGGAGGCAGAGCGAAGAAGTTTTGCGGATAGAGCAAAATATATGGCTGATGCCGACTTTTTTCCTGTGCCTGTTCATAATTTATTAGACAAAAATTATCTGCAAAGCCGAATGAAAAACTTCTCTTTAGCAACGGCAACCCCCTCAAAAGATATTCAAGAAGGGACATTCCAACAGCAGTATACTTCGGAAGAAACCACACACTATTGCGTGATAGACAAAGAGGGCAATGCAATCAGTGTTACTACTACGCTCAATGGTGCTTATGGCTCAAAAGTGATAGTAAAAGGAGGGGGTTTTTTCCTAAATAATGAAATGGACGATTTCAGCATAAAGCCCAATGTACCCAATTTATATGGTGTGATAGGGGGCGAAGCTAATAAAATAGAAGCGGGTAAAAAACCGCTTAGTTCTATGACACCTACCATTGTTTTAAAAACAGAAAACAAGCAAAATAGATTGTTCGCAATCTTAGGCACTCCCGGAGGCTCTACCATTCCTACGACCGTATTTCAGGTATTACTCAATTTAGTACTCTTCGATATGACTGCAGCCGATGCCGTAGCCCAACCCCGATTTCATCATCAATGGTTGCCCGATGTAGTATTTTTAGAAGAAGGAAGTTTTACGACTGCCCTGATAGAAGACCTAAAAAAGAAAGGATATCAACCCCAAATCAGAGAAAAAATAGGCAGAGCCGAAGCCATTAAAATATTGCCTAATGGCAAATTAGATGGAGGAGCAGACATACGAGGCGATGATAGTGTGGCGGGCTACTAAATTTTATTTATGAAAAATGCATACTGCGCCGCCAGCTATCGCAAAACAAAGCGGCAGCGATGCCTGCATTGAGCGATTCGGCTTCGCCAAAACGCGGAATAGACAAACGTTGTTCGGCAAAAGCCAAAAGGGTAGGGGAGATGCCTTGTGCTTCATTGCCAATAAGCAATAATATCGGCAGGGTAGTAGGTTGCCAAGCATAGGAGTGTAAATTTTCACCCTCCATATCAGTAGCAACAACCAACATTTTACCTTTTTGGGCTTTGAAATAATCTTCTAAAGAGGTATAAAACGCCTTGACACGTAAAAAAGACCCCATAGAAGCGGCTATCGTTTTAGGATTATAAAAATCTACAGTATCATTAGAACAAATAATACCCTCCAACCCATACCAATCGGCAATGCGCAGAATCGTACCCAAATTACCAGGGTCTCTGATGGCATCTAAAGTCAATACCAATTGAGGTTTTTGCCGATTAGGTTGCCATATTTCTGACGTAGGAATATGCACTACTGCCAACACCGTTGTATTATTCTCGAAAAAACTCATTTGGCTAATTTGTGTTGCATTGCCTACCGCTATACTATCTTGATAGTTTTTAAAAGTAGCTTTTGAAAGTCGTGTTTCGTAAAAAGAAGTACTACAGTAAATTTTTTGAATAGCAAAACCACCATTTTGCAAAAGTTCTAAAACGCTTTTCTCTCCCTCTACTACAAAGAGTTGTTCTGTTTGTCTTATTTTTTTCTGTTGCAAAGCACGAACAAACTTAATGGCATTTTTAGATATTTCCTGCATAGTTATTCAATTTTTTTCTAATTTTGAACGGTCTTAGTTTTTTATATTTTATGCGCTACTGTCTGAAGAATGTCAAAATTATCAATAAAAATGCTACTTTTCACCAACAGAATAAAAATATTTGGATAGAAAATGGCTACATCACTCATATAGAAAATCCCCAGGAAGCATTACAAAAGCCTACCGCAGATGATAAAGTAATAGAAGCGACTAAAGTAGATGAGGCGTATTGCGTCTCGATAGGCTGGTTCGATATGTGTGCTAATTTTCAAGACCCCGGACAAGAAAGCAAAGAAACATTGCGCTCTGGCTTACAAACAGCCATGCAAGCAGGTTTTACGGAAGTGTGTTTGCAGCCCAATACCAACCCCGTAGTACAAACCAAGAGTGATATAGCATACCTTACACAGTACAACGCTTCACACCTGACTACCCTGCACCCTATTGCTGCCATTACACAACAAACCAATGGAAAAGACCTAAACGACATGATAGACCTGTACCATGCGGGGGCTGTCGCTTTTTCTGATGGCAATAAAACACTTTGGAATACTGACTTATTGCTCAAAACCTTACAATATTTACAACCGCTCAATGCACTGCTGATTCAAAAACCAAATGATGCATTACTTTCTCAGTTTGGGCTCATGAATGAGGGCATTGTATCTACTCAGTTAGGTATGAAAGGCATTCCTCATTTAGCAGAGGAAATTTGCATAAGTCGCGATATTGATATTTTGCGTTATGTGGGTGGGAAACTGCATTTTAATACAATTTCTTCTTCAAAATCATTAAAACAGATAAAAGCAGCTCAAGAGGAGGGTTTGGCTGTAACTTGCGATGTAGCGGCACACCAACTATGCTTAGATGACTCGTTTTTAGCCTCTTTTGACACACGTTTCAAAGTATTTCCACCTTTGAGAACTCAAAACGATATAAAATCGCTTTGGGAAGGTTTGGAAAAGGGTATTATAGGCGTGGTAGTCTCTGACCATCAGCCCCAAGATGAGGAAAGCAAACAGGTAGAATTTGATATGGCAGAGTTTGGAGCAAGCACCTTAGATACTACTTTTGCTGCACTCTATACTTATAGCCAACAATACAATGTAAGTTTAACGACTTGTATAGAAGCCATTACGAGCCAACCTCGTAGCATTTTATCATTGCCCATACCTACCATAGAAGTAGGTGCGAAAGCCAACTTAACAGTGTTTTCACCTAAAAAAGAATGGGTCGTTACGCCCGAAGTGTTAGTATCAAACTCAAAGCACAACCCATTCCTAAGGCAGACCTTACAAGGCAAAGCGATTGCTTGTTTTAATAATAAACAAGCCTATTTAGCTCAATAGAAATAGAAAAATAAGGGGGAATATGACACCCAAAAGAGCTAATTTCCAGCCTCTTGCCGCAAAACTATATTTGCCTTTTGCGATGAACATACCTGTAATAGCAATTACCAGCATAGCTATGCCAAATATATCAGAGTAATAAATCCACCATTGGCTTGTGTCTAAGTGTAGTTTTGTCATCTGTCCTAAAATAGGGGTAGTTTTATAGGTTTCTTTTTTGGCTTCCCCTGTTTTGAGGTTCACTTCCACATCAGTATTCACATAAGAGATTTTCAAAACATCTTTTTCTATTCTAAATCTCCTAAATCGGTCTTGGATACCTTCTTTTTTGGCAAATTCTTGTATAAAAGCCTCATTGATTTCTTCGGCTTTAGGCATGGTGCTCTTGAGCGTCATTTTTTCTACGGTGCTTATGTAGCGTTGTGGATGCCACAATTGACGGTGGTTGAGAAAAATACCTGATAGAGCAAAAGAAATGATGAGCCCTAAATAAAAGTAAGCTATATCGCGGTGTAGGTTTCGAGAAGAAAGCTGCATGTATATAATAATTAAAGTTGATTAAGAGATAAGTTTAGATACTTTGCCGTTTTCCAATTTGTATTTTTCTTGGCTTTCAGGGCAAACGGCTATCCCTTCGGCATTAAAAGTCAATTTATGACCATACTCACTCATCCAACCCATTTGTTTGGCAGGATTGCCAACCACCAAAGCGTAGGCAGGAATTTCTTTGGTAACTACTGCTCCTGCGCCAATGAAGGCATATTCACCAATATTGTGCCCACATACTATAGTAGCGTTAGCCCCTATGGAAGCTCCTTTTTTTACGATGGTTTTTTGGTACTCATTTTTTCTATTGACTGCACTTCTTGGGTTGATTACGTTGGTAAAAACCATAGAAGGACCCAAGAAAACATCGTCCTCGCAGATGACTCCAGTATAAATAGATACATTATTTTGTACTTTTACATTATTACCCAATACCACATCGGGCGAGATGACTACATTCTGCCCTATATTGCAGTTTTCGCCAATAGTACAATGAGGCATTACATGAGAAAAATGCCATATTTTAGTGCCCTTACCTATTTGGCAACCCTCATCTACTACAGCAGTTTCGTGGGCAAAATATTGTTGTTCGTTCATAATGTTAATATTTTATTTTTGAAAGAAAGAAATTACTTTTTCAACTATGTACTCCATTTGTGAAGTTTCCATTTCTGTATGAATAGGCAAAGAGATTACTTTTTCACAGAGCGATTCTGACAATGGAAATGCCCCTTTCTGATAGCCTAAAAAATGAAATGCTTTCTGAAAATGAATAGGCAAGGGATAATAAATCATGGTAGGAATACCTGCGTCTTCTAAAAATTTTTTCAAGGCATCGCGTCTGCCATCATTGATTTTTAGGGTGTATTGATGAAAAACATGGGTAGATTGTGCATTACGAGAAGGTATGTCAAGCGCGTCTATGGAAGCCAATTGTGCATCATAATAATCGGCTACATCTTGTCTTTTTTGGCTATAAGTGTCCAAATGAGGAAGTTTGGCGCGCAAGATAGCGGCTTGTAGTGTATCTAAGCGCGAATTAATACCTATGATGTCGTGATAGTATTTTTTTTCCTGTCCGTGATTGGCAATCATTTGCATTTTTTTTGCTAAGTGTTCATCATCTGTAAAAATAGCTCCACCATCTCCATAACAGCCTAAATTTTTAGAGGGGAAAAACGAAGTAGTACCAATAGTACCCATCGTGCCTGCCTGTTTCTTGATGTTGTTTTTAAAAGTATATACCGAACCTATTGCTTGAGCGGTGTCTTCTATTACATAGAGTTGGTTGGCTTGAGCTATTTCCATGATAGCCTCCATGTTGGCACATTGCCCATACAAATGCACAGGTATTATTACTTTTGTTTTTGGTGTAATAGCTTTTTTGAGTGCCTCAGGGTCTATATTAAAAGTATTTTCATCTACTTCTACCAATACCATTTTCAACTTTAATAGTGCGGCTACTTCTACTGTAGCAATATAAGTAAATGCCGGTAAAATAATTTCGTCATCGGGTTGTAAATTCAATGCCATCAATGCTATTTGGAGTGCATCTGTACCATTAGCACAAGGAATTACAAATTTTGCCCCTGTGTATTGGGCTAATTCCTGCGAAAAATCTTTGACGGCTTTTCCTTGTATAAAAGCGGCACTCTCAATGACCTCTTCTATTCCACGCAATACCTCTGTTTTTATTTGTGCATACTGACCTTGTAGGTCGACCATTTGGATAGGTTTAATATTTGTTTGCATTTCTAATCTTTGAGTAAATTTTTGATAATTGTTGTCAAAAAAAAATGACAAGCACCGCAAAAATAAAATCCTTTTGCAGAACATGAAAAGTATTTTTGATAAATATTGCTTTTATTGCCAAAATATGATATATTCGCCAAGTTGTAAGCCCTTTGCTACCTAACCAATGAACAGAGAAGAAATCAAAAATAACTTACCTACTTTTGTAACTAACTCACAAACCTATTATGTGGTAGTTACGAACCTAAATGGTGATTATATATATGTGAATGACTTTTTTCAGAAAAAATATGCATTTGTTACAGATAATTTTGAAGGTTTGCATGTGAGCAATAGTCTACACCCCGAAGATTTGGATATCTGTCAACAAGCGGTGATTAATTGCCTCATCAATCCTCATATTGCTGTGCCAATACAAGTCAGGAAGCCCGATGAAAGAGGTAATTACTATTGGACACATTGGGAGTTTTCGGCATATAAAAATACAGAAAGTGAAATTGTAGGTATTTTGTGCATTGGGCACGACATCAGCGAGCAAAAACGCAATGAACAAGAAAAGATACCATTGTTACAAAATTTTGAACAAATTGCTTCTCATGTGCCCGGATTTTTTTATCAATATGTGCTAAAAAAAAACCGCAACGATTCGCATTTTATGTACATTAGCCAAGGAGTAGAACGCATCTTAGGCATTTCTGAAGCAGCTATATTGAAAGATTTTCGTATAATGTTTTCTATCATGAACCCCAATGAAATTGCCATATTGAGCAAATCTGTTCTTGAATCGGCTGATAAGTTACAAACTTGGCGAAATGAATGGTCATGTGTGGTAAATCAACAAAATTTATGGCTTTTGGGCAGTGCTACACCGATTGCCTTAGAAAATGGCGACATAATGTTCTATGGATACATTCAGGATATTACAGAGAAAAAAATGGCAGAGAAAAAAGCCATTTTAGAAGAAACGCGCCTCAGTGCCACACTCAACCATACACCAAGTGTGGCAGTGCAATGGTATGATGAAACAGGAAAAGTAATTTATTGGAATACAGCCTCTGAGAATATTTATGGTTGGCAAGCCAAAGAAGCCATTGGCAAAACGCTGAATCAGCTCATTCTTTCGGAAGAAGAATATGCTAATTTTTTGATACTTCTTCAAGAAATAAAACAAAGCCAAAACCCTACTGCCGCTTACGAAACCCCCGTAACTGACCGAGAGGGTAGGCAAAAATGGGTGCTCTCTACCACTTTTGCTATCCCTATGGAAGAAGATAAAATAGGCTTCGTATGCATGGACGTAGACATCAGTGCTCAAAAAGAAGCCGAAACCAAACTCATCGAAAGTTATGAACGCTACCACTCTGTAGTGAGTGCCATAGCCGAAGGCGTAGTAGTGCAAGACACTCATGACCGAATTTTGATGGCAAACCAAGCCGCTTGCGATATTTTAGAGCTTTCAGAAAAACAACTCAAAGGAATGGACTCCTACGACCCACATTGGAAAGCACTTCGCGAAGACGGACACCCCTTTATGCCCGAAGACCACCCAAGTATGATTACACTGCAAACTGGAAAACCTGTCAATAATGTAATTATGAACGTGTATACAGGTTCGGGGCATCGAAAATATATTTCTATTAATTCCAGACCCATCACTAATCAAAATGGAGAACTTTATGGAGCAGTGGCTTCCTTTACAGATATTACCCAACAAAAAGAGGCTGAGCAAAAAATCAAAGAAAGTGAAGCACTTTTAAGAGCCTCCATAGAAGCGAGTTTAGAAGCTATTTATTTGTTAGAGGCAAAAAAAGAAGAAAAAGGAGAAATCATCGATTTTATCATTAAAGATTTGAACCAAAATGCTGCTTCCCAACTCAATAAACAACGCGAAGAAGTCCTTGGAAAAAACCTCAGTGAAATTATACCCGAATATACTAACAATGGTAGAATAGAGCAATTCAAAAATGTAATAGCAACTCAAAATCCTATAGAAGAAGAGTATTTTGTCAATACCCCCAATAAATTATATTCAGGTTGGTATTATCAACAAATTGTTCCAATGCCCAATGGAGTAGCACTCTACAACCGAAATATCAACGAACGAAAACAAGCCGAAGAAAAAATAATTGCTCAAAACGATATATTAAGAGAAATTGCATGGCAACAATCGCACGAGCTCAGACGACCCGTAGCCAGCATTTTAGGGTTAATACAAGTAATAGAAACGGATTATCAAAATAATGACAAATCCTACAGCGAAACCTATTTGCAATTTTTATTAAAAGCCACACAAGAATTAGATCAAATTATTCATAAAATAGTAGAAAAAGCCAATGAATTAGAATAGTTATTTTAGATTTAAACTCTTTTTCTATTAGTTTTGTAGGTAAATTTATTCAATCATTGAACTAACCTTAAATCTATCTAATGACTAACCCCTTTTTTGTAGTAGGCGTAGGTGCTTCGGCAGGAGGATTGGAGGCTCTTACTGAACTTTTTGCAAACCTACCAAAAACATTAGAGCCACAAGTCTGTTTTATTGTAGCACAGCATCTGAGCCCTAATTATAGAAGTATGCTCGTGCAAATACTTTCTAAAGAGTCTGTTTTCCCAGTAGTAGAAGCCGAAAATAATCAACCTATTCAAGCGGGGTATGTCTACATAACACCACCCGATAGCGATATACAAATCAACACAGGCACGATTGTTCTTAGCAAACCCAAAACACAACAAGGACCCAAACCTTCTGCTGATATACTTTTAGCTTCTTTGGCAAAAAATTATGGTAAAAATGCCATTGGTATTATACTTTCGGGCACAGGCTCTGATGGTGCCATCGGTATGACCGAAGTTAAAAAGCAGGGAGGGCATGCCCTCATTCAGAACCCTGACACTGCCAAATATGATGGTATGCCAATAGCTTCCCTCCAAACAGGTTTGATAGACTACAGCCTTCCGCCTGCCAAAATAGGACAAAAAATAACAGAGATTATTCTGCAAGATGCCCAACAAGAAGAACAACCTATCAATATAGAAGAAGATGCCCTATTGCAACAGATATTCGCATTGCTCAACCAACGTTTTGGTATTGACTTTGGGCATTATAAAACCAACACCATTATCAGGCGTTTAGACAAAGCCATCAAACGACTAAAAATCAAATCTTTAGAAGAATATTTACACTATATAGAAAAAACACCTCAGGAGTTACAGCACCTTTGCCAAAGTTTTCTTATCAATGTTACTTCTTTTTTCCGAGATGCAGAGCCGTACAAAGCCTTAGAGAAAGCCATAGAGAAAAAAATCAGCAAAGGATTGCTCGAAGACACTTTCAGGGTTTGGATAGCGGGTTGTTCTACAGGCGAAGAAGCCTATAGCATAGCTATGCTCATTCAAAACTTATTGGAGCAATACAACCGACTTGATTGTAACATACAAATATTTGCAACCGACATAGACGAAGAAGCCCTAAACATTGCTCGAAAAGCTACCTATTCCATAGAACAAATAAAAGCAATCCCTGAACCATTCGTAGAAAAATTCTTCATTCAGACCGAAAGAGGATATGAAATAACCAAATCTTTGAGAAGTAAGGTACTATTCTCCAAACATGACATTACCCTCAATCCTCCTTTTCTAAAAATAGACCTCATCAGTTGTAGAAATTTGCTTATTTATCTTAATAATGATATTCAGCGACAAATTTTCCCTGTATTTCACTACGCACTCAAAGAAGATGCACTTTTGTTTTTGGGTAAATCAGAAAGCGTAACCCAAGTAGAAGAACTCTTTGAAACTTTAGAAGACAAAGGTAAAATTTTCAAAAAACGCAAATTCCTTTCTTCTAACACAGCTATCCGTTTTGATGCCTTCAAACCACTGACCATCCAAAGTAAAAAAACATCACAAATTGTCCCCCATATCCAAAGTTACCAAAATCAACTCAATGAAACTTTCGTAAATCTCACCCAACACCCTTATTTAGTCATCAATTCGCTCTTAGACATCATAGAAACTAAAGGCGATTGGAGTGATTTCACACAAATACCAGAAGGCGCACTTTCGCTCAATATCAATAAACTACTTCGCAAAGAAATACTATTAGAAGCAAAAAACATAATATTACAGACAATCAAAGAGCAAAAAAATCTCAGTTCTACGCTCAAGAAAGTCATCATCAACCAGAAAAAATTTTACATTAAAATCCAATGTGGAATTATCAACAATGAAAAATCACTTGATAGCCAACCACTCTATTTGCTCATCATAGAAAAGTACGATTTAGAAGAAGACATTGCCAAATTAATACCTACTACACTCAATACCACAGAACACCCACGACTCCAAGAACTTGAAGACGAACTCAACCTTACCAAAGAACATCTTCAAACCTACATAGAAGAAATAGAAACCGCCAACGAAGAGTTACAATCGCTCAATGAGGAGCTACAATCTTCCAATGAGGAATTACAATCTTCTAATGAAGAACTCGAAACCAGCAACGAAGAACTACAATCAACCAATGAAGAGTTGCAAACTGCCTACGCCGAAATAAAACACATGAACGGCGAAATGGAAATCAAAGAAGCTACCTTAGAACAAAGTATTCTACTTTTCAATACTCTTTTTGATAATACACAACAAGGCAATCTTTTATTAGACAGTAATTTTAATATTCGCCTCATCAATAAAGAAGCCATCACATTATTTACAAAAATAGGCATAGAACAAATAGAGTTGAGTAAAAATTTTACGCTTTTCCTCAGCACTACCGTAGGAGTAGAAGTATATCAGTTGATTCAAAATGCAAGTAAAAACCACCAATCCAGTGAAAAAATCATCACTTTCCACTACCTCACCGAAATCTACTACTACCATTTTTCTATCAATACCATCTACAATACACAATCAAATACACTTACTTATATCATCATCAATATTGTTGATGTAACCCAAGACCATACCAAAGAGATAGCACTTTTTAGAAGAGATGAAATGCTCACTTCTCTCCTCGAATCCAATACTAGTTACCTTATCAGAACTGATATGGAAGGCAAATATACCTATGCGAACAACTCCTTTTATCAAAAGTTTGGATTTACACCCGAACAAATCATCGGGAAATACTATGCACACACAGTACACCCCGAAGACCTCAAAGAATGTGAAAAAGCCGTAGAAAAACTATTCCAAGACCCTACCCAAATCGTAACCTTCGAGATGCGAAAGCCCAATCCCGAAGGAGGCTATTTCATTACAGAGTGGGAATTTGCAACCATTCGCGACCAACAAACCAATATTATAGAAGTGCAAGGTGTAGGACGCGATATTACAGGGTTCAAACAAATGCAAAAGCAACTCGAGGAGGAAAAAAATCAACTCGAACTCATGATATGGGGCGGAAGGTTAGGTACTTGGGATTGGAATCTTATTTCCAATGAAATCACTTTCAATGAACGATGGGCAGAAATGCTCGGCTACTCCACAGAAGAAACAAATTTTTCGATAGATGAATGGAAAGCACTCATTCACCCCGATGACCGCCCCAAAGTAATAGAAGTACTTGAAGAAAATATCAAAGGCAACACAGCATACTATGACATAGCACATAGAAAGAAAAATAAAAAAGGAGAATGGATATGGTTGCAACTAACGGGAAAAGTAGTAGAAAGAGATAAAAAAGGAAAAGCACTCCGAGTATTAGGCATTCACCAAGACATTACCGATAAAAAACGTGCTGAAGAAGCAGCCAAAGTCAGTGAGGCGCGCAATGAATCAGTAGTCAATACCATGCAAGAAGGTATTGTTATTCAAGACATGACAGGGGCTATCATTTCTTGCAACCACAGTGCGGAGCTTATATTAGGGCTTACCTATGAGCAAATGATTGGGCGCAACTCCATAGACCCCCGATGGCGCGCCATCAAAGAAAACGGCGACCCCTTTCCCGGTGAAGAGCACCCCGCCATGCGAACCATCAAAACAGGCAAACCTCAAACAGATGTATTGATGGGTGTTCATAAGCCCGAAGGAGACCTCTCTTGGATTTCTGTCAATTCGCAATTATTGTATCATCCTGATACTAAAGTGCCCTATGCAGCATTTACGATGTTTCACGATATTACCAAACAAAAAATAGCTGAAAATGAGCTTGCTAAAGAAAAACAAAGATTGGCTTATATTATCAAAGGCACTAATGTAGGTACTTGGGAATGGAATATACAAACAGGGGAAACTATTTTCAATGAACGATGGGCTGAAATCATCGGATACTCCTTAGAAGAACTTCAACCCATTGATATCAATACTTGGGCTAATAACTGTCACCCCGATGACCTTAACGCCTCGGGAGAACTCCTCCAAAAACACTTCGCAGGAGAAATAGATTACTATGAATTCGAAGCCCGAATGAAACACAAAGATGGGCATTGGGTTTGGGTACTCGACAGGGGCAAAGTCTATGCTTGGACTGAAGATGGCAAACCCCTGCTTATGTCGGGAACACACCAAGAAATCACTGCCCGAAAAGAAGCCGAAGAAACCATCAAAGTAAAAAACCAAGAACTTGCCGCCGCAGACGAAGAGCTAAGAGCCAACATAGAAGAACTCAAAAGACTCAACTTAGAACACTCTCTTAGTGAAGAAAGACTTAACAAAGCACAAAGTATCGCCAAAATAGGAAGTTGGGAGTTTGACCTCCAAACCTTTAGCCTCATTTGGTCAAAAGAGCATTATAGAATCTTTGAGTTAGAAGAAAATATACCCAAAGAAGAACTTTACGAAGCCTACAGAAGCAAAATATACCCCGAAGACCTTGCAAAACTCGACCTCATAGTAAAAAATGCCCAAGAGAAAGGAGAAGGGTTCGTCTATGAACACAGCGTAATCTGCAAAGATGGAACACTCAAACCCGTTATAGGCATCGGAGAGGTAGTATTTGATGGACAAAAACGACCCATACTCCTCAGAGGAACTGTTCAAGACATTACAGAGCAAAGAAAATCGCAAGAGGCACTCATCAAAAATGAGGAGTTACTCCGAGCCTCCATCGAAGCCAGCCTCGAAGCCATATTTTTATTAGAAATCAAAACTAATGACAAAGGAGAAATTACTGATTTCATTATCAAAGAAATTAATGAAAATGCATCTAAACAAGTACAAAAAACAAGAGAACAACTCATTGGTTTTGGTATTTGTGAGCTTTTTCCTATCAACCTTACCAATGGTTATTTTGAACAATACAAACAAGTATACCAACTCCGAAAACCTCTTACACAAGAATACTACATTCCTGAAGGAAACCCAGGAGCTGGCTGGTATTATCATCAAATAGTGCCTATGCCCAATGGAATTGCTATTTATAACAGAGATATTTCCGAAAGAAAAAAAGCTGAAGAAGATATCAAAAACTTATCAGAAGAATACAAACAAGTATTTGAAGGCTCACAAGATGCAATGTTCTTAGTAGATTATAACAGTGCTACTCATACTTTTTCCTACCTCAGGAACAATATCATGCATCAAAAATTAACAGGTTTTAGTTTAGATATCATCAGAGGAAAAACGCCACAAGAGTTGGTCGGAGATGTATTAGGAGAACATGTATGCCGTAATTATGAACGATGTATTGCCGAACAAAAATCTATTACCTATGAAGAAAAACTCGACCTGCCCGCAGGCGAAAAGTATTGGCTAACTACTCTCACACCTGTATTCCAAGAAGGAAAAAATACTTATATTGTAGGCTCAAGTATCGACATTACGGATAGAAAAAAAGCTGAAAATGATATACTCAAAGAACAAAAACGCTTTCAAGACATCGTAGACTCTACTGATGGTATTGTTTGGGAACTTGATTTTTCTTCCTTCCAGTTTACCTATGTAAGCCAAAAAGCCGTAAGATTGTTAGGCTATGAAATAGAAGAATGGTATCAACCCGATTTTTGGATATCGCATTTGCACCCTGAAGACCAAAGTTGGGCAATAGATTATTGTTTAAAATGCAGTGCCGAACTCGAAGCGCACGAATTTGAATACCGCTTTTTTGCTAAAGATGGCAGAGAAATTTGGCTACGCGACTTCGTAACCGTAGTAGCCGAAAATGGACAACCCGTACTGCTCAGAGGTATCATGGTAGATATTACCAAACAGAAAGAAACCGAAAATACAATTCTTGAAACCAATGAAAGACTCTTGCAATTAGAAAAATTCATCAACCAATCTACCGATGCCATACAAGTAGCTGATGAAAGCGGACAGTTGATTTACATTAACAAAGTGGCTTCTGAAAGATTGGGCATATCTCAAGAAAATGCACATAACTACAAAGTAAGTGATTTTGAGAAAATTTTTGCCCAAAAAGGAACTTGGGAAGCGCACGTAAAACAACTCAAAGCAGAAGAAGCAGTGATGGTAGAAGGCGTAAATATCAACCAAGATACCAAAAAACTTTTCCCCGTAGAGGTATTCGTAAGGTATACCACCATCAATGACAAAGGCTACATCATTGCCGCATCGCGCGATATTAGCGAACGCAAACGAATGGAGCAAGAGCTTCATAGACTTTCTATGGTAGCGCGCCGCACCTCCAATAGTGTCATCATTTCTGATACCAAAAAGAGAATCATTTGGGTCAATGATGCTTTTATTAACCTCACAGGCTACACACTCAAAGAGGTATTTGGAAAAACACCGCGTTTGTTACAATACGAAGAAACTGACGCTGCTATTATTGCAGAGGTAAATGAAAAACTGAATAATAAACAAGCGGTGAGATTTGAAGTTAAAAACAAAGGAAAAAATGGCAATGTCTATTGGATTGATGCCGAAATACAACCTATGTTAGATAAAAACGACCATGTAACAGGTTTTATGGCAGTGCAAAGCGACATCACGGCACGCAAAGAAGCCGAAAGTAGAATCAGAAAACAGAACGAAGTACTCAAAGAAATAGCCCGACAGCAATCGCATGAGGTGCGCCGTCCCTTAGCCAATATCATTGGTTTGGTCAATTTCATAGCAGAAGATGCTAAAACCAACCAACCTGCTAATGAGCAATATGTAGAATACTTGTTACAAAGTGCCAAAGAATTAGACGAAATCATTCACTTCATTGTAGAGCAAACCTATAATACACTCAAACAAAACTAAAACAGTACCATGAAAATCGCCATCATTCAATACAATGCAGGCAATACACAATCGGTCATCTATGCACTTTCGCGCTTGGGCATCAATCCTATCCTGAGCGACCACCCCGAAACCATACAAAATGCTGATAAGGTCATCTTCCCCGGAGTAGGCAATGCTGCGCCTGCCATGCAACACCTCAAAAAAAACAATTTAGACCAACTCATACCCACACTCAAACAGCCCTTTTTAGGCATCTGTTTAGGTATGCAACTGCTTTGCGAACATTCCGAAGAGGAAAATACACAAGGATTAGGCATTTTTCCAATCTCTGTCAAAAAATTCAACCCTACGCAAAGCAATCTCAAAGTACCACACATGGGTTGGAATACCTTACAAACAAATCCTGATAGCCCTCTATTCCGAAACCTGAACCCTGACCCTTATTTTTATTTTGTGCATAGCTATTTTGTACCAAAACAAGAATATACAAGTGCTACCTGCCAATATGATATTCCTTTTTCGGCAGCCATCGAAAAAGATAATTTTTATGCGGTGCAGTTCCACCCTGAGAAAAGCAGTAAAACAGGCGAAACACTTTTACAAAACTTCTTAACGATATGAAAAGCAGCGTCCTATTTCATATCATAGGACTCTCTTATTTGACTGCCTGCCACCCCTACGACATCAGGCAGCGATTAGTGCCTACCCAAAAAATGTGTATAATTTGGTACAATAAAGAGGGTAAAAAAAAATCAAACGATACGCTTTGCCTCAATGACAAGGCTTTTATCAATACTTGGGAAAATTACCTCAGTCGGAATACGATAAACAAGTCAAACACTGCAATAGCGGAAGGGCACATACAAGCCTACAAACAACAAATACCCATTTATACAATTTACTTTTCCATTTCTGAAAAATGGTTTTATTTTGAAGACCAACCCGAAACTTTTTACCAGATTACAACAGAAGGAGCTACTTTTTTAGTACTACTGAAAAAAAATAAAATTCACTATAACATTCAATAAAACAATGAAAACGGACATTTTTTTGAAAAACAACATCACAATTCATAACGATAACGAGGGCAAGAAACCAATGCTTTTCGTACATGGTTATGGTTGCGACCAGCACATGTGGCGGCACGTAGTCCCTGCATTCCAAGACCAATTCAAAATCATTCTCATAGACCTTGTAGGTTCGGGCAAATCGGATTGGAATGCCTATGATTATGAAAAGTACAGCCATTTACAAGCCCATGCAGACGACATCATAGCAATATGCGAAGCATTAGCACTCAGCAATACTACATTGGTTTGCCACTCCGTAAGTTGTATGATTGGGTTATTGGCTGCCATCAAAAAACCAAACTATTTCGAATCTGTCCTCATGATTACTCCATCGCCTTGTTATATAAACAAAGAAAATTATATTGGTGGTTTTTCACAGACAGATATCGATGATTTATTAGAAAACTTAGATAGCAACTATTTAGGCTGGTCGAGTGCCATTGCCCCTGTCATTATGGGCAACTCTGAACGCCCCGAACTTGCCAATGAATTAGAAAATAGTTTTTGTCAAAATGACCCCAAAATAGCCAAACACTTTGCAAGGGTTACTTTTTTGGGTGATAATAGACAAGATTTGGCAAAAATGACAGTGCCCTCTTTGGTTATCCAATGCCAACAAGATGTAATAGCCCCCATAGAAGTAGGCAGGTATTTAGAAACGCATTTGCCATTTACTACCTTGCATATCATCAATGCCAACGGACATTGCCCACACCTAAGTCACCCAGAAGAAACCATCAATGCGATGCAAAATTTTTTAAATCAAAAATCGCATGACTAATGTCAAAACAGCAGACCTATATTTAGAGCAGTTGCCTTGTGGCTATATACTCAGCGATAAGGAAGGAAAAATACTGCAAGCCAATACTCAATTTTGCCAAATGATAGGCTACTCAGCAGAGCAAATCATTCACCAACGCTATTGGCAAGATTTTCTGGCAATCGGTAGCAAAATATACTACGAAACACACTATGCCCCCCTTTTGGCAATGCAGGGAAATGTAGAAGAAATTAGCTTTGAATTTATTAACAAAGAAAATATTAAAATTCCCACACTCGTCAATGCCAAAAAACATACTAACGAATGCCCTAATAGCTATATCAGTATAGCCATTTTCGAAATGAAACAAAGGCAGATATATGAAAAAGAGTTACTCGTAGAAAAGAGAAAAGCAGAAGAATTAGCCAATGAATTGAAAGCCATCAATCAAGATTTAGAGCAATTTGCACACGTCATATCGCACGACCTAAAATCTCCTCTTGGCAGTATTATCCAACTGACGCAATTACTAAAAGACAACCTCGGAGAAATAGACGAGCAAAGCGCATTCTTCTTGCAAAGTATCGAAAATAGTTCTTTTGCTTTGATAGACCTCATCAGTAGAGTACTAAAATACTATACCCAAACAGAAATATTGAACAAAGACAAAGAACCAATTGAAATAGATACATTAATAAATCAAATCATTATACTTTTAGACCCCAAAAAAGAACACCAAATAAGTTTTACCAACCATGCCAATAATATTGTTTATTTAAGCCAAGCCATTTTACAACAATTACTCATCAATTTATTAGGAAATGCCATCAAATACAATGACAAACCCCTCATTAAAATAGAAATAACACTTACGGAAGATGCTGAATTTTATCAATTGGCTATCAAAGACAATGGAGTAGGGATAGAAGCAAAAAACCAAGAAAAAATATTCCGTCTTTTCAATAATCTTGGCAAAAAAGACCGCTTCGGAAATTATGGCACAGGCATAGGGCTTCCTGCCATTAAAAGAACTTTGCAAAGCCAAGGCGGAAGCATCAACGTAGAATCTACTTTGGGAGAAGGCTCTTGTTTTACTATTAAACTTAAAAAACAGTAAAAAATAGCTATTTCTGCACCTTCCAAGCCAAAAATGCCGACACCCCAAAAGGGAATCGCATCTTGAAACGAAGGAAAGGGCGTTCTAAGCTAAAAAACCAATGAAAAAACCGATTGATAAAACTTTTTTCCTCAAAAATAGTGCTATCAGAACCCGCACCGCGCCTAACAAAACGCTGTGGAATAAGCCCTGAAAGCAAACGAAAACCTGCAATGGCAGGAAAAAGAAAAGTATTGAAATAGGTGTTTCTTACCAAATTGCCCTGCCCCGTAAGGTCAAATACTTTGCGAAGACTGCGCATGGTGTAGCGTCTGAAATGATGATTTATCACATCGTGATGACTCCACATCCATTGGTAGGCTGGCACCGTTACACACACATAACCCGTTGATTTACAAACTCTTTTCATCTCACTGACTGCCTTCTGATCGTCTTCTACGTGCTCTATCACATCAAAAGCACAAACCAAATCGAATTCCTCATTGCCAAAAGGCAATTCTAAAATAGACCCCTGCAAAAGAGGCATCTTGAAATACTCTTTGGTAAATTCATAACAGGCTTGGTCATATTCTACAGAAATCACCTCACCAAAACGCGAAAGCATTTCCGAAGTAGCTCCTGTAGCCACTCCTACATTCAAAATTTTCAACTTATCTTTAGTTGTCAATAATTGTTCTATGCGTTCTTCTATGATTTTATTACGCACCTGAAACCACCAATGCCTACGCTCTAAGTAATAATACTCTTTGAAATAAGAATCTTTCATGCCACAAAATTAAGGACTATTTTCTAAAAAATAGCATTTATGCAAGATTACATTCATACAGATTTTTATACTACTCTATGCCTTTCAACCATTCTAAGGCTTCTTCTTTGGTATTGAGTATTTTATACTGATGCCCTTCGGGGTTATTCTCCAAAAAAAGTTCCAATGCCAATGCTGTATAAAAATCTTGAGGTTTGACATAAGCAGTAGCCTTATAACCGTGTTTGATAGATTTAGGAAGATATTCGCGGCTCATCCAATCATTGTGCTGCTCAAAACTGCCTTCTGAATATTGCAAATCGCTCACCCCTTTGATGATTTTTAACTGATGCGCATAGATAAATTTACCTACGGCAATATAAGTATTGATGATTGCTTCTACGGGAACAAACAAATGCCAAGTATAAATAATTAATTGTGTGGGGGCATCTATCTCCACTTTTAAATAGTAACGATTGAGTGCATCATAAAAATCGAATGTAAAAGCATCTACTTGCTCTATTCTGATTTGGCTGTAGTCGGTGTTCATAATAACAATAATAATAGATATAACATTTCGCAATGTACAATAAATTTTTTTTATCGTAGGTGCATGTAAGAAAATAGCTTATTATCAATTAATAACAAGCTATATAATATTTTTTATCGAAAATGTTTCTTCACATATTGGTCGAGCCAGTCATCAGCCGTTTTCGTCTGATGAAATCTTGCCGCGACAGGAAAAGCTACCTTTTCGTAGTTTTTATCTATCAATATGTCTGTTTTGGCATTAGCACTGCTTACCACATAAGCCGCTATCTTAATGCCTGCTTTCAGACCTGCTTCCATCGCCTCGCATTGCAAAGCAATACATTCTTCACTTTGCATAATGCTGATTTCTGTAAGGTCTACAATGACACTCTCTATTTTACCTGTAGCTATAGACGCGCTTCGGGCATCTTTCAAATAATTGCCCACTGCATTGATGTCTTTCCAAGAGCCTATTACCTTGTGATAGATTCTATGGCGTGAGGGGTCTGTCCAAAATTCATAATGAGGATGAGTAATAGCAAGTGAAAATTTTTTGGGTAACATGGTCAAAGAAAATTAGAGTAAAAGATTGATTTAATTTTGCCTTTGACTGTTAAGTAATAAAAAATGCGAAAAATGATGAAATTGTGTGTTTTATATATTTTCTATGTCTAATGCAATCGGTGCAATTTGGTCTTTTATCCACCTTTCGGCGGTTAGTATATCTTTGCATACAGCTATGGTGAAATTGCCTTCAGGAAAGTTTTTCTTTAGGTTGTTTTTTAATCCAAATTCTCCATAAAAATTGGTAGGCGAAACAAAAGCCAAGTAGAGTTGCCTGCCCAATGCGAGCAAATCGGGAAGCCATACTTCGCCAAAATAAACATCTGCATCGGGGAAAGTACGCAATAATTGTTGATTGATAATGATTTGACAAGGCTCTTTCGCATCTGCATTTTTGAGGTAATGGAGCAGAAACCGCTGGTATTGAGCCACTCTACATATAAAGTAGTATGTATAGCACGGATAACAACTCTTTCGTGTTGATAAATAATTGATTCCATAAAAAGTTGATTTTTTTTTACTAATATTTTATTATCATAGATGAAAAATTAAACAAAAATATGTATAATTTGTTTTCTAAAAAAACTCTCTGGGTTTCTATTTTAGAACTCTCTTGTTTTTAATATTGTGTTTTATCTTTATTTGACTACCTTTGACTAAAGAAAAGTACTTGTCAATATTTCAACATCATTTATCAATGTTTTACTCTAAAAACCTTTCTACACTACCATGACTATAGGGGAAAAAATCCGTTTTTTTCGTAACCTAAGAGGTTATTCTCAAGAAGCAATGGCGCATGAGTTGAACATCTCAACTACGGCTTATGCCAAAATAGAGCGCAACGAAACCAATGTAAGTTTAGTACGTTTGCAAGAAATAGCACAAGTATTAAAAGTAGAATTGGAAGTAATCACAAGTCTGAGTGATGATAAATATAATTTTCATAATCATGCTCACTCCAATGCTAATAATGTAGTTGCTAATAAAAATTATCAGGAAATTACGCACCACCCCGATTTTTCGCAAGAAAGAAATGCCTATTTGATGCTTATTGATAACTTAAGAGAAGAAGTAAAACACTTAAGACAATTAGTAGAGCATTTAACACGTATAAATCCTAATAATGAAACAAAGCATAATAAAGAAGAAAATTAAAAAACGGATTATTTCATACATCTGACAGAAAATTCAGTGTTTTAGTTTTATTTTTGTTAAATAATTCCCTAAGTTCGCAACATATTTAACACAAAATTATTATGATTTACTCAACACTGATAAGCGAATTAGGGCATACTTTTTTAGAGGTAGAATATGACGAAACTGTGCCTTGTGTAGTAATGCATTGGTTAGGGTTTTCTTCCACCGAAGACTTAAAAAAAGGTATGGAAGAGGGTCTACATTTGCTCCAAGAGAAAAAACTAAGCAAATGGATTGCTGATGCATCAAAAATGGAAGGTGGTTTCACAGAAGCCAATGATTGGTTAGAGCAAGATTGGACACCAAGAGCTATTAAAGCAGGTTTAATGCATGTTGCCTTTGTACAATCGCCTGATTTATTCAATGAGTTTTCCACACAAGAGTATGCAGAAAGAAACGCCGATTTGGAAAACCCGCATTTTACTTCATTAGAAGTAGCTAAACAATGGATAAAATTACGTTGAAATCTTACATCATTCATCTTCCATCACAGGTTCTTTTTTGAACCCAATACTCTCCCTTCTGAACCCATTAGAGCTATATTGAGGGTACTGCTTGCTGAATTTCTTTCTTTCCTCTTCTTCCATCATCTGGTCGTGGTTGCTATCAAAAGTTTGAATGATACGCAATAACTCGGCTTTGCTTACCAATGAATCTTTGTTTTGGTCGGCACTTTCGAAAAGATTACCATAGCCATAAGTGCGACAAGAAATATCATTTTTGCAATGAATTACACTCATTTCTCTGCGCATTTGTATTTGCCCATCTTTATTAAAATCATACCATTTTATAATGTTATTCGCCATTTCATCATTGGGAATAGGAGTAGGCACATACACAAATAAATAGAACAAACCTCCCCAACCAATTCCTAAAAATGGTGTTAGAAAAGCAGTAGCAAAGATACGCTCAACAAAGCCGAGCATTTTACCATTCTGAGGCAGAAACCAAACCGCATAAAGCATAGCTACACTTATGCAAGCAAAAATAATAAAAACGAACACCATACCACAACCTACATTTTTTAGTAAATAAGCCTGAAAGTTAAAACTTTTTTAGTTATTTTGAATTATCATTGCAATCAATCTTTTTGTTCACTAAAATCAATCAATAATACTATGCAAAGGAAAAGCATATTCATCGCCACTCTTTTGATGCTTTTTATCAATTTCTTGATACTACCCAACCAAGCACAAGCACAAATTCCCATTCCAAGTGAATGGAAAACCATTGACGACAACACAGGAAAAGAGCGTTCCATCATTCGTATTTTCAAATCGACCGATGGAAAATACTACGGCAAAATCGTGAAACTCATCAACCCAAGCGAGCCTGACCCCTCATGTACCAAATGTCCCAATGATGCCTACAGAAAAAATGGTGAAAAAATAGTAGGTTTATTGGTAATTACAAACATGGACTTAGTCAATGGCGAATTGGTCAATGGGAATATTTTAGACCCTGAGAATGGTAAAGATTATAGCTGTAAAATATGGTTAGACCCTGCCGCACCCAACAAACTCTATGTAAGAGGTTATTGGGGCGTTTTTTATCGCACTCAAACTTGGTACAGAGCCAATTAATTTTTAAAACTCAACACAAACCTATGAGCTCATGGTAAAAACAACCTCATAGGTTTTATTATGTTATTGGTATGAAAAAACTCAACAAAGACCTACTCCAAATCAGAGAAGCCACCATAGAAGATGCACATTTTTTGGCTGAATTTGGCAAAAACACTTTTTTAGAAGCATACTCCTACGATGAAAACGAAGAGAATACTGCCTTGCATTTGCTTCAAAATTTCAATCCTGAGCGCATAGAAACAGAAATCAGAGGCGGAAATGTAATTTTTTTAATCGCCGAATTGGAACTTAAACCCATAGGCTATGCCAAACTCATTAAGTACCTAAAACCACAGTTCAATCTGCCCTATGAAGGGGATTATATGGAAATCAACAAAGTTTATATCCAAAAAGAATACATTGGTTGCGGTGTTGGGCAGGAACTTATAGGAAACATCATTCAAAGAGCGGAAAAAGAACATATTGAAGTGTTATGGTTGGTAGTTTGGGCTGACAATGCAAAGGCTATCTCATTTTACAAAAAATTTCGTTTCAGTATACAAGGGTTTCATCCTTTCCAATTTGGAAAAGAAACCTTCCAAGATTTACTGATGACTAAAAAACTATGAAAAAATTACTCCTTCTTTGTTTATTCATTGTAGGGTCGGGGAAACTTACAAAAGCTCAAGATTTCTACATAGCCGAAGAAAAAATTGCACTGACTACAGAAGAAAAGAAGAAGATAGAACAGCAATATAAACAGTTAATAAACGATACTGTTCGCTTTTCTAAAAACTATTGGCGCGAACTAAGACGCAAACTTCACCTTATCAATCAGGTGTTAAAAGAAAAAAAAATACCCGATTTTTTCCAATACACCGCCCTACTGCACCAATCTTTTCTTTGGGAAGCCTACCCCGAAGTATGGCAAAATGCTCAAAAACAAACTGATATAATTGCTGAAAAGCATTGGTATTGGCTTAGTTTTCAGGTAGCCGAAAAACTCATAGTACAATACAACACTACTAAAAATTGGCGTTTGGTATTAGAGAAAAATTTTACACAACGCAAAGACCTACTTCTTATTTGTGCCTATTCTTTAGTAATGACCTCCTATGAAGCTGATTTTCAGCAAGATACAATTCTTCTTCTGCCCTACTTTCCACCAGCAGAATACCTCGACCTTGCCGATATAGCTCAAGCATTTTCTTTGCCTATTGCTAATTTACAATACTATAATGATTGGCTGCGTACCGATGTTTTTCCAACCTCTCATCACTATCCTATTTTACTTCCCATGCCTACCTATTCGCCTAATGGTCAGATAGTTACGGGCATCAGTTTGCAAAAGCAATACATACAAACCGATACATTGGGCAAAAAGTTTATTTATCATTATGTACAAGCAGGCGAATATCTCTATGCCATTGCGCGCAAATACCAAGTAGAAGTAGCACAGATAGAACAATGGAATAATATTAACCGCAATAATGTCTTACAAATAGGGCAAATGCTCAGAATAGAAATTACAATTGCCATTGAAGAGGAAGAAACGACTACTACCATTCACGTAGTAAAACAAGGCGAAAATCTCTATAATATCGCCCGTTTTTATGGCGTAAGTATTGCCCAAATTTGTGAATGGAATGAAATTGACTTGGGCGGTTCTTTTGTACTCCAACAAGATAGAGAATTGGTCATTCATGCCAAAGAATTTAAACCCAGCCAAACAACAGTAAAGACCAATACTATACAGACCAAAGCAGCCCCACTCTACCTCGTTCCTGAAACATTGCATTTCTTAGGGCTTGATTTTAGTCTTAGCAAAGAAGTAAGACATGATATTCAACAATATGTCAATTTTATTTGGGAGTCCCCTGCGTTTATCAGAGCCAATTTGCCGCGCATCAAAATGCATATAGACTACGTGAAAGCCATTCTCCAGCAAGAAGAGATGCCCTTAGATTTTATGTACTTACCACTCTTAGAAAGCTCATTGCGCCCCGATGCCGTTTCTTCAGCCTATGCTGTGGGTTATTGGCAATTCAAAAGTGAAGCTGCGGGGGAGGTAGGGCTGCTCATGAATTATGGGATAGATGAACGTAAACACCTCAAAAAATCTACTTTAGGCGCAATCAGGTATCTCAACAGGAGTTATTTGTACACCGAAAGTTGGATTTTTAGCCTCATTTCTTACAATTTGGGTTTTCGTGGGGCAAAAGAGTTCTTTGAGTATTATTATGTAGATTACCAACGATTGTTCAAAGCGGGCAAGGTCATTCTCTTAGACACACGCACTCATGTTTATCTCAAAAAATTAATAGCCTATAAAATAGCCTTTGAAAAAGCCCTCGCCGAAACTCCTACGGAGTATTTATTGAGCACTTATGAAACCAAAGGAAAAACTTTGCAACAAGTTGCTAATGAGGTAGATAATACCCTCTATATGCTTTCAGAGCATAATCGTTGGCTACCTAATGGCTACGTACCCAACGATAAATGGTATGAAGTGATGATATTAGTGGAAAAATACTAAGCCTTTTCTATTCTGATGGCTACTTCTTGAGTTGCTTTTTCCCACATTTCTATAATTTCTTTGCAATAAGTAGGATTCATTTCCGCACCTATGCATATACGCTGTGTATCTTCTGCTACAATAAAAGAAGTGCCCGCACCCGCAAAAACATCTACAATCGTTTCGTGCTCACGCGAAAAATTAGCAATGAGATACTCCATAAAATCGTAGGGCTTACTGCCTTTGTGCTCCGCCACAACCATGTCTTTGTGTCCCGTTCTTACTTCTATGCGCCAAGAATCTTTCACTTTGCGCGTGGCATTTTTGTCTTTGGCAAATAAAGCAGTGTAAATCCAAGTGCTAAAATCTATATTTCCTTTAGCTTCTTTGCTCGTTACAAAAGTAGCCATAGACCACCGATACGGCATTTTTACTACTTTCATAAAAGGCTGTATTTCGTGCAAAGCAGGGGTTACAGCCACTACTTTCGCTTTCTCAGCCAACCAATCCAATGTCCATTCGTAGTTTTCTTGGCTATCGTCCTCAAGTTCTGTACGATAAGGAGGGTTGGCAAATGCAAAAGCTACCGAACTACTAATTTTATTCTGAAAGACAGGGCTTGAAGCATCACCACAGTAAAGCAGATGCCTGCCTAATTGCCACCATTCGCCCAATTTGACATGGCGCATTTCACGCTCTACACGCTCTTGTTCGCGGCGTTCTTCGGCATTTTTCTTATCTCTGAAATATTCAGCGGTTCTTTCGGCTTCCTCTTTCGTACTGCTTCTTTTGAGTTGCAAAGCATCTTTGTACGATTCTAAAACTGTTTGTTTGTCTAAGTTTTTCAGTTCTTTGAGCGTGCTTACAAACCAATCTTTGAGATTGATTTCTTCTTCATCTATGGTGTCTTGTAGTGTGTTGTATTCATAAAGTGTGATATGGTCATCTAAGTTGTCATAACTTGTCTTTACGGTATTGAGTAAATCAACATACATATCACCTATATCACTGCCTTTGAGTGTATCTATGGCTACTTGTTTTTTTATAGCCTGCAAATCAAATAGCTCGCTTACGACTATGCTGTCGGTTTTTATCTCTCTGATGGCTTGTGAAATTTCTATCACCTGATTTTTGGAGAGTTCTTTTTCTTGTACCAAATCGTGAAACCACACCCAATCTTCTTCGGGAGTGCGGTGTATTTCTTCGAGTTTGTATACTTCGTCTAATATTTTGCCTTGCTCCTCTTTTTGTTCTTTCAAGTGCTGAAATACTTCGGCGGCGTTGAGGTAGCGTCTTACGGTTGTTTCTGCCATGCCCAATCGGTGTGCATAAGCGGCGGCGGAGTAGCCTTTTTTACTGTCTTTTTGCACCACTTTGAGCGCGTTCAGCCCTATTTCTATGGGGCGTGTTTCGCTTTGCGTATTGCCCAGAATCAATTGTATGAGTGCTTCGGTATCGTCCAAATCACGGATAACACACGGTAGTTCTGTATAGCCCATCTCTACCGAAGCCTTGAAACGGTGTTCGCCTTCTATGATTTGGTACTCCTCATTTTCTAAGGGGCGCACTACTAAGGGGTGTGAGCTATCGAAACCATCATTACCGATGAGTATTTTTAATTGCTCTATTTTGTCTAAATTATGTCCTAAGGGTCTGTTATCAGGGTGTGGAACTATTTTTTCTATCGGAATTAATACGATTTCTGCTTGTTTAATTTTTAATTCATTCATAAAATATTAGGATTCAATTACCGTTTTGCAAAGTTGCAAAATAAAATTTTATATTTTAAACAATTGCTCATTTTTTTTACTTTTTCTAATTAAGATTGCACTTCTTTGGGCATGTATTTTTTCCACCAATGCTGAAAAACTAACAATGCCCATACTGTAGCATGGCTGTCTTCAGGGTTTTGACTGTGTAATTTTTCTACCAATGTTTTGATGGGTTTTGGCTCAAAAATGCCTTGTACTATCAGAAAATCGGCATCTAAAAGCAAGGTTTTGATCGCAGGGTTGAATTCTTGCCTGAGCCAAGCGCGCAACGGGATTTCAAAGCCTTTTTTAGGACGATTGTAAATACTTTTAGGAAGCAGGTTACGAAAAGCATCTTGCACCAATCTTTTGCGCATGCGTGCATTGATTTTATAGGAGGCAGGCAGGCTAAAAGCAAAATTGACCAAGTCCCAATCTAAAAAAGGAGAGCGGACTTCCAGACTATTTGCCATAGACATTAGGTCTACTTTTTGGAGCATGTCGTTGGGTAAAACGCCTTTGGTATCAGCAAGTAAAAGCGAATTGAAATTGCCTGCTTCGAGAGAGGCTAAAAAGTGTTGTTTTCTTTGGCTAAAATTTTCGGCTTCGCTTTCGGTTCGCAATGCAGGTAGTAGATATTGCAGACTTTCACTTTCGGTCAAGAAACCACACCAACGCCAATACCTTTCTTTGAAATCCAATTGTTTGCCCAATGTCCATTTTTCTAACTGTCTGATTTTATTGGAAAAAAAGCCTTCTCTACTTTTTTTCAGAAAAGGCAATAAAAAACGGGCTTGCGATGCCAATTTCAGCCCAATGCTTGGGTGTTCTATTTGGTATTCAGCCCAATGTTTGTTGTATCCTGCCCAAACTTCATCGCTTCCATCGCCTGATAAGGCTACGGTAATGTGCTTTCGCGTGTGTTTGCATAGGGCATACATAGCCACTGCCGAAGAGTCGGCAAAGGGTTCGTCAGTATACTCCAATACTTTTTGGGCGGCTTCTAAAAAATCCTCATTTTTAAGGTTAATGATATGGTGTTTGATGCCTGCTTTTTGGGCAACTGCTTTGGCATAGTGGGTTTCGTCAAAAAAAGGCATTTCGCTAAAACCAATAGAAAAGGCTTCTATGTTCGGTTGTTCTTGAGCGGCTAAAAGTGTAACGATGGCAGAATCTACGCCACCACTCAAAAAAGTGCCTATAGGTACATCAGCAATGAGTCTTTTCTGAACTGCCTTACGAAGAAGCGTTTGTAGTTCTTTTTGTGCATTTTCGTAAGTAGGAATAGGCTTTTTAGGCGTTGTAGAAATTTGTTGATAACTATGTAAACTTACTTCTTTTTTTTTGATTTTAAGGTAATGTGCAGGAGGCAATTTCTTGACATGGCTAAATATACTTTCTGGAGCGGCAATATAGTTGAGGCTGAGGTATTGGTGCAAACTTGCTACATCAAGTTGAGTATCAATACCATAAGATAATAATGCTTTCATTTCGGAAGCAAAAATAAATTTATCTTCATCAGCATAATACAAGAGTGGTTTTACGCCCATTTTATCGCGTGCTACTAATAGGGTTTCGGTGGCTGTATCGTACAAAGCAAAGGCAAAAAAACCATCTAATTTTTGCAAACATTTTTCACCCCAAGCCATATAACTCTTTAAAACTACTTCGGTATCTGATTGTGAAAAAAAGGTATACCCTTCAGTAATGAGTTCTTCGCGTAGGGTTTTGAAATTAAAAATTTCGCCATTGTACGCAATTACATACCTTTTCTGCTCATCATACATAGGTTGGTGTGCGGTTTTGGCTAAATCAATGATAGAAAGGCGTTTGTGCCCCAATGAAACAAAATAATCCACAAAAAAACCCTCATCATCGGGTCCTCTTTGGGCTAAAGTTGAGGTCGCTTGTGGAAGTTTGATGCTATGAAAACGCCCTATTTCGTTGAAAGCAAATATACCTGTAATGCCACACATAAAGTTATTCCTAAAATTGAAAAACGCAATATAAAAAAACAGCCATAAAGTTCAAGTAGGATTGAAAAAAACTTTCATATTCCAAGAAAAATGAAAAATCAATTCTATATTTGTAGCTTTTACCACTTTTACCATTTACAACATTTATAATAAAATGAAAACAATATTAAAATCTATCTTGTGCATCGTTTTTTTTAAGCTATTCACAGTAGTTGCTTTTGCACAAGACATTGACCTAAACAAAGCCGCAGGCAAATGGGTAATTGAAAACATTGAGTACAGTTTAACAGGACGCATGATCAATGGTGAAAGCTTTCCACCCACTGACGAATCAATAGCTTTATTCGAAGAGTTGAATAATGGCAAAGCTGACTTGATTAACCAATACAAAATAGAGGCGTTTTCTGTTGAAATCAAAGAAGGCTCTGTTCCCACAATTATAGAAAGCTACAATAGTATGGTTTTCGGACCTCAGGAAGTTATTTTCTATATTGTTTTTGCCCCAGATAGCATCTATTTTTCCAATGGCAGTAAAATGGCATCGGTTAGTTTATACCCTAAGTTAAAAGACAATCAATTGCTTATTACTACTCCCACAGATAAAAAAGGTATTTTCATGACCTATACTTTCAAACGTGCTCAATAATAGTACTTTTATCGTTGTGCAAAGTTGAAAATCTTGTACAACGGTATTTTTTCTAATTCACCCTTTCCCAATGCAAAGTATCTTTGACAAAAACGACTACATAAGCAACTAAATCCTGTTTGCTTTTCAGCAATGCATCGTTTTTTAGG
>RDZE01000018.1 GCA_004293905.1 Cytophagales bacterium | reverse complement strand
TTTTCTACTTCCCTGAGCAACGCTGCCATTTTGCCACTATAAGAAAGGATTCTGTTTCGTATTTTTTTGCAACACTATAGAGTTAGCTATAAAATAATAATGTTTTTTTGCAAAATAAAAAAAAATTGTAGTGCTTTGTAAGCATATTACCAAGTCTATACTTAATAAAAATGAAATACCGTTACGAATCTGACTCATTAGGAGAGCTACCCATACCCGAAGATGCTTATTATGGAATTAATACAGAGCGCGGAAGGCAAAACTTCGATGTATCGGGCAATACTATTGGCGATTTTCACCAATTCATTGCTTGTATGGCTATGGTGAAAAAAGCGGCTGCACGTGCCAATGCTGAAATAGGAGCAATGGCAAAACCTATTGCTGATGCCATCTGCGAAGCTGCCGATGATGTAGTTACGGGTCGGATTCATAAATCGCAATTCCCTGTGGATATTTTACAAGGCGGTGGCGGCGTTTCTACACACATGAACATCAATGAAGTACTTGCTAACCGTGCCAATGAAATCATCACAGGGCGCAAGGGCTACGATTTCGTGCATCCTAACAACCACGTCAATATGGGACAATCTACCAATGATGTACTCCCTACGGCTATCAAAATCACACTTCATTTTTATACCCTAAATCTCATCAGTAGTTTGAAATTGCTCAAACACGCGCTGGAAAATAAGGTAGAAGAGTTCAAAGACATTGTAAAATTAGCACGTACCTGCCTGCAAGATGCCGTACCTATTACCTTTGGGCAAGAGTTCAGTGCTTATTTGGCTTTGGTAAAAAGAGGCATTCAACAGTTAGAAATACAAGCCGATGCCTGCCTATCTGTTCCCTTAGGGGCTACGGCAGTAGGTACAGGGCTGGGCTCAAGATATGGCTATACAGAAGCCGTATATCCACACCTTTGCGAAGTTACGGGCTTAAAAATAAGACCAGACGAAAACTTTTTTGATGGCTTGCAAAATGGAGATTTTTTTATCCAACTTTCAGGCACACTCAAAGCAGTCGCTACGGGGCTTTCAAAAATGGCTACCGATTTGCGAATACTCTCAAGTGGCAATCGTACAGGTATGATGGAAATAATACTCCCTCCTGTACAGGCGGGTTCTTCTATTATGCCCGGTAAAATCAACCCTACTTACCCCGAACTTATCAATCAGGTAGCTTATCAAATCTGTGGCAACGATACCGCCGTAACAATGGCAGTAGAAGGTATAGAGTTAGACCTTAATATTTGGGACGCTGTCATCTCTAAATGCCTTTTCGAATCTTTAGAACTCCTCACCAAAAGTATTCCTCTTTTTACACACAAATGTATAGAAGGCATAGAAGTAAACGTACAAGAATGTAAAACACAAGCCGAACGCACATTGGCAGTAGCAGTAGTAGTAGCTATTATTTTTGGGTACGATATAGGCGTTAGGGTAGCCAAATATGCACACCGCAACGATATTTCTATCAAAGAAGCGGTCATAGAGTTAGAAATTTTGCCTACCGATTTAGCCAATGAACTCCTTGACCCAATGATGCTCACCGATGTAAAACGAAGCGTAGAAATCACACAACGCCTCGCCGAAATGCAAAAAGACAAAACAAAGGCACGCATCAAAAATATCAATGACTACACCAGACGCAAGATTTTTGAAGTAATGCTTCGTATGGCTTGGGCTGATGGTTCATTGGCAAAAGAAGAAGTAATGGTGATGGAAATTGCTGCTGAAGCCTTACAACTCGAAATGCCCAAAGAGGATATTACGAAAACTATCAACAGAGGGGTAGTCGTTTTAGAAGGGCTTGAACAACTCGATGAGCGCGATAGTGAGTTGGTATTTCTTTGCGCGGCATGGCTTTCATCAGTAGATGACGACATCGCACAAAAAGAAGAGGAACTTTTGGAGGAAATACGCCAATCGTTGCATATTACCAATGAAAAAGCCGAAGAACTAAAAGAAATGGTAGATAAAATAAGACACGAAAAAGCCGAGTTAGTACCTCAATGGGAAGATTTCCCTTGGTGGGAAGAGTTCGAGAACTTATTGGCACGTGTAGTTGAGATTGCACAATAGTTATTTGCATAATCAGGATATTCAAAACCATCAATGCGCAATAGATAATCTAAACGCAATAATATTCCATTAGACAATCGCATAAATTCCTCTCCTTGTTGGGTAAATACTTCTACAATGTGTGCCTCTGTATTGATTACCTCTTGCGATATAGGGTCTAAAAAAGAAATATTACTCACCACTTTTCTTGTTAAACGGTCTAAGAGTAAATCGTAATAATTACAATCAATCGGTATGTACTTTTTCATACCCAAAGAACAAAAAATAAGTTGAAATCGTTGCTTTCCCTTGATATAAAAACGGCTTTACACCCCTAAGAGCGCGAAGCCGTTATAAAGAAAGAATCAAATAAAAAACTAAAACTTAGAATACTCTGTACGCTCGCAGCCTAAATTTTCTATCAGATAGTTATCCAACTCATCGGCTTTGCGAGCAAAAGCTGCCAAATTCGTCTTGATTGTTTGGGCATGTTCGGCGTTGTACACATCTGACATGTGCAAACGATAAGAAATATATACCATACCCTGCCAAATACCAAACACAAAGGGCAATGCCATATCAGCACGGCTCAAAACATATTTATATACAGGTTCAAGATTATTTTTTGGTAATTTTACTAAAGGACAAGTCGCAAAAAGATAGTTAGTATTGTATATGAAAATGCGAATTAACGAACTTCCTTGATGAAACTCCCAATAATCATAGCCATTGCGCGCAATTACAGGGTCTATATCAAGCCCACGCAATGCATCTTCTACAAATTCTGCCAAAGGCGTAAGTTTAGGCTCCTCGAAAAGCAAATCATCTTTGATTTCAACCCCACAAATAGGGCAGTACTCCGACTTTTCGAACAAAAGATGGTTATTACAAGGGCATTTCACCGAAAACTCAGTAGATTGATTATCAGCAAAAACCTCTAAATCAGCCAATAAATCATCAGCAGGAATTGCAAAGCCTACATTGTCAGCATCTGAAAATTTACTAGTCGTAACGCCCACCACTTCGCCATTCATATTCACCACCGGACCACCCGAATTACCCGGATTGACCGCCGCATCGGTTTGTACGTAGTATCTTCCATCTAAAAGTTGTTTGGTTGAAGAAACAATACCATCAGTAATAGTAAAAGGCATACCATAAGGAAAACCCAACACAGCCACTCTATCCATATTTTTAAGTTGAGTAGTAGGCATTAACTTCAGCGGTGCTATGTTCTCTAAGGGTTTAGAAGGAAAAAGAAACGCCAAATCTACTATAGGATTCAAAAAAACTACCTTTGCCGTGAAGCGTTCCATGTCTTGTGTTTCTATCGACACTACTTTGTGCCCCGCTACTACGTGATTGTTCGTAACGATAATGCCCCTATCTTGCAAGTAAAAACCACTGCCACTCCCAGAGGAAGTACCTATTTTTACGACATTAGGGATAATTGCTTGAATAAGTTCCATAATTTTTTTTTTAATATATATAGTTTTCGAATAATAAAAAAATCAATCTAAACAGCTTCTTCCAAAGCTCTTTCAGGAGAAGGCTCATTTTCTATGCCAAACTCACCCTCCCATTTTGCAATCACTGCCGAAGCCAAACAGTTGCCCAAAACATTTACAGAAGTACGCGCCATATCCATCAATGCATCAATACCAATAATCATAGCAATAGGCCACTCAGGAAGGTCAAAGGTAGCTGCTGCCCCCGATAACACCATTAATGAGGCGCGAGGAATCCCTGCTACCCCTTTACTAGTGAGCAAAAGCAACAACAACATAGAAATTTGCGCTCCCCAAGACATTTGTATACCTGCTGCTTGTGCCACAAACACCGCCGCCAACGAAAGATACAAAGTTGTTCCGTCCAAATTAAAACTATACCCCGTAGGAATCACAAAAGCTACTATCTTGCGCGGTACGCCAAACTCTTCCATTGCTTTCATAGCCTTAGGCAACGCCGATTCGGAACTTGCAGTCGCAAATGCCAACGTAAAAGGCTCGCGCACTGCTTTGATAAACTTCCAAACAGGCAAACCCGAAAAGATAGCTATAGGCAAAAGCACAAAGAGTAAAAAAGCTACCAACGCCGCATACAAAGTAAGCAATAGAAAACCCAAATTTTGCAAAGCCCCCAAGCCATATTTACCAATAGTATAGGCAATAGCCCCTCCTACTGCAAAAGGCGCGAAAAGCATTACCACATTCGTAAATTTAAACATTACCTCTGCCAAACTTTCTGTAAATTCTAACATAAAATGACGATGCCTTTCACTAATCATTGTCATACCGATTCCAAAAAGAATACTAAAAATCACAATCTGCAATACCTGCCCTTCATAAATAGATTTCGAAATATTTTCGGGAAAAATATGTAATACAATTTCTTGCCAAGTTTTATCTGTTTTTTTCACTTGTTGCACTGCTTCGGCTTGTTGTTCTATGCCTACACCTGCTTGTGTCATATTGATAGCAATAAGCCCTACAGCCAACGCAATCAAAGTAACCGTAATAAAATACGCAAACGACTTAAGCCCCATACGCCCTACTTGTTTCAGGTCAGAGTGCCCCGCAATGCCTACTACCAATGTCGCAAATAGCAAAGGAGCAATAATACTCTTGATAAGGTTCAGAAATACCTTGCTCAAAATATCTAATTGAATGGCAAAAGCAGGAAAATCATACCCCAGCTCCGCACCAATGAACATGCTCACAAAAATCCAAATAGTGAGTGTTTTTTTCTTAAAAGCATAAAAACTCATTAATCCTATCACTGCCCAACGCAGTACCATCATCACGCGTTCGTCTAACTGTAAAAAACCATATTGTTGGAACACCGATACCAATACTGTCCCCGTAAGGAGTAAAAGAAACGCAAAAAAGCCCAAAGGATTTACCTTCTGATTCGCTTGTTCTGTTGTCATTAGAATTATTATAGTTTATAGATGCAAAATGCAAATATATATTTTTATTATTTAGAAAAAAGACTAAAAAATCTTTTTTTGGAAAAAAAATTGCAGTACCTTAGTAGCAAAACAACTTCAATAGCATTATGAGCGAGCAAACCCAAGACACACTCTTAGAAGTCAACAATTTAGAAGTACGATTTACTACCGACAGAGGCATTATCAAAGCCGTTGACAATGTAAGTTTTACACTCAAACAAGGAGAAACATTAGGCATCGTAGGCGAATCAGGTTCAGGAAAATCAGTTACTACTTTAGCCATTATGCAACTTCTTGCCGATAATATCAGCGAAATCAGTAAAGGTGAAATCATCTTCAATGCTACCAAATTTGGAAGAGTGAACCTCCTCTCTATGAACAAAGAACAAATGAGAGAAATCAGAGGAGGTGATATCGCTATGATATTCCAAGAGCCTATGACTTCGCTCAACCCTGTATATACCTGCGGAAGTCAAGTAGTAGAAGCCATTATGCTACACCAAGAAGATGTAGTAACCAAAGCTCATATAGGCGACGAACAAAACAAAAGACTTTCTTACGAACAAGCCAAACAAAGAACATTAGAGCTTTTCAAACAAGTACAACTCGCCAAAGATAAAGAAGGCAACAACGAAGCCGAAAGCGAAAAACTTGAACGCATCTTCAACTCCTATCCACACGAACTATCAGGAGGACAAAAACAACGCGTAATGATTGCAATGGCTCTTTCCTGCGAACCCAAACTACTCATAGCCGATGAACCAACTACTGCCTTAGATGTAACCGTTCAGAAAGAAATTCTCGAACTACTCTTCCAACTTCGCCTTGAACACAATACTGCCATTATATTCATCACACACGATTTGGGCGTAATAGCCGAAATAGCCGATAAAGTAATGGTGATGTACCAAGGACGCATTATGGAAAAAGACGATGTAATGAATATCTTTGATAACCCCCAACACCCCTACACCAAAGGACTCTTAGCCTGCCGACCCCGCTTAGACTGGAAACTAAGAGTGTTGCCCATTGTAGATGATTTTATGGAAATCACCGAAGATGGAGAAATCAAAGAAAAACAAGACCACAAAAAAATGTCATTGGGAAATATCCTCATAGAAAATATCCTTATGGACGAAGAAATAGAGGAACGTATCCAAAACTTTATGACCAAACCCCCCATTCTTGAGATAAAAAACCTAAAAAAATACTTCCCTAAAAGAAAAGGGCTTTTTGGCAAAATTACTGAATACGAAAAAGCCGTAGACGATGTGAGTTTTAAAGTATACCCCGGCGAAACCATCGGATTGGTAGGCGAATCGGGCTGCGGAAAATCTACCTTAGGGCGTACTATCCTTAGACTGACTGACCCCACAGAAGGCGAAATCATTTTTGAGGGCAAACGCATCAACGACTACAACCGAAGCGACCTAAGACGATTGCGCAAAGACATACAAATCATCTTCCAAGACCCTTATGCCTCGCTCAATCCAAGAATATCTATTGGTGCTGCCATCATAGAACCGATGCGCATACACAATGTAATGACTAATGACAAACAGCGCAAAGATAAAATCATTCATATCTTGGAAAAAGTAGGGCTCAAAGCAGAACACTATGGCAGATACCCTCACGAGTTTTCAGGTGGGCAACGACAACGCGTATGCATAGCCCGTACCTTAGCCCTCGAGCCCAAATTCATCATCTGCGACGAATCTGTATCCGCGCTTGATGTATCAGTACAAGCCAAAGTACTCAATCTACTCAACGAACTCAAAGAAGAATTTAACCTCACTTATATATTCATCTCTCACGATTTATCAGTTGTTAAATTTATGTCTGATAGAATTATCGTGATGTACAAAGGCAAAATAGAAGAGATAGACAAAGCCGATGAAATATACGAAAAACCACAAACTGACTATACGCGCCGCCTCATCAATGCTATACCAAAAGGCTCTTCACAAGACATTATGCAAGCACAGCGCAAACGAAACGAAATGATTCAGAGTTTCAGAAATCAATAAAAAACTACAACGAGTTCCTCTAAGAACTCGTTTTTTTTATAGTTTTTTCCTAATATTGCTTTATGATTAACTACGATTCTAAAAATTGGCTGAACAACTTTATTAGAATATTCAAAGTTTTCAACCTCATTTATACTTCGCGCACACTTACGCGCTATTTGTTTTGGGTACTTCTTTATAGTTCTGCCGTTACTTTCATAGAAGTAGAAATCATCAGACTTAAGTACCAACTAAGCCCCATGTTTTTCTCCTTAGTAGCCATCATTCTTAGTCTGGTATTGGTCTTTAGGCTCAATACTGCTTATGATAAATGGTGGGAAGCACGCAAACTATGGGGAACACTCATCAACGAAAGCCGCGCCGCCGCCGCTTATTTCAATGCCATTTTACCCAAAAAAGACAACCACAACCGCCAATTTTTTGCCTCACACCTCAGCAATTTCGCCTTTGCCCTCAAAGGACACCTACGAGGACTTATCAGAACTGAAGAATTAGAAGACTTTCACGATAACTATATCAGTATATTGAAGAAAAAAAGCAACTTGCCCCTCATCATTGTTTCCCAAATGATGACACGCATAGAAGAGTTAGTAAAACAAAATATTATTAGTGAAACCGACAAAAGAAATTTAAAAGGTTATATAGATACCTTCATTCACCTATTGGGCTCTTGCGAAAGAATCAAAAACACACCTATCCCTTTTTCTCACAACACTTTCATCAAAAGTTTTATCTTTATTTATACTTTAGCTCTTCCTTTTGGTTTAGCAAGCACCTTCCTTTACTATGCCATTCCTGCAACCATTCTTATCTCTTATGCACTCATTGGCGTAGAGGTCATTTCCGAAGAAATAGAAGACCCTTTTGGCAACGAAGCCAACGACTTACCGCTTACGCACTTCTCTAATATCATCAAAAAATCAATGCACGATGTTTTGCAAGTATGGCAAGACGAAGACGAATTTACTGAAATACTAAAAGACAGCACTTCTCTCGAAATCATTGATTAAAAAACTATCTCCACAAACAACATTATCATACTTCTATCGTTATGTAGTAAGGTTAATCAACTTCTTAATATCCTAATAGACTATGCGAAAAATATTTAGCTCTCTTTTTAGTATCATCATAGCCAATTTTTTGTTCATCACCATAGCTACAGCACAGCCCGAAGCCGATGAAGTTCTAAAATCTTTCTTTCAATTTATGCCCTCCCCCATCGAGATGACTTCTTTGGTGAAAGACAACAACATAGCTTATGATGCACAATTGCTCAATAAAATCAGCAATCAAAAATACTATGCTGATGACTATAAACAAGCCGTCAATTTAGGCGTTTATAGTACCGACCTTGGCTATGCCACCATCTATACCAAACCCGATGCACTCTCTTACCTCAATGTAGTGAAAGTACTTGCCGATAGCCTTAGTGTAGGTAATTACATCAATATAGAAACCATTCAAAAATTAGCCCTCAGCAACAACCTCAATCAACTCCTCTCGGAAACTGCCATGACTTTCGAGAAAATTAATGACCATCTCATTAATAATAAAAAGCCACAAACTGCCGCTTTTATGCTCATAGGTGGCTGGGCAGAAACAGTATACCTCACTGCGCGAGTTGCACAAGTTGCCAATGACAATACGCTCATCAACTCCAAAGTAGTAGAGCAAAAATTTGTACTCGATGAACTTATCAAAGCCATAGAGCCTTATAAAAAAGACCGCGATATGAACGACTTGCTTTATGAACTCAATAAAATAAAAGTAGAAATGGACAAAGCCTTTTCACTTTTAGAAAAAAATGGCGCAGTAAAACTTGACGAAATTGCAGAACTTAATAAACTTATCAATAACTTTAGAGATAAACTCGTACTCTAATATCCAATAGACAATTATAGCAAGGCTACTCAAAAATTTATACCTTTATTTTCGTGAAAAAATAAACTTTTGGGTAGCCTTATCTTTTGTTTTATCTGAAAATAGCTACAAAAATGCAAGCCACCCCTCACTCTATCAATATCCAAAAAACAGCCCGATACTTCACCTATGGAAATTTTAGCGAAAAAACCGAGCATATATGGTTTTTATGCCATGGATATGGGCAATTAGCTTCTTACTTTATCAAAAAATTTGAAGCACTCTCCCCCGAAAAACACTTTTTAGTTGCCCCCGAAGCACTCTCCCGCTTCTACATTGGCGGGCAAATGCAAGGCAGGGTAGGTGCTACTTGGATGACAAGCGAAGACCGCCTCGCCGAAATAGACAATTATGTCCATTATTTAGACCAAGTATACCAACAAGTTTTTTTGAAAAACCCACGATTTAATCATCAAAAAATACATTTTTTTGGCTTTTCGCAAGGAGCCAATACCATTAATAGATGGGCAACTTATAGCCAAGTAGAGTTCCACAGCCTTACGGTTTGGGGTGGCACTTTCCCACACGACCTCCCCTTCGACAAAGCACAGCAACGATACAAAGGCAAAAGTATTTATGTTGTTTATGGAAATAAAGATGAATTTTTCAACGAAAAACATTTCAAAGAGCACATAGAAGACATTAATCAAAAGGGCATCAACACCGAAGAAATCAAATTTGAGGGAGGACACGAGATATTAGCCACCCCTCTATTACAATTAGCCGAGAAATTTTCTTTATGAACTTCTTAGCCCATTTTTTTCTCTCAGGCGAACAACCCGAATGGATTGTAGGCAACTTTATTGCTGATTTTATCAGAGGCAATCAATTCAGACATTTGCCTCCCAATATACAACAAGGCATCACCTTGCATCGTTTCATTGATAGCTTCACAGATAGCCACCCTACAGTAAGGCAAAGCACCAAACGATTGCATGAACATTATCATAAATTTTCAGGTGTTGTGGTAGATATTTACCATGACCATTTTTTGGCTAAAAATTGGCTCAGACACAGTTCCGAGCCGTTAGAAGATTTTGCCAACCGAATGTATGCAACTGTGCAGCAATACAAAAATATTTTGCCCGAAAAAGTACAAGAAGTTTTGCCCTATATGATAAAACATAATTGGCTGGTTAATTATGCTCACTTCGAAAGTTTAGAAGATACTTTCCAAAGGCTTGCCAAACGAATAGAGTACAAATCGCCCGTACAAGAAGCCGTAGCTACTTTACAACAAAATTACGAACCCTTAGAAACAGATTTCAGTTTATTTTTTGAAGAAATAAAACAAGCTACCAACCATTTACATCATACTTGGCTCAATACTCAATCTTCAAAATAGGGATAATCAAAAGGGTCTATGCAAGGGTCGCAGGGGTATCCTAACTCCAAACCCAAACATACTGCGTCCCAAATATATTGATTGAGCACTCGGTCAAAATAGCCTTGTTTTTTAATGTGTGTATAAGCCAAATCTATGCTCTCATGAAAATCGATAGCAGTGGCTGTATATTTCACTATGCGTTGGTTCTCTATATTAAAAATACCAATAATTGTCCCTTTGACAAAAATTTCATATCGTTTGTAGTTTTCCAGATACACCGCATATATTGTATCTATACGCACCTTTCGCGCAATATCGTTGTACTCACAACCACTGTATACTACTACATCGGTTTGTAGCCTAAGCCTGTAAAGCACCTCGTCAGTTTGTAATTTGCTAAGCATACACACTTGGCATTGCGCTTGTAAATAGCCTAATGAAAAATAAATATAAAACAATAACAATAAAATACTTTTTAAATAGCCATTCATGAAAATAAATATTTGCGCAAAAAACCCGTACCATACCCCATCATCTGTACAAAAAGTGCAAAAACACTTAAAAAACCTACTTGTATGCTACCATTAAGCCAAGAAGAGTGCAAAAAAATTGCCAAAACATAACCTAACAAGGCAGTAAAAGACAAGGCAAATAATACCCAATGAATAAAAAAAGATACCAAGATTGCTATACAAAATAACACAAATAAAGAAGGAAAAAAATGTACCCATTTTCGTTCTTCAGGAAATAGGCGATTGATGTGCGCACGTCCGCCCCCAAAATTATGTGTTTGCTTGAAAAACTGCCCAAAAGTAGAACGCCTTTTATGAAAAACGTATGCTTCAGGCAATAATACAAGCGAAAAACCTGCTTTATTGATGCGTATACTCAATTCTATGTCTTCGCTCACACGCAAATGACTAAAACCACCAATTTGCTCATATACCTTGCGCGAGATACCCATATTGAAACTTCTTGCTTGGTATTTACCCAACATTTTTTTACGCCCTCTAATACCTCCCGTTGTCAAAAAAGAAGTCATCGTATAGTTAATCGCTTTTTGTATAGGGCTAAAATGTTCATCTGCGGCATCGGGTCCTCCATAAGCATCTACATTCTCTTGCTGTAGTGCGGCTGCTACCAACCGTAAATAATCGGGCGGAATCAAACAATCAGAATCGAAAACAATAAAAAAATCACCTTTTGCACGTTCAAAACCATAGTTACGACTATCACCCGCTCCAGTATTTGGTTTGAAATAGTATTGAATATTTAGAGTCTCCCGAAAAGCCTCAATCACATGCGCACAAGTTTTCTGAGAACCATCTTCAACAACAAGTACCTCAAAATTAGGATAATTTTGTTGAGTAAGACTTGCCAATAATTCTTCTATTTCGTCAGGTCTATTGTATACAGGAATAATGATAGAAAAAAACATAAGCCCTAAAAATTGGGTTAAAGTGAAGTAATAGTTGTACTTTTTTAATAAATTTGCAAAAATAAGATTAAAATCACAACAAATTTTCATAAACATACAAAAAATATGAACACAACAACACTATCGAATCGCGAAGAAATGATTCAAGAAATAAAACAAAGCGTAAAAGACTTTGCCGAAATCCACATCAAGCCATTTATGAGCGAATGGGACGAGAAACAAACCTTCCCTAAAGATATGTTTCATCGTTTAGGTGAATTAGGACTGATGGGCATACTCATTCCCGAAGAATATGGCGGAGCAGGTTTGGGCTACCACGAATACGTAGAAGCAATCATCTCTTTGGCACAAGTAGACGGCTCTATTGGTTTGTCTATGGCAGCACACAATTCCCTCTGTACCAATCACTTGTATATGTTTGCCACAGAAGAGCAACGCCACAAATGGCTACCTAAGTTAGCCACAGGGCAATGGATAGGCGCGTGGGGACTTACCGAGCCCAACACAGGCTCCGATGCTGGCAATATGCGCACCACAGCCATCAAAGAAGGCAACGAATGGGTGCTGAATGGTTCTAAAAACTTTATCACCCATGGCATCTCAGGCGATATAGCCGTAGTGATAGCACGCACAGGCAACGTAGGCGACTCACACGGAATGTCGGCTTTTGTGATAGAAAGAGGCACTCCCGGTTTTTATGGAGGTAAAAAAGAGAATAAATTAGGAATGCGTGCCTCCGAAACCGCTGAACTCATTTTTGATAACTGTCGCATACCTGCCGAAAATATCTTAGGCAAAGAAGGCGAAGGCTTCATTCAAGCACTCAAAGTATTAGACGGCGGGCGCATCTCTATTGCCGCACTTTCAGTAGGCATAGCCGAAGGTGCTTATTTGGCTTCTTTACAATACGCCAAAGAACGACACCAATTCAACCAACCTATAGCCAACTTCCAAGCCATAGGGTTCAAATTGGCAGATATGGCAACCGAAATAGATGCTGCCAAACTCCTTACACTCCGTGCCGCACAACTCAAAGACGAAGGCAAAAGCGTAAATAAAGAATCTGCAATGGCAAAATATTTCGCCTCCGAAACCGCCGTAAAAGTAAGCAACGAAGCCGTACAAATATTTGGCGGATATGGCTATGTGAAAGATTTCCCTGTAGAAAAATACTACCGTGATTCGAAACTTTGTACTATTGGGGAGGGTACTTCTGAAATTCAAAAATTAGTAATCTCGCGTGCATTGTTAAAATAAAGTGTTTTTTACAACAAATCAATTTCAAAAGTAAAGAATCTTAGTAAAGGTTCTTTGCTTTTTTTTGAAAAATTAATTGATTTATCTTTTGGATATGTCTATGAAAAGGTATAATTTTAGCTACAAATTTTTAAGCGTTGTTTTTCTTGATATGCCCTATGGAAATTGCAGAGTACAAAATCATTGAACTAATCTACCAAAGTCCCAAAGCAAAGGTTTTTTTGGCAGAAGAAAGTAATACTAACAAAGTAGTTTTAAAAATATTTGAGCAAAATACAGAAGAAGGTATCCTTCCCGATAATGAATACACACTCTTAGAAAATTTATCGCTCACACAAGTAGCCAAAGTAAAAAAAATAGGCATCTTCGAGAACAAGCACTACCTCGTGCGTGAATACTTGGAAGGGCTCACTATGAGAAAATTTCTTGACAATAATATCTTAAAACTCCCCGATTTTCTCTCCCTTACCATACAACTCAGCAATATACTCATTGATATTCACGAAAAAGGCATCATTCATAAGGATTTTAACAACAACAATATCATCATCAACCCCAAAACCTTAGAAGCCTCACTGATTGATTTTGGGATATCCTCACAAATAGACCTAAAAACCCAAAATTTAGGCAATCCACAACGCTTAGAGGGTACACTTGCCTACATTTCACCTGAGCAAACAGGCAGAATGAATAGAATTGTAGATTATCGTACAGACCTTTATTCTTTCGGGGTAGTGTTGTACGAAATGCTCACCAATGAACTCCCTTTCAAATACGAAGACCCTCTGGAAGTAGTGCACGCACACATAGCCCTACAACCCACTTCGCCCGAAAAACTACGCAAAGATGTACCTCGCAAACTTTCTGAAATTATACTAAAACTATTGGCAAAAAATGCCGAAGACCGCTACCAATCTGCCTATGGTTGCAAAGTAGATTTAGAAAAAGTAAGACAAGCCTACAAAGAAAACCGCCCCGTAGAAGATTTCCGATTAGGACTGCAAGACTTTAGCATCAAGTTTCAAATCCCTCAGAAACTCTATGGAAGAGAAAAAGAAAGCCAAAGAATGATAGAGGCATTCCAAATGGTGAGCCAAAAAGCCAAAAAACTGATGAAAGTAAGTGGCTACTCTGGTACAGGAAAATCTGCCCTTATTGCCGAAGTACACAAACCCATCACAGCACTCAAAGGCTATTTCATAGAAGGTAAATTTGACCAATTTCAAAAAAACATCCCCTTTTTCGCTTGGCAGCAAGCCTTCAATAAACTAACAGACTTGCTTCTGACTGAAACTGACGAACAAATAGCCGTATGGAAAAATAGAATCTTAGAAAAAGTAGGAACAAGTGGTGCCGCTGTACTCACAGAACTCAACCCCAATTTATCGCTCATCATCGGAAAGCAACCCTCACCTGAAGAGTTAGATGCTACCGAAACCCAAAACCGCTTCTATGCCACTATCAAAAATTTTGTAAAGGCAATTGCTCAAAAAGAGCACCCCATAGCCATATTCATAGACGATTGGCAGTGGGCAGACCTCCCCTCTATACAATTACTCAAAAATATTTGTTTGGATAACGATACCAATTATCTACTCATCATCACAGCCTATCGAAACAATGAAGTTAGCGAAACACACCCTTTTCAGGTAGCCCTCAAAGAAATAGAAGAAGACCTCTCTAACCCTCATTTTGATATAGAAGAAATAGAAGTAAAAAATCTATCGCAAGAGCACATCAGCGAAATAGTGCAAGATACACTACGCCGCAAAGACGAAGCAATACAAGGATTAACAGAAGTAGTAATCAAGAAAACCGAAGGCAATGCTTTTTTTGTGATACAATTCCTGAAATCATTGTACGAAGAAAAACTAATTCAGCTCAAAGCCCACACCAACCCTCAAGAGGGCTATCAATGGACTTTTGACCTTCCAACCATTCAACAAGTAGAAGTAACTGAAAATGTAGTAGAACTGATGACGCGCAAGATAAAAAAATTGCCCGCCAACACTCAAAATGCTCTACGCCTTGCCGCTTGCATTGGTGCTTACTTCGACCTAAAAATGCTTGCTTCTGTCCAAGAAACCAACCTCAAAGACACTTACCACCCTCTACTCGCCGCCATGCAAGAAGGGCTCATTGTCCCCACTGACGGTGCAAAAAGAATGCATACTAATTTTCGTTTTGCCCATGACCGTATTCAACAAGCCTGTTATAGTCTATTGGCAGAGGAAGAAAAACAACCTACTCACTACCAAATAGCACAAGCACTCTACTCTAAAACAACCCCTCAAGAGTTAGAACTGAAAATATTCGAGATCGTCAATCAATACAATAGTGGTGCTTCTCTCATCAAAAACCAAGAAGAAAAATACTTAGTAGCCGAACTCAACCTTATGGCTACCCAAAAAGCCAAAGACTCTGCCGCTTACCAACCTGCCTTAGTTTATGTAGAAATGGCTATTGGCTTACTGCCTACACAAAGTTGGGAAGAAAAGTATGCACTTACACTTGCCCTACACAAAGAATGGCTTGAGATTGCTTACTTCACAGGCAATACAGAAGCCTCTGAACACATCCTCCAAAAAACACTTACCAAAGTAACCGATGTTATAGACCGAACTCAAGTATTAGAAATACAAATCCATATTCTGAAGGCACAAAGCCGATGGGCAGAAGTATTAGAATTAGGCAAAACCATACTTAAAGATTTGGGCGTAAAACTCCCCAAAAACCCCACTACGTTTCATATTTTGGCAGAGCTAATCCCTACCAAAATGATGATGAGCCGCAATCAGTGCTCAACAACCCATCACTTACTGACCCCAAACTAATTGCCGTAGAACGCATTCTCTCCAATATCAGCAGTGCCTCTTATTTTAGCAATCCTACTTTTTTGCCTCTTATTATCTGCCAACAAACCAAAATAGCCGCCAAAATAGGTCATTCCACCTATTCTGCCTATAGTTATGTATCATTTGCCCTGATGCTATCGGGCGTATTCAGCGACATAGAAGGTGCTTATGAATTAGCACTAACGGCTGAAAAAGTGATGGCAAAATACCCTAATAAAAAATTAGAAGGAAGAATAAATTTTGTTACCAATATTTGTGCTTACCATTGGAAAACACCACACTACCAATGCGTAAAAAACTTTCGTGAGGGCTATCAAAAATCAGTAGAAGTAGGCGACTATGAATATGCTGGGCTAAATGCAGGCGGTGTAATAGGACACTCTTTTTATGCAGGGCGAAGTCTTGCAGAAATTATCAAACTATTCATTGGCTACGAAAAAGCCTTCCGAGTAGAATACAAAGACATTGCACGTTATTATGGTATGTATGCTTCCGCAGCACCGTTAATACATCTTACGCAAACAGAAAAAGAGTTTAAGATGTTTGATGGCACTCCCTACAGTCAAAACTTATTAGAAAAACACTATATCGAGAAAAAAGACCTTACCAGTTTAGGCATCATCAACCAAACGAAAATAGTTGTTAACTATTTAATGGGAGAATATGAAAAAGTCTTAGAACATTATGACCAACTTATAGAACAGAAAAACTCCTTGGCAGGCTCGGCTGTATTTACCATAGGGCAGTATTATTATGGCATTTCGCTACTCAAATTAGCACAAGAACAACCCGACAAAAAAGATTTTTATCTCCGAAAATTTAAAAAAGAAGAAAAAAAGCTACGCTTCTACTATCAACACGGAGAAATAAACTATGCGCATAAATACGCACTTTTAGAAGCAGAAAAATACGCCCTACTCAAAAACTACCAAAAAGCTGCCCTACACTATGGAGAAGCTATAGACAAAGCCAAACAAATAGGCTGTATGCACGATGAAGCCAAAGCCTATGAAAGTGCCGCTCTTTTTTATGAAAAATACCAACAAAAAGACCTCCATCTTTTTTATTTGCAAAATGCTTATAACACCTATCAAAAATGGGGCGCATCACTAAAAACACAACAACTCATTAAGAAATATCCTGAACACATAAAACAAGAAAAATACGAAACACCCATTTACGAAACCTTCAAAACCATCTCTTCTACCATTACCACCAGCGATTTGCCACGCACAAGTAGCAGCAGCAAAAACTTCAAAAGTTTTGATGCACTCAGCCTCATCAAAAGCCTACAAGTGCTCTCAGGGGAAATTCTGATGCAAAACCTTTTGGAAAAAATGATGCAATTTGTTGTAGAAAATGCAGGCGCACAAAGAGGCGTACTCATATTAGACGACAACAATAAAATGCTCGTACAAGGTGAAATAGATTTTAACTCACAAAAAAAGATATTCCTTCAAGCTACCCCCATTGAGCAATACCAACAAATACCTGCCAATATACTCAATTACGTCATTCGTAGTCAAGAGTATGTAGTGATTGCCGATGCGACCCTTGACGAACGCCTCACACAAAACGAATACATACAAAACTATAAGCCCCAATCATTGCTCTTTGTACCGCTTGTAAAACAAGGAAAATTAAAAGGTTTACTTTATTTAGAAAACAACCTCACCACAGGCGCATTTACCTCTGATAGAGTCGAGATTCTCAAACTCATGTCCGCACAAATTGCTATTTCCATAGAAAATGCGGCACTTTACGAAAACCTAGAAGACAAAGTAAAAGAACGCACCACCGAAGTAATGCACCAAAAAGAACTCATTGAAAAACAAAAAATAGACATCGAAGAAAAAAGTTACAACATCACGGCAAGTATCAACTACGCACGCCGCATACAAAGAGCGATATTGCCTACTCCTGAAGCTATCCGACAAAGTTTCCAAGAACATTTCATATTCTATGCCCCCCGCGATATTGTTTCAGGCGATTTTTACTGGTTGCATCAAAAAGAAAATAAAACCTTATTTGCCGTCATCGATTGCACAGGGCATGGCGTACCAGGAGCTTTTATGACAGTGATAGCCAACTCACAAATGAACCGAATTGTCCAAGATTTGCAAATAGAAACCCCACACGAAATACTCAATGAGCTACATCTCAGCATTAGAAAAATACTAAAACAAGACGAAAACCAAAATCGTGATGGTATGGACATGAGCCTCATCATGATAGAAAACAACACACTCTATTTTTCTGCCGCACGCAATCCCCTCATACTCATTCAAGAGGGCGAAATGCAAATCGTAAAAGGCGATAAAATGTCTATTGGAGGCGAACAACGCGAACAACAACGCAGTTTTACACTGCACTCCTTCCCCCTAAAACCCAAAGGTCAGAATACCATTTACCTATTCTCAGACGGCTACCAAGACCAAATTGGAGGCAGCGAAACCCGAAAATTCTTATCACGCAACCTTCACCAACTGCTTTTCTCTATTCATCAAAAAAGCATAGACGAACAACATGAAATTGTAGCCAACACCATAGAACAATGGATGAAGCAAAGTCAACAAGAACAATTAGACGACATATTGGTCATGGGTATCAGAATTTGAGAAAAAATACCTATATTGCCAATCAAAATATAAATCTGCGCCATGAAACTATTTTCTATCATCAAAACACGCAAACCTAAAGGGTTTAATTTTACACCACGCTTCTATGATGAAAGGAGAGAAGCCCTACAAAATCGTATAGAAGCTAAAAAACAAGAACTATCAGGCGAAAATAAACAAAAATATGCCGATAGAATCACAGCCTCTTTTGCCGAAATGAGGCGCAGAAACAAAAGCGCAAACAACGTAGGGCGTTTACAAATGACATTCATTGTTCTTTTCTTTGCTGTATTCATCATTTATGCCTACTATGGCGACATAGCCTTTGCATTACTCTTACTCATAGCACCCCTCTACTGGATAGCCAAAAGAAAAGGGTTAACCTAATTCTTCTTTATGCAAGACATCATTCGCCTATTACCTGAAAGCATTGCCAACCAAATTGCCGCAGGTGAAGTAGTACAACGCCCCGCCTCAGTGGTAAAAGAACTACTCGAAAATGCCGTAGATGCACAAAGTACAGCCATACAACTCATCATCAAAAATGCAGGAAAAACACACATACAAGTCGTAGACAATGGGATAGGAATGTCAGAAACCGATGCCCGCATGTGCTTCGAAAGACACGCTACTTCCAAAATCAAACAAACCGATGATTTATTCCGAATCCAAACTATGGGATTCAGAGGCGAAGCCCTTGCCTCTATTGCCGCAGTAGCCGAAGTAGAGCTCAAAACCAAACGCCAAGAAGATACACTTGGCACTTATATAGCCATAGAAGGCTCAAAACTCAGAACGCAAGAAGGCATCTCTGCCATCAAAGGCACTTCTTTTGTCGTCAAAAATTTATTCTACAATATCCCCGCACGCAAAAATTTCCTCAAATCGAACCAAGTAGAACTCAAACATATCTATGACGAATTCATCAAAATAGCCCTCTCGCACCCCGAAATAGAATTTATCTGCTACCAAGATGACCAAGAAACTTACCATTTAGAAAAAACCAAACTCAGCCAACGCATCATAGATTTATTTGGCAAAAACTACAGACAAAATCTAATCCCCTGCCAAGAAGAAAGTTCTTTGCTACACCTCAAAGGCTACATAGGCAAACCCCAAGTGGCAAAAAAAACAAGAGGCGAACAGTTTTTTTTCATCAACCAACGATTCGTAAAATACAACTACCTACACTACGCACTCATGCAAGCCTACGACAAGCTACTTCCTGCCGATACATTCCCTTTTTATGTACTTTTTTTAGAAGTAGACCCTAAAACGATAGATGTAAATGTACACCCACAAAAAATAGAAGTAAAATTAGAAGACGAAAGAGCCATATTTGCCATGCTCGAATCTGCCATCAAACGCACACTGAGCACACACCACCTAAGCCCTTCCTTAGATTTTGAAACCGATGCCAACTACCACCTGCCCATAGAGCAAAGAAAAGAAGGAGAGCAGAAATTCAAACTAAACCTTAACCGCGAAAACCAACGCGAAAAAAGCAACCTCCTCAACTGGAAATCTATCTATGACAACCTCTCGCAAAAAGCCATACAACAAGAACACTTCAAAACCGATGAAATAGAAAACCTCTTTATTTACAGCAAAATAAACCAACCCCAAAACGAAAATGAAACGATAAACACCCATAAACAATGGTTCAAACAAATTTTTCAACAATACATCATCACTCCCATGCCATCGGGTTTGGTCATTATTGACCAAGAAGCCGCACACCAACGCATTCTCTACGAACAACTACGAAAACAGTACCATTCCACAACACTCACCCTGCAAACCCTCCTATTCCCTGTCAAGATAACATTTAATGCCAACGATTGGTTACTCTTTTTGGAAATAGAAAAAGAAATTCGTAACTTAGGCTTTATATTTGAAGTATTAGAAAAAGAAAAAGCCATTATGTTGCAGACCATGCCTGCTAACTTAGCACCCGAACACGAAGAAAAACAATACTTTGAGCAAATGATAGAACAGTTTAAAAACTCTGTAAATACCCTAAACATAGACCGACAAGATGTATGGCTCTATGCAATGGCGAAAAAAGCAGCTATCAAAAATGGTAAAATACTACAAGAAGACGAAATGAAAGCCCTCACAGAGCAACTATTTGCTTCCTCAAACCCTAACTATACGCCCGAAGGAAGGGTAATTTGTATGGTAATGAATGCTGCCAAAATGTCACAATTATTTCAAGAATAAAACCGCCTATGAACAATCTCACCCCCGTAGTCCGAACTTTATTAGTAATTAATGTCATTTTATTTGCTTGTCAAATATTTTTAGAAATCAATTTCCCTTATTTATTAGGTTTGCGCTATTTCACCGCCGAAAGTTTTGCTCCTTATCAAATATTGACCTACATGTTTATACATAGCAATTTACTGCATTTGTTTAGCAATATGTTAGGTTTATTTATGTTTGGGTCTTTATTGGAGTCCACCTTAGGTCCTAAAAAATTTCTTTGGCTTTACCTCATTGCGGGCTTAGGCGCAGGCGTGCTTCATTTTGGTATCAATGCCTTAGAAATTTATCAGCAAGAACAAGCCATGCAAAGCTATTTTGCCACGCCCAACCCCGATAGCTTTGAACTCTATATGAAAAACTATGAACCACAACAATGGCAAAAAATCTCCCCTGAATGGTTCAATAGTTTCATAGACCACCCCAAAGACCCTACCATCATCACTACTTCCAAAGAAGCCATCGGAGAACTCTTCCAATACCGCCTCAATATACCTATGGTAGGTGCATCAGGTGCAGTTTTTGGACTCTTGGCAGCGTTCGCCATGATTTTTCCCAACTTAGAAATATTTCTTTTATTCATTCCTTTTCCTATAAAAGCAAAATATTTTATACCTTTGTATGTTTGCTACGAACTCTATGCAGGGCTTTACTACCCCAACTCGAGCAATATAGCACACTTCGCCCACGTTTCGGGAGCCTTAGTCGGTTTCTTACTCATTAAATATTGGAAAATTCCCCGAAGATATTAAAATGAACCTCTACCCTTATGAACACTTTTGCCAATGAACTAAGAAATGTCTTTCGCAACGATAACAACACTTTGGTAAAAATCATCGTGATTTGTGTAATCGTTTATCTTATACAAGGTATTTCGGCTGTTACGCTCTTGCTTTCTTTACAAGAGTACACAACCTACAACTACCTTGAGTCTTTTTTTACACTACCCGCCAGCCTCGATAAACTCCTCTATCGCCCTTGGACAGTGCTCAGCTATGCTTTTTTACATGCTGACCCCTTCCATCTATTTTTCAATATGATTTTTATGTATTGGTTTGGGCGCATCATCGTAGAATTTATTGGCAACAAACACATATTGAGTCTTTTTGTATTGGGCGCAATCGCCGGAGGCTTATTCTATATCGGTATCTACAATCTGATTCCTTTTTTTCATAAAAATGTTCCCCATGCTACTCTTATTGGTGCTTCAGCAGCAGTGTATGCCGTAGTCGTAGGGGCAGCTACCTTAGTACCGAACTATACCATGTATTTTTTATTCATCGGTCCTGTTCGTATCAAATACATAGCATTGGGCTATGTAGTTATTTCTTATATTTCGCTTGCTGGCAGCAATGCAGGAGGCAATTTGGCGCACTTAGGAGGCGCACTGATGGGCTATATCTACATAGTACAAATCAAAAATGGAAGAGATTTGGGCGTGTTCATTCATCGTTTTGTTGATTTCATGGGACGGATTTTTGTCAGAAAACCCAAAATGAAAGTAGTACACCGCCGCACTACCACCGTAACTACACATACCACAACTACCAACACCAAAGGCAACGTACAACGCACTACCAAAACCGCCGTAAGCGAAGATGCAGCCACTACCAACCAAGCAGAAATAGACGCTATCTTAGATAAAATTTCAGCCACAGGTTACGACAGTCTTAGCAAAGAAGAAAAACAAAAATTATTCAAAGCGAGCCAAGATTTATAAATGCACATTGATATTGTTTCTTGCGTACCCAATTTATTGGAAAGCCCTTTTGCGCACTCCATTATGAAAAGGGCTATTGATAAAAAAATACTCTCCTTAGAACTACACAACTTGCGCGACTATGCAACCAACAAACATAAAAACGTAGACGATTATCCCTTTGGCGGTGGCGCGGGTATGGTAATGATGGTTGAGCCCTTAGCCAACTGCATAGAATACCTCAAAAGTAAACATGAATACGATGAAATCATCTTTTTTACCCCTGATGGCATCACACTGAAGCAAAATATAGCCAACGAGTTTTCTCTCAAAAAAAACTTACTTCTTTTATGTGGGCATTACAAAGGCATAGACCAACGCATACGCGATATTTATGTTACTAAGGAAATAAGCATCGGCGATTATGTTCTTTCTGGGGGTGAATTGGCTGCTGCTGTATTTGTAGATGCCATCGTGAGGCTTATTCCTAATGTACTTTCCGATGAAACATCTGCCCTCAGCGATTCTTTCCAAGACCAACTATTAGCCCCACCTGTCTATACACGCCCCGCCGAATACAAAGGACTGAAAGTGCCCGAAGTACTTCTATCGGGCAACCACGCTGCCATAGAAAAATGGCGACACGAACAATCTTTGTTACGAACAAAAGAGCGAAGACCTGACTTATTACAATAGTACCAATTGAAATCAGAAAAACCATGCTCGAAAATACGCACTACGACTATCTCATTGCGGGGGCAGGGGCAGCAGGGCTAAGTTTGGCTTATCAAATAGCACAAAACCCTACTCTCTGCAACAAAAAAATACTACTCATAGATAAAGTACAGAAAAAAAGCAACGACCGCACTTGGTGTTTTTGGGCAAAAGACGAAAACCAATGGTTTCAAAAATTAGCTTTTAGACAGTGGGAAGCGGTATGGTTCAAATGCCCCGAGTATGAAAAAAAAATACTCCTCTCCCCCTATAGTTATTGGATGATAAAAAGCATTGATTTCTATACACATACCCTCAATTTTTTAGAAAATCAGAATCAGGTGCATTTTCTTTATACCAGCATCAATCAAATCACTGCCGATGCACAAAAAGCAACCATAAACACTGACGAGGGAAACTTCACTGCCGATTGGGTTTTTGATAGCACTTGGCAACCCTCCTCTACACAAAAAAAAGGCTATCATTATTTTCTGCAACACTTCAAAGGCTATGTCATTTCTACTCCAAAGCCACTCTTCGACCCTGAAGCTCCCGTTTTTATGGATTTCAGAATAGACCAAAAACAAGAAACGCGTTTTGTATACATACTTCCCTACAGCCCCAATCAAGCATTGGTAGAATTTACTATTTTCTCGGAAAACCTACTACCCAAAAGCACCGACTACGACCAAGTCCTTGAAGACTATATCATTAATTATTTACAATGCGCTGAGTATACTATAGAAGAAATAGAACAAGGCGTAATTCCTATGTTTGATATTCCTTTTAAGAAAAAACCGCAAAAAAGAGTCATGAATATAGGCATTGGTGGTGGTGCGGCAAAAGCAAGTACAGGCTATGCATTTTGGAATATACAACAAGAAACCGAAAAAATAGTAAAAAGCCTTGCTACTCAAGAGCACCCTTTTTATGCCCAAAGTTGGTGGCAAAAACGATTTCGTTTTTATGATGCGTTATTACTATCAGTATTGCAAAAACAAAAACCCACAGGCGCGAAAATATTCAGTATTTTATTCAAAAAACACCCCGTAAAGCGTTTATTTTCCTTTCTCAATGAAACAAGTCATTTTGGACAAGAGCTACAAATAATGAGCAGTGTTCCTCCTTTGCCTTTTTTGAAAGGGATACCAAAAACGCTACGCCGTAGCTAAACAAGTACTCAAAACCAAACCGTAAAGCCTGCAATGAGAAGATTCGATTGGTTAGTAGGTGCTTGTTTGGCATCTAAATAAACATTTTTATCTGCCCAAAAAGTACGCCCCTCAAAACGAATCAGGGCATTTTCAGCCGCCTGAATATTGAGGCAAAGCCCCGCACTATAAGTAGTAAAACCTTGCACACCATTGGCAGCAGTAACAGGACTAATTTGCACACTTTTAGGGTCATCGAAATACTCTATACGTCCCGAAAGCGATAACTTTTCAGTGAATCGATAACGACCAATCACATTGGCATTGAACCATATATCATTTTCCAAACGATTTTGAAGGGTATCCTTACGTTCTTGTACTCCTACATAGACGCAAGCCGTTGCCGAAAATTTACCCTCAGGATTAATAACCGTGTAAAGGTCAGTAAAATAACGATTTCTGAAATCAGGGCGCGTTGCAGAGTTTTCCTCACCTATGTAGGTGTTCCAATTGATAAGTACCTTTTCAGAGGGTTTCCATTCTAATTGTGTTCCTAATGATTTTCCTGTGTTGTTGTCTTGTATCAGTTGCCAACCATTGAGCAGGTATAAAGTAAATTTCCATTTTTCGCCCATAGGTATTTGTGCGCGTAGTCCAGAGAGATAATAAGGCACATATTCAGGGGCAAAAGAACGCGAATACATAAGTTGGTCTTTCGAGATAGGACCTTCATTGGTGTAGGGCGAGCCAAAAACACCTGCATCTACCCATACATTGCGCCCTAATTTCACCCCTGCATAGCCTTCTAAAATATTTTTGAGCGTAAGGCTTTCAGCAGCATAGTTGGCATTCATATAAGTACCTACGGCAGGCGTAAATACGGCTCTAATATTGGTAGCTTCGTATCGGAAAGAAAGATATGCCAAATTGACAGTCATTTCATTGTGGCGTGCCATTGATACAAAATAGGCTCTTTCTTGATTGCGCGGCTCATTAAAATCATAGCCATAGTAAGCATCAACATAGCCGCCAATGGTTAAATCGCCTTCTTTGAGAGAATTGAGTAGATTTTGTGCATAAATGTTTTGTAAAAATACCCAAGTGGCAATTAATAAGATTGTTTTTTTCATGTTTTTTTGACTTTTTATTTAAAATTTTCCGTTATAAAGTATTCGCATACTTTTAAAAAGATAATTATTAATTTTGTGCAGGTAGTCTTCCGAAAATATCCCCTAAAATAGGGCATTGATTTGAAATTTGTAAAAATTATACAAAATTTTATAAAAATATTTTGCTATATCATAGCTAAATTACTATTTTAGAACCAATTATTTCTATTTTTTTTGTTCTGTATCATTGAGCTAAAAATATGCAAGTGCGGTTGAGTTATTTATGGATATCTTTATTGCTTTTTTCGCTAAAAGTGCAGAGTAGTTGTGCGCAAAAAGTTATTGCACTTACTGACCAATCCCGTTATTATACCCTCAATGAAGGTTTTGAAGTAGCCATAGACAATAAAAATATTACTCATCTCTCCGATATAGACAAATTGGTTTTTACGCCTTGTGAAACTGATTATCTCAATTTTGGTTTTCTAAAAAGTCCCTTGTGGTTCAGGGTTACCCTTAGTATACCCGCTAACAGCGGTGCTTGGATTATAGAAACGGATAATCCCTACATAGACCATATAGATTGTTATTATCAATGGAATGGTAATTGGGTGAAACAAACTTCTGGCGATGGTATTCCTTTCTCCCAAAGGAGTGTATTGCATCGTAAAGCCATTTTTGAAATCCCCAATTTCAGTGAAAAAACACAAATTGTTGTTTACATAAAGTATTTTACAGAAACCTCTACTCCCGTTTCTATTTGGGTATGGAACGAGGCTCATTTCTATAAATACGACAATCATGAAGATTTTATGTTTGGAGGCATTTTCTGGGGAGTGCTTATCATGTTTGCTTATCATATCGTTATCTATTGGATAATGCGCGAAACCGTTTATCTTTGGTATCTGAGTGTCTTATTCTCTTCTTTGCTCACCATCATGCATATAGAAGGCTATGTATTTTACTATCTATTGGGCGAATATGTATGGCTCAATGGAATTAGTTTTGCGTGGGCAATGAACCTAAGTGTGATTTGTAACACAGTATTCTGTTATCAGTTTTTGAACATCAAAAAATATGGCAACCCATTCATGAACTATGCCATATCAATACTATTGTTATCTAGTATTTTGGCTATTTTACTCTCCTTTTTACTAAACTATCGCCCCGTAGCTACCTACAGCAATGCCAATTTAGCACTTAGCAGTTTGCTTTTTGCCTACATCGGCTGGACTGCTTGGCGCAAAGGAAATGAATATGCAAAATATTATTTCTACGCATGGTTATTGCCTAATATAGGTATTTTTTTGATTTCAGGGCGTAACTTAGGACTTGTACCCAACAATCCATTTACCACACATTGGATAGAGATAGCCTTAGTTATTGAGATAATATTGTTAGGTTTTGCTTTAGCCGATAAATACAATACGATACGCAAAGAAAACGAAAATGCACAAAGAGAAGCCAACGAAAACCTTGAGAGAAATGTAGCCCAACGCACACAACAACTTACAGAAGTAAATGAGGCTCTTCAAAAACTATTTAACACAGTCAATATACAAAAAGAGGAGATAGAAATCAAAGGAAACTTACTCACTGAAAGCATTACCTATGCGCAACGTATCCAAGAAAATATACTCCCTACGCCTAATGATATATCTAAACATTTCACAGACAGTTTTGTGTTATACCTCCCACGCGATATTGTTTCAGGCGATTTTTATTGGTTTGAAGAACTCCCCGACCGCTATCTTATCGTCTTAGGCGACTGCACAGGACACGGCGTACCCGGCGCAATGATGTCTTTTTTAGGGTTCAGTGCCTTAGACCAAATCATATTGCATAAAAAAATCATAGAACCACAACAAATACTTGAAGAAACACAAGAATTTCTGAATAATACTTTCAGAAGACAAAAAGAAAAAGAAATACGAGATGGAATGGACATAGGGGTTTGTGCGATTTATAAAAATGAGAAAAAAATAACCTATGCAGGCGCACATACGCCACTCATTTATATTACTGATGGCATTTGCCAAGAAATAAAACCTACTAAGCGTTCTATTGGTAGCACCTACCTCAATGAGATAAAATTTGAACAAACAGAACTTTATTATGAAAAAAATCTGATGATTTTCATGCTCTCCGATGGCTACCAAGACCAATTCGGAGGACCCGACAACAAAAAATTTACCTTTCGCCGCCTCCGAAATTTGCTCACTGCACTCAGCCAACATACTGCCCAAGAGCAAAGAGAAATACTACGAAGTACCCTATACGAATGGATGGAAAATAACCCACAAACAGATGACGTAAGTATTATAGGGTTCAGACTTTCATAGTTTTTTGACACTTTTTTGAAACCTTCAACATAATTTGCAAGTAATAAATTTATCATATATTTGAACTAAAAAAAGAAAAACACATTTATGGAAAAAAAAGATAAAGGTACAGCCGCCCTTTTAGCATTTTTTACTGGCTCGCTTGGTATTCATAGGTTTTATTTAGGCGATTATGGCACAGGAATCATTTATTTATTTACGGCTGGCTTGTGTGGCATAGGCTCAATTATCGATTTCTTTAATCTACTTATGATTTCAAAAGATGAATTCGACAGACGATACAACCCGCACCTCTTCCTCAACACCTCGCAAATGGGCAGGTTCATTACCAATGCCAACATCAACCCAAGTGCTAAAGATTTACACGTAGCCGATGAAATAGAAAAACTTAACCAACTATTTGAGAAAAAAGTAATCACTTTCGAAGAGTTCGAAAACCGCAAAAAACGACTCTTAGACCTTTAAAACAACTATTTTACACCACCTAAAAATGATGAAAAGAAAAAAAAGAAAAAAGGCTTGGGCACTACTATTGACATTTTTCTTAGGACACCTTGGTATTCACAACCTATACCTACGCCAAAATTTTCTTTTCATAGTAACGATTACCCTCTTTTTCACTACCATACTACTCGATAAACTATTTCCTCATCAAAACATAGGAGAAATTTGGGCTAAAATAAGTACCGCTAAAGTTCTGATTGAATTCGTTTATTTAATGTCTTTATCATACAAAAATTTCGACAAACACTTCAACCCAGAGCACTACTCCTCACCAGAAAATGAAGAAATCCCCCTTTTGTCAACCCAAAAAAGAGAATTAACACAGGAAACAAAAGAAGAAACAACACCAATCCTCGAAAGACAAGCAAAAGCTCCTTTCCAAAAAGAAACAACCACTATACCAACAACCACAAAAAATACCCTTAGCACTTTTTTTCTCAAAAAAGATACACAAAATATTTACATAGCCGATGAAATAGAAAAACTTAACCAACTATTTGAGAAAAAAGTAATCACTTTTGAAGAATTAGAAAACCGCAAAAAACGACTCTTAGACCTTTAAACTCTTTCTTATTTATGAAATTTTATCTGATGACAATACTATGCGTAATGAGTTTACACCTAAACAGCTACGCTCAAAATACTTTCAAAAAATTTTCCCTCACCATCACATTACCTACCCACTGGAAAGAAGAAGTAAAAGCCAACAATCAATTCTATGCTTACTCTACCCAAAACAACTCTACTATTGATATACGTTCATTAGGCAATATCACTTCCCAAGAATTATATATCGCAATCGTAGAACTAGTCAAAGAGAAAAAAATAGCACCTGAAGAAGTAAAAGTTCCAGAAAAATATGCTAATGCAATGGGTATGGAGATGTACTATTTCTATGGAAACAAAAAACCATACAAAATGGACAATGGCGATATGCTTGATGGCTGGTGGAGTATATATACTTTAGAAAAGGACGAACAAAAATACCTTATCATAACACAAGAGTATTCTTTACAGGGTGAAATCAAAGGCTTAGAAGACTTCAAAAACATCATTGACCAAATCAAATAAAACCCTACTTTGATAATGAAAAAAGAAAAAATTACCCTCATTGGTGCAGGTTTAGCAGGCTCTTTATTAGCCATTCTTTTGGCGCAAAAAGGTTTTGAAGTGGTAGTCTACGAAAAAAGAGCCGATATGCGCAAAGCAGGTTATGTAGGCGGTCGCTCTATCAATTTAGCTCTTTCGGCACGTGGCATCAAAGCCTTAGAAAAAGCCAACATAGCCCACGAAGTACTCACAGAGGCTATCCCTATGCAGGGGCGTATGATTCACGACATAGAGGGAAATCAGATTTTTACGCCCTATGGCAAAAATGAACAAGAATACATCAACTCCATCTCAAGAGCGGGCTTAAATATTGCCCTTATCCAAGCCGCCGAAAAATACCCCAATATTCGTTTCTTCTTCGAAGCCCCCTTAGAAAAAGTGGATTTCGAACAGCAAATACTCCATTTTGCCAATACCTCACCACAGCCTTTCGAAATTTGCATTGCTACTGATGGAGCAGGTTCTGCAATGCGCCAAGCTATGTTACAACAAAATTTCACAAGCGAAAAAGTAGAACTATTGGCGCACGGATACAAAGAACTCACCATTTTTCCCAATCAACAACAAGATTTTTGCTTAGAAAAAAATGCCCTACATATTTGGCCTCGCAAAAATTTTATGCTCATTGCTCTACCCAATATCGATAAAACTTTCACCTGTACACTTTTTTTAGCCAACGAAGGCGAAAAAGACAGTTTTGCAAATCTCAATACTGCCGAAGAAGTCCTCTCTTTTTTCAAACAATATTTTCCCGATGCATTGGCACTCATGCCACAACTTGCAGAAGAATTTTTACAAAATCCTGTTGGCATGTTGGCAACGCTTAGATGCCCAAATTGGCATGTGCAAGGCAAAACATTGCTTTTAGGTGATGCCGCGCACGCCATTGTCCCCTTTTATGGGCAAGGAATGAACGCCTCTTTTGAAGATTGTTTGGCATTAGACGCACTCATCAATACCGAAGGAAACAATGATTGGCAAAAAATATTTGAAACCTATCAAACACAAAGGATTCATAATACTACAGCCATTGCTAATTTAGCCATAGAAAATTTCTACGAAATGCGCGATGCTGCTGCCAATCCTACTTTTCAAAGAATGAGACGCTTGGAGATAATGCTCGAAAACGCTTACCCCGATTATCTATCAAAATATGCAATGGTTACCTTTCACCCTGAAATACCATACAGCGTAGCTCAACAAAAAGGCAACCTGCAAAATGAACTTCTGATGCACTTCTGTGAAAATCACACAGAGTTAGAAAAAATCAACATTGCAGAAGTTCACCAAATGCTTCACGATAAGACTACTGCCTCTTTATAGGTCAGAAAGATTTGGCAATATTGATGAAATCGCGCGATTTGAGCGATGCGCCTCCTATCAAGCCTCCGTCTACATCGGCACAAGCAAATAGTTCTGCTGCATTCTCAGGTTTGCAACTACCTCCGTATAAAATGCTGATGGATTGGGCTATTTCGTCATTGTATTGTTTTGCCAAATTACTGCGTATATGTGCGTGCATTTCTTGAGCTTGTGCGGCATTGGCAGTAAGCCCCGTACCAATTGCCCAAATAGGCTCATAGGCAATTACGATTTTTGACACATCATTGGCAGAAAATTGAAAAAGTGCATTTTGTAATTGTTGGCTTATATAAGTCAAATGTTCGTTATTCTGGCGTATGGACAATGGTTCTCCACAACAAAATATAGGAGTAATATTTTGAGCCAAAAGCAATGCCATCTTGGTAGCAATTTGTGCATCGGTTTCGTGCATATATTCACGTCTTTCGCTATGCCCTACAATACAATACCCTACAGGAATAGAAGCAAGCATTGCCGCCGAAACCTCTCCCGTGAAAGCCCCTTGTATTTCATGATGACAATTTTGTGCTGCCAAACTAATCATGGTTTGTCCGTTTGGGATTAACTTTTGCAAACTCACTAAATGAATAAAAGGCGATGCCAAAACGAGATTGATGTTGGTATTGAGTTCATCTTTTGCCATGTTGATTACTTCTGAGGCAAGTTGTACGCCTTCTTCCAAATTTTTGTGCATTTTCCAGTTGCCCGCTACTATTTTTTTTCGCATACTAACATTTATTTTTTGAGTAAATAATCTTTTGGGGGCAAAGATAATAAAAACCTTATAAGTGAGTAATTTCAGATGGCAAAGTAAAACACTTCTTCCCCTACTTTGAACTCGAAATTCATGACATAGGGCCAAAGAGGGGCTTTTAGTTCTTTCTCCCAACTTTGCAGTTGCTTGAACAATTCATCGGCTATGCTATTTTTTTGACTAATGAGATTATTCTTTTCATTTTTGTCTTCTTTGAGGTTATAGAGGTATTTTTTTTGGGTTTTGTCATCAATAATCAACTTCCAATCGCCTTTTCTGATGGCTTTTGCATAACCATTGCGCCAACATATATACTGATGAGGTACTTTTGTATTTTCTTTGTTTTTAAGAAAAGGTATTAAATCTACACCATCATATTTTCTATCTTTGGGTAGTTGTGCATTGATGGCAGCCGTAGCCGTAGCAAAAATATCTAAAAGAAAAACAGGTTGTGTGAATACAGTTCCTGCTTTTATTTGTTTTTTCCACCTAACCATCATAGGCACATTCAAGCCACCTTCTAAGTTGGTAAATTTTCCGCCTTTGAGCGGGTCATTGGTAGTGGCTTTGGTATAGGTAGCCCCGCCGTTGTCACTGGCAAAAAAGACAATTGTGTTTTCGTCTAAACCTTCTTTTTTGAGTTTAGTCATAATACTGCCTACGGCATCGTCTAAGCAGTGAATCATTGCAAAATAGATACGTTGGTAGGGGTCTTTAATGTGAGCATATTTATCATAGTAGGCTTTAGTAGCTTGAAAAGGAGTATGAGGCGCACTGAAAGGAATATAAAGAAAAAAAGGTTTATCTTTGTTTTTGTCAATAAATTGTATGGCTTCTTTGGCTATTTCATCGGTAAGGTATTCCTTTTCTTCTATCACTTGATGATTTCGGCAGATGGCATGTGGTCCTTTCCTACCTTTTTCCCAAACAAATTTATCGGCAAACTCATCTACAGTTTGGTTCACGATGCCTGCTTGCGCACTATCAGCATAAAGGCTAAAGGCTTCATAAAAGCCATATTGGTAGTCAAAACCTCTTTTGAGCGGAATAAATGGCTCTTCGTAGCCCAAATGCCATTTGCCTATAATGGCGGTTTGGTAGTGGTACTTTTTGAATATATCGGCTAAGGTAATCTCAGAAAGTGGTAAGCCTTGTTTGTGAATCTGCTCTTGAGTCGGAAACTCAAGCTCTTCAGAAAGTGAGAACGCATTTTCTTTTACTCCATAAATAAAATATTTGCCATATAGATACTCAAATCTATTTTTAGGATATACAGGTTGTGGTTGAAATTCCATGCCAAAACGTTGCTGATAACGTCCTGTAAGCAATCCTGCGCGCGAAGGTGCACAAATGGGCGAAGTAACATACGCCTCCGTAAAAATAGCTCCTTCTTTGCCGATAGCGTCTATGTTGGGGGTTTGAAGGTTGGGATTGCCAAAAAGAGAAATATCGGTTTTTCCCAAATCATCTGCCAAAATAATGATAATATTGGGTTTTCGCGCTGTATCGGTCTTGACTACTTCTTGCAAATAAGTATTTTTTGCATTGATGAGGGCTTCTTCAGTTTCTATTCTGTATTTATCGCTGCTTAGCGGGTAGAATAAATAAACGCCCAAAAATACTATAATAATGAGTGGAATGCTGAAATATATTATTTTTTTGAGTTTCATATTTTTTTTCGTATATTTTGCTTTTATTGTGCTAAATTATAAAAAATTTGGCTAAATCATTATTTTCAAACTTTTATTTTCTTGATTTGTGATGATAAAAAATATCTTACTGTTTTTTCTATTTCCTCTTTCTTTAGGTTTAGTAGTCGGAAGCGGTTGGGCATATTACCAAATCAAACAATTTGGTAAATCAAAAGACCAGCAAATTTTGAATGGTTCTTGGCAAACAAGTTTAGAGATAGGAAGCGAGCGCGAAACCCTTTTTGGCAGGGCTACCGTTGCGCTGAATGCTTTGTTTGGACTTTCTAAGGAGGAGGTAATTTATTTCACCGCCACCCGCGACCACGAAGGCAATCTCATAGAAAGCCAATCGGAATATGTGATTGAGGGACAAAACATTGAAAATGCACGTTATTGGAGTATTACATTGTATGGAGAAGACCTTTTTTTAGTGCCCAATAGTATTCAGCGTTTCAATATGAATGCCGCTACTGTAGTTTTTGAAAAAGATACCCAAAAATTTCAGATTTATGTTTCGGCACAAAAAAAAGAGAAAAATTGGCTTCCTATGCCCCAAAAACCTCAATCCATCTATTTATTGCTACGCCTCTACAACCCCCAAAAAAGTATTTATGAGCATCTTGATAGTATTCGTCTTCCTATCATAAAAAAAATTAAAAATTAGTTTCTTATGAAAAAAATTAGCCTGTTTTTCATTGTTTTCTTCTTGGCATTGCCTCTTGGCTATTATAGTTTTTTGTATTTTTTGCCTTACTATATTATGAGTGAAGTTGCAAGGCGCAAACAATTGACTTACAACCAAGTATATCATCAATCTTTGCCCACTGACGCTTCAAGGGCAATAGTACTTCCCAATCCTGACTTTATGTATTCCATCGTTCTCTATGATTTGAGTCAGAAAGAATCTTTGCTTATTCAAAGCAACCTGCCCGACTCTTCTTATTGGTCTGTTGGGTTTTATGATGGCAATACTTCTAATTATTGGGTAAAAAACGACCAGCAATTGAAGTCAAAAAAAGTAAAAATATTGCTCCTTTTGAAAGGTAAGCACCCCCCTAAAGATATTGATGCAGCAAATACTGAAGTAGTATATGCCCCTACGCCTAAAGGCATTATTTTGACACGGTTGTTGGTTTTAGACAAAAAAAATCTTTCTTATTTCGATGCCATACAAAAAAGTTTTGTCATTGTACCTTAGTACTTTTCTAAGTTGTTATTTTAGAGTGCTTTTTCTATAGCTTTCGAGAGGTCTTGTTTGTTTTTACCTCCTACCATTTGCGGCCCTATTGATTCTACTACGGGAAATATGATAGCTCCTTTGGTCAATTTTTCTTTCATTTCGCCAAAAGAAGTAATAAACCAAAAAAAGAAACTCAGCGCAAAACAAAATTTCAGTACGCCAAACACTGCTCCTGCGATATTATCCCAATTGCCCGGAAAATCATAATCTACCTCAGTTTTAAAACGCGAACCAACAGTTTGCATCAATATCATCGTAAGAATGATAGCCAGAGCGAAAGCCAATTGTGGATATTGGTTTTGGTGAAATGAAAAATAGTTTCTGATAAAACTCAATGTAATACCTACTAATTTAAAACTGATAATAAAAGCCACTGAAAAATGAAGCAGCCCTACTATTTCAGTCAAAATACCATTTCGGTAGCCATTGTAGCCACCCAAAGCCAACGGAAGAATAATCACTAAGTCTATGTACATAGTTTTGATGAAAAGTTTTATTGTAAAAGTTCCTTCACAAGTGTCGAGATAATTTTGCCATCTGCCTGCCCAGCCAAGGCTTTTGTAGCCACTCCCATCACTTTGCCCATATCAGCGGGTTTGGTTGCACCTACTTGCGCTATGATTTCCTGAAGTTTTGCTCTTACTTCTGCTTCTGAAAGTTGTTTGGGCAAATATTTCTCTATCACTACCAATTCGTCTAATTCTACTTTAGCTAAGTCTTCGCGGTTTTGTTGTTTAAATATTTCCGCAGATTCTCTTCTTTGTTTGGCGGCTTTGGTGAGCAAGCGAATTTCATCATCAGTACTCAAAACACCACTACTGCCTTCTTTCGTTTCTTCTAACAAAATTAATGATTTAATAGCTCTCAATGCACGCAGGCTGTCTTTGTCTTGAGCGAGCATTGCTGTTTTGATTTCTTGCTCTATTTGAGTTTTTAAACTTGTCATGGTTTTTTGATTTTATTATTTTATCCCTTAATTTTGTTTTCCCAATTTCGTTCTCTTAATCGGAAATATGAGTATATAGTTAGGTAACAAAATTACGAATTTATCTATAAAAAACAATAAATTATGACAAAATTGAGTGTCAACATCAATAAATTTGCTACTCTCCGCAATGCCCGCGGTGCTAACAATCCTAATTTACTACAGGTAGCCCAAGATTGTGAGCGGTTTGGAGCGGAGGGCATCACCGTACACCCACGCCCTGACGAAAGACACATACGATTTCAAGATGTTTTAGACCTCAAACCATTCATCACTACTGAGTTCAACATAGAAGGCAATCCTAATCAACGCTATGTAGATTTGGTACTGAAAACACTCCCTACTCAAGCTACCTTAGTACCCGATGCCGAACACGTACTCACCTCGAACGAAGGCTGGGATACACTCAAATACCAATCTTTTTTGAGGGAAATAGTCCAAACTATTCAAGAAAAAGGAATCAGAGTATCCATTTTTGTCAATCCTGATATAAAAATGGTAGAAGGAGCTGCCCAAACAGGTGCCAAACGCATAGAACTTTATACAGGAACTTATGCACATCAATACTTACAAAACCCAACAGAAGCCATCAGTGCATACCAAACCGCCGCAAAAGTAGCCCAAGAATTGGGCTTAGAGGTCAATGCTGGACACGATTTAGATACGCAAAACTTGAGTTATTTGAAGAAAAATATCCCCTTTTTGGCTGAAGTATCTATAGGGCATGCACTCATTTGTGATGCACTTTATTGGGGTTTAGAAAATACCATACAAATCTATAAAAGGCAACTCAAAGACTATGAATGAGGCACAAATCTCTTTGTTCGATGCCCCACGCGCTGCACCAACTTCCCAAGAAGAGGGCGTATGGCTATGCAATAGCAAAGAATACTCTCGTAAGCGTGTCGTATTTAAACATATTTTTGAGATGCCCAAAGTGAAAAATAAATCCGTATTCACGGCTTATGAAGCCAATACTTTGAAAAAAAATATCGAAAGCTGGCATCAAAAACAACTACAAAAAAAGACCTCCAATACAACCACACCTACTCTTTCACTTTTTAAACCTACTAAGAAACAAACCCAAAAAGCTACAACACCTCCACCAATACTACAACATTTATTTCTCAACCCTTATATAGAGGGATATGCTTATTGGGAAAACAAGCCACAATTTTTTAGCCCTTTTAATCCACTCAGCGATGATGAGCAAACAAATAACATTATTTATCTTTCACTCCATTCTGAAAATATAGGCGTATGGGCACATCAACACCTCATTTTACAACAAAAAGAATCCGATTTATTGCAAATGATTCCATTAGATGTATACACACTAAAAGGCGATAAAAAAGACAATATTACAGACGAATCACTTTTATACATCGAACAGCACTACCAAAGTAAAGCCCTCGAAATAGAAGCACTTTGGAAAGAGCATTTCAGAATCATATTAGATTATAGCCTCTTAGAAGAATGTAGCATCAGCGAGGCTTTTTTGAGCGATTTGAGAGAGTATGTAAGCCTTGTAGAAGAAAATCAGGCAATCTTTTGGCAAACTTGGCTTTACCCTGCTCAAGAAAAAAAAATTAACGAAATAATAGACGAAATTAACGAAAAAACACACGAATTACAACTGACATTCGAAAAATTAAGACAAAAATTTGAGAAAATAGTAAACCGTTTTGAACGTTTAGGCGTTAAAAGTTGTAATATCTACGAAAGTTACACTATACTAAAACAATACATTACCAATGTTCATCATTCTTTTCATCATTTACATCGTTCTCTTGATATTTCCAACCTTGATGATATTTCGCTAATCTTTCAAAACGCGAATAACATCAACAAGGGTAGTATTTTTTATTATCTTTTTGCATTGCTTCACCAAAAGCCTGCAATTTTTTTTATGAACAATCCCATTCCTCTCCAAAATGACTTTGCAAAACAAGCATTAGAAGGTGAAAGGTTATTTTGTTTATTAAGCCAATGGCAAAATGCCACCCCTTATCCTCTTAAAATAGAAAATACCACACCCTCCGCTGAGGAAAACAATACCCCCAACAATATTTATGCTTTCGAGTGGCAACCCGAAACCCAAAAAATCACCTTACATACACACCTCCATTTGAAAGACATTCCCCTGAAAATTTTACAATACAACATTGGCAGTAAAAATTGGCTCATTTGGGCATTAGAAGCACTTGCGCACCGTCAAAATAAATACCCCCAACCTGACGCAACACTGATAACGCAAATACAAAAAATAGTAGCCGTAGGAGCTCAATACAGTGATTGGCGAAAAAAACACACTCAAAAATGAGCACTATTGCATAAAAATTGAGATTAAAACTTATATTTGAATAAAAAATCTAAAAGCAATGAAAAAAACGATCGTCTTACTCCTTGCCTTTTTTTTCTACTACACCCCTCTATGGGCACAAGCCGAAGCAAGTGTTTGGTACTTTGGCAACAAAGCAGGTATACAATTCATTAACAATCAAATCGTTCCACTTACAAGCAGTGTTATCAATACAGACGAAGGTTGTGCCACCATTAGCAGTCCGCAGGGTAAATTGTTATTTTACACCGATGGAATCACACTTTATAACCATTTGCACCAAGCCACTCCCAACGGACAAGAACTCAAAGGACACTCCTCTTCTACGCAATCGGCGGTAGTGATTCCTAACCCCAAAAACCCTTATCTATATTACCTTTTTACGATTGATGCCACAGCAGGCAAAAATGGTCTTTGTTATTCAGAATTGGATATGCGTTTAGATGGAGGCAAAGGCGACATCATTCCCGATAAAAAAAATCTCAGTATCAAACAACCCGTTACTGAAAAACTTACAGCCGTAAAACACCGCAACGGGATCGATTATTGGGTAATAGTGCATGGTTGGCTTAATGGCGAATTTTTGAGCTACTTGGTTACAGCCGAAGGCATTAATCTTACACCCATCATCAGCAAAGTAGGAAAATACCACGATGGCACAGACCTCAACACACAAGGTTACATGAAAGCCTCACCCGATGGCACAAGCGTAGCCTTAGCCCTTGAAGAAAGCCAACTTTTCGAACTCTACGACTTTGACAATGCCACAGGCAAACTCTCTAATCCCATTACGCTCTCCTTAGAAGCCAACTCATACCCCTATGGTATAGAATTTTCTCCCGATGGCACCCGACTCTATGGCAGTGCCGCTGGAACAGGTAAAGTGTACCAATATAACCTATTAGCAGGTAGCCCCGATGCCATCAAAAAATCAGCAACAGTAGTGGCTAAATCTCCTGCTGGCGAATGGGTAGGCGCACTCCAAGCCGCCCCCGATGGAAAAATATACTATACCCTCTACAAAACCAAGTACTTAGGCGTGATTCACTACCCCGACTCCTTAGGGCTAAAATGCAAAGCAGAAAATAATTTTGTAAATCTTGGCGAAGGCATCGCACATTTAGGATTGCCTACCTTCTCGCAAACATTTTTTAAAGAAGAAATCCAAGAAAAAACCATCACCTACTTTGACCCCAATAAAACCATTACCATAGGACAAGACATCGTACTCAACAACGTCCTTTTTGAATTTGGAAAAGCCACCCTACAAACCTCCTCTTTTGCTGAATTAGACAAAATAGTAGAAATACTCATCAAAGACCCCAGTTTACAAATAGAAATCGCAGGGCATACCGATAACATAGGAAATAAGTCTGCAAACCTTACCCTTTCCACCCAAAGAGCCAAAAGCGTAGGCGACTATTTAGTAAGCAAAAACATCAATGTCGCTCGTATTGCTTACGTAGGGCACGGTAGCGCAATCCCTATCGCTAACAATGATACCGAAGAAGGGCGTGCCAAAAATAGAAGGGTCTCTTTTGTGTTAAAAAAATAATCTTTTCATGAAAGTAAAACAACTCATTTGGTAAATTTATAAGCTAACTTACTCATTATCAAAAAAATCGAGATATTTTTTTAGCGAAATATTTTAAAATTCAAAAATGAAAAATTAGCTTTGCAAATAGCAAAAAATACAACACAACTTTTTTAGAAGTTAAACTTACTTACTATCTATAATATTCATTTCTAAAACCCCCAATAATGCCGTGACCAAAGCAGAAGTAATTTCCGAAATAGCTTCCAAAACAGGAATAGGAAAAGAGGACGTCCAAAAAACCGTAGAATCTTTCATCAAAGTATTGCAAAAATCAATGGAAGAAGGCAAAAACATATATATAAGAGGCTTCGGTAGCTTTGTAAACAAAAAACGTGCTCGAAAAATAGCTCGCAATATCTCACAAAACACTGCCATTATCATCGAACCCCACTTTGTACCCAGTTTTAAACCCGCTAAAACTTTCATAGATAAAATCAAAAATAGCGAAAAACTTCTCAAACAACTCAAAGAGAAAAAAACTAAAAAATAATGAATTTCAGCCAATACCGCACACAAGCCTTACTAAGCATTGCCGCCATTGCCGCCATCATCATCATGCTACAATTGCCCAAAGTAAGCGTAAGAAATGCCGATAAACAACTATCAGTCAATAACAACCAAAGCAACCCAAATAGTAACGAAAACAGCGCAGAAGGACAAAAAGGACATACACACCAACACTCCAAAGCAGAATGGCAACGACTTAGTAATTTTCAAAAACAATTACAACAAGCCACTAATGCTACTCAAAAACAACAATGGACTGACTCCCTCACGCAATTTTACAAAGCACACCAACAACTCGATAGCGTAGCCTATTACAAAGCCCAACTCATAGAGGCTTTTCCTAACAATAACCGCATAGTTTTAGAAGCCGCCGATGCTTACTTAGAAGCCTTCAAATATGCCATAGACCCCAAAAAGGCAACCGCTATGGGCGAAAAAGCCCGACTCTACTATGAAAAACTAAGTACTAAAGATGCCAATAACGCAGACCTAAAAGTAAAAATTGGGGTTACTTATTTAGCCACACAAAACCCCATGCAAGGCATCAGCCTCATCAAAGAAGTACTCGATAAAGACCCTAAAAACCGTTTAGCACTCTATTATTTAGGCACTTACTCCATACAAACAGGTCAGTACGACAAAGCCATACAACGCCTCGAGAAACTTACAGAAATAGAACCTAACAACGAAGAAGTACAACTCTACCTTGCCGAAGCCTACCTACAAGTAGGCAAAAGGCAAGAAGCCAAACAACTTCTCGAAACACTCATCAAAACAAGCAAAGACAGTACTTATCAAATAGCTGCCAAAGATTATCTTAAGCAGATAGAAAAATAATTTGTGATTTTCAAAATACTTTTCGTACATTTGCACTCATTTTTAACTCAATTGTTAATTTTAAACTTCTAATAAAAATGCCTTGCGGAAAAAAAAGAAAAAGACATAAAATCGCTACACACAAGCGTAAAAAAAGATTAAGAAAAAATAGACACAAGAAAAAGAATCGTTAGATAGAATATATTAGGGGTTTGAACTTTTTTTGAACAAAAACAACAAACCCCTTGTATATTAATTATCTTTTTAGCTGTCAAAAGCAAACAACGAACTCGTACATAATAAGGAGCGGATAAATAACATTATTCTTAGTAATCGTATATAGTGTGAAAAAAAAAGAAACTTATCTCATTTAAAAGACATTGAAAATACCTCACTATCTAATTTATATACCATATATAACACATACACACACTATTTAATAAAAATATTCTGCATTTAAAGCCTACATTTCAATCCCTCCTTCATTTCTACTATCGTTTAACTGCCAATCACAGAAAAAGATAAAATTAGTCATATTGTTTCATTCTTAAACCTAAAAATTGTGAGTAATGAATTAATCATCAATTCTACTCAACAAGCTGATAGGATTGTATTATTACAAGACAAAAATATTGTAGAATATCACATAGAAGAAAAAGAAAATACTTTTACTGTCGGTGATATCTACTTAGGTGTAGTAAAAAAAATAGTTCCCGGATTGAATGCCTCTTTCGTAGATATTGGTTACGAAAAAGACGCCTTCCTACACTATTTAGATTTAGGTCCTAATTTTGCGAGCTTGCACAAATTCACCAAAGAAACCATCAAGCGAAACACAGGTGCCCCCCTCAAACTTAGTCAAATTAAGTTAGAACCCGAAATAGATAAATTAGGGAAAATGGGACAAGTGTTAGCACGAAACAACATGGTGCTCGTGCAAGTAATCAAAGAACCTATCTCAACCAAAGGACCACGCCTCTCTTGTGAACTCTCCTTAGCGGGTAGATACCTGGTGCTCGTACCTTTCTCAACAACGGTAAGCATCTCTAAAAAAATAACAAGCAAAGAAGAAAGAACACGCCTACAAAGGCTACTTTCCTCTATCAGACCTGCCAATTTCGGCGTCATTGTTCGCACCGTAGCCGAAGGAAAAGACGTAGCCGAACTTGACAAAGACCTCAACCAACTCATCGAGAAATGGGACGCAGGTATGCGCACCCTACAAACCGCCAAACCCGGCGACAAAATCATCGGTGAGATGAGCCGCGCCTCCGCCATCATTCGCGACCTACTCAATGAATCTTTTGACAATATTTGGGTAGATGACAAAGCACTCCACGAAGAAGTAAAAGGATATGTAAGGCAAATAGCCCCCGATAAAGAGAAAATAGCCAAGTACTACACAGGGCGTACCAAAATATTTGAACATTTTGGTATAGAAAAACAACTCAAATCACTCTTTGGCAAATCAGTAAGCCTACCTAACGGAGGCTACCTCATCATAGAACATACCGAAGCATTGCACGTCATCGATGTCAATAGCGGTAATAAATCTAATGCTGAACAAGACCAAGAAACTACCGCCCTACACGTAAACATGGAAGCCGCAAAAGAAGTAGCCCGACAACTGCGCATCAGGGATATGGGTGGCATTATTGTCATTGATTTCATAGACATGAAAAGGCTTGAAAACAAGCGCAAACTCTTCGAACACATGAAATCAGAAATGCGCCGCGACCGCTCCAAAGCTACCATTTTACCTTTGTCTAAATTTGGGTTAATGCAAATTACTCGACAACGCGTGCGCCCCGAACTCAATATCGTAACACGTGAAACCTGCCCCTCTTGCAATGGTACAGGCAATATTTCTGCCTCCATACTCATCGCTGACACCATAGAGGCAAATTTAGACTACCTCATCAGCAAGCAAAATGAAAGGTACATAAGCCTCAATCTACACCCTTATTTGCACGCTTATTTTACCAAAGGAGTACTCTCTAAACGGTATCGTTGGTTTTTCAGATACGGACGCTGGGTACGCCTCATTCCTGACTCTTCACTGCCTATCACTAACTATTATTTTACAAATAAACAAGGTGATATGATAGAATTGAGCCCTACTTCCTAATTTTTATCCCCAAAAAAGGTTATCTTTGCGCAAAGATAGCCTTTTTTGTTTTTAATTATACCTCTAAAAAACACAATACCAACCCTTATTTATTATATGGCAAATACCCTTGAAATTCACCCAAGAAGCAAAGCCATCACCTCATTAGTAATATTCATAATGTTTTGCTATAGCGTTCTATTGGTATTACTTTGGCAAATTGTAGAAAATCAACAACCTGCAATATGGCAATATATCATTGCCGCACTGTGTTTCCTAATCGCATTTCCACTCAATATACGCTTATTATGGAATTATAAAATCATCCGTTTCGATGACAAAAAATTTATCATTTGGCAACCCTTCTTTTTCCGAACCCGCACCCTCGAAGCCAAAGACATCATCAATGTAGAAGAATACGAAAGCCAACCTATAGGGCAACGATTCAAACAAATGAAAATATATTTCCCTCATTATACCCTTTATTGTAGCAACCAAGAACATACACACTACGAAACACTTCGCAAACGAATGGAAAAATACTTCAAAAAAAAACAAAATCACAAGTAAAATAGTATATTTGTAATATGATAGACACCCTCATAGATATTGTACTTACGAATCCTGTGATGTATATAGGATTCTTCTTGGTAATATTGGCAAGCCTTACAAATTTCAAAGTTTGGCGCGCTAATTTATCCATTAGCAAAGATATGCGGTTTCCGCTTTTTATGGCAGGTATCTTTTTTGTACTTTTAGGTATTGTGGTGAAATCACCTAATATGCTGAACTTCAATGCATTGTTGGGTAGTAGCTCAAAAATAAAAGAAAAAGACATCAAAAAACGCATAGATGAATATTTCAACACAGTAGAAACCAAGAATTTTAACCAATTAGCCCCCTTCTATGCTGAGGAAATAGAACTTTTTTATGACAAATCAAAAATTAGTATCTATCAACTCAGGAAAATATACTTAGACCAATGGAAAAACATAAAAGTAGACAATCATGCCATAGAATGGAACTCTTGGAAATACCAAAAAGACCACTATGACAACCATATCATTACGCTACGCCTCACCTACTATACTACTCTAAAAACAAAAACAGAAGAAGAACCCCCGCAAAAAAGAGAATTAGAAATCAAAATGGATAAAGAACTCAAAATTTATTCCATCAAAAACCAACTCAACAATACACAGGTAGAAGATAAGAAAAAACCATAATTTCAGATGCCCATGAAAACTTTGTACCTCATTAGACATGCCAAATCGAGTTGGAAAGACTCTGCCTTAGCAGATTTTGACCGCCCTCTTAACAGCAGAGGAAAAAGAGATTTGCCCTTTATGGCAAAAAAACTCAAAGAACTTGAAGCCGCCCCACACCTTATTTTAGCAAGCCCTGCCCTAAGAGCAAAAATTACTGCCCAAGCATTTGCCGAAACCTTCCAATACTCACCTAAAGACATAGAATACCATGAGAATATCTATGAAGGTAGTGCCTATGACTTGCTCAGTATCGTAAAAAAAGTATTGCCACTTTATCACGAGGTCATCCTTGTTGGGCACAATCCGCAAATTACGGCTTTCTCCAATCTTATCTGTGATAAAGTAATTGAAAATATACCCACTTCGGGCATCGTAAAGATAGAATTTAAACTCAAAAAGTGGAGCAGCATAGCCCCACAAACAGGCAAGATGATTTGGTTTGAATACCCTAAACTTTACCAATTAGTAAACGAAGAATAATTATTTCATTTGCCCCAATAACAACTTATGAATACTATCCGCATAGCTGGTGCTACACTCAATCAAACGCCTATTGATTGGAAAAATAACACCAAACACATACTCCTTGCCATAGAAGAAGCAAAAAAACAAAAAGTAGAAATCTTATGCCTCCCCGAACTTGCTATCACAGGCTATGGTTGTGAAGATTTATTCCTCAGCAAATGGCTACCTGAAAAAGCCCTGAAAATACTACTCGAGGAAATATTGCCTCATACACAAAATATTTGGTTAGCCATTGGTATTCCATTGGTTTGGGAAAATGAACTTTATAACTGCGCCGCCGTCATTCATAATCAACAAATTATAGGAATTACTGCCAAACAATTCTTAGCCCTTGATGGCGTACACTACGAACCTCGCTGGTTCAAGGCTTGGGAGAAAAATAAAGTAACACATATTCAATTACAAGAAAAAAATATTCCCTTAGGCGATTTACAATACCAATACAAGGATATTAAAATTGGTATAGAGATTTGTGAAGATGCTTGGCATGGCGAAAAAAGACCCGCTATTACACATTGTCAAGAAGGTGCAAAACTCATATTAGGGCTCAATGCAAGCCATTTCGCTTTCGGAAAACTCCATATTAGACAACAATTAGTAACTGATATTTGCCAACGATTCGAGGCAGCTTATCTCTATGTTAATTTATTGGGAAATGAAGCAGGAAAAATGATTTATGGTGGTGATATTATCATTGGACAAGCCAATCACATTTTACAAAGAAATGAAAGATTTTCTTTCCAAGATTTTAACCTCACCATTGCCGATGTAGATTTTGAAAAACCCAATAATTCCTCAACCCCTACCCCATTGGTAGAAGATGCCGAATTGGAAAATGTAGATTTTACAAAAGCAGTTACATTGGCTCTCTTCGATTATTTGCGCAAAAGCCGAAGCAAAGGCTATGTACTTTCACTTTCAGGGGGTGCTGATTCCTCTACTTGTGCCGTACTTGTGGCAGAGATGATAAAAAGAGGCATTGCCCAATTAGGCGTTACGTCTTTTGCCCAAAAATTAGGCGTTTTTAGTCCCGACCAAATAAAAGAACTCGGACAAGAAAAAGAACCTAATGCCTACCTTACCAAACGTCTTTTGAGTTGTGCTTACCAAGCCGCTCGAAGCTCTTCGGAAGCTACTTTACGCTCCGCTAAAGAATTGGCAGACTCTCTTCACGCAGCGTTTTATGATTGGAGCATAGCCGAAGAGGTTGCTTCTTATACACAAAAAATTGAGAATGCGCTACAACGCCCCCTTACATGGGAAACAGACGATATTACACTTCAAAATATACAAGCAAGAGCACGCTCGCCTATTATTTGGATGCTCACGAATGTAAAAAACTTCTTACTCATCACTACCTCCAATAGAAGTGAGGGAAGTGTGGGCTATGCTACTATGGACGGCGACACCTCTGGCAGTATATCGCCTATAGCAGGAGTCGATAAACACTTCATTAGGCAGTGGCTTCTTTGGGCAGAAACGCATTTGGGTTATGGAGGGCTACAGCGAGTGAATAGTTTAGCTCCTTCGGCAGAACTCCGCCCACAAGACAATGCACAAACCGATGAAAAAGACCTTATGCCTTACCATATTTTGCAAGCCATTGAGGAGTTAGCAGTTCGCAATCATCAATCACCCAAAGAAGTATTTGAGCAGTTAGTTCGCCAAAATTTAGAAGAAGAATCATTGCTGAAGATGCACATTAAGAAATTTTATACGCTTTGGAGCCGCAATCAATGGAAAAGAGAACGCCTTGCCCCTTCTTTTCATTTAGACGATTACAATGTAGACCCACGTAGTTGGTGCAGGTTTCCTATTCTTTCGGGTAGTTTTCAAGAAGAGTTAGCAGAGTTGTAAAATAAAAAACCCCTATTTGAAGTAGGGGTTTCTTTTTTTTGTTATACAAAGGCAGTTTGTATGATTTGCTCCTGCTCTTTGTAGTGCATTTTGTAGTAACCTGTGGCAGGTGAAGCACTTGATTTGCGTGCAATGAGTTTGATAGTATCATAGGTATATACGCGTTGGATATATCCCCAATAACCCATATTAGCGGGTTCTTCTTGCACCCAAAATACTTTTGCTTTATTGTATTTACTCAATTCTTGGTGCACTGCTTTGGCAGGGAAAGGGTGTAACTGTTCTATACGAATGATTGCAACATCATTTTTTTGTTTAGTTTGTTGCTCTTTAAGCAATTCATAATAGATTTTACCACTACAAAGCAATACTTTTTTCACACTCTTTGCATCTGCATAGTCATCGCCTATTACTTCTTTAAATTTACCATCAGTAAAGTCAGAAAGTGGCGAAGCGACTACTTCATTTCGGAGTAAAGACTTGGGCGACATCACAATAAGTGGCTTTCTGAAATCCCAAGCCAATTGGCGGCGCAATAAGTGGAATATATTGGCGGGTGTAGTTACATTAGCAACTATCATATTGTACTCGGCAGCCAACTGCAAGAAACGCTCAGGGCGTGCGTTAGAGTGTTCAGGACCTTGCCCCTCGTAGCCATGTGGGAGTAGCAATACCAATCCGTTCATTCTGTTCCATTTTGTTTCGGAAGAGGATATAAATTGGTCTATCATTACTTGTGCGCCATTGGCAAAGTCGCCAAATTGTGCTTCCCAAATAACCAATGCATTAGGGTTAGCCATTGCGTAGCCAAATTCAAAACCCAATACAGCATATTCAGAAAGAAGAGAGTTATAAATTCTCATTTTCTCTTGCTTAGGAGTGATATAATCTAAGCTATGGTAGGGGTCATTGGTTTCAGAATCGTGCAATACGGCATGGCGATGTGAGAAAGTACCTCTTAGTACGTCTTGTCCGCTCATGCGTATGATTTTATTTTCAGAAAGAATAGAACCATAGGCTAATAATTCGGCACTTGCCCAGTTGAGCATTTTATCTTCAAAGAACATCTTTTTGCGTTCTTGAATAAGTTTTGCAATTTGTTTGATAGGTTGGAAGCCTTCGGGTACATGGCACAGTGCATTGGCTACTTTCTGAATTGTTTCTTCGGAAATGGCTGTGTTGGGAGAGTGGTCAAAGTCAGAAGGTTGGGATTTACGCAGTTTGAGCCAATCTTCGTCAAGTTTTTGGAATTTATATTCTATGCTTTGTTGTTTTACCAAATTCAATCGGTCTTGGAGCATTTTTCTAAATTCGGTGTCCATATTTTTAGCCATATCTGCATTTGCCTCGCCTCTTTCGAGGAGTTGTTTGTGATAAATTTCACGTGGGTTTGCGTGGTTGGCTATGGCTTTGTACAAGAGTGGCTGTGTAAATTTAGGTTCATCTGATTCGTTATGCCCGTGTTTGCGGTAGCATACCATATCGATGAAAATATCTTGATTGAATTTTTCGCGGAATTCCGCCGCTATTTTAGCACAAAATACTACGGCTTCTGGGTTATCGCCATTGACGTGTAGTACGGGGGAATCTACGATTTTGGCTACATCTGTGCAATAGATACTTGAGCGTGCATCTTTGAAATCGGTCGTAAAACCTACTTGGTTATTAATCACAAAATGTATGGTTCCACCTGTGTAATAGCCTTCTAATTTCGACATTTGTGTTAGTTCATACACAATTCCTTGTCCTGCGACTGCGGCATCGCCGTGAATGAGTATGGGCAGTACTTTATCTACATTACCATGGTAAAGTGTGTCTACTTTTGCTCTGATATAACCTTCTACTACAGGATTTACGGCTTCTAAGTGCGAAGGGTTAGGGGCTAATTGTAGGTTTATGGAGTGTCCTTCGGGGGTGATGGCTTCGCTGGAATAACCCATGTGGTATTTCACATCTCCATCTCCATAGAAAGTGTCGGGCATGTTGCCTTCAAATTCATTGAAAATGTCTTCATAGGTTTTTCCCATAATGTTGGCTAATACGTTAAGCCTTCCTCGATGTGCCATGCCTATTACTACTTCTTTTACGCCTAAGGTAGCACTTCTGTTGATGATGGCATCTAAGGCGGGTATGGTACTTTCAGCCCCTTCTAATGAGAATCTTTTTTGCCCTACATATTTGGTATGTAAAAAATTTTCGAATACTACGGCTTCGTTGAGTTTTTCGAGTATTCTTTGTGTGTCTTTGGGGGTAGGTTTGAAAGCTAATGACTCTTTTTCTATTTTCTCCATGAGCCATTTGGTTATTTCGGGGTCTCTGATATACATGTATTCGAACCCTATGCCTTCGGTGTATATTTTTTGGAGGGCGGCTACTATGTCTTTGAGTTTCATGGGCTTTCCTGTGATGGATTCGCCTGCTTTGAAAGTGGTTTCTAAGTCTTTTTCAGAGAGCCCAAAGTCGGAGAGTTCTAATCGTTCGCGGCGGTCTTTTCTTTCTCTTACGGGGTTGGTTTTGGCTTTGAGGTGTCCGCGTGTTCGGTAGGCTTGAATGAGGTTGTGTACTTTTACTTCCTGCTCTACGAGGGCAGTGGAAGCGGTAGTTGCAGTACCATTTTCTGCTTCGTGTGTGGCGGCTTCTCCGTTGCCGTTGGTATAGTTAAGTGAAAACTCGAAGCCTTCAAAGAAGCGTTTCCAAGTTTCGTCTACGGAGGTAGGATTATCGCGATACATTTTATAGAGTTCTTCTACAAAATCTCCATGTGCATTGGCTATGTAAGTATATCTATCCATATAGTAAATGTCTGATAGTGTTTATATAATCATTTCAAAGGTAGCAAAAATTTTGCAAAATATACTTCATTTTTTGGTATGAAAAAAAAATATTGAGAAAAAATGCTTTTGCAACCCTATTGCACTACTTTTTTTGCTAATTTAGATTTATTAATTGATTTTTTTTTTTATATTTATGGAACATCACTCTCATACTGATGGGCATCATCACCATCATCACATCATAAGTTCGGGGCAAGACAGTAGTAATATTGCTTTTGCTTTTTGGCTCAATTTTTCTTTTTGCTTGTTAGAATTTGGGGGAGGTGTTTTTACTAATTCCATTGCAATTATGGCAGATGCCTTGCACGATTTGGGGGATAGCTTGGCTCTGGGTTTGGCTTGGTATTTTCAGCGACTTTCTACTAAAGAGCGTGATGGGTATTTTAGTTATGGATATGGGCGATTTTCTTTGTTAGGAGCTTTTATCAATGCTACTGTGTTGCTTGTAGGTGCTTTAGTGGTAATGCGGGAGGTTTTTAATCGCTTGTTAGCTCCTCAGGATACTTATGCAGAAGGAATGTTTGTTTTTGCTATTTTGGGTATATTGGTCAATGGGGCGGCAGTAATAAGACTTAACAAGGGTACTTCTTTGAACTCAAGGGTTGCGGCTTTGCATTTATTGGAAGATGTATTAGGTTGGTTTGCTGTGTTGGTAGGTAGCTTGGTGATGTACTTCACCAATTGGACTATCATAGACCCTATTTTATCTTTGTTTATCAATTTTTTTATTTTATTTCATGTTTATAAAAGCCTAAAAAGTACTTTTAGGGTGTTGTTGCAGGGAGTACCTTCACACGTAGATGAGGCAAAAGTGAGGGAACGTATTTTGGCTATAGATAATGTGAAAGACTTGCACGATTTGCATTTATGGACATTGGACTATGAGTATCATATCATGACGGTGCATTTGGTGGTGCATGAAATGGTTCGTATTTCGGAACTAAAACAAGAAGTGAGGCATATTTTACATCATTTGCATATTACTCATGTAACTATAGAGATAGAAACTGAAGCCGAACCTTGTGTTTGGGTAGAATGATTTTTTTATTCAGTAATGCTATAGCGAAGTTGTACGCCAAAACTATTGGTAGTGCGTGGAAAGGAGCTCGAAATAAGTGGTCTATTGAGGGTGTATTCGTAGTAGAATTGCAAATTGAGGCGTTTATTGGCTACATAACTAATGATGGGTTTTATTTGCATATTCAGGTTACCTCCTGTAATGGTATTTTCTGCCTCTATTTTTCTTTGAATCACACTGTTCTCGCGGAGGGTAAAATCTAATCGGAAAGTTACATCGTTCTTTAACAAAACAGGTTTCCCATTGCGTTTGATGAACGGAATTTGTAGGTTTCGTTTGGTATAGCCCAAACCAAAAACAACATCTTGTCCTCTCATTTCGGTTAATTGTGCATTAGAGAGATTAAGGCTTACGCTTCGGTCGCGGTTATAATCGAAGCGAATAGTGAGATTGCCTATGGTTTTAAAACTAATGCCCAACAATGGCGCAAACCTTTCTGCAATATTCACAGAAGGCACTACATTGACCGATATAAATTCGCCTTGTTGATTGATTCGATTGGGGATAATATAATCGAATACACTGTTTTGAAAACTCACATATTCGCCTCCGTACTCTAAGGAAGAGGTGAAATTGCCTACTCCATAGGTAGCACTATAACTATGTGAGATGGTAAAATTAGAGAATATTTTTTTCAGAGCAGGTATTTTGGTGAGCCCTGTATAGTCTAATCGCCAATTGGGGAGTGGTAAGTTGGGAAATGCGGAAAGGCTTACATTTTCAGCATTTGCACCACTGTAGGCAGCTAAAAAAGCAGGTATGAGTACGTCTTGTGAATTGATGCCGTACTCGCCTAAGTTGGTGTTCAGATTGCGCAATCGACCGGCGATAATGGCTCTATTTTGCTCGAATTGGCGGAATATTGGTGACTCGTTGAGGGCATTGTCATTGGCTACAAAAAAAGTATTGATGCCTATGTAGGAGATAGAATAACTACCCGTTCGAACGGGGTTGAAGGATTGGAATTGACCTGTATTGAGGTCGTATCGAAATATTTCTTGGAAGCCATTGGTTTGTCTTCGTTGGAAATCTATATTGATGCGCAACTCAGGGATAGGCTCAAGGCTGATGCGGAGGTTGATGTTTTCTTGCATGGATTGCTCGAAAGGGGTATTTTGGTAGGTACTTTTGGCTAACCAACCATTTTGAGCGGCTCTGAATCGTATGTCGGCATCTTGGCTACCGAATATAAAATCCCAGCCCGGTGCCGTAAAAGTGCTATCTAAACCTATGAAACGCGGTTGTAGGCGAAAACCGGGTAGGGTTGTTTGTTCTTGTAAAGTATAGGTAAGGTTGATGTTTCGAATGAATAGCAAAGGTCTTAACAATGTTTTCCAAGCAATGCTATTATTCCGATTGGTGGAGTCAGTTTGTAATTGTGTATTCGTTTTGAGGGGTGGTTTGTCTATGTCTTTTAGGAATTTGACTTTGCTGTAGAGCCTTGCCAAGTCTATTCTTGCATTGAGGTTTTGGTCGCGGTTGTTTTGTAAAATATTACCTAATGTATCGGCAACTCCTATTGCGCCTGCTGTCCATGCTGTTCCTGCATTGTAACCTAAATTGGCGGTGATGAACTCCATAAAAGGGATTTTGTCAAAGGGTACTTTGTAAGTAAAAGCCATTTGTTGTGTAAAATTTTTCATGCGCCCAAAACGCATTAAATTATTAAAGACAGAATCGCGTTTTTCGGTCGTGTTCACCTCTCCAAAGGGTTCATCTATGAGTGCGTTGGCAGTGGCAGAGTAGTTGAAGTTTAGATTTCGGGTAAGTGCCCATTGAACGTTGTATTGGCGGTTAAAAGTAAATATTTTCTCAAAGAAAGGCTCTCCTTGTGTGGTGAGGTCGGCACTTCTATAATCAGTACGTGCAAAAGTTCTTTGTAAATCGTACCGTATACTCACGCTGGTAGGCAGGAAATTGAAGCTAAAATCGCGAATGAGTGCCAAGTATTTAGACTTTAAGAAGGTGGCTTTTTTGAAAGGTTCAAAGGGTTTTAATGGGTTGGTATAGTTGTAAGTGAGTGCGGCAGAGTACGAACGGAAGAGATAAGAGGCTATGGTGATATTGCTTTTGCGCTCGTCGCTGTATGCCAATGAGAGTGAAAAATTAGAGACATCAAAGGGTAATTTGAGTCCGTTGGTGTTGGTTTTTTCTTTTCGTACATCTGTAAGGTTGATGCTTCTTCTGGTCATGCGGTCTTCTACTAATGCCCTGTAAGCATCTTTTTCTTGCTCATTGGGGAGGGCATCTAAGTAAAATTGCAGCGGTACGTCAGGGTCTAAGGGGTTGAATCGGGGTGAGATATTGCGATATTCATAGCTCATGAAAAGAGGTAAACGGAGTTTCCATTCGCTGGGCAAAAATTTATCAAGGGCTATATTTGCCGATATATCAAAGGTAAGGGTATTGTTTCGGGTTCTTTGAGATATTTTTTGTTGTATAGAGCCAAATCCGAAGGTGGTATAACTGATGGAACTATTGATTTGGGCAAAATCGGCTAATTTTAGGTTGAGTCTTCCTAAGGCAGCCCAACCGGGTGTTTGTTCGAAGCCCGAAATACGGAACTCATTTGCCCAAATACAGACCGATTTGGGTAGTCTATCATCTCCAAAACCTGTGTTGGGATTTCGAACGCCAATCATAGATACTTGCACCGCGCTCAGGTCGGGGTTTCCTACTACGGTTACTTTGTACTTTCCTACTTGCCTGCTGTAGGGTATTGTTACGTTGCGCGTTTGTATGCCTCTGACGCTATTTCTTTCGGTTTTGGTAGCTACTAAATCGCTGATGGCAATGTTAATTTCGTTTTCTGAAGGCCAAATGAGGTCGGGTTGTGTGGAAGAAGTTCCTGCGGGAGTGAGCCTCAGGGGTACTTCTATTTCGTAGTAGTTATCTGTAAAATCAGTGCCTAATCGTACAAAAGCGGTTAGTTCATTGTCGCGTGCGTCTGGGCTTTCAGCGTGTATGAACATAGCGATATTTTTATAACTCAATAAATCGAGGTTATAATTTTTGAAAGCGGCGCGTGCGTCGCGGTCTTTCAGTCCTTCTACACAAATGCGCAGAGATTGTTCATTGATTTGTCTATTTTGTGTGGTGGTTACGTCTTGGTCGCGGATTACGCCCGGTGGCAATACGTAGGGGGTTTGCCCTGCTGAGGCGGGAGGTCCATTTTCTTCTATATTGACGGTTGAAATTTCGAAACCTGCTTCGTAGGGTTCATTGGGTTGGGTAAGTGTTTTGTCGTTAAGGTCGTTGAGGTAGCGTCTCCATTGGTTGGCTACTAACTGAAATTGTGCCATACGTAGTACTACTGGCTGCTGAAAATTGGTAAGAAAGAGCCTTAAAAATCGAATGGATTTGAAACCATTGATATCGCCTACTTTTTCATCGAAAAGCCGTATTGGTATTCTGAACTGATACCAAGTAACTCTTTCGGGGTTGTTGGGGTCGGGTTGTGCTTCTATTTTGTCTATGATGTAGTTTTGCCCTACTTGCAATTGGTTGGGGCGAAGCGATATTTTATATTGGTAATAACTTTCGCGGTCATTGACAGTGTTGTCAGTATTGAGGTCTTCATTGTCGGGCAGATTGGTTGCGGAAGAAACGCTTGTGCTGGTAGTGCTTGATATGGGGGAGTTATTTTCTAAACCATTAAAATTTTTATACCTTTCTACTATTTTAGCATTTGAGGCATCGTAGCTCCCATCTAAAAAATACCTAAAATCATCGGCGGAGGGGTCATTCAGAATATTTTGGCGTGCATTGGCATTCAAGCTGGCTGGTAGGCTTTGTCCGAAGCCATTGAAAAAGCTAAATTCTTCACTACTTCTTAAGCCATCTAAGCCAATGTCTTGGTTTTCGCGTGCGCCTGCGGAGTTATCAAAAGCATTATTGATGAATTGTTGTCTTGGGACACGTCCCCAAGCGGTAAGGTCAGTGTTAAACTCATTGCCTCCTACGCTGGGAATACCATTTTCGAAAGAGTGCCTTCCGTCTTTCATCACATCTTCTGATATTTCGCCCAAATTAAGATACAAGTCGCCCCCTGTGGTATTGTTTGTGTTGAATTGTCCATCTATTACTTTTCCATTTTCGCCTGCAATGAAAGGGTCTAAGAGCCAAAATTCTATGTACTCTACGTTGGCATTGTCAAAATCGATGTCAGAAGTGATGGCGCGGGTGATGGCTCCCCAATTTTGTTGTGGATTAAGAAGATTCCCATTGACATCTAAACTGCTATTGTAATTGTAAGGACCTCTTTCGTGTGGGAAGAAAGCCAAGTCCATGATGGTTTCATTGAGTTGTAGTACAGCGCGCTGCCTATTCTGAAAAATCTCTTGTGGTGATACTGCTCTTACATAGTGGTTTTTGAGGTCTTCATCGCTGATATTGCCCGGTCGCCTATTGGCGGCGGTTGTTCCGTTGTTATAAAAAAGCGGGTCTATATTGTACCAAGCCATTTTCGCTCTTCTGTAGGTATATTCCAATCGGTTTGTAGCGTTGCCTTGCGGAAATAATTGTGGGGTAGCCCCTAATTTCCAACCTGTGTGCGCCGAACGCACTACGCTAAATACAGTTCTTGAGCCCTCAAAATCATCTATATAAGAAACCTGCCCACTGAGCGGCGATGCACCGGGTAATAATTGGGCAAATTCACCATAGAAACTTAGTGAAGATTTTTCTTTGGTTTGTATCAAAGGAATGGCATCTACCAGTCGTGTTAAGAAACGTGGTTCTGCTTTGTAATTGATATCGAAACCCCATATCGTATTACTGGTTGGTTCATCGCCTGTGGCTGTTCTGGTAATTACAGGGCGTTCGGTGAGGTTCATGGCAGTTGCTCCGATGACAAAATTTTTATTAAATTCATAGTCTAACCTTACTCCCCATAGTCTTTTTACCTGAAAATTGAAGAGGTCTGATTTTTCATAGTTAATCTTGATTTCTTTGCCAGAGGCGAGTACAGCTTCATTGATTACTTGTACTTTTCCCGTGTTATAATCTACGGTATAGTCAATGCCTTCTTCTAAGGGTATGCCTCCTGCGGTTACTTTTACAGAACCTTGTGAGATGTTAATTCCGGGGAGAGTTACATCGGTAGAGGCAGAGGCTTCATAGCTTCCTTTAAGAAAGAATTTATTTTTGTCAGCGGCTTGGAGTGCATCGGCACGTGTGCTTCTGTAAAGCTGTGTAAATACATATTTATTGATAAGATTGACTTCGGTAATGGGGTTGAACTGCTTCTCAAGGTGTGTTCCGAAGGGTTCTAAAACAGGAAAAATGATTTTTCCATTTCTACTATCGATGGTTACATTTTCTACGAAGTCAAAATTTCCATCTCTTTGAGGGTCATTGCGTTGGTTGAGTCGGTCTAAGCCGAGCAGCCTGAGCAGGGGAATGTCTTTTGTGCTGTTTCCTTCTTGTAAATTGGGGTTGTCAATGCCTGTAACATCATCGCGGTAAATGATACGCATCTGAAAATTTTGGGGCGAAATGGAAGCCGCATTGAGTGAGTAGATGTTTTTCATCATCAAATCCCAAGTAGGGAGGTCAAGCCTTACGGCAGCAGGTCTTAGTAGTTTTAGGAAAATGACCTTATCGGCAGTGAAGTTTTGATAATCTTCTGAAAGTTCGCCCACTTTATAGCGTTGTCCATTGAAGGTATACTCGAAAGCAACTGCCAATACTTCATCGTTGCGCAATGGCGTAAGTAGGCTGATGTAACCTAATTCGGGGTGAAAGGTAAATTCTTTGTCAGAAAGGCGGCGTGCGGCTCTGATTACTTCAAAATCGTCTCCTTTTTTCATTTGAAAAGCCGTTTCTAATTGGGAACTGGCTTGGTCGGCATCACGTGCGTTGGCATCGGTTTGTAGATTGGTAAAAAGTTGGTTAGCGGCATTGTCTGCGGTTGCCAAAGGATTGATAGGAAGTAGGCGTGGATTGCTGGGGCTTTTCAGTTTTTTATTTTCAGCAAGGTCTGTAAGTCCTAAAATATTGCGTTGATTTTCTGTGTTATTTACACGATTTGTAACATACACTTCTACGCGTGTGATGGTAACTCTGGAAGTAATAACAGGAAGTGTGCGGAGTGAACTTTCGTAGTTATCTCTAAAAAAATGTGCCAAAAAGAAGTGCCTATTTTCATCGTAGTCATTGGCTCTTATCTCAAAATTGCGTCTTTGTGCCCCGTTTTGCCCTTGGATCACGATTTCTTCGGCGCGTGCGCGTTGATTGGCATAAATAGCCCTTACGGAAAGTCGTCCAAATTGAAATTTGGTATTGATACCGAACATATTTTGGGGTCCTTGTATCAGTGTTGTAGTGAGAGGGAAACTGACATTGCCAAATTCTATTTTCTGAATGATTTGATAATCAGCCCCTGTGTATTCTATTTTGAAATTGTTTTCGAAATCGAAGCTGGCTTTGGTATCAAAGTTTCCTGTGATTTTGAGTGCTTCTCCTACTTTTGCTACAAGGCTGATGTTGGCTTGGGGGTCAAAATTGAAGATGGTGTTTCTTTGTTGTCGTATGGGTAGTGTAGGGTTCGCAACTCTTTGCTGCCGAAGCCCGAAGTCGAGGTTTACAAATCCTGTGGGGCTAAACTCCACATAATCGCCTCTGAATATGCGCCCAAAGGCTTTGTTTTGAATAGGTATTTTGGGGATTAAATTCCTGCCAGATAGGGCATTGTCAGCGTTTTGCTCGTCTGCTGCTTCTTTCCAAAATTCTTCTTTAGATTCTTCTTGGGCTATTTGTTGTAATTCTTTTTCTGAGAGTATTGTTTCGGGTCTGTAGTCAGTATTGCCGATTTTCTCTTTTACAATAAAATAGTTATTGCTTTTGCCCGCACTGTCTTTATTGGGCATAAATATCACTTCACGCTGCAAAAGTTGAGAGTTTCCATATATTAAACGCGAACGAATTTGATTGTTCGAGAAAGGGTCTCCGTACCTATCTTTGGGGATAAAAGTAGGTGATGCGCTTTTTTTGTATTTGGTACTATCTTTTTTTCCTGTATCTAAGAGTAGTGCTATTTTATCGTTGTTTTTAGGGATAAAGTAGGAGTTAGACTGCCAATACTGAAAAAACCAGAACAAAGTAACGACAAAAGGCAAGATATATTTATGGTTCAACGACACTTGACTTCAATTATTTTTTTATCAGAAATTTGGGTTCAATAAGAGTAATGTTTTTACATACGCAATGCCATTTTGATAAGTTCTTCTACTTTGATTTCTTCGTCTTTTTTTTGCTTCAATAATATATCCAAATTTTTCTCGGCTACATTTTTAGGTATGCCAAGCGTAGTAAGTGCTAAGAGTGCTTCTTCTTTGGCGGTTTGGTGTGCGGGCAGTTGTACGGCAATCGGCAAATCGGGTACATCTTTTCGGATTTTATCTTTGAGTTCAAGAATGATGCGTTGTGCAATTTTAGCTCCGATGCCTTTTACACTTTGAATGATGCGTACTTCTTCGCGTGCGATGGCTTGGTAGGCTTCGCGTGTGCTCAATGAGGAGAGTATCATCATAGCGGTATTTGCTCCAACGCCTGTTACACTGATGAGGTCAAGAAATATTTTTTTCTCGAAAGTATCTGCAAAACCAAATAATGTATGTGCATCTTCTTTAATTTGAAGGTGTGTATATAAACGACATTCTGTAGGCACAGCCCCTAATGCGGTGTAGGTATTGAGCGAAATACGTATGTGATACCCTACTCCGCCTACATCGATGATGACATAGGCGGGTTCTTTGTGTGCTAATTTTCCGTGTATGTAGGCTATCATAAGTTTAATAATGATTGTTGTATAGAGCGAGATTAGTGTTTTTGTGCGTCCATTACTGCTACTGATGCCATATTGACGATGTCTTTGATGGTGCTTCCTAATTGTAGTACGTGTACGGGTTTGCGCATGCCTAAGAGTACGGGTCCGATGGCTTCGGTCATACCTACTTCGAGAAGTAGTTTATAGGCGGCATTTCCAGCGGCTAAATTAGGGAAAATGAGTGTATTGGCGCCTTCGTTGGCTAATTCGCTGAATGGATAGTTTTCCTTGAGTATCTCTGTATTGAGGGCTACATTGGCTTGTAGTTCTCCGTCTATGGTGAGGTGTGGAAATTTTTCTTTTGCCAAACGTGTAGCCAAAGCCATACGGTCGGGAAGGTCGCCTCTTACGGAGCCAAAATTGGAATAAGAAACCATAGCGATGCGTGGTTCGAATCCGAAAAACTTGACCCCTTTGGCAACTAAGCCCACTATTTTCATTAGTTGTTCGGGGGTGGGTAGTATATTCACGGTAGTATCGGCGAAGAAAAGTGTTCTATTTTTATTCATTAGTACATACATACCTGCTACTAAATCAATTTCAGGGTCTGCTCCTATGACTTGTAGGGCGGGTCTTAGTACGGTGGGATAGTCTTTGGTAAGCCCTGAGAGGAATGCATCGGCTTCGCCTACTTCTAACATCATTGCACCGAAGTAGTTACGGTCGCGCATGAGTTTTTGTCCTTGGTATTGGGTTACGCCTTTTCTTTTCCTTTTTTGATAAAGCATTTCACCATAGATTTTGCATTTTTCGTCTTCGTTTTTAGGGTCTATGATGGGGCAGTTGTGTAGGTCGAGTTTATGTTCGGCGATAAGGTGTTTTATTTTATTAACATCACCTAATAGTATAGGTTGGGCAATGGCTTCGTCTAATAGTATTTGGGCGGCTTTTAGTATTTTTAGGTGGTCGCCTTCGGCAAAAACTACCCTTTTAGGTTGTTTTTTGGCATATTGTACTATTCTCGATATAAGTTTGTTGTCTATTCCTATTCTTTGCTGTAGCTCTGTTTTGTATTTTTCCCAATCGGTGATAGGTTGTTTTGCAATGCCTGAGTCCATAGCAGCTTGCGCTACTGCGGGCGATATGGTGGTGATGAGACGTGGGTCTAAGGGTTTAGGAATGAGGTATTCTTTGCCAAATTGTAGTTTTTTGTTGCCGTATGCTTGGCTTACGATGTCAGGAACGGGCTCTTTAGCAAGTTGGGCAATGGCTTTTACGGCGGCTAATTTCATGGCTTCGTTGATGGCTGTTGCTCTTACGTCGAGTGCGCCTCTGAAAATATATGGAAACCCGAGTACGTTGTTTACTTGGTTGGGGTGGTCTGAGCGTCCTGTTGCCATGATGATGTCTTCGCGTGCTGCCATTGCTTTTTCATAGGCTATTTCGGGGTCGGGGTTGGCTAAGGCAAATACTATAGGATTCTTAGCCATCGTTTGGAGCATTTCGGCAGTAAGTACGTTGGCTTTTGAAAGCCCTAAGAAAACATCGGCATCTTTGAGTGCTTCTTCTAGGGTTTGTATATTGGTTTCTCGTGCAAATTTGGCTTTGTAGTTGTCTAAATCGGTTCTTTGGGTAGAAATAACTCCCTTGCTATCGAGCATGAATATATTCTCTTTTTTTACCCCTAAATCTAAATATAAGTTGGTGCAAGCAATGGCTGAAGCTCCTGCCCCATTGACCACTATTTTGACCTCGTCTATTTTTTTATCTACGATAGTGAGCGCGTTGAGGAGTGCTGCCCCCGATATGATGGCTGTTCCGTGTTGGTCGTCGTGCATGATGGGTATTTTCATTTCACGGCGCAGGGTTTCTTCTATTAAGAAAGACTCTGGGGCTTTGATGTCCTCGAGGTTGATTCCACCAAAGGTAGGTTCTAATGATTTTACGATTTTGATAAATTCGTGTGGGTCTTCGCAGTTGATTTCGATATCGAAGACATCAATGCCTGCAAATTTTTTAAACAATACGCCTTTCCCTTCCATTACGGGTTTGGAGGCTTCTGGTCCGATGTTACCTAAGCCTAAAACGGCTGTACCATTAGAGATGACACCTACTAAGTTGCCTTTGGCGGTGTATTTGTATACATCTTCTATGTTTTCGGCGATTGCCAAACAAGGCTCTGCAACACCCGGTGAATAAGCCAATGCTAAGTCTATTTGTGAGCTTAGCGATTTGGTAGGGGTTACTTCTATTTTTCCGGGTTGCCCTTGCATGTGGTATTGAAGGGCATCTTCTTTTCTAATTTTTACAGACATGGTGAGGCTTTGTTTTGTTTATTGTTTTTGATTCTTATTTTTTGTAGTGTTGGCGATTTGCAAACTAACAGGTTGTGCTGTTCTTAAAATAGCTTCTAACTCCATGATGAATCGGCGTTTTTCGTTATCGGGTGCATACAAAAAGGCTTCTACGTAATAGAGGCGTTTGGCACTATCATCTACAAATGCATAGGCTATGAATCCGCCACCACGTGTGCCATTGGCAAGTTTCCATAAACCCCTATATTCGGTGGCAAAACGTTTATTGAGCGATATTTTTTGGGCACAAATGGGTATCAATGTTTCGGTAATGGGATAAGAATTTTCTAATTTATCGGCTCTCATGCGCTGACTGCCAATACTGTCGCGGAGGGCTTGTATTTGGGTTGGGTTGAATTGTTCGGTGGCGGTATAGTCGCGGTAGGTAATCCAAATATGGCGGTCTATTTTTTCGCTCAGGAAACGAAGCCAAATAAAATTTTCTTCTCTTTTGACTACATCATAGCTTTCGGGTATGCGCATCTTGAGGGCATAACGCGAGAGGATAAAATCATTGAGTTTGGTTTGCTCATTGATGGCATAAAGTTTGGCTACAAGTCGGTTGCGTTCTCTTTGGTAAAAGCGTTCCCATATTTGTTCCTTTTCGTTGGTGAGATATTGTTGTATTTCGCTTTTGTTGTTTCCTACCAAAAACAGGGAATATTGCCCTTGTGCATATTCGTTATTTTTGGCGTAGATTTGTACTTTTTTATCTGTTTTGGTTTTTTCTATTACATCTTTGCTGATGTATTTGCGCATAAGTTTGCCCGAATAGCTATCATCATCGAGTGTGATGATATAAAATACATTGTTGCGATGGCGAAGAAAGTTATTGAACTCAGTAGGGTCTAAGTGCATGAGAGAAAAACGGGCTTCTTCTTGTGGCAAACAAGGAATAGTATCGGTCATGATTTCTTTGACTGTTGCCCCTAAAGAGCCTTTCCATTGGTCAACTGCCATCACAACGACTACCTCCGCTATTTCTCCTCTGCTTTGGGTAGTTGTTTTTTGAATTTCCTCTATTTTGTCGCAAGATGTTGATAAAAATACAATCAGGAATAAAAGAATAATGGGAATAGATGATTTCATGAGTGATTTTTAAAGTAGTATGTTATAAGCAGAAAGGCAAAATTAAGTTTTTTTTCCAAATATATTGCTTTTTTTAGTATCATTGCAAAAAAATCTGTAAGATAGTTATGATTAATATAGGAGATAAAGTGCGCCTTATTCACTCCAAAGAAGAGGGGATTGTGGTACGTTTGATAGATAGTAAAATGGTAGAAGTGGAAATAGAAGAGGGTTTTTCTATTCCCGTTTTACGGCAAGAGGTAGCCTTGATTGCTAAAGAAGAGGCTACACAGTTTAAAAATAACACTAAAAACACTTTTACAGAACCTGCTCCTCGTGGCAGCCAACTTTTATTTGCAGAAAAAGGTATTTTTTTGGCTTTTTATGAAATCAATGACCAAAAATTATCCTGCCATTTGATTAATAACACTGACTATGAACTTCCCTATACGGTTACTGTAGAGAAGTTTGAAACCGTAGAGAGTATTCGTGCGGGGCATTTACTTCCTAAAACATCAGATAAATTGAAGGAAGTAAGTTTGGAAAATTTTGAGAATTGGGGTACTTTTAGTATTACCTGTCTACCTTTCAGAGTAGGGCAATATACACCTCCCGCACCTTTTGTAAAGCATATACGCCTAAAGGCTTCCTACTTTTTTAAAAGTAAACAAAAAGCTCCCGTAATAGATAAAAATGCTTATTTATTTCAGTTAGACAAAGAAGAAACGCCCGCAACACTCATCACTCCTACTGAAACGATAGATGTGCAAACTTTGAAAGAAAAAATGTTCGAAAAAAATGAGGCTATAGAAGATGCCAAAACTTCAAAAAGCACTATTTTTTCTAACAAGCCCACTTATACTATAGATTTGCACATAGAGCAACTAACCGAAGTAAACATACAAATGGACAATGCAAGTATTTTAGAAATTCAGATGCGTGCCTTTGAAAAGGGCTTAGACGAAGCTCTGTTAGGAGGAGCGTCAGAAGTAATATTCATTCATGGTGTAGGCAATGGTACATTGCGCAGCCTGATACACAAACAACTAAGCAATCACCCTCACGTACAATACTACCAAGATGCCCAAAAAGAAAAATTCGGCTATGGAGCTACCAAAGTGAAATTAAAATAATTATCGTCAATTTAGCCAATCATTATAGATAAGTGTTAAAATACTTTCTGATATACTTTTTTTTGCTCTTGGGTTGCAAACTCTCTTTGGCACAAGAAGCCTTAGTAGATAGTTTACTTAAGCAATTACCCAAACAAAATGATAGTTTGCGTATTCTCAGTTTTTTGAAATTGAGCGAAATCACAGCAACTAAGAGTTATGAAAAAGCAGTGCAATATGGGCAAATAGCACTCGAAATAGCACTTGATAAAAAATATGATTGGGCAGAAGCCGCTGCACTTTATCAAATTGGCTATGTAGAATACAACAAAAGTAATTTTGCCGAAGCATTGGATTACTACATCAAAGCACTCAAAATCAGCGAAAGACTAAAAGATAAACTAACTACTGCTACCTACACCAATGCCAAAGGAATGATATACTTACGCATTGGCAACCTTGAAGAAGCCCTCAATGCCTTTAACGAAGCATTATTTTTAAGCCAAAAGATGGATGATAAAAATTTAGAAGCCACTTCACTTAATAACATAGGCAATGTTTTTTTTACAAAAAAAGACTATGAAAAAGCATTGCACTACTACGAACAAGCCCTGCAAAGGAGGCAAAGAACCAATGACTTGTCTGGAATAGCCGCCTCCACTAATAACATAGGCATTACACTCTCGCGATTGGAAAAATACCAAGAAGCAATTCTTTTTTTGGAAAGAGCCGTAGAAATCAGCAAAAAAATACAAAACTACAGCAATCTCTCAGCCTCTTTGGACAACTTAGGCGACATTTATACCACCCTACAACAATACGACAAAGCCACCACGCACCTACAAAAAGCCTTTCACTATGCCAAAATATCTAACAATAAAAACCGCATATTGGAAAGTTATCAAAGTTTGGCGCACTATCACGAAAAAACACAGCAATTAGACTCTGCCATTTTCTACTATCAAAAATTCATACAACTCCGCGACCAAATATACAATGAGGAAAAAAGCAAACAAATAGCAGAAATGCAAGCAAAATACCAACTCAATAAACAAACCATAGAAAACGAAAGACTCCTCAATGCCTCAGAACTGCAAAACACTACCCTCCAAAATCAACGCATTTTCATTGCAACCATCTTGATAGCCTCCAGCCTTATTCTTGTTTTTTTGGGTGTATTAGTGAGGTCTAATAGGCAAAAAACAAAATTAAACAAAATTCTCACTGAGCAAAGGGACATCATAGAGCAGAAAAGTGCAGAAATTCAAGGGCAAAACCAAAAAATAATGGACAGCATACGCACCGCCCAAACCATACAAAACGCCATACTGCCCTTTGAACAAGAAATGAAGCAAACGCTTAGTGATTATTTTATCATTTATGAACCTAAAGATATTGTATCAGGCGATTTTTTCTGGCTTACACAAGTGCCTCCCTATACATTAGCCGCCGTAGTAGATTGCACAGGGCACGGCGTACCGGGTGCGTTTATGAGCATGATAGGTTATGTATTGCTCAACGAAATAGTACATGTGCAAGAAATCACCGAACCCCAAAAAATACTCAACCTACTACACAAAGAAGTACGCTACGGACTTAAACAATACGAAACCCGCAATACAGAAGGAATGGACGTAGCCCTATGCAGATGGCAAACCGATGACAACGGAAAAATACAATTTCTTTATGCCAATGCCAAAAGACCACTCTATTATTTTGCACAAAATCAACTGCAAGAAATACAAGGCAACCGCCTCAGCATCGGGGGGCTTTTCCAAGAAACATTTGACCGCTCCTTCGAGCAGCATAATTTAACACTCCAAAAAGGAGACCGCATCTACCTCACCACTGACGGCATCACTGACCTGCCCAATCCTCAACGAAAAAGCCTTGGCGAACACCAACTTAAAAATATTTTAACAGCCACCGCGCAACTCCCTATCAAACAACAACAGATAGAAATAGAAAAAATGCTCCAACAATTTCGCCAAAATACTGATACACGCGATGATATTACGCTTTGGGCAATAGAGTTGTAAAAATTGGCACAATAATTTCCATATTTCAAATAAAAAAACTATATTTCGAACTTATTTGGACAAAAACAATTCTTATGATACTTTCTAAACAAGACCTAAAAGCTGGTATTTCGGCATATTACCCTGAAGCTGAAATCGAGAAAGCACTCAAATACTATGTATCAACACAGTGCCAAAATATAGCGCCCGTCTTAGAAACCGACCCCGACAACCCCTATATATTTGTAGCCAAACAACCACTTATTCCCTTCTTTACAGAAAAAGGCTTCAATACCAAAACCCTTGAACAAAATCTTTACATTGTTTTAGCAGAAGCTGGTATGGGAAAAACTACTTTTATGATTAATCTTTATTTTGACTATGCCAAAAAAATAGTAGAAACCCCTTATAAACTCAAGTTCTTACCCGATTTTCTTTCACAAGAAGAAATAGAAGCCGAAACAGAAGACGAATACCCCCTTCCCGATACCGTAAGGCTTATCCCATTAGGGTTTCCACAAGCCTTAGAAGAAGTTAAAAAAATCCCCTTTGAGCAACGTATCAAAACGATTTTACTCTTAGATGCTTTTGACGAAGACAACCAAGCATTGGCTGATTATAAAAAACGCTTTTGTGAAATCTTAGATACCGTGAAAGATTTTAGAGAAGTAATCATCACTTGCCGTACACAATTTTTCCCTCCCGAAGAAGAAGATACAGATGAAGTAGGAAAATTACAATTTGAGTATGAAAACAAGGAATATAGTATTCATAAAATATACGTATCTGCTTTTGATGACAAAGATATTGGCAAATACCTCAGTAAAAACTACCCTTGGTTTAGTTTTCTTAAAAGAGGACGCGCCGAAAAAATAGTGCGAAAATCTCCTAACCTCATGGTGCGCCCTATGATTCTAAGCTACATAGACGACCTTATGGAAAACCGCCATCAATATAATTTCACTTTCCAAATTTATGAAGAAATTATCAGCCGATGGATAGAAAGAGAAGTAAAAAGACAACACCATACCAACCGAGAATTTTATGAACAAGAACTTTATAAATTTGCGCGTGCCGTTGCCATTGATTTATTTACTAACCGCAAACAACGTAAAGGTCTTTTCTTAGAAACACACGAATTAAAACCCATTGCTGAACAATATGGCGTCAAACTTTCTGAAATAGAGCTAAAAAGTCGTTCTTTGCTCACGCAAAATGTAAAAGGACACCTCAAATTTGCACACAAGTCTATTTTAGAGTATTTCATTGCTTTAGAAATGTTCAATAATAACGGCTTATTATACTCCATTCACGATCCAGAAGAGTTCGAACTCATAGACAAACTCCTAATAGAAATGGCTTATGAGTCATGCAACCGCATAGATGGTACCTATAAAACCTTCAAAGTATTCGAGCCACAACCGTTCTACAATTTGAAACAAAAAGATATGAATGAAATCAGACTTGTTTCTCTCAAATCCATCAAATCAAGTGATTTAGGCATCTTGCGAGGATTCAAAAATTTAGAAACACTCGAAATAGGCGGAATGCAACTCAATGGCAAAACCTTAAAAGAATTTCTTTATGAAAACAAATTAGACCTTACCCAAAAAGATTGCAGTGATATTAGTTTTCTAAATGAACTCTCTCATCTAAAATCATTGCACCTATCCAATAATCAAATACGCTACATGAACCCTTTGAGAAAATTAACCAATTTGGAATATTTAGACCTTTCTAATAACCAAATAGATGACATTGGAGCTTTGGTCAATCTAGAAAATTTGAAACATTTAGACCTTTCTAATAATAGAGTCATTAATATTTATGCATTGGGTACGATGGCACGATTAGAAACCTTACTGCTGAAGAACAATCATATAGTAGACATTACTATACTTAAAAAATTAAAACATCTCAAAAATGTTGACTTAGCCAATAACCCTACTACTGCTGAAATGGCTTAGGGAAAACATACAAAAACCTATCAATAAAAAAGAGAGACCCAAAAGCCTCTCTTTTTTTATGCCTTTATAGTGAGTTTATAATTTAGAAGGAATAATTGACCGTAAAGTTAAATGAGCGAGGCAAAATGAATATACCTGTATTAACAGTATCATTGTTTGCCGCAGCATTAGGACCTATATTATCCTGAGTACGTGTATTTCCTTCCGTAATTCCTAAAGCATTGAGCAAGTTGATACCTTGCACACCTAACGTGAAATTGCCTGTGCGATAAGAAGCACCCGCCCCAACTTCGAAAAACGCAGGTAATTTGAATGTATTACGACGATTGCCCCAACGCTCTCCGATATAACGTACATTGCCATATACATTGAATTTTTTGTAGGTATAATCAGCCGTAAAATCTATCTGAATGGGAGGAATACGCTCTACATTATTACCCGAAAAATTAACAATTCTGGTAGGTGTAGCAGGGTCTACACGGTCAGCAGTGTTTACTTCTACTACAGTTACATCAGGGTATTTGGTATATTGCGCTTGTTGTACGGCAATAGAAGTATTCAATCTTAGACCTTTTACAGGCGACCAAATGGCTTCTAATTCCCCTCCGATGGTTCTTACGTCATACAACAAAACATCTAATTGGATATTGCCATTGGCTCCTGTACTTTGTAAGGTAAAAGGCGCATTGCTCAACTGAGTACCAAATAAGGCAAAAGTAATTCCGAATTTCTTCTGTGAAATACGTGCTCCTATTTCTCCTTGCAATACTTCCTCAATAGGGTTGCGTAGGGCTATTTGGTTAATCACAGGGTTGATAAAACCACCGTTATCAGCAGTATTTACTTGCCCTATGAGTGCAGTGCCTGTAATAGTGCCTTGGTCTTTGTTTGCTAAAAAGTTTTGGCTTGTTGCATAGCGCGTACCACGCGAACCATTGGCAAATAAGGCAAAATTATCATTGAATTTATAATTCAAACCAATATTAGCTCCCCAAACTTCATAAGTATTGTCATAAATTTGGTAACTATTCAAAGGAATATCTGCATTGTTATCGTATAAGGTGGTCGCATTTCCATCTAAGCCACCCGTGCCGCCAATGCCTACTGTGATAGGACTACCCGCGCGCACTACGCCTGCCGTGCGTCCATCGCGGCGTCCTGTATTTTGTAGAGAACCTACCGCCTGATTTACTTCATAGCGGAAGCCCAAAGTAGCAGTCAGTTGGTCAGTAACTTGCCATTCATCGCCAATGAACAAGGCGTAAGTACCATTTTTAGTAAAAGAACGCTCATATTGGAAGTTAGCTCCAAAAACGCCACCACGCGTAAGTTCAGCAGCGATAGCACTACCTGCTCTGTATTGCACATCTACCAAACGCGGATTGCTTTGTACATCTGTAAGAATGGTATTAAAATTCCAATATTCATTAGAATTGTACAAACTAATATAAGCCCCTCCTACTAATTTATGATCTCCGAAAGTTTTCGTGATTTGGAAATTGTTCATAAAGTTAGTATTTTGGCTATTGACCACAAACAAACCCAAAGGAATAAGCATACCGTTGCCATTGAGCCCAGTAGTTCTGATGCCTTGTGCATCGGTGATAGGTGAAGCTAAAGAAGTGATAGGAATATCTTCGCCTCTTGAGGCTGCCGCCGAATAGTTAATGCCACTTGTTAGGTTAGGACTTACATAAAACACAAAAGGAGTAGTACCCGGAGGGGCTGTCAGTGTAAGACTTTGCCCTGCTAAAGGGTTAGAAACTACTTGTGTTAAACTTACTTGATTCGTGCCCGAAATATAACGCATTTGGTTCTTGATTTGCCAACCATCGCCCAAATCGTATTGCAATTCAGCCCCAACATTACTATATTTGGTATTTACAACATTTCCCAAACTTACTGTTCTGAACTGACCAGGATTGAGCGGGTCAGGAAGAGAAATATCACCGGAGCGAGCAGGAATCATAGAACCTGTAAGCAAATCGTTCCAACCCGAAATAGGGCGTGGGCTGCTAAAACCCTGATAAGGAACAGGTGCCCAAAATGCGATTTGGTCATCTACCATTTTGGCATAAAAACGAATATAGCCTTTGTTGTTATCAAATAGACGCGTAAGGTTCATTTTTACTTGCCCACCAATATTGGCAGGTCCTGTAAAATCGCGCAATCCTCTATCATATCTATAGTGTCCTCCTACGTTGAAACGCCATTTTTTGTCTTCAGTCAAAGGACCACCTACATTAAAATCAACTCTATAAAGTTGTTGCGAACCAAATGTAAAACGCACATCTCCTTTCAATTCTTGTCCGCCTGTTTTGCTTACAAAATTAATGATACCACCAGGTGTATTAGAAGAGAAAATAACTGCATTTCCACCTCTCAGCCCTTCTACTCTTTCTATAGTGAGGTCATTTTTGGTATAACCATCAGAGCTAAAAAATACTTTGTCCGAGATTTCAAAAGTGTTCAAGCCATCTTCGCGCAAAGCAGTATAGCGCAATCCACCTGTTCCTACGGGCAACCCACGCGGATAAACATTATTGGCTGCTTCTCCTAAACCACTCTCTACATAGAAACCCGGTATAGCATCTATCAAATCACCTGTTCCTCGTGCCGCTTGCTGGTCTATCAGTGTTCTATCCATAGTAGTAATAGAAACCGTAGATTCTAATTTGCTTTGTGGGTCAAATGTACCCGTAACCACTACATCAGTTAGGTTGAGATAGTCATTTTCAAGGTTAAAATTTACTTTAGTTTCGCTACCACCACTAACAGAGGCGGTTTGCTCTTGGGCTTTATAACCTATGTATGAGGCTACTATAGTGTACTCGCCATCGCGCACTTTTTCTATCACAAAATTACCATCGGCATCGGTGATAGTTCCAACAGTAGTGCCCTTAATGATGACCGTAGCCCCTACTAAGGGTTCGCCATCATTGTCAATAATAGTACCCGATACTTTGCCCGTTTGTGCCAAAGCCCATGACGTACCAAAGCAGAGTAATACAATAAAAAGTGATAATTTTTTCATAGATTAAAAATTGAATTTGGTTTTGAAAAAAATTGTCTTTATAGGGTTCGAATATAAACAAATGCAAACTATTTTTGTTAATAAAAATATAATTTTTTAATAAAAAATTTGTAACTTTTTTATATACAACCATTTCAATCAATTTAAAATAATAGAAACATGAACAGACGTGATGCCTTACAAACAACTGGAGCTTTTGCTTTAGGCACTTTTTTCAGCCCCGATGCATTGTTAAATTTTTCTTCCAAAACCAAGCCGCTCAATTATACAAAAGCCGATTTTGGCGAGAATTTTATTTGGGGGGCAGCCACTTCTGCTTATCAAATAGAAGGCGCGCACCAAGCCGATGGAAAAGGTGTTTCCATTTGGGATACTTTTACGCACACCGAAGGGAGAATAAAGAACAAAGAACACGGCGATACGGCTTGCGATTTTTACCACCGCTTTGAAGATGATTTGGCTTTAGCCAAACAAATAAACATGCAAGCATTCCGATTTTCCACTGCTTGGACAAGGCTACTGCCACAAGGCAAAGGACAAGTAAACACCAAAGGCATAGATTTTTACAACCGATTGATTGATACTTGTTTGGAAAAAGGATTGCAACCTTGGCTTACGCTTTATCATTGGGATTTGCCACAAGCATTGGAAGACTTAGGAGGCTGGACAAACCGCGATATCATTGGTTGGTTTAACGATTATACACAACTTTGTGCTGATAAATTTGGCGACCGTGTGAAACACTTTATGGTACTCAATGAACCTACCATATTTTCGCTCTTGGGCTACTTAGATGGAAGGCACGCACCCGGACACCGCGATTTTACAAAGTTTATCAAAGTAGTACACCATGTAGCTATGGTACAAGCCGAAGCCGCGAGAACGCTTCGCAGTGTAGGCAAAAATTTGCAAATAGGCACTACTTTCTCCTGCAATATAGTACAGCCCTATCAAGATAATGAATTGGATAAAAAAGCCTGCGAACGCCTCGATGTCCTTTTCAATCGTTTATATATAGAGCCCGCCTTAGGTTTAGGATACCCTACGGCTACTGTTCCACTTTTTAAAATGATAGAAACAGTAATGCAACAGGGTGATGAACAAAAGCTGAAATTTGACTTTGATTTTATTGGCATTCAAAACTACACACGCATTGTTGCCCGACACGATGATAATTCACCTTTGTTACAAGCCAAATTTGTAGAAGCAAAAGAAAGAGGCGTGAGTCCATTGACGGCTATGAATTGGGAAATCTACCCTGAGGGTATGTATCTCATTTTGAAACAATTTGCCCAATATGAGGGAGTCAAAAAAATCATTATCACTGAAAATGGTGCTGCTTTTGAAGACATAGTGGAGAAAAACAAAGTAAATGATGCTCTCCGTATCGCTTTTTTTGAACAATACCTTGCCCAAGTATTGCGCGCTAAAAAAGAAGGCGTACCCGTAGAAGGCTATTTAGCTTGGTCATTGTTAGATAATTTTGAATGGGCAGAAGGTTATCATCCTCGCTTCGGTTTGGTACATGTAGATTACGATACCCAAAAAAGAACGCTTAAGAATTCCGCCCTTTGGTTCAAAAAATTTCTTAATAAATAAGTTATCATATACATAGGCTATTTTTTGGTTTTTGAGAGTAAAAATTTAATTTAAAATTCTACTATTTTAATAGAATTAATGTACTTTTGTGGCGTTATATAAACACATTTTTTCTGATAAGTATTTTTTTGATATGTTAACCTCTCTAATCGCTCGTATACATCTTTCGCATGTTCGCAATGTAATGATTGGTCTAAAAATCATTCTTCTATTTTGGTTGCTTAGTTCTATTCTTCAAACCCCACATTCTCTTTTTGACCACCTCAATGAACAATTTTTGCTCTACATCATGGTAGGTTTTTTGGCACAACTTGTAGATGGCACCATGGGTATGGCTTATGGCGTAAGTTGCAATACCTTGTTACTTAGCTTAGGTGTTCCTCCTGTGATAGCTTCAGCAGGCGTACACACTGCCGAAGTATTTACAACAGGTGTTTCGGGGCTTTCTCATCTTTATGCCAAGAATGTAGAACGGCGTTTGCTCCTTTTTTTGGTAGTTTTTGGCGTTTTAGGTGCATTTTTAGGTGTGTTTTTATTGGCAAATGTATTTTCGGGGGATTTTATAAAACCCTACATCGCGCTTTACTTAGCAGGCATAGGTATTTTTATTGTTTATAAAAGTTATCGCCCTGTTGGAAAAGAGAAAGAAGAAATCTCAGCCCGCAGGATTGGTTTTTGGGGATTTACAGGTGGTTTGTTAGATGCTATAGGTGGCGGTGGTTGGGGTCCTGTGGTCGTTTCGAATTTGCTCAAAAACCCTAAAGACCCTCACATCATCATTGGCACGGTCAATACTGCCGAATTCTTTGTTACGCTTTGTAGTGGTATGGCATTCTTATTTTTTGTAGGCTTTAGTAGTAGTCCTATTTTATTAGGGCTTATTGTAGGGGGCGTATTGGCTGCACCCTTAGGAGCACTTTTGTTGCGCTACATCAAAGCCGCCTATTTGATGCGTTTGGTAGGAATTCTGCTGAGTATTACTTCTTTGATTGTGATTTATAAAAGTTTGTGGTAGCTTTGCAGCCAAAAAACACCCTATATGTCTTTATCTTCTTGGTTAGTGCGCTTCCAACAGCGTTGGGGTCTGAAAAGCCTCACACAAGTAATTATCATTTTAATTGTATTTGCCTGCACAGGCTTTACGGTTCTTTGGCTCAAAGCACCCATACAAGCTATACTCCCTGCTTCTTTTCCTGCTTGGTTGCGCAGCGTGCTTTATTTTCTGATGATATTGCCTATTTATCAAATTGTTTTGTTAATCTACGGATTCTTATTCGGTCAGTTCCGCTTTTTTTGGGCTTTTGAGCGTAAAATGCTTCAGCGTTTCAGAATTTTACCTAAGGACAACCCAACTCCCTCAGAAATAACAGATAAGGCATAAATTTACTTTTTTTCTAAAAAAAATGTCAATAAAATTTGCAATTCTCATTTTATTAGCGTTATTTTGCTAATAAATTAAGCAATTCAGATGAAAACATTATTTTACTCTCTTTTATTGATAGGTTCATTTTGTTTTTTTACTCTCAAAAGTAAGGCACAAAATATGCCTATGAAATACCGCTTTTACAATAAAATAACGCTCAATGCCGAAGAAGCACAACAATTGGAACAGTTGTTAGGTAAATTAGTTTTTGCACAACAAAATTTCCAACAAATGCAAATTTGCCTCAATAGCAAAGTAAATGGCGTATTATTCAAAAGCCGTCATCAAAGATTTAGACTCTCATTAGAAGAAATTGCCTCTATCATTGCTTTTTTCCAAAACACCGAAGAACTATGAAAAACTATTTATCACAAACGATGGGTTTTATGTGGGAAATAGAGCCTATCAAACACAAGAAAAAAACAGAAGCAAAACAAACTATCAAACGTTTGCAAATGCAATTAGAAAAACTAAGACGCGAAAATACGCGCCTCAAAAAGACGCTCTTGCAACGCCTCTATTGAGAAAAATCCTTGATTGAATGCCTGTGTATACGTTTAGAAAAACTTGACTTTGATGAGGTCAAGTTTTTTATTGTTTAAAATTTGAGCAAAATAGCTTTTTACAAAGCATTGATTGTCAATAATTTATAACTTTTTTTGAAAAATTTGCTGAAAAAATTTGCAATTCTCATTTTTTAAACATAATTTTGTTTAAAATTTAATCATTACAAAGCGATGAATACACTCACAAATACTTTCCTCAATTTGATCCAAGGGCTACAAACCAATACTACTACTACACAAGTATTCGCCCCCACCCACATGGGCAGTGAATTGCCTCAAACTCGTATGAGTCTTTCGGTCTATGAATTGCAAACTATTTCTAACGCCTTGATTGCCTACGCGCGCAACTTGGAGAAAAAAGAAGAGCAAGGAATGGCAAAAGATGCACGCAACTTAGAAAAGAAAATATTTCAACAGTTTCTTGCACTTGACACCGAAGAAAACGAAATCATCTAACTTTCTATTCACTTCATAACACTTTTTTTTATGATTATACAATATAACAAACACGAAAAGAAAAATTTTGAGCGATTGGAAAAGGAAATACTACGCCTCATGCAAAGCATCAAGGCAGAACTGCAAAACATTCAAAAAGATTTGAGAATTAAGTAGTATATTTGCGCCTTATGGCAAATATATATCTCATTCGGCATGGGCAGGCTTCTTTTATGAGCCAAAACTATGACCAACTTTCAAAATTAGGCAAAACGCAAGCCACGCAGTTAGGGCTTTTTCTAAGCCAACAATTTCCTCACTTCCAAAAAACTTGGGTTGGTAAATTGGTACGCCACGATGAAACTTTCCAAGAAGTGAATAAGGTATACCAAAATCAACAAATACCTTTCCCCAATAATACTGCTTATTCTGAACTATTCAATGAACACCAAGCTACTGAAATCTTTGATGAAGTACGCAATGATTTATTGGCTCAAAACCCTCAATTGGCAGCCCTTTACGACCAAAAAGGCGGCAAAGATGCCGAAGTAAGAGCGGGTTTTCTGAAATTATTTTTCCAAACACTACATCGCTGGGCAAAAGGTGAAATCACCTCTTCAAAATTTGAAAACTTTGACGCTTTCAAACAACGTTGCCAACAAGCACTTGCTCTATTACAAGAAGACGCACAACAAAACGAAAGTATTATTGTTTTTAGTTCGGGCGGCACTATTTGTATGTTGATGGGTATTGTATTAGGAATTGATGAAAACACCATCATAGACCTCAATTGGCAAACCCGAAATACAGGCATTACACAATTACATTTTGCAAGAAACAAATTTTTTGTGCGAAGTTTCAATGAAGTACCTCATTTGAGTACTCCTATGATTACTTATGTATAGGCAAAAGTAATCGCTGTACATACTTGCCTATGATGTCGAACTCTATATTGACGATACTACCTTTTTGTAAATACTGAAAATTGGTATGCTCAAAAGTATAGGGAATGATAGCCACTGAAAAAGTGCCTTCTGCCGAATCAACCACCGTTAAACTTACTCCATTTACACATACAGAACCTTTTGCAACGGTTACATGTCGTTGCTTGGTGGTATCGTACTCAAAAAAATACCGCCAACTTCCTTGCTCTTCTATCACTTGCTGACAAGTAGCGGTTTGGTCTACGTGTCCTTGTACTAAATGCCCATCTAAACGTGTATTGAGCAACATACTTCGTTCAAGATTGACACAGTCGCCTTGTTGCCAATGTTTGGCATTGGTTTTTTGGAGGGTTTCGTCTATAGCTGTTACTCTATAGGTGTTTTGGGTCGTATCTATGTGCGTTACGGTCAGGCAAATGCCATTGTGCGCAAGACTTTGGTCTATTTTTAGTTCAGGGGCAAGCGAACTTTCAAAAGTAAAATGCAAATTGCTGCCTTCGGCTTCTATATCTTTGAGGATAGCCAGTGTTTCGATAATACCTGTAAACATAATTTCTTTTTTTTGCAAAAATAATGAAATATACATTCATTCTTTTACCTATACTTTTACTTTTAATGACAATGATTGCATAAAGTGGCACAATTTTTTATATTTGTTGCTTCATAAGTCTATAGTCTATATGTTACAACCCAATATTATTGAACTCCCTTCCGAAGGTCTAAAAGGTTTTTTCCGTCATTGGAAAGCTGACATTTGGGCAGGTTTAGCAGTAAGTCTGAACAATATCCCTTATATACTCAGTTTAGCCTTTATCAGTGGGCTTCCCCTTCAAAGTGGTCTGCTCACAGTTTGTATTAGTGGTCTGCTTTTGGTTTGGCTAAGCCCTTCTACATTGAGCGTTAAGGGACCTTCTACTACTGTAACTGCTATGTTACTTTTGGCACATTATCATTTACCTACCGAAGATACAGGCAAGCTCATTGTGTCTATTCTTACTTCTGTGTTTATGATAGGTATTTTTCAGGTATTGATAGGTTTTTTTAGGTTGGCAAGGTTCAAAAATTTATTTCCCGACACCATTGTCTATGGCTTATTGGCAGCTTGCGGGCTGATGATTTTTTCGCGTACTTTGTACTATATTTGGAGCGATATTCCGCCTCGTTATACTACACTGCATTTGTTGTTAGATTATCCTGAATATATTACAGGGCATTTGGCACAAATAGAAAGTATGCTTTTTTCCTTGTTCTTATTGGCTATTGTATTTGTACCTTTGATATTTCACGAGCGATTTTCTAAAAGTGCTTTTCTTTCTTCGGTTTCCTTGATATTTATTGTTGGTATTGCAGCTGTTAATTATTTAGATTGGCAACAAATCCATAGTACTTGGCTGTTGTATTTGCCTTATCATAGCGAAAAAATATTTGCACAAGCCTATCTGATAGATTTTTGGTTGTTATTAGACTTCAACTTTTGGATTTTTACTCTTACACTCCTTACTATCACCTCTCTCGAAAGTCTTATTAACATTCGCTCGGTCAATGCCTTAGACCCTTATAGACGCATTGTGAGCAATGACAATGAAATGATTTTAATAGGCATTGGCAACATCATTGGGGGTATTATTGGGGCAATGCCTATGGTTACGACTATGCTCAGAAGCACAGGCAACATAAACAACAATGCTCATTCTAAATGGTCGTCTTTCTATGCAGCCTTATTCTCTCTTATGATTTATTTTGTATTGGCAACATTTAACATTGGCATACCAATCAGTATTTTAGCCGTGATTATGCTTTATACTTCGTATCGTATGCTTTCTCCACGCCTCGTCCGCGATATTTATGCTATTGGGCGTGAGCAGTTACTTTTTTTCGTTATTGCCTTTCTGATAGCACTTAGCAGTTCGTTTTTATTGGCTATCTTTGTCAGCGTATTGGTAGTTTACTTTACTTATTGGTTGATGGGTGCAACACTCCGTTCTTTCTTTACATTAGAATTGAAAGAAGTCAATTTTGGCGACCGCATCACGCTCAAAATAAGGAGCGATAGTGTCGCATCGGCTTTTTTAGTCTTAGAACAAAAGCTCAAAAAACTACCATCTAACTGTCAAGTATACATCGATTTCCAGAAAAGCCCTTTAGTTACTTATAGCTTTATGGAATTGTTATACCAATATGAGTACAGTTCAAAATTAGAGTATGGCATAGAAATACAAGGTTTAGATGACCATGTTTCTCTCTCTAAACACCCTTTAGCGACACGCATATTGCCAAGTGATGAAATATCGACTTGGGAGAAAATAAATCGTTATACGGAACGTGAAAAAAGAGCTCTAGAACGAAAAAATAAGCCTAAAAAACGCCATGAAGTAGAAGTAGAAAGCCTTCTTAGTGAGCGACAAGTAGATATTCTTTCTTTTGCAGCAAGCTACAACGTGAAAATGCGTAGTAATATAGTGTATGATGGCAATAGGCTTCGCAGTTTTCAGTTTGCTAATGGTTTTCAGATTAAATACCGCGAAAACCGCTTTAAAACCAAGTACCATGGCGTAAGTATAGAGTTTTCAGATGTTTTGCTCTACAAAGGTATCAGAATGAGCGAGCAGAGTCAAAAAATTTCTATCTTTTTATTGAGCGATTTCCCTATTGAGATTCCCGAATTCAGACTTGAGCGAGAAAGTTTTTTAGATAAACTTTACCAAGCAATGGGTTTTCAAGATGTAGATTTTGAAGATGATAAAAAGTTTTCTGAATATTACTCATTAGTAGGGCAAGACCACCCTATTCGCGTTTTTTTCAAAAAGCCTATTTTGCAACTCTTGGATAGTGAAAGAATATATAACATAGAATACAAGAACGAAAAAATGCTTGTTTATTCACGTAGAGATGTATTGCAGAAAATAGACATTGAAGATGCTATGATTTTTATACAAAATTTTATAGATATTATTTTAGAGAAAAAATCTGTCCCTGACTATCATGAGCATTTGCAATTGGGTTTGCTCTCATAGTTCAAAAAGTTGTTTGAGGGCATTCCAAAATTCCTTCTTCAGTGTAGTATCTTGAGCTATTGTCTGAAGGGTATCAGCACAAAGCACGTTTTGTTTTATTTGATAGTATTGCAACCCTTCTATTGGAATTTCTGATGGTGTTATGCCCAAAAATATATGCTTTTTAATCTTTGCATCTATCACAATGACAGGCATTTTATTTGTGTTAATGAGTTTTATCTGCGAAAGTTTAGTATTAACGGCTTTGAGTATTTTGGTCAGAAAGAGCTCATCTTCTTCTTTTAGAAAAAGTGTATTGGCATTGCAGTAATAGACCGCTATAGTTGGCAATGTATTTTCAGTAGCAGGAATGTACCTATTGCCTAAAAGTTCGTTGCGGAGTTTTTCTTCTTGAATAGTAAAGTTTTGCATAGGGTTATTTTGTACTCATTTTCATATTTTGTAAGGTAGAAGTAGCTACCCCAAAACCTTCGGGCAATATGATATGCTCGAAATGCTGGTCTAAACTATGTTTGATAATCGCTAAGTGATGTACTGTATGTTCTATGATATAAAGCAACTCTCTTTCGAAGTTGGTCGCAATCCTAATATCTTCGCCACACTCCTGAGTAATAAGTACCCATTCTGTGGGTATTTGTACGGCTTCATAAAGTCTTGTAATGATATTCTCTATAGTATAAAGCGCATACAAAGGGTCTTTTTCTATGGCAGGCTCTCTTTTTCTTTGGTCATAATTGACCACAGCAGTAGGAATACCTAAGAGCAATACTTGATAAAACTCTATTACGTGTCTGATATGCTTCCCTATGGGGCTTTGTAGGTTATTTTGCCACTGATATTCTTCGCTTTTAATCTGTGTAAGAATTGGTACTACTTGTGTTTTTAGTTGTTCTATTGCTCTTTGTGCCAATATGTTCATAATTGCAGCTTTAAAATAATAATGTTTAGGTTGTTAAGGCAGATTAGGTTGCTATTAAAGTTTACAAAATTTATAACCAAAAAATTCCTTAGTTCTCATTTTTGAACAAAATGGCTAAGGCATCTTCGTGATAGGGAGGAGCAGCACTCCATGCACAAATTAGGTGTTGATAATTACCTCTTCCTGTCTTTGTTAAATAAGGAATAAGGTAGCTTTTCATATACAGGTCTTGCTTATATTTTTCTTGTCTATCAATAAAATGAAAAGGAAGTTCTAAGGATTCCTCAAAAGTACCCCCCCATTGACGTTCTATGAATTTGTATACATATTCTTTAAGCAATTCGTAGAGGTTATCAGCTTCTACTATACTAAAGCTGTCTGCGGCAAAGTGGCAGAGTAAAAATTTTTTATTATGAGTGCCTATTTTTTCATCACTCCAACGAATATGAGGCAATAACAATGGTATGGTTTGATTGATGATTCCTAATATTTGTAAAAACTCATCAGAAATTTCAGTCTTATTCCCAAAATATTCTACAAATGTTTTTGCAGAGTAAGGTATGGCTTCATCGTCATAGCTAAATGCATTTACAATAGGAATAAAATAAGCCAAATCTTGGCATATTGTTGTCATATTTGTAGACAACTGCATGGTTCTGATCATTTGCAACCCGAGCCGCACAATGCCTTCATCAGGGCTTTGCAAAAGACTAAAAAGATTGTTTTTTTCTTCTGGAGTTAGCATATCAGCCCAAAAGTACAATATTCTTATTTATCTTCTCTTTCTATGCTTACAATTCCTTCTATTTTAGCCATTTTTTTTCTCAAATTTTCCAAATGCGAAACATCGTGTACATAAAGCCCTATAAGCCCTTCAAAAATACCTTCGTGCGTGTTAAAATTAAGCGATGCAATGTTGATTTTCAAATTACTCGAAATAACCCTTGTTAAGTCGCGCACCAAACCGATACGGTCTGTACCTACTACTTTTAAATCTACCAAAAAAGAAGTGGTTTCCTGCGATTTCCAAATTGCTTTTACTACCCTATGTCCATATTTTGAGAGCATGCTTGTTGCATTGGGGCAGTCAGTACGATGAATTCTGATACCATTTTTGATGGTTGTGAAGCCAAAAATATCATCACCAGGTATAGGATTACAACAAGGGGCTAACTCATAAAGCAAATTAATGGTATCGCCTACTACTAAAGTATCTACAGGTTTTGGAGTAGGTATAGGTGCATTTTCGTCTGTTTTTTGAGGTTTTTTCTCTTTTTCGCGTTCTTTGTCTTTGTTTTTGAACCAAGTCTTAAAAGTAACAATTTGATGCAGAGAAATAATATTTTTAGCAATGTTTACATAAATATTATTTACATTTTTATTCTGAAAATAAATTCTAAGATGATGAATCAAATCATTATCTAACTCTATGTCATATTTTTTGAGTTTTTTAATCAATATATCTTTTCCTTTTTGGGCAAAAACCTTGACTTCATTCTTCAAATAATCGTTGATTTTGGTGCGGGCTTTGGTCGTAATCACAAATTTAAGCCAATCAGCATTGGGTTTTTGCTTCTTCGAGGTAATAATCTCTACTTGGTCGCCATTGTGCAAGGTGTAGTTGATGGGTACTAATTTCTGATTAATTTTTGCGCCCAAACATTGATAACCTACTTCAGAGTGAATATCGAAGGCAAAATCTAAAGTAGTTGCGCCCAAGGGCAAGGTTTTGAGGTCGCCTTTGGGAGTAAAAACAAATACTTCTTCATTAAAAAAATTAGACCGAAATTCATTGATAAATTCTAAGGCATCCATGCCATTTTTTTCATTGGTTTCTCGCAACTCTCTGACCATTTTCAGCCAAGCATCAAGCCCCGCCTCATGCGATTGGAATGGCTTCCTACCGGGTTTTTGCGAAAAATTTTGCTCCTTGTATTTCCAATGTGCAGCATAGCCTTTTTCCGCTATTTCGTCCATGCGTCTTGTTCTTATTTGCACTTCTACCCATTTGCCATCATTGCCCATCACAGTAGTATGCAACGACTCATAACCATTGCTACGGGGCGTACTGATCCAATCGCGTAGACGGTCAGTATTAGGACGATAAAAGTCTGTTACCAAAGAATAAACCCTCCAACAATCTGATTTTTCGCGGTAAGATTCCGATTCTAACACTATTCTAATTGCAAACAAGTCATAAATTTCCTCAAAAGGAATATTTTGTTTTCTCATTTTATTATAGATAGAGTAAATCGACTTCGGACGCCCAAAAATAGAGGCTACAAAACCGTGCTCGCCAAGTGCTTTTTCAATAGGTGTGATAAACTCCTTGATAAATTTATCGCGTTGTACACGTGTTCTTCTGAGCTTATAAGCGATTTCGCGGTACACGCTTTCGTGTGTATATTTCAAATAAAGGTCTTCCAATTCCGATTTGATTTTATAAAGCCCTAATCTATGCGCTATGGGCGCGTAAATGTACATGGTTTCGGAAGCTATTTTAAGCTGTTGTTTGCGCGACATACTCTCAAGCGTGCGCATGTTGTGAAGCCTATCTGCTAATTTAATCATAATAATACGCACATCGTCAGACATGGCAAGAAGCATTTTACGAAAATTCTCTGCTTGTTGCGAAGTATTACTACTAAAATCTTTTTCCGATTTTGGTAGTTTCGTTACTCCATCTACCAACCGAGCTACATTTTCACCAAAACTGCTCTCTATCTCCTGAATATTGGTATCTGTATCTTCTACCACATCGTGCAGTAAGGCGGCAGCTACAGCCGTAGGTCCTAAGTTGATTTCCTCTACTACAATTTGAGCTACTGCAATAGGATGAAAAATATAGGGCTCTCCCGATTTTCGTCTTACATCTTTGTGTGCATTCAAGGCAGTGTTAAAAGCCTTGCGTATCAATTTGGCATCTCCTTGCTGAAAGTAAGGGCGAATTTGACGGTACAAACGTCTATAGCGTCTTACGATTTCTTTGTTCTCAGCGGCAATATCTATAGTTTCTTCCATAACTTTCCCACATATTTATCTTGTTGATTTTCAAGCATATAAAAATATTTTGCTATTTATTTGATACAAAGTAATAAAAAAAATTGGAATATCAAAAAAAAGTATCTACTTTTGCACTCCATTACCAATAATTATGCGGATATGGCGGAATTGGTAGACGCATTAGACTTAGGATCTAACGCCGCAAGGTGTGGGGGTTCGACTCCCTCTATCCGCACTTTTTTTTAGAAAAAACATTCCTACCCCAATATTTTTACCTCTATACTATTAACTAACTAAAACAATATTTGGGTTTAAAGATAAAGATTTTTAATACTTTTTTTTATAAACACTAAAATTATTTATAACCTTGGAGTTTGTATTAGACCAAAAAGATGAATTTTCTGCAGTGCTTACCTGCACAGCCCAAGAAAACGACTACCAAACAGAAGTAGAAAGTACAATAAAAAACTACGCCAAATCTGTTCAGATGAAAGGCTATAGACCTGGAAAGGCACCTCTCCCACTCATCAAAAAATTATATGGAAAAAGCGTTCTGATGGATACTGTAATCAGAAAACTTCAAGATAAACTCACTGAATATCTTCGCGACAATAAAATACAATATGTAGGCGACCCTATCCCCTACAGCGAAACTCCAAACATAGATTGGGACAACCAAAAAGATTTTGTATTTCAATTTAAAATAGGTACTTACCCCGATTTTGAAATCTCTTTACATAACCTCACTACACCTCGTTATGAGATAACAGTAACCGAAGAAAACATACAAAAATCGATAGACGAAATTCGTCAATCAAGAGGGAAAAGAGAACCCGTAGAAACCTCCGAAAAAGATGACTCTTTGATGGGTAAGCTCCGAAAAATAACAACTGAAGAAAATAATGCTGAAGAAAAACCCTTCTTTATGCCTTCCAAAGACCTCAAAGAAGAGTTCAAAGATAGGTTTGTAGGCTTGCAAAAAGGTAGCAAAATCAATATAGATGTAAAAAATATAGCCGATTGGTTTGCCAGAGAAGAAATCAAAAATATAGCTCATTACATTGTTGGTGCTAATACTCCCGAAGAGCTTGCCACGATGGAAGGAGAATACGAATTTGAGGTAGAAACGATAGACCGCTTCCTACTACCCGAGCTCAATGAAGAACTTTACACCTCTACCTTTGGCGAAGAAGTAACAACTGAGGAAGCATTCAAAGAAAAAATAACTGCGCAAATCACCGAAAACTATGAGCGCGAAAGTAAATATTTCTTCTCTATACAAATCAAACAAGAACTCATTGAGAAAACATCTTTGCAACTCCCTCACGAATTTCTCAAAGAATGGCTCTACACCATCAATGAAGAAAAAGTAGCCAAAGAAGACATAGAAAGAGAATATGACTCTTTTGCACGCGAAACCAAATGGTCGCTCATCAGACGTAAATTAGCAGAACAATACGAAATCAAAATAGAAACTGCAAATGTAGAAACTGAAGCACGCAATATGATTTTTGAACAAATACAACGTACTGGACAATATAACTTATTGGGTCAGATTGACGAATTTGTACAAAATTATCTCTATAAACAAGAAAACACAAGCAACTTCCAACAAATCTACTCTCGCCTGCAAGAAACACAAGTGAGCGATAAACTCTACGAATCGTCAGAGAAGCCCAAAACGACTATTACAGTAGCCGATTTTGAAACTTTAGTAGAAAAAACGGTCAAAGAAATAAGAGAATTCGAAAAATCACTCATCAAAGAAGACAACGTAGCCACAATAGAAGAACAATAAATATTTATTGCACTACAAAAAAATCAATCTGTATGCCCTCCCTATCAAAAAAAGAAGTGCATACAGATTTTTTTTTAACCTTTCTTGTAACTTAGCAACCTATACAAAAGTATACCCACATAAAAAATAGAGAATCTCATGAAAAAAATATATACTTACAGCTTCATTGCACTTTCTTTACTCATCAACCTTAGCCAAAAAACATACGCCCAAACAGACAATGATGCCGATAAAAAAGAAACCATCGAGTGGATTGAGGGCAAAGTAAAAGAGTTTGGCAATTTCAAATACTACTTCAGAGGCGAAAATGAATTTTTCGATGCCAAATTTTATGTAGGCTCAAGCAAATGTACTTGGTTTTATGAAGTAAGCGAACGCTTCTATGACGACCCCGAAAAAGGAAAAGGAAGCAAACCACGTACCTATAAAATCAAATTTGACCTTAAAGACATCACCGAAATCAACCTTGTAACCATAGAGGGTAACATGCAAACCAAGAAAAAAGAACTTTATTATGCTATAGAATTTAGAACCTATAACGACAAAAACAAAATAAAAGAAAACAAAAAACAATACTCCAAAGAGAAAGACAACGCAACTGCTATTTACCTCTCAGACAAAGAAATAGCCGAACGATTTGTGAAAGCCTGTTACCACGCCTTAGAACTATGTACCAAAGGCAAAGTAAAAGAAGAAAAATTCTAAAAAAAGCGATATTTTATATTCAACAAGAAACACTCTTTATACAAAAGGAGTGTTTTTTCTTTTTATAATAAAAAAATAAGGCAAAATTCCTACCTTTGTAGTTATCATTTTATGCATTTATCAACAACAAAACCCTCCTCTATCCATGAAAAAAGACTCAATTCTGATTACGGGTGCTTGTGGTCAGTTAGGTACGGAGTTAGGCATAGCCCTCCAAAATATACACGGCAATAATGCTGTTATTTTTTCAGATATACGTCGCAGCGACCAACTTCCTCCCGATGCTCTTTTCGAAAATTTAGATACCACACAATCCCAAGACCTTGCCAAAATAGTAGAAAAATACCAAATAACACAAATATATCATCTTGCAGCCATCCTCTCTGCCAAAGGCGAACAAATGCCACTCAGCACTTGGAAAATTAATATGGATAGCCTACTCAATGTATTAGAAATTGGGCGCGAAAAAAAACTAAACAAGATTTATTTCCCCAGTTCCATTGCTGCATTTGGAACAAATACCCCCAAAGAAAATACCCAACAAGATACTATCATGCACCCCAACACAGTCTATGGTATCAGTAAATTAACAGGCGAGTTATGGGCGCAATACTATTTTCAAAAATATGGATTAGATGTAAGAAGCCTGCGCTATCCCGGCTTGATTAGCTATAAAACCCTGCCCGGTGGCGGCACCACAGACTATGCCGTAGATATCTATTTCAAAGCCATTCAAGAAAATCAATATACCTGCTTCCTTAGCGAAAATACCTATTTACCTATGATGTATATGCCCGATGCCGTAAGAGGTACTATAGAACTGATGGAAGCTGAATATGACAAAATACAAACGCGTACTGCTTACAATTTAGGAGCTATGAGTTTTTCGCCCAAAGAAGTAGCACAAGCCATTCAAAAGCTCCAACCTGCTTTTAGCATACAATATGCTCCTGACCACAGACAAGCCATCGCCGATAGTTGGCCTCGCTCACTTGACGATAGCCGCGCACGCCAAGAGTGGCAATGGCAACCACAATACGACCTGAACCGTATGACCGAAGATATGCTCAAAAATATAGCCTTACAATTAGGCAAGACACTTATCAAACAAAGTTAAAGGTATCATAGTTAATAGTATAAGTCCTAAAACTATCCAATATTTTTTCCCCTACATCTATGCACTCATATATTCGCCGCAAAACGCACCAAGTACAAATAGGTGAGCTAATGCTTGGCAGCGATTACCCCATCAGGGTACAATCTATGACTACGACCGATACACTCAATACCGAAGCCACCGTAGCGCAATCTATCCGAATGATAGAGGCAGGTTGTGAATTGGTACGCATCACTGCGCCAAGCCTCAAAGAAGCCGAAAATTTAGCCAATATCAAAAATGAATTACACAAAAAAGGGTATCATACACCATTGGTAGCCGATATTCACTTTACGCCCAATGCGGCTGAAGTAGCGGCACGCATAGTAGAAAAAGTACGTATCAACCCAGGCAATTATGTCGATAAGAAAAGATTCGAAATCATAGAATATACTGATGCCCAATACAATGAAGAAATAGAGCGCATCAGAGATAAATTTATCCCTTTTCTCAAAATTTGTAAAGAATACGGCACTGCCCTACGCATAGGCACAAATCATGGCTCACTTTCCGACCGCATAGTAAATCGTTATGGCGATAACCCTCATGGTATGGTAGAGTCTGCATTAGAGTTCATCAGAATATGCGAAGAGATGAATTTTTACAACCTTGTCATCTCCATGAAATCATCGAACCCACAAGTAATGGTGCAGGCTTATAGGCTCTTAGTCAGTCGCTTAGAAGCTGAAAACCTAAAACCCTATCCTTTGCATTTGGGTGTTACAGAAGCAGGTGATGGTGAAGACGGACGCATTAAATCGGCGGTAGGCATTGGTACGCTGCTCGAGGAGGGTTTAGGCGATACTGTAAGAGTTTCACTTACAGAGGAGCCCGAATTTGAAATGCCTGTAGGCAGAAAATTAGTAGAACGTTATGTTCACTATACGACTACTGATACATACATTTCACACAACCAAACATACACAAAGCGCGAAACACACGAAGTAGAGAACGTTGGCAAAAATAACGTGCCGCGTGTCATTATTGATTTTAGCCAAATTCCAACTATAGAAATGGCTGATTTCAAAGCCTTTGGCTATACCTACCTCCCTCTTACAGATAAATGGGGAAGTAGTGATACGGCTTCCGATTTTGTGTATTTGGGCAAACAAAAAGTACCCTTTATGATGCCTAATGGGTTAAAAGCCATCCAAGATTATGAAACTTGGCTACAAGAACCCGAAAATTCGTATCCACTGATAACCTTAGAAGATTCTATTCAAAAATTATCGCCCGATCTCAATTTTATTCTCTTAAAAGAAAATGAACTTCTGAAAGATTATCGTCATTTATTCTTAGGAAAATATAAAAACTGTGTAATAGTTTTAGAAACGGAAAAAAAAGAGGCGTTGCAAAGCCTACGTAGTTTCTTCTCAGAGGTGTTAGAGATTCGTCTTACCAACCCTATCATCATCAAAAGAAAATACGCTGCCGACTTAGATATCGAAACTTTGCAATTGTATTCGGCTACCGATATAGGTGGTTTATTGATTGATGGTTTGGGAGATGGTGTTATGTTGAGCCTCGATGTGTATAGTAATGATAAAAATGAAGCCTTACAACAAGTAAAAGCACTCAATTCTATTTCTTTTGGCACGCTTCAAGCCGCACGCACTCGCATGACTAAGACTGAATACATTTCTTGTCCAAGTTGTGGGCGTACATTATTTGATTTGCAAGAAACGACAGCTTTGATTAGAAAACGAACTGACCATCTGAAAGGTATCAAAATTGGCATAATGGGCTGTATTGTGAATGGTCCGGGCGAAATGGCTGATGCTGATTATGGCTATGTAGGTTCTGGTAAAGACAAAATCACCCTTTACAGAGGGCAAAATGTGGTAAAGCGGTCTGTACCGACTGCCAAAGCAGTAGATGAATTGATTAATCTTATCAAAGAAGACGGACGTTGGATAGAAATAATGGTAGAGGCAGAAGTATAAAAAATAACTTTCTGACTTATCAATAAAAAAGCAAGTGCAGAAAGTTATTAGAATCGAAGATAAGTATTTAATTTATATCAGTATTCGTCCTCGTTAAACAAGAAGTCGTCCTTCGTGGGGTAATCAGGCCAAATTTCCTCTATACTTTCATAGGGCTGTCCATCATCTTCCAATTTTTGCAGGTTTTCTATTACTTCAAGCGGTGCGCCCGTTCTGATGGCATAGTCTATCAATTCTTCTTTGGTAGCAGGCCAAGGGGCATCTTCAAGATAAGAGGCTAACTCAAGTGTCCAATACATATTGTTCTAACGGTTTTAAATGAATTTTATACAATAAACGAATAGTAATAAAAATGTTTTGTTTTTTTGCACTTTTTTTACTTTTTCAGAAACTCTTGCAAACTTGTTTCCAATTCTTGCAAAATTTCTTTTTTCACCTCTAATTTTCTTTTTTGTGTATTGATGATATTCATCGTGGTTCGTATTTGTTGTTGAGTAGAAACACTCACTCTTTGTTTTTGCAAATCTGCCAATATTTCTTCGTTTTTAGTAATTTCAGTTTTATCTTTGCTTACTAATTCTCTCATATAACTCACTTTTATTCGGAGTTTTTCTTCCTGTAGTTTGGAGTCAAAAAGAGGGTATTTTCGTTTAATAACTCTAACAAGATACGAAATTTCGAATACCCTATCGCAAATGTGCCTAAATCGATAGGCAAATTCGGGGTCTATGAGTCTGAAGGTGGTATTGAATTTTTTCCATTCTACGAGCAATTCTTTTGCTCTTTCGGAGGCTTCTATGGTTTCGGCATTTTGGTGTATTTTCTCTAATTCTTCTTTTAAGTATTCGGTGAGGTATTCTTGTATATTTTCTACTTCGGGGAATTGTTCTTTATAACTTTTGTAGTTTTTGTATCGGTTAAAAAATACTTCATTGGCATTTTTGAATTTTTCCCAAAGTGCTACTGCCTTTTGATGAGGTACTTTGCCTATGTTTTTCCATGCTTGTTGCATTTCTTTGAATTGCCCTACTGCTTGTTCAAAACTATCAGAGAATCGGAGATTTTCAGCTTTATAAATAAGGTTTCGATAGTCTTTTGTTCTGTTTTTGATTTCGGAGGCTCTATTTTTATAGATAGATTTTCTGATGTCTAAAAATACTTTGATGTATTCGTCAAAGGCATACCCTAACTCTTCTTCTTTGTCCCCTGCTGAACCTGTTTTTATCCATCGATTTTTGATGTCTTGCAATTTATCTGTGCCATCTTTCCAAGACATGTGTGGGTCTAAGGATTCTGCTTCGGCTACTAATGCTTCTTTGATAGTAAGGTTACGAACACGGTTGTCAGAAATAAGGTCGCGGAGATATACTTCTAAGTCGTCTAATTGTTTGAAGAGTGCGACAAAGTCGCCAAGTGCATCATATTCCGAAAGGTACTTTCTCATGTGTAGTAGTTTCATGAGATAAGAGCCTTTGTTTTGGGCTTCTTCTATGAGATTTTTAAGGTCGGCTATTTTTTGTTTTACGATTTCAAATCGTTTTTCAAAATACGCAAGTGCTGCCGCTTCGGTTTCTTTCACTATGCCTATTTGTCGGTCAGGAAAATCGAGATATCCTTTTAAAAAAACCTTATTGTCTTGGATATAGCCGAATTCATGTGTTGTTTGTTTTGCCAATTCCATTGTTTTATAATTCTTTTTTGTTGATAGTTTAATAAATTTTTATATCAGATACACACGGTAGGGCTTGTTCTGTATAAATATTTAAGAATAGAATGTTGACTTTTGGTATAAAAAAGCTTTGCAATGTTACATTTTTTATTCAAAATTTTTGATAAAAATAATAATATTTTTTTATTTTCAAAAAGGAATAAAGAGATATAATTTATAAAAATCGGTTACTTCTGTGTAGGGCAATAGTTCTGCGCCTAAAGTAAGCCTTAGTAGATATTGTTCTTTTACTTTGGTTTCTAAATAAATACCTAACCATTGGAATACATTTTCGCTTTTTGCCCCTGTTTTTCGGGCAATCATGAAGTGCTCAAAATGTGCGCCTGCTGAGAAATTTTTGCTAAAAAAACGCCCCATCCATACTGAGTACCAAAAATAATCTAAGGTAACTGCTCCCATTTTTCGCAAGGCAGCATAGTAACTGACGTATAGTTGGCTTTCAAATTTTTTTCTACAGTAGCTAATTACTAAATTGGGGACAATACCATCACCGATGACCCCTGTAGTGCCCCCTGATAGGTCTTTTCCGAAGGTGAACCCTAAGGTTGGGTTAATGATGAGTTGTTTGTTGAAATAATCTTTTTGCAATCCAATACCTACTTCTGTCCAATAGTCTGTTCCAGTCGTGGGGTTTCCGTAGGCGGGGTTTGCCCAATAGTTGGCATAATAAGTGAAGTGCAGATTTTCGCGGAGGCTTACTGAGCCATTAGCTCCTAAATAGAAGCCGAAAGCAATGTCTTGCCCTATGTTGATGCTGAAGGTACTTTCATCGGTTGGGGTGGTTTGCAAAGAGTCTTGTGCTGTGGCTGTAAAGTTGAGCAACAAAAAAATCGCAAACATGAGCGAGTAGTATTTTTTGTGGTTTTGCATACTCATTTTTGTACTTTTTATGGATAGTACTTGGTAGGTATGCAAATTTCTTGCTATGTTTCTATCTTTGGCTTATTCTCTGGTTTATTTGCCAAATAAACCCCTCCGATAATGGTAATCATGCCAATGTAATGTCCCAAAAATAGTTGTTCTCCTATTGCTAAGCCCCATACTAAGGCTACAATAGGCATAGTATACGTAACAGAACTTGCAAAAACGGGGGTAGTTAATTGTACCAATTGATAAAAAAAGATAGAAGCAATCGCTGTTGAGAGTAGCCCTAAAAGTACAATGTAAAAGACACCCATTGCGCTACCTTCTACGGTTGCTAAAGTAGTAGTTATGTTACTAAAAAAAAGTAAGTAAATAAGTGCGAAAGGAGCAGAAAAAAAGAGCGAAAGCGTGGAAACCTCCATAGGTTTGAGGTCTTGCAGGTATTTTTTTACCATATTCACGTTGAATGCATAACAGATAGTTGCCGCAACAATAAAAAGAGCAAAATAATTGAATGATAATTCTCCTTTTGCACCCGTAAATATGATAATCAACGAACCTGATAGCCCTAAGAGTAAGCCTGTTACTTTTAGCAATGTGGTAGTTTGCTGAAAAAGCAAGACTCCTACTACTAAGGTGAAAATAGGAGTAAGTGCATTTAAAATTCCTGCCAATGAACTGTTCATTTGGGTTTGTGCCAAAGGAAATAAAAAGGCGGGTATTACGATACCAAGCAGCCCAGAAAGCAACAAGTGTATATATTTTTCTGTTTTGACAGTGTAGAGCGACCGTATTGCCAAAGGAAGAAGCACTAAATAAGCAGCTACTACTCTGATAGCACCTACATCGGCAGGAGCAAGAGTTTTTAAGCCCATTTTAATCAAAACAAATGAAGTACCCCACACTATTGACAAAGCGATGAGCACCAACCAAGCAAAAGCCATAGAGTTGCGTTCTATTTTCATTGAAATTTGTTATATATCGTCTACCATACTGACCATACCCGCCGCTACTGTATTGTTTGTTTGTTCATCTATGAGAATAAAACTACCTGTTTCAGGGTTATTTTCATAAAGGTCAATACTTAGTGCTTCGGCTGTTTTGATTGCTACAGTACCTATTTCATTCAAAACCATTTGATTTCCACCTTCTGTTGAGGCTAATGTATGTATATTTACCTTACTTTTGATTGCTTTGAGGGCGCATTTAACGGTGCGGCTATTTTGTTGGAGTAAATATTTTTTACTTAAGTTGAGGGCTTGTGCATCAAACCAGCAAATTGTGGCTAAAAAACCATTTGTAAGTGTTGGCATCTGATGGCTATGCACTATCATATCGCCTCTACTAATATCTATGTCATCTTCCAGATGCAATATGACGGACATAGGCGAATAGGCTTCTTCTATAGCATTTTGGTTAAATTCTACTGATTTAATGCGTGATTGCAAACCCGCAGGTAATACAGTGATAGCGTCCCCCGATTTGTATGTACCGCTGAGTACTTTTCCTGCATAACCTCTATAGTCGTGTAGGTCTTCCGTTTGCGGTCTTATGATGTATTGAACCTGAAATCTTGCTTCGGGAAATGAAGACAAGGGTATATTTACCTCTTCAAGATAACTCAATAGAGGCAAACCTACATACCAATCCATTTGTATAGAAGGCTTCACTACATTGTCGCCCTTGAGTGCCGAAAGCGGAATAAAGGTTAGGTTAGGAATCGCTAAAGGTTTTGCAAATTGTTGAAAATCTTGTTGTATGTTTTCATATACACTTTGGCTATACTCCACTAAGTCCATTTTATTAATGGCAATAATGAGGTGCTTAATACCCAATAAATGACAAATGAAGGTGTGTCTTTTGGTTTGTTCTGTAACGCCATTGCGTGCATCTACCAATATTATCGCCAGTTGACAATGAGAGGCACCTGTTACCATATTTCGTGTATATTGTACGTGTCCTGGTGTATCGGCAATGATGAATTTTCGGCGTGGCGTATCAAAATATTTATAGGCAACATCAATCGTAATGCCTTGTTCGCGCTCAGCCCGCAATCCATCAGTTAGCAATGCCAAATCGACCTCTCCTTCTTCTTTGTTTTTACTTGCTTTAAGCAAAGCCTCCATTTGGTCTTCGGCAATAGAGCCACTGTCGAAAAGCATACGCCCAATGAGTGTACTTTTTCCATCATCTACATTGCCTGCTGTAAAAAAGCGTAAAATATCTATAGTATCTTTCATTATAACACCCAATGATTATAGAGCAAAAAACCATATAAATAGAGCCAAAGCCCCCCTAAGAAATGCCAATAAGTAGTGCACATTTCCATTTTTACTAAATTTTGAGAATGTATTTGCTCTTTAAGGGCAAAAAACAACATTATACTCAAGAAAACAATTCCTCCGATCAGGTGCATGGCATGCAAGCCCGTAAATACATATAAAAATGAACCCGCAGGGTTAGAGAAATTGCCCGCAAAGTACACCTGACTACTTACTAACTCTGACCAAGCCGCCCACTGACCTACTAAAAATAAAAATCCTAATAAGGAAGTGAGGCTAATTGATATTTTCAAATTGAGTAAGTTATCTTTTTTGGCAGAAATATAAGCCCATTGCATAGTAGCACTACTGATAACGATAATCAGTGTAGTAACCCAGAACGACATAGGGAGTTCATAGTCTAACCAATTACCTTCTGCCTTGCGCACAATATAGGCACTTGTAAAGCCGGCAAATAGCATAATAACAGTAACAATAAAAAGCCACATTGCAAACTTCTGAGGGTGCATAGAAGCCACTTCGGGGGCTTCTTCATCAAGTACGATTTCTTCTACTTTTTTCATATTTTATCTAATAAATAAGCAATTTGAACAATAGGTAAATAGAGAAAAGAACCAAACATAATACGAAGCGCGTGTTTGCGGTCGTCTGTGCCTCCCAACCAAAGTTGGAAACTTGGAAAGGCAAAAATAATTCCAGCTAACATAGCAATAATAAAGGATACTCCACCTGATATTCCTACCCAATAAGGCAATGCGCTCATAGGGATTAACAGTAAAGAGTATAAACATATTTGCATAGCCGACCAAGTTGTTTTTCCCTTAGATGAGGGTAATAGTTTAAAGCCAGCTTTTTGATAATCTTCGTCAAGCACCCAAGCAATTGACCAAAAATGAGGAAATTGCCATATAAACTGAATCGCAAAGACAATAAGAGCCTCTCTGTTGAGTGTTCCACTTACTGCTGTAACTCCTAACAAAGGAGGAAGTGCTCCGGGTATTGCCCCTACAAAAACAGCAATAGGACCTACTCTTTTTAAGGGTGTATAAACAAAACTATACAAGAGCATAGAAAGGAATGCCAAACCAGTCGTAAGTAAATTAGTAGTATAAAGCAAAAGAGATAAACCTATCATCGCTACCCCTAAGGCATACACACCTGCTTCTTGTACTGTTATTTTGTTCAGTGGCAAAGGACGGTTTTGTGTCCGCCGCATCTTTTTATCTATCTCTTTTTCAATCATTTGATTGATAGTAATAGAAGCTCCTGAAATAAGAAAACCTCCAAATGCTACCGAAAGCAAACCAAACCAATCAATAGTTTGTGATACCAATAAGTACCCAAAAGCGGCTGAGAAGGCTACTAAAAAAGACAAACGAGGCTTAAGAAGTTCGTAATATGCGTATAATTTAGTTTTGTATGGTATATATATCTCTTCGTTTTCTGCCACCTTAGTCGTAATCATGGTCTATAGTCTAAAAGATTAAATAAGTTGTTTTTCGGGTGCAAAGTTCGTCTTTTTTTCTTTTTCATAGAGCAAAAATAACATAAAAAATTGTACTCCAATCAATAATGAACCTTGCAACAAGTGTATAGGTTGTGCCAAAGCAGGAATACTCCAATATGCCATTACTACTCCAGTAAGTATTTCAGAAATTACAATACTTAGTAATAAAACAAAAAGTCTAAAGAGAATTGTTTGTCTTAAAGCAACTTTTTTATAAAAATAATACCCCAACCCTCCATTTACCAATACTAACAACCAAGAAAACGACCTATGTATGTAAAAAGGCAAACCTACTTCGGTAAGCCAATTTGCTCTTTGATTTTCGCCGAATGCTTTCGCTACTATGTCTACCATTTCGCGCACACGAGTACCTAATATCAACTGAACAATAGACAGTACCAATGCTAACCAAAGTACATAGCGCATTGTTGAAGGAATAGGTATTTTTAGTTTTCCTATGGGTTTATATTGCATTTGATAGGCTCTGCCTACTGCCCAAATGAGTAAACAAACAATAATAACCGCCAATAACATGTGAATAGTTATTATATTGGGCAATAAATTGGTTGAAACAACTATAGAACCTAACCAGCCCTCTATACCTACTAAAATAAAACTGATAAAGGAAGCCACAAAAATCCATTTGTCGTGCCTCCAATAGGTTATAGATGCCAATAAAGTTGCAAAAATGAACAACCCAATCAAAACACCTACTAACCGATTGATGTATTCTATCCAAGTTTTGAGTGCATTAAAATCTGCTTCCTCATACATAGATTGGTCTTGTAATAAGGTAGTTGAAACCTCTACACCAAAATAATTAAGCGTTTTGGCGATGCGTTCATTTTTTTGCTTACGCTTTTGTGCGTAAATATCTTTATAATTAGAAGGGAGTTGAGAAACATCAGTAGGCGGCACCCACTGACCGAAGCACTGAGGCCAATCGGGGCATCCCATTCCAGAGCCTGTGCTGCGGACGATGCCCCCGATTAGAATCAGTATATAAACCGCTATGATGGTCGTAAGACCTAAGCGTATGTATAAATTAGAGTAAAAATTAGTGTTGAGCATTTACGTTAGACTGTTCCTCCTCTTGCTCAAATTTAGCTAACTCTTGCTCATGAGGCAGGTTAGAATGAGGAGTTTTAGATAAAGGTACATATTGCGGAATGAAATCATCAAACCCGTCTTTATCTGCATTAGGCTTGCTATAATCATAAGCCCAACGATGTACCGTAGGAATGTCTCCCTCCCAATTGCCGTGCCCGGGTAAGCGAGGTGTAGTCCATTCTAAGGTATTAGAGAGCCAAGGATTTTCAGGTGCTTTTTTACCTTTAAAAATACTATATATAAAATTAAAAGCAAAAATTGACTGTGCGGCAAAGGTAATGATGGCTGCGGCACTAATAAACATATTTAAGTCTGAGAATATTTTGAAAGCATCAAAACTTGTGAATGAGTAATAGCGACGAGGGAAACCTGCAATACCGATATAGTGCATAGGGAAAAATACCATATATATGCCTATAAATGTAAGCCAGAAGTGTAGATACCCTAAATTAGGATCCATCATACGACCAAACATTTTAGGAAACCAATGATAAACACCTGCCATAAAGCCAAAGAAAGAAGCACTACCCATTACGATGTGGAAGTGAGCCACTACGAAATAAGTATCGTGCAATTGAATATCTAATGCATTGTTTCCTAATACAATACCCGTTACCCCTCCCGAAATAAACACTGATACTAAACCAATAGAAAATAACATCGCAGGAGTAAAGATGATGTTACCACGCCACAAAGTAGTGATGTAGTTAAAGGCTTTTACTGCCGAAGGAACAGCAATAATCAAGGTAAGGAACATAAAGATAGAGCCCAAGAAAGGATTCATACCTGTAACAAACATGTGGTGAGCCCACACAATGAAAGACAGAATACCAATCGCTACCATTGACATAACCATTGCACGATACCCAAAAATAGGCTTACGAGCATTAGTAGCAATGATTTCTGAGGTAATACCCAAGGCAGGTAACAACACAATATATACTTCGGGGTGTCCTAAGAACCAAAATAAGTGTTGGTATAAAATAGGGCTACCTCCCATATTGGGTAGAGCCTGACCATCTATGTATATTTCAGATAAATAAAAACTTGTTCCAAAACTTCTATCAAATATCAATAATAAAGCAGCAGCAAACAATACAGGGAAAGACAACAAGCCTATGATGGCTGTTAAGAAAAACGCCCATATTGTAAGAGGAAGACGTGAAAAAGACATACCTCTTGTACGCATATTAATTACTGTTGTAATATAGTTGATACCTCCTAAAAGTGAAGATACAATGAACAATGCCATACTTACTAACCACATAGTCATCCCTAAACCTGAACCGGGCATCGCCTGAGGCAATGCACTTAAAGGAGGATAAACTACCCAGCCCCCACTTGCAGGACCTGTTTCAAGGAAAATAGAAAAGAACATGATAAGGCTCGCCACAAAGAAAAACCAATAAGAAAGCATGTTCATAAAACCTGATGCCATATCGCGCGCACCTATCTGCAAAGGAATGAGGAAGTTACTGAAAGTACCACTCAAACCTGCTGTAAGTACAAAGAACACCATAATAGTACCGTGCATCGTTACCAATGCCAAATAAAACTCAGGGTCTAATTTGCCTGTTTCTAATATCCAACCTCCTAAAATAGGTCTTAAGAAACTAAGGTTCATATCGGGGAATCCCAACTGAAGACGGAATATTATTGACATAGCCCCACCAATGAACGCCCATATCAAACCTGAAATCAGGAATTGTTTGGCAATCATTTTATGGTCTTCACTGAATATATATTTCGTAATGAAGGTTTCTTTGTGATGGTGATGTCCGTCATGGTGTGCATGTCCATGCACGTCATGACTTACGTTTGTATGTGTTTCTATTGCCATAGTCTTTTATATTTTAATTTTTTTAAGGAATCAAAGAAGCTTTTTCTTTAGTGTTTTGTTGACTTTCAGCCAAGTTTTTCTTCAAGTATTGGTTCAAGCCTTTTCCCTTATAATTAGGGTTATTTTCTAAGAAAGGTTTTTGTGCAGCATACCATTTTTTATAGGTTGCTTCGTCTTCTACTATCACAATAAGGCGCATAGCAAAGTGCCCACGACCACAAACTTCCGTACAAGCGATTTCGTAATTGAATTTAGGATTGTTCAATTCAGTTCGCATTTGTTCAGTGGTTTTGGTAGGTGTAAATAAGAATTGTGTAGGCATACCAGGGACTGCATCCATTTTTAGACGGAAGTGAGGTGCAAACACACTGTGTAATACATCACGCGCTCTGATTTTGAATAAAATAGGGTGATTCACAGGAATATGTATTTCGCCTGACATAAAGTCGTCATTGGCATTTTTATCTTCGAAATCAATACCCATTTCATTTACATTGTCAGTAAGGCGGAAATCATACTTACCCAAAGCATTATCTTTGCCGGGGTAACGTACTTTCCAAGCAAACTGATGCCCCATCAACTCTACAACTACAGCATCTTTTGGAGGATCTTTCATAATTTCCCACCAAATGTAGTTTCCATAAAGTACTAACCAAGTCATAATGGCAGCAGGGATGATAGTCCAAACGATCTCAAGGCGAGTATTATCGTGGAAGAAACTTGCTTTGTACCCCTCTTTGTATTGATAACGGAAGGCAAAGAAGAAAAGAAGTACGTTAGTAAGCAAGAACATAGCCGTAATGACATAAATAGTAATCCAAAACATTCCGTCAGTCATTTTGCCATGCTCCGATGCGGGTTCGGGCAGATAGTATTGGGAAGCTACACCCGAATACCAAATAAAGAGTATGAAGCCTATAACAGGCACAATGAGCATCAACGCAGCATTGAGTTTATTAAAACTATCTACACGGCTTTTTGCTGTCTTCACCAAAGAAACTAATGTTTGGATACGGAACAACATAAATAAAACCGATAAGATGAGTGCAACGATGACGCCTATAATGAAACCAAGCATATTTAAGTATGATTTAGTTATTGATGGTTAATTTATTTACTTTTATAATTTTTTGTTTTATAAAAATGTTTTGAGTTATACTACTACGTGATTTACACTTTCTTTGATGAAAGGGTCATTTTTAGGAACGATGTTCGCTTTCGAGAGTGCATTAGAGATTACGTATATGAATGCAGAAATGAACATTATCAAGGCTCCGAACTCCACAGGTCCGAATCCAGCGTGTTTGCCTACTGTGCCGGGCATTACCATAAGGTAGAAATCTAAATAATGACCAACGAGAATACCAATGGCAACTATCTTAAGTATTAGCATCTTGCGTTTTGCATTGCGAGTCATTAACATTAAGAAAGGGAAAGCAAAATTAACGAATAAATTCAAGAAGAAAACACCAAAGTAGATACCATTATGACCGCTGAAACGCTCTGTAAAGTAAATGATTTCTTCAGGAATGTTGGCATAGTGGTATAAGTGGAATTGTGAGAACCATATATATGTCCAGAATACACTGAATGCAAACATGAATTTGCCTAAATCGTGTAAGTGGTTTTCGTTCACTGCTTTTAAGTAGCCTTGCTCTTTTAGTAATATTACAGTAAGGGTGATAGTTGCCAAGCCCGAAACGAACCAACTTGCGAAACAATACCAACCAAACATAGTACTAAACCAATGCGCATCTATAGACATCACCCAATCCCAAGCAGAAGTAGAGGAAGTAACTGCAAATACAAACAAAAATACGGCTGACATATATACATTTTTATTGTATAGTTTGATACTGTCTGTTTTGTAATTTTGTTTAGGGAGGCTATCTTCTTTAAGAGAATTGCGACGAATGATGAAGAATAAACCAATCCATGCGGCAAAATACACCAACATACGAATCATGTAGAAAGGTGTATTCAAATAACCTCTTTTACCAACCAAGATTTTATCATAATTAGGGCTTGAGGGGTCATAGAGGTCGGCGTGTGTCCAATGAAATAGGTCGTGTCCTGATACGAGGAACAGCACAGGAATAATAACAGCGGTAACCATAAGGAAATAGCCAAATGCTTCGGGAATGCGTCTGAATACTACTGACCAGCCTGCATACGCCACATAATTAACGGCTACAAAGAAAACACCAATCAGTGCTATTCCATTAAAGAGTACTGCATCGAGCCATAGGTTAGCGAACACGCGTTTTGTCCAGTGATAATCATCTGCGTGAGCATCGTGCCCACCACCACCACCTGTGATAGCGGCATGTTTCTCTACTTCGTGTCCGCTTGAGCCTCCATCAATACCAGAAGCCAATAATACTACTCCTATAATAAACAAAACCAAGCCAATGACAAAAGCAACCATAAGGCGGCGTTTGGCGGCGGCTGTAAATTCAAAATTTTTTTCATCTGCAATGGATGTATGTGCGTGTTCAGCCATAGTTATTTTAGATTTTTACTTTATATTTTTGATGAAAATGATACTACAGTTTGAAATCAATGTTTGATTTTATGCTTCAAATGTAAGAACTAATCAACACTCTTTCAAATCTTTTGAGAGAATTTTTATTTTTTTTCTGCAAATTTAGAAACTTTTTAAATTTTATCTATTTTTGTATAAATAAAAATAATATACTATGACAACAGAACTCTCAGAAAATGAAAAACCCTCGACCACACAAATCGCACTTCGCTATGGGTTGATATCGGCAGGTGCTGGTATTCTCATCTCATTATTACAATTTTATGTAGTAGGTACAAACAGTGGTTTAAGCTGGCTCATTATTCCTATCTCTATTTTGGTATTGGTGGTAGCAATGAACGACTACAAAAAACGAAACCAAGGCTATATGTCGTTAGGGGCAGGTTTTGGCTTGGGTACTATGAGCTCCGTAATTTCGGCAGTCATTGGTGGCTTTTTCAATATCCTTCTTTTAGATTTTATAGACCCTACTATCATAGAAAAATTACGTAAAGATGCAGTTTTACAAGTTCAACAAGCAGGCATGGGTGATGAACAGATAGAACAAGCAATGCAATTTACAGATTTTCTTTTGAACACAGGGGTAATGTTTGTATTAGGTGTTATAAGTTCTTTGATTTTAGGTGGCATCATTTCACTCATTATTTCGGCAATATTGCATAAAAACCGAGAGGAAATAGCATAATGGGGCGTATTTTGGCTATAGACTATGGCGAAAAAAGAATAGGCTTGGCTGTTACTGACCCTCTCCAAATCATTGCTACCCCTTTAGACACTATAGATAATGGAAAAATATGGGATTACCTTCGTGAGTACATCAAAAAGGAATCTGTGGAGGCAATCGTCATTGGATTGCCTCTTTCTTTGAAAAGTGAGGACACTACTACTACTGTTTTGGTGCGCTCATTTGCTGAAAAATTGGCAGCACTCTTCCCCGATTTGCCCTTACATTGGGAAGATGAGCGTTTTAGCTCAAAAATAGCACAAGAAACGATGATAGCAGGGGGCACTTCTAAAAAGTATAGAAAAGAAAAAGGCAACTTAGACAAAATCAGTGCTACTATTATTTTACAATCTTTTCTTGCTAAAAAAACATAAATCTATAACTAACAAAAATATTCCACTTCTTCTTTCTTGAAAAAGTGGAATATCGAGATTTTAGGAGCTTAAAAACGAGTTATTTTTTAGGCTTAATGCTTACTTTTACTTGTGTTTTATCCCACATAATCAACATATTGGCTTCTTCAGTGCCTGCTTGCAAATCAATCGTAAGGTTTTCTTTTACGTTTTCTATTGCTTCTACTTTTGCTTGAGTACGAGCAACGTCTTTGCTTTCATCATAAGTAAAATGTCCCCATTGCCCTAAAACACCATTGAAAATAATAATCCATTGTTTTTCATCAGGAATGGTGAAAAGTGTATAAGTGCCTGCTTTGAGTTCTTTATCATTGTTAATGATTACATCAGTAGAAAAAGTAATCTCTGTGGCTTCATTTGCCCCTGTGCGCCATACTTTGCCATAAGGCACTAATTTACCAAAAATTTCCCTTCCTTTTTTGGCGGGTTGGCAATATTTAACAGAGATTTCAGTGTCTTTGAATTTAATTTTGGCTTCGGTAGCGGGGCTGTGCGATTTGGTATAGGTACGCAACACATAGAAAAGGACAATAAGAACAGAAATGACAATACCTGTAATAATGAGAATACGTCTAATCATATTTTGTTGGGAGTTTGGAGTTGCTAAATGAGTGATTTGCAAAGATAAAAAATAGTCCTGAAAAAAGCGTAAAAAAAATATTTTTACTGCTCTATTTGGCAAATTGCAATGAAATATATTTCTTTGCAGTGTTTTTTTTTAACTAAAACTTTTTATAAAATGTCCATTGCAGAAAGAGTAAAGAAAATCATCATTGACAAATTGGGTGTTGATGAATCAGAAATAACACCTGAGGCAAACTTTACTAACGATTTAGGTGCCGATTCGTTGGACACAGTCGAATTGATTATGGAATTCGAAAAAGAGTTCGAAATTTCAATTCCTGATGAACACGCTGAGAATATTGCTACCGTAGGGCAGGCAGTTTCTTATTTAGAAGAACACGTTAAGTAATATGCTTTCTTATTCAACACTTTCTTAATTAGGTATCAATGAATCTTAAAAGAGTAGTTGTAACCGGAATGGGTGCCCTCACTCCTATTGGTAATAATGTACAAGAGTATTGGCAGGGATTATCGGCGGGTGTGAGTGGAGCTGCTCCTATTACAAAATTTGACGCTTCCAAATTCAAAACAAGATTTGCTTGCGAAGTAAAAAACTTTAACATAGACCAACACCTCGACCGTAGAGAGTCGAAACGTTTGGACTGGTATGCACAATATGCCTATGTCGTAGCTACAGAGGCAATGCAAGACGCTGGCTTAGATTTGGAAAAACTAAACAAAGACCGCATTGGCATTATTTGGGCTTCAGGTATCGGAGGGCTACGCACTTTCGAAGACGAAGTAAAATACTATGCCAAAGGAGATGGTACGCCCCGATTTAATCCTTTTTTCATTCCTAAGATGATAGCAAATATGGCAAGCGGCTATATTTCTATCCGATACGGACTAAGAGGCTTAAACTTCACCACTGTTTCTGCTTGTGCTTCTTCTAACAATGCTTTTATTGATGCTTTTAACTATATCCGTTTGGGGCGTGCCAACATCATCATTAGTGGTGGCTCCGAAGCGGCAGTTACTGAAGCAGGTATGGGCGGGTTTAGTGTAATGAAAGCTATGAGCGAGCGCAATGATGACCCTGCTACTGCCTCACGCCCCTTTGACAAAGACAGAGATGGATTTGTATTGGGAGAAGGTGGTGCTTGCTTGATTTTAGAAGACTATGAACACGCCAAAGCTCGTGGTGCGAAAATCTATGCCGAACTCATCGGTGGTGGGCTTTCGGCAGATGCTTATCATATCTCAGCTCCTCACCCCGAAGGAATCGGTGTGAAACTTGTGATAGAAGATGCGCTCCAAGATTCAGGTGTAAGCGTTGACCAAATAGATTATATCAACGTACATGGTACTTCCACCCCTATCGGCGACCCACAAGAGGTGAAAGCCATTCAAGCAGTTTTCGGAGAGGCGGCTTACAAGCTAAACATTAGTAGTACAAAATCTATGACTGGGCATCTTTTGGGTGCAGCAGGCGCAATAGAGGCAGTTGCTTCTATTTTAGCTATGCAACACCAAATGGTTCCGCCCACTATTAACCATTTTACAGATGATGAAGCCTTTGACCCTCGATTGAATTTTACATTCAATAAAGCCCAAAAACGAACTATCAACTACATCATGAGCAATGGTTTCGGCTTTGGAGGGCATAATAGCTCGGTTATTTTCAAAAAATTTGAAGATTAATCTAACATCATTTTTTTTGACATAGTGGGTATTGCTTTTTTTTGAAAAAGGTAATGCTCGCTCTGTCAATTTTTTACTTTTTTTATTGTCCCAATCCTTAGGTATTTACAAGTGATTACTCATTGGATAAAAAACATATTCCAAAAACAAAGTACAGAAGATAAAAAACTTGCGCAAGCTATTCAACACATCATAGGGCGCAAACCCAAAAATCTTTCTCTTTATCAATTGGCTGTCAGCCATACTTCGGTGTCGAAGGTGCACCCAAATACAGGCGTGCGAGAGTCTAACGAACGACTGGAGTATTTAGGTGATGCCGTGTTGGGTATCATTGTCGCAGAGTATTTATTCAAAAAATTCCCTTTTAAAGATGAGGGTTTCTTAACGGAAATCAGGTCGCGGATAGTCAATCGTGAATCTTTGAATGATTTATCGCGAAAAATTGGTTTGTACCATCTTATTCGCTACGAAAACATCAGACGCAGTGCTATGGCGTATCGTTCTATAGCAGGCGATGCCTTGGAAGCCTTAGTAGGTGCTGTTTACTTGGACATGGGTTTTACGCGTTGCAAATTTTTTGTGCTTGATAAACTCATCAAACCTCATTTCGATTTGGATAAAATTGTAGGTACTAATAAAAATTTTAAGAGCATTGTGGTTGAGTGGGCACAGCGTGAAAGCAAAGAAGTCCGTTTTGAAATTATAGAAGAACGTGGTAGCAAACATCAACGTGAATTTATAGCGCAAGTATTCATAGGTGATGCGCCTATCTCAAAGGGTTCGGGATTGAGCAAGAAAAAGGCAGAACAAGCCGCCGCTGAAAAATGTTGTGAATTGTTACAAATTTGATTCTTTGATGAGGTTCAATTTTACCTCAAAATGCCTCTATCAACCTCACATACAATCCTTGTGTTTGGTAGCCTAAACCATAATCAATGCGAATATTAACGGTTTCTTTTTGATTGACATTGAATCGAACCCCTCCGCCATAAGATATTTTGGGGGTTTGCTGTGCAAAATCTTCCCATTGTGCGGCTACATCGCCTACGCCTACAAAAAAAGCAGCTCCAAAACGACCTATCAAAGGTAGGCGATATTCGGCTTGGGCGGCTATGAGGTGATTGTCGCGATAACGCCCTGTGTAATAGCCCCGCATGATGACATCTCCTCCTAATTCAGAAAGTTGTTTGTAAGGGGCTACTCCCTCTACGACACTACGTCCGTAGAATTGTAATGCGATGATGTGTTTGTGTTTTTTTCGGAATGGGATAGCCCAAAATTTTCTTGCATCAAGGCTGAACATATTGAATTGGTGCGTTCCTCCTAAAATACCTCCGTGAAAATTGGCTGTTAGTTCTAAAAAACTGCCTTTAGTGGTATAGGTGATATTGTTACGATTGTCCCAAAGCAACACAATGCCCAAACCCGATACTGCCGCACCGTTGTAACCTTCTACACGGGTCGTATCTAACAATCCATTTGTAGGGCGTTTGAGTTGGCTGAAATCAAAAAAACGGTATTGCCCTCCTACAAAAAAATGAGGACGGAGTTGATTCACCATTCGATGTTCTATTCTAAAGGCATCATAACCGACTAATTCTTCTTGTGTGGTGGGGGCATTGTGCCCGATGCCATAATAATACTCTGGAAATTGGAAAAAGCCTATATTTCCGTTGATAATCCATTTTTCGCCTTTAGTAAAAATATTGTAGAGGGGAGAAATCAACAGTTGATTGTTGGTGGTATAGAGCCCGTAGGCTTGCACATTCGAGGTGCGTGTGAGGGTATCATCGGCGTGGCTTAGTTTGAAAACGCGCATGGTGAGTAAGCCTCCGCCAAAGTCTGTTTCGGGTGAAAAAATGGCAATGGGCAGAATTACCCAATTTTCTAATTTTTTCTTTTCTTGTGCTTGTAAATGGGTAAGGGTGCTTCCTATGGTGAGTAACAGCAGGAATAACGACCTAAGATTTTTCGTCATAAGGGGTGGCGCGTAGTGTGTCTATATCCGTTTGAAAAGGTTGTTTGAGTTGTTGGATAAAGGCTTGGGTTTCGGGTGTGATGGTGGCGGCACTGTCCCAAATAAGCTCATAAATGGTTTCATCTTCTTTTTTGAGCAATAGCTGATAGGTTTTGCCCCCCATTAGGCGTTTGTTGACTTTGCGAGTAGCTGGTTCTAAGGTTGGGCTAAGGGCTATGAGCGAATCGAAATGGCTGCTATCGGGCATTTGCCATTCTTTTTGAGCGATTAATTCGGCATAGACATACACCTGAATTTTGATGAGTCCTTCTTTTTGATAACTAATGTCATAGCTACGGTGGTAGCGTGGAGGCAGGGAAGCATCGCGGAAGTGGTAAGAGAGTGTGTCGAAGTTGTATTGCATGAAGATGATGGGTTATTTGATTTTTTTCCACTCGAAAATGCCACAGCCAAAATGACAGAAGCAATTGTTTTCTATGAGTTCGGGCGTAAGGTTAATATTTTCTTGGAGTTTGCCTTCATCATCTACGAAGGAGAACTGGAGAAGTTCGTAATTTTTTTGGAAAATAGAGAGGACATAAGCAATGCTAAACACACGATGTGCATTGAACTCAATGCGTTGTTCGCCTATGGGGACTGAAAAGTAAAAAATGCCGTCTTGTTGGAGTATGTAGGTGATATTTTTGATGGCTTTGAGGTAGCCTTCAGCATCGATAGGGTCGCCATAACGTCCTAAACCAAAGTGTTCGATGGCGTGCAAAGAAGATACCGAATCGCAATAATCCATCAAATCGGAGGGGAGTTGCATAAGGTCTGCTTGGCGGGTGATTATGTTAGGCACTTGTGAGGGTTGGGGTCTGATGTCTAAGACCTCTATAGGGCGAAAAACTGCTACGTGTGCTACAAAACCATCGGTACGCGAGCCAATGTCTAAATGTTTGGTGGGGTTGCGTTGGTATATTTTGCGTGCAATGAGTAAATCTTGGTGAAAATAATGCCCTGACATCTGCCCGCTGGTTTCGTGCCGTTCGTGGAGTATGGGGTATAGGCTTTTGATGGGAAATTGGGGGTGATTTTTGAGTTGTTTTTTAAGTTGTCGATGATTGCTCCAAAAGTGCCACCAAGCACGCCAAAACACAAATAATCGGCGGGGTTGTATGCCCATCGCCAAAAGCCATAAATAGAGTTGCCAAAGATATTTTTTCAAGTGTTATCTATATTTTTTGCAAAGGTAGGGATTTTTTTGGATAAGAAAAGAATAATTAATTTTTACTACCAATAGGTCGCAATTATGTTGATGATAGAATTTTGTAAGTAATCAGCACTTCTTATTTTATACATAAAATTTCATAATATCTTATAATCAAATGTTTATAAAATTAAGCTAACATTTAAAACTTGTCAATTACTTATACATTAAAATCATCAATTTGCATTCTTACAAATTCAACAGACGGGTTTTCGCTTGTAGCGTTGTAAACTCTTGCTATTAAGTATTTATCCACTGTTTCCATTAAATTCAACTCGTTACCTGAGATGTACAAGGCAAGTTTTTCAACATTCTTTCCGTAAGTTGTTGCCTTGCTATCTATATAAATCTCTTTATTGAGTTCTACAACTTTAAAGTCGTGGTCTGCTGTTGTATTTTCTGAAATGTTTTTCCAAAAAACTTCAACCTTGCCACCAACTTTAAAACCTGTTTCTGTATATGCAACACTTTTATTGTATTTTCGTGCGTAAATCTGTTTTAATTTTTCAAATACTACCAATTCTCCTTTTCTTCCCAAATCTTCATCAGTTGGATTGTATTGTCTATTTCCTTCATTGATTACTCTAACTTCTGGCTCTTTGAGATTGAGTAGTGCATCAGGTATTAAAGAAATGTCAAACCCTTTTTCTTTGAGGTACTCAATACCACCTGCAAATGTTTCCAAGAGCAAAACAGTCAAAATCCTTTCGGCATATCTGATTTTTAGAAAGTTGCCTAATGGCTCCACTAAACCGTCTAAAACTCTTGGACTATACCACTTGCCAACATAGTAAAAATTATCATTTTCAGCCCAAGAACTCCGCTTTTGTTTATCGTCTTCGTTTCCATAAGACAAGTAAATCTCTGTGGTTTCAAAGAAACGAATGGCTGAAAGTTTTTGCTTTATTCTTTCATATTCGTTTTCCCATTCTTTGCGATTTTTTGATTTCTCAACTGCGACTAATGCAATTAAAGGCGAAGTTTGCAACAACTTATTTTTAAGGTCGGTTATCTCAACTTTGCTATTAGAAATAGTCGCATTTACTTTATCAATGATTTGCACTCCAAAAAGACGCAATAACTCAGTGATTTCAGGGCTTTGTTTTTCGGTAAATGCCAAATGAGATGCCCTAAAACCTTCAACTGTAACAATGGATAATTCTTTTGGATAGTAAAAATCTATTCCGTTTTTTGCTAACAACTTGTTTGAATTACCCCATTCTTTTATCTTCTCTTTCTCAGAAGAATGGAGATTCATCAAAGCCAATTTTTCGTAAATAAGCCCTATGCGTTTTTGGTTTTCCTTTTGTTTTATTTCGCTAGATAATTTATCTTTTGCAATTCCTGCTAGAATATCTAAATAATCTTTAAATAAAATTTGTTTTTTTAATCTTAAACATTTTACCCAAGCAGGCGGAATTATATCATCATAATTTATTACTGGTAAATAATCTCCAGCAATATCATCTATTTGGGGAATACTATTATCAAAAATATATTGAGGACTAGCATTATCAAACTTTCCATTCTTTGTCGGAAAACCACAACACTCTCTTACATACCATTTTACATAATCTTCAAGCTTGGTAGTATTGGGGTATTCATTTCTATAATCACTATACCAATATCCATAAATTGGTTTAATTTCAAACGGAATGTTTTTGAAAACATAACTCCAGAATATTTTTGAAAAATCCGAATAATTATTAGTATATTCTAAAAAGAGTAACGTAGTGTATTCGTAACTATGATAGTTATTTATGTAAGTATCCCTATTAAATTCTGTTTCTTGCGAAAATAATGAGTAACCCTCATGTTTATGAATGTTGTTCGCAGAAATCTTTTTTTTAATCCAAACTATTTTCTCTTTTACTCCTATTTTTATAAAAAAAATTTTCCACATGCTGACCGAGTCTTTTTTCTCTATATAAGATTTATCTAAAAACAAAAAATCTTCTAAGTAATTTTCTAATTTCAATGTAGGTTCATAAAAATCGGATAAATATAACTTTGATGCTACAACTAAACTTCCATTATTACTAATAAGTTTAATTGCCCTAAATTTATAATAATGTATATTACTTAATATACCTTTTTTATGAATTTGGAATAAAAATCTTAATACACTTATCGTATTATCTTCATTGATAAAATTATTGAGATTAGGTATCAAGGTTTTCTCTATAAAATTTAAGTCTGATGGTTCTTTGACACCTAAATCACTAAGCCAATTTTTTATAGACTCATTTTGATTTATGTCTTCAAAAACGCTTTCATGTATAATACTTATATCATTCATAATTTCACTTGAAAATTTTGCAGAAGGAGAGTATATTTCAAATGGGCTTTTTAATCGTAAATTCTCATCAAAAATGAAAGGCGTTTGCCGTAGTATTTCGTTCCAAACATTTCTGTTATCATCTCCCTTGTTTCGTTGCGCTTGTTCGTATAGAAAAGAAATCAGGTTAAAGTTCTCACTTAATTTGTGTTCTTTTTTAAATATTGACGAAGCAAAAAAGCCTTCTAAATCATCAATATCAAACATTTCCGTACCTAACCTACCTAATGTACTTAGTGGTTCAAGGTAGGGCGTATAAGACGATACCGAAAAGTTTTCGTTTCTGCTTTCGTTGATGTAGTTGATGAGCGTTTGGGGATTAATACACTGCGAAATATTAGTCTTATCAAATACACTTTCTTTCACTTTAAGCAAATCACCTTTTAGATTAGGAATAAACGCAATAGTCTGAAGTGCTGTATCAAAACCTTCATTAAAACTGCTTTCCAATAAAGAACCACCAAGTTTGTGTGGTACAACGGTTAAAAATTGCTTGTTGTATTTGCTGTTCTTGTGGGCAAGTTTAGCAACCCAAGAAAAGAACTTTATGGGAATTTGCTTAAAAAGCCATTGATTCCAAAATGTATCTTGGTGTAAATGCTGTCTACCCGCATCTGTTAAGAAACTTGCATTTACCAAAAAAGGGAAATCGTAATTAATAGAAGTAGGTAAGTATGTAAAAATTAACCTATTTTCTTTTTCAACTGCTTTCAACTTGCCTTTTTCAACCTGAATTGCAAAGGAAATTTCGGTTTCTTTTGCTTCTTTTAGTTTTTTAGGTGATTTATCGTCCGCATTTATTTCTGTCTGAACATCTGAGGGGATAGAGAACTGCTCGGTTTTAATAAGCCACTCACTTAGCGTATTGCCATTGCGTTTTAATGTGGTTACTTCTCCACTTACGCCCTTTTCAAGTACAATTTTTTTGCTCGTATTGATGGATACTTTAACTTGTTTGCTACGCAAGAAAAGCACGATTTGACTTTCTGAAAATAGCTCATTTAATGCCTTTTTCAGTTGTTCAATTTTATCATAACGTATAATTGTAGATACGCTATACTCTTGAAAAATGGATAAATTTTTGAGTTCGTTAGGCAATTCTGTCCAAATAGGAATAATTTGCCAAGGCATTTTTAGACTTTCGTCTTTGTTTTTTGTCTTTCGTTCCGCTTTCCAAGCACTTTGAGCACCCCAAGCACTATTCCAATGGTTTGCCCAATGCTGTTTATCAAACTTAAAACAAAAGTTTCCGCTTTTGATAATCACAAAATTTGAGTGCGAAAAAACAGATTTAAAGCCAATGCCCTTAAAACCTGTCTTATTACTGTCGCCAGTTTTTGTTCCGTCCCCTGCACTTGATATGCTCTCAATATCAATTTTAGAAAATGGCTCGCCTTTGTGAGAAACCACAACAAATTCTTCGACAAAATCTACACGAACATCAAGTATTCCACTTTGGTTACTTGCGTCATCAGCATTTTGTAAAAGTTCGTAGATAAACCGTTGGCTATCCGTGTTTATATCCCTTGAAATAGTGTCGCAAAGGTTAGCTGTTGTAATAGACTGTTCAGGGTTATTGTAATTTGCATTGTTTTGTGAAAGATTTTCTATGAAGTTTTTGTATTCCATAACTATTATCTTGTAGTTGAGATTTTTTTTCGGTTAAGTTTTAGCACTACAAATATATAATAATAATTACTACAAACAAATAAAACGCTCTTTATTTTTATTTATTTATATCAATGCGTAGATTTTCTGCTATCAGTTGTGCTGCTATTTGTCATTGTTCGGGAGTTGCCATGATGATAGGTGCTTTTAAAGATTAAATTATTTATCGTTTTTTGAGTTCCTTCAAAATAAAATTCTGTAACTCTTCTTCCGTAGGCAGTTGGATTTTGTATTTCGAGATAAACAATTCCTTGCCTTGCGTAGGCATCGCATAACGCACAAGTGCCTCGTTTTTGTCCGTTACCAACAAAATACCAATCGGCGGATTGTCGGTTTCTTCTTTGATTTCGGCTTGGTAATAGTTCAGATAGGTTTGCAGTTGGGCGATGTGTCCCGCTTGCATTTTATCTACTTTGAGTTCTATCAAAACGTGGCATTTGAGCAAACGATGGTAAAAAACTAAATCAATATAAAAATATTCCTCACCTATCAAAATGCGTTTTTGCCTTGCTTCAAAACAAAAACCGGTGCCCAATTCCAAAATAAAGTCCTGTAAATGAGCAAGCAAGGCACTTTCTAGGTCATTTTCATCAAAACTTTGCTGTGGTTTCAGTCCCAAAAACTCAAAAATATAGACATCTTTAACGACGTCTTGGGGCGTTTGTACGGTTATTGCCTTTTTGATTTGTTCAAAAGTTAGATCTTTGTCTGTTGAAAGTCCTAATCTTTCGTAGGAAAGCGTATTGATTTGCCTTTCCAATTCCCGCACCGAAGGTGTGGTTTTGAGCGTAAGCATTTCGTAATAACGGCGTTTGGTGGGGTTTTCCACGTTCATTAAAACCGTAAGATGAGAGTAAGAAACCCTTTCTAAAACAAGTTTTGCAAAATCAATCTCTTGATTTTCAATATTTTGTAATTCGACAGACAGTGTCTGTCGAATTGAGTCAGGCAAAAGATTTTGCCTAACAGCAAAATTCAACAAAGGGTAGGTTTGGTAGAGTTTTCTACACTTTTTTAGTTCTGTACTCCCCAAACCCTTGATAGTTTTGAGTTCTTTGGCTAATGTTGCAAAAAGGTTTACGCCATACTTTGCTCTGTCTTGTCCCTTTTGTTCATACTCTACAATGTATGCTCCAATGCACCAATTCCGAATAGTGAGGGATTGATTGACACTCTGAACGGCTTTTGCTTGCAGTTCGTCGTGTGTATGCGAGATGTTTTGTAAAAGTTCTTGGAATTTCATGGTTGTTGAGTCAAATAATTTTTCGTTTCTGTGAGTTCAAATCTCAAGTTTTTTCTAAATCAATAATCTGCTGTGGTTTTATCGTTTTTTTCCATGGCTACCAATATGTCAATACCACAAATATATCACAACCATTCATACAAACAAAACGCTCTTTATTTTTATTTATTTATATCAATGCGTGTGTTTTGGCTACCAACGGGACGCAACTACGTTGCTCATTTTTTAAAAACCAACGTTGTTATACTGCCAGCTAAAAAAAAGCCCTGTAAGGGCGTTCCGTTGATAGAAAATAAGATACAAAACCCAAAAAAGCCCTATAAGGGCGTTCTATAATGGATATGGATATTGATCGGTCATTTGGCTTAATCCAAAAAATCAAACAAAAATTTTTCATCGTATTCTATTTCAAACTTTTGCAAAAACGTTAAATATTCCTCTTTAAAACTGCGTTTACGGTGATGTTCTGCTTGGTTCAAGATGTATTTCACTACGGCAGGTACATGAGATTTGGAGTAGGAAAAAGCTCCATAACCATTCTGCCATTGAAATTTTTGTTGCAAAAACCCTTGTTCATTGATGAATTTACTTGAAATTGCTTTGACATCTCTTACCAAATCTGCTATATTTTGTGTTGGTTTCAAACCCACTAATAAATGTGTATGATCGGGCATGCAATAGATAGCGAGTGGCTTATTTTCCCTTTCTTTGACTATTCCGCAAATATATTTTTGTAGTTCTTCTCTGAAATTTTCTCTTACAAGGTTTGCTCGTCCTTTGACAGCGAAAACAAATTGTATATGTATTTGGGTGTATGTATTTGCCATAAATTTACAAATGGATTGTTATCAATGAATCGTTGCTACCAATGGGACGCAACTATGTTGTTACTAATTTTTTATTTGCATCAATAATTGTATTTTATTCCCCGGAAGTGTTCTAACGATACCTTGCATTTCGAGATTGAACAAATGCACATTTACTTGACTTGCTGAGAGTTGCAGGTGCGCAATGAGGTCATCGATAGATGCAATTGCCTCTTTTTGTTTTTGTATAAATTGTGCTATTTTTTGTTCGTTTTCTTGGAGTTGTTGCCAAAGATTGAGGGTCAGTTGTGGCGAATGTATAGATTTATTGGGCTGTTGATTGTCCCAGTTGAGTAAGTAGGCGATGTCTTCGGCTTCGGTGAGCAGGTGTGCTTTGTTGGTTTTAATAAGGTGATGACAACCTACGGCATTAATTTTATTAACATCATTGGGTACAGCAAAAACTTCGCGGTCGTATTCGTTGGCTAAATTGGCAGTGATGAGAGCCCCTCCTTTTTCACGCGCTTCTACTACGATGGTTGCATCTGAAAGTCCTGCAATGATTCGGTTGCGGGCGGGGAATCTTGTGGCATCTGCTTTTATACCTAAGGCATTTTCAGTAATCAAGCCCCCTTGTTGTTGCATTTCTTGGGCTGTTTTGAGGTGGTCTTTGGGATAAATTTGGTCTAAACCATTGGCAAGTACGCCAAGTGTAGGGAGTTCGTATTTGAGGGCGGCACGGTGCGCGGCGATGTCTATTCCATAAGCCAAACCACTGACAATGAGAGGATTGTATTTTTTCAAATCTTTTACTAACTGTTCTGTAATACTTTTGCCATAGTCAGAGGCTTGGCGCGTACCTACTATGGCTATTACTCTTTGGGCATTGAGGGGCGTATTGCCTTGATAGTAGAGCAACAAAGGTGCATCATGAATTTCGCGCAATCTTTTGGGGTAGTTTTCCTCGTGTAGGGCTACTATCTGAATGTTATTCTTGGCAATGGCTTCAAGGTCTTTGTGTGCTTTTTTGATAAGTGCGGCAGATTGGGAGGTTATTTTTTGGGCTAAAACCTCCCCTATTTGTGGTATTTTTTGAAGTGAAGCCGCAGACATTTTCAGTGCAGCTTCCGAAGAACCACAATAGGCAATGAGTTGGCGTGCGAGCACTGCCCCGATGCCTTCTATTTGATAAAGGGCTATGTCGTAGAGATATTGTTGCATGTTTTCGTTATTTTTGCAAAAAAAATGAAATTTTTTCTAAAATAAAGATAAATTGCATATCGAAATCAACAGAAGTATGCAAAATAATGTACAAAAGATAGGCGAGATTACTTTCTCTTTCAGGCTTTTCGGCTATGCGTTTCTTTCATTGCAATTAGTGTTAGGAGCTTATCTATCTATGCTACAGTACGATGTATGGGTATATCTCTTTTTTGTACTAAGCCTTGTAATACCTCATATCGGTTATCGTGCTTACCTACGTTATCATTCGGACAAAGTAGAGTGGATTTTACTCTTGTTAGATACCATTTTTGCCAGTTTTTATATCGTTCTCATTCGTTTTAGTTTATTGCCGTTTATATTTACTGTAATAGTGGTTACGGCAAATAGTTTGGTGATTGCGGGTAAAAAACAATTTTTATTGTCGTTCTTAGTACTTTCGGCTTCTTTGTTTTTGTTAGGCTTTTTATACGACTTCGAAATAGTAGAGAAAACCTCCATCATTTTTACGCTTAGCAATGTTTTAGGTTTAGTGATATATTTTTACTTTTTTGCCTATGCCAACTATCAATATGCGCATTGGCTCAAACAAGCAAAACTAACTTTAGATACCAAAAATGCAGAAATGGAGCAACAACAAGAGGAAATTTTAACCCAAAAAGAAAACATAGAGAAACAAAACGAAGAATTGCAAACCCTGAACGAAAGTAAGAACTACTACATCAGCATTTTGGCACACGACCTCCGCAATCCGCTCACGCAAATCAAAGGCTTATTATTCATTTTGCAAACAGAATCTTTGCAAGAAACCCAAAAACAATATGTGCAAATGATAGAAAACAGCACTAATCGAATGATAGAAATGATTGATAACCTTTTAGACGTGGAAGCCATCGAGAGCAAAAAAATGACCTTAGAAAACGAACGTTTAGATGCAATCGCCTTGCTCCAAAATACGCTTGAAGGGTTTCAGAGTCAAATAGTACAAAAAAACATACAACTCACTACTCATTTTGGTTTGGAAGAAGCCTTCATCTTCGCCGACCAAAACCTGCTGATACAAGTATATGAAAATTTGATTTCGAACGCCATTAAATACACACCTTTGAACAAAAAGATAGAAATTATGGTAATACAAAAGGACAGAAACATAGAAATAGCCATCAAAAATGAAGGAGAAGGCATCAGTGCTGAAAATATGCCGCGTTTGTTCGGAAAATTTCAGCGGCTCAATGCCAAACCCACTGCTGGCGAACCTTCTATCGGGCTTGGCTTGGCTATAGTCAAACAATACGTAGAAACTATGCAGGGGAAAGTTTGGTGCGAAAGCATTTGGAACGAACACGCTACTTTCTTTTTGTCTTTTCCGCTTTGTTAATCTAAAAAAAATAAATCAAAATATGCTAAAAGTAGAACACATAGGCATTGCTGTTAAGAGTATTGCAGATGCAAACCGCCTCTACGAAACCCTCTTGCAAGTAGCCCCCTACAAAACCGAAGCCGTAGAATCGGAGGGCGTACTCACCTCTTTTTTCAAAGTAGGCGACACAAAAATAGAACTTTTGGAGGCTACTAACGAACAAAGCCCCATCGCAAAATTTATAGCCAAAAAAGGCGAAGGCATTCATCATATAGCCTACGAAGTCGCTAACATAGAAGAGGCTATGCAACGCCTCGCCGCTGAAGGCTTCGAATTGCTCAATACGACCCCGAAAAAAGGCGCAGATAACAAACTTGTAGCTTTTCTGCACCCCAAAACTACTGCTGGAGTATTGGTAGAAATATGCCAAGAAATCAAAAAAAATTCCTAACTTCGTTAGTCAAAACAAGGAGGGCAATTCTTATGAAAAAAATATTCATTGGGCTGATGTGTTTTTTATCATCACAAACACTCAAAGCGCAGTTTGTGCCTTTGCAGGAAGTCAATATTTTACCTGCCGAAACATTCTATACTGACCCCGAATTTATCAATGCACACGAAAAAGGCATTATTTACTATCGCCAAGAAGAACGCTCGCAACAATCCTTCAATTTCTATTGTTTGGATACCAATTTTGTGCAAGTATGGACACAAAAAATGATCATTCCGCCACGCTTTTTTGAGCGAGCAAAATACTATGACGAAAACCAATATTTCTACTTATTGGCGCAATCTACCTCCGAAACCTCGCTCAATGTGCTTAAAGTAGACATAGAAACGGGTAATTATACCAATATTTTAGGTGATTTGCCTTTCCGAATAGAGGTAGTAGATTTCAAAGTGATAGATGATGAAATTTTTGTAGTAGGTGTTTACAAAGAATATTTTTCTGTATTGCTCAAGTTCAGGGACAAAGAGAAAGCAGTGTTGATTCCTGTGGCGAATAATAAAAACTTGAAAATACAAAATATCCATGCCGATTTGGTCAATAAACAATTACTCGTCGATATTTATGACCGAAGAAATTGCCGTTTGCTCATTGCGGCTTATTCCACTTTGTTGGGTATGGTAAAAAATTATAATCTGAACGAAAAAAGCGATAGAAAACTCAAAAATGTCAATTATCAAGTACTCCCTTCGGGCAATCGTTTGATGGTCGGTACGCAGGTGTTTCGTTGCACCACCAATACGCAAGGGCTTATAACACAAATTTTTAGTAATAATGAACCCAAAGGAGAACCTTCTTATTACAAATTCATTGATTTTACCAATTTCCTCAAACAATATCGCCCTCCCAAAGAGGAAAGAATACGGGGAAGGATTGTAAAAAAACAGGTAAAAAGCAAAGATTTAATTCTTACGAATGATATGGTGATGCATAAAAATTTTTATACCATGCCCTCTTATTCGCTTAGTACCTTAGAAAACTACACAGAAGAATACCGACAAATGGGCTCTACAGGGCTACAAGGGCGCGATTATCGTGTGTTTGATGGATACCAATACCGCTATGCTACAGTATGCGCTTTTGATGCTCAGGGGAAAAAAATTTGGGACAATCTTATCAAAATAGAAAAGCTAAAACTACAACAGGTACAAGAAGTAGTAAAAGTTGGAAATTTGGGCGATAGTATTGTTTTGGCTTACGAAAGAGATGATAAAATATGTTCTAAAATGATTTATCGCTACCAAACTGTAAGAGCCGAAAACGAGCAAATCATTTCCGATTTATTGGAAGATAAAACCATTTCGCAATATGCCGAAAAGAAACTTTGGCATTTGTACGATAATTATTTTATCATAGAAGGCTATACAACAGACGCAGGCAGAGAGCATCCTACTTTCTATCTGCGAAAAATAATGTATGTGCCTTTTCCTGAAGAAGACGAAACGCAAAACGAACGAAACAACAAACAAAAATAAGGCTTCAGGCTTAGGCTTGAAGCCAATTGGTCATCAGTTGTTTTCCATGTTCAGTCAATACCGATTCGGGGTGAAATTGTACGCCACTGAGGGCATATTTACGATGCTGAATTGCCATGATAAAACCTTGTTCATCTTCGGCTGTAATCTGTAAATCGGGTTGTATCGTTGTTTTTTCTATCACCCAAGAGTGATAACGCCCTACTTTGAAGCGTTGAGGCAGATTTTTAAATAGTGTATTCTCTGCCTCTAACACATTTATTTCGGTAGCCAAACCATGTTGCACATCGGGCATAATCGCGAGCGGACTTCCAAATACTTCTCCAATTGCCTGATGCCCCAAACACACCCCTAAAATACTTTTTTGAGCAGAATAGTGTTTAACAATTTCCAGCAATAGCCCTGCTTCCGAAGGAATCCCAGGACCGGGCGAAAGGAGTATTTTATCGTATTTGGCTATGTCTTCTAATGCTATTTTATCATTTCTTACTACTGTAGGCTGCGCGCCTAACTCTTTGAGCAAATGCACCAGATTATAAACAAAAGAATCGTAATTGTCTATGACGATGATTTTCATTTCGTTTTGTAACTTATATTGTCAATAACCATTTTAGCAATGATTTCGCGCATAATTTCTGAACTTCCCCCTCCAATAGTGCCTACTCTGCTATCGCGGAACATGCGCGCAATCTTAAAGTCTTCTATAAAACCATAGCCACCAAAAAACTGTAAACATTGGTACACGGCTTTGTCTGAAAGTTCCGTAGCCAATAGTTTTGCCATTGATGCCTCTTTTACGGCATATTTGCCATCACATTGCAATTGGGCTACATGATAAATAAAGGTCTTGAGGGCTTCTACTTCGGAGGCTAAATCTGCGATACGGTGTCTTAATACCTGAAATTGATTGATTTTTCGCCCAAAGGCTTCTCTTTGACTCATATATTCCAAACTGTACTCAAGGGCGTATTCGGCAGTAGCTACCCCCGAAACTGCCATAATGATGCGCTCCAGTTGGAATCTGTCCATGATATAGTAAAATCCCCAATTTTCTTGCCCTACTAAGTTTTCTACGGGTACTTCTACTTGGTCGAAAAATATTTCGCCTGTGTCAGAGGCATGCCAACCCAATTTATTGAGTTTATTGGCACTTACGCCCTTGCTTTTTCTATCAATCACGAGCATACTTAAGCCTCCTGCTTTGGCTTCGGGTTTGGTTTTGACGGCAGCCACAATAAAATCGCTCAATACGCCATTGGTAATGAAAGTTTTTGAACCATTGACCACATATACATCGCCTTTGCGAACGGCTGTGGTGCGAATGTTGGCAACATCGGAGCCTGCTATAGGCTCACTGACTGCCATACAGCCGAAAATATCGCCTGTCATACTCGGAGCGAGGTATTTTTCTTTGAGGGCATCACTTCCATAGGCATTGATATGCGAACAAGCCAAAAAAGGGTGCGCGCCTATGCTTGCGCCAAAGCCTGCGGAGTTGATGCGTGCTAACTCTTCTAAAAAGACTACTGTATAGAAAAAATCTGCGTCTAACCCGCCATATTTCTGTGGGTAGCTTAAGCCAAAATAGCCCATTTCACCAAATTTTTTCCAAACCCAACGTGGTATTTCTTGTTCTTTTTCCCATTGGTCTATGTGTGGTACAATTTCTTTTTGCAAAAAATTGCGCAATTCTTGTCTAAATAGTTGATGTTCTCCTTTTAAATAGTAGGAAGTTAAGCTCATAAGGTTTGTATTGAAATTATTTTTGTAATTAAAGAATCATTTTTTCTATCGGCACTACCAATATACCTTGCGCGCCGCAGGCTTGTAGTTTTTCTATGATTTCCCAAAAATCATCTTCCTGAATGACCGAGTGAATAGAAATCCAGCCGGGTTCTGCCAAAGGAAGTACCGTAGGGCTTTTCATACCCGGAATGAGTTCTATGATGGCTTGGAGTTGGTCAGCGGGTGCATTCAGGAGTATGTATTTGTAGTAACGCGCTTTTTTATAGGCATTGATACGGAAGATAAGTTTATCGAGTAATTTTTGTTTGAAATCGTTGAGGTGGTGATTGGCTACCAAAACCGCTTCCGATTTCATAACGGGTTGCACTTCTTTCAGACCATTGCTCAGCAAAGTACTTCCTGTGCTTACGATATCGCAAATGGCATCGGCTAAACCTATACTTGGGGCTATCTCTACAGAGCCACTGATGATGTGTATTTCGGCTTGAATGCCTGCTTCGTCTAAGAAATTTTGTAGTATCTTAGGGTAAGAGGTTGCTATGCGTTTCCCTTCCAGACTTTTGATGTCTGTATAGGCAAAATCGCGAGGTACTGCCAACGCCAAACGGCACTGTGCAAAGCCCAAACGTGTCGCCAAAAGAATGTCTTTTTGTTTTTCGACCACTACATTTTCCCCTACAATGCCTACGTCTGCCACACCGTCTTCTATGTAAGCGGGTATGTCATCATCGCGTAGAAAGAGTATTTCGCAGGGAAAATTATCGCATACGGCTCTCAATTGATTATAGCCGCTATTGATTCTAATGCCGCACTCATTGAGCATAGCTAAGGATTTTTCTAACAATCGCCCCGATTTTTGAATGGCGATTTTGAGGTATGATGAGTTCATGAAGCAAAGATAAATGGAAAGTTTTGAAACTACAAAATAAAAAAATACTACAATTTTGGAACAAAAAATACTACAAAATAGTTATTATTTCAGTGTTTTATTTATCCTCTTTATACCTTATGACCATCTCTTATTTGCAACTATCATTTTGGGTGTTTTTTAATACCTTTTTATGTTTTAACATTTTTGCACAAACCAACATTAGTTTACAAGAAGCCCTACAATATGCCAAAGAACACAACGAAGACCTACGAAGCTACCAAACAGAGGCGCAATTGATAGAAAATAATATAGCACAAACAAAAAGTAAAAACCGCCCTCAAATCAATGGCGTTGTAGATGTGAGGGATAATCTGAAACTACAGACTTCTATTTTGCCCTTCAACCCTGACCCCAGCCCTACTGCTGTGCAAGGTGCTACGCCTGTGCAATTTGGTACACAATACAATGCTACGGCAGGCATAGAACTGAATTGGGCTGTGTATGACCCCAATTATCGCCAAAATATCAGAAGCCAAAATATCAATACCAAAATAAATGCGAATAGTACTAAAACAAAAGAGAATGAACTGCTTTGGGAAGTGAAAAAAAACTACTATGCGGCTTTGTTAGAAAAGGAAAAAATAAAACTCTACCAAAAAAATGTGGTTCGTACTGCCAAATTTTATGAAGATGCCAAAACGCTCTACAACAATCAACAAATACAAGAAGTGGAAGTGTTGAAAGTACAATTGGAACACGAAAACCAAAAAACAGAATTGGAAAAAGCACAACAAAGCTATGAAAAAAGCCTCATCGCGCTCAAATATACCCTTAACTTACCGCTCAATGAGTCCATTGTGCTCTCGGATAGTTTGCTTTTAAAAGAATATAACCAATCTCTTTCTAATAATGCCATCACGACTTGGCAAGCCGAAAACCAACTAAACTACCAAAGTCTGAGCCTACAAATAGAACAAGAACAAATGAACCAAAAACGAATCAAGAGTACGTTTTTGCCTACTGTCAATCTCTATGGCTATGTAGGCACACAAGCCTTTAGGCAAGAGTTTAATATCTTGAATACCAATGAGCCTTGGTTTGGGCTTGCTTATGTGGGTGTTCGGGTGAATGTACCTATTTTTGATGGTTTTTTGAAAAAAAATCAGATACAACAAAGCCGTATATCTATTGAGAAAAAACAAATAGAACAACAGAAATTCGTAAAAAAATATGACTACGAATGTACGCAAGCCATCATTGCACAAGAAAACGCTTGGAAAAACCTGAACATACAACGCAATAATCTACAGTTGGCAGAGGCAATTTTTCAAAACATAAACACACGTTACAAAACAGGATTGGCTCTTGCCAAAGAACTCACCGATGCCGAACTAAAACTCACTGATGCCCAAACCCAATATTTGGCACGCCTCTATGAATATGTAGTAGCAAAACTCGACTTGGAAAAGCTACTTTATTTCTAAGAAAACTGTTTTTGTACTGCAAATGAACAAAACCTAAAGAAATTTTCATCAATTTTTCATTTCCTTGCGTAGTTTTTCTATTTGTGTGGTAGGTAAGCCTGTTAATTTAGCAATTATTTGGTTATCAAAGCCTTCCAAGATAGCATTCTTCGCAATTTCGATTTTATTTTCTTCTACTGCCGTTCCTATGGCTTCTTCTACTGCCGTTTCTATGGCACTTTTCATACCCCAATAGTGTATCAAATTTTCTTCGTACAAACGTCTTTGTTCTGAACTCAAACGGG
>RDZE01000040.1 GCA_004293905.1 Cytophagales bacterium | reverse complement strand
TAGGAAAGAAACAAAGGTCGTTTCCTCTTCAAGGAGTTCTATGTAGTTTGTTTTGTCAATGAGTAAGAATTTTTCTCTGATTAATTGTTCAAAGTTACTCACTCCATAAGGATATTTGGCTTTGTTTTTCATAAGACAAAGATACAAGAAAATTACTAAAAACACAAAGCTGATAACCAAACATTATGAATACTTTAAGAGGATTGTTTTGCTTTTTTATAGTAGTTACTTGTTTAGATAATCTACTCTTCTATATAGCTAATTTTTCTTAAAAAGTAACTAAAAAAATGAGATTTAAAGAAGAGAAAGCTATCTTTGTAATCTTTAACATAATATTTTATACACTTATATGCTTTTCCGATTCGTGCGTCCTTTGTATGTTGCTTGGGGTTTTTTCTGGTTTATTGTTCCATTTTTATTGTTCTACCCTTTGATATGGCTTATTATTCAGCGTGAAAAATGGCATCGTTATTATTTTCCAATTGCGCGCCTATGGGCTACTATTTTCTATGGTATGATGTTTTTACCTGTTAAAAGTATATGGAAATTTAAACCTGAAAAAGGAAAAGTATATGTTTTTTGCCCTAATCATTTTTCTTATTTAGATATAGCCCTGCTGACACGCACGCTTCATGCTTTTTATGCTTTTGTGGGTTTGCACGATTTGAAACGTTTTCCACTTTTTGGCTATATGTACAAACATTTACATATAACCGTAGACCGAAGTAGTGCTAAAGATCGCCATCGTACTTATCAGCGTTATAAGGAAGCCTTGCAAAAGGGAAAACAATTAGTAGTATTTCCAGAAGGAGGAATTTGGGCAAAAAATCCGCCTAATATGGCAAATTTTAAAGAAGGTCCTTTTAAGGTAGCAATAGAAATGCAAGTGCCAATAGTACCTGTTACAATACCTTATAATTGGCGAATACTATACACCATAGCTCTCAAGTCTTTTCATTGGCATCGGTCAGTAGTTGTATTTCATGAGCCCATACCTACTATTGGACTCACGTTGCAAGATGTTAATATGCTTAAGGAAAAAACCTTCCAAATGATAGCGGAAGAACTTATGGTTTGGAACAAATCCCGAAAATGAGTCTTATTTGGATATTTTTACAGAAATTTTATCTACAATATACCAGAAATTGTTGATTTTGATAAGGTTAAAATAATCCGTAAAAACTGCCTTAGGTGTTTCTATAACACATTTTGCGCTTGCTATATGTGCAGTAATGTCTATGGCTAAAATAGTGCCTCCGAAACCATCTTGTTTGGCATGAGGCTTGAATTTGCTCAAGTAATCTTCGCGCGAGGTTTCCTTGAATACTCCTTCATTATAAGTTTTGAGTTTGCAAGTAGAGTGCATCACCTTACCTACTTTGGCAGTATCGCCTGTGAGCCAGCCCTCAAAGTAAAGCTGAATAGTTGCCTCTATTTGTTCTTTTTCAGTGGTTTGTGCATTGCAGAAAGAATATACACCTACTAATAATAACATTAATAAAATAATCCTTTTCATAGTAATCATGGATTTTAAAGCATCGCCATAAAGTCATCAAAGAGATAACGTGAATCGTGCGGACCGGGTGATGACTCAGGGTGGTACTGCACAGAGAAGGCTTTTTTGTTTCTGATTCTGATGCCTTCTATACTCCCATCATTGAGGTTGAGGTGCGTAATTTCTACTTGAGTATTTCTCTCTATGTCTTCGCGTACTACTCCAAAGCCATGATTTTGGGAGGTAATTTCGCAGCGTCCTGTGATGATATTTTTTACGGGGTGGTTCAGCCCTCTGTGCCCATTGTGCATTTTAAAAGTATTTACGCCTACTGCTTGGGCTAAAATTTGATGCCCTAAACAAATGCCAAAAAGAGGCAAATTAGCGTCTAAGATTGTCTTAACTGTTTGAGTGGCATAGTCCATGGGGGCGGGGTCGCCAGGTCCGTTAGAGATAAAAAAGCCATTGGGTTGCCACTTTTTCATTTCTTCAAAAGAGGTCTGAGCTGGAAATACTTTACAAACTGCCCCTCTTTCTACAAAGTTAAGTAGTATGTTTCTTTTGATGCCCAAATCTAAGACTGCAATTCTGTATTTGGCAGTGGCTTCATCTCCTAATAGATAGCTTTCGGTAGTACTTACTTTAGAGGCTAATTCTAAGCCTTTCATGTTGGGTGTTTTTGCTAATTGTTCGGCAAGTGCTTCTTTATGAATAGTTTCTGATGAAATAATGGCATTCATAGAGCCTTTATTTCTGATGTGTTGCACTAAGGCGCGTGTGTCTATTCCTGATATGCCTACCAATTGGGCATTTTCGAAGTATTGTTGCAATGAGTGTGTAGCTTGTGGTCGGGAGTAGTTGGTAGAGAATTGATTGCAAACCATTCCAGCGATTTGTACTTGTTTGGATTCGTTATCTTCGGCAATTGTACCATAATTACCTACGTGTGCTACGGTATTGATGATAATTTGCCCAAAGTAAGAGGGGTCTGTATAAATTTCTTGATAGCCCGTCATGCCTGTATTAAAGCATAGTTCGCCGGTGGTAGTGCCTATTTTTCCGATGGAGTGCCCTAAAAAGAAAGAGCCATCTTCTAAAAGTAAAGCAGTGTTAGGCTTCATAAGGATATAATATGGGTAAAAAGTAGAGAGGAAGGGATTCGAACCCTCGATACCCTTGCAGGTATACACACTTTCCAGGCGTGCTCCTTCAACCACTCGGACACCTCTCTATAGCTCAAAAGTTTTGCAAAGGTAGTATTTAGTATGCAAATGTGCTATTTTTGGGGTAGTTTTTTTTATATTTCTATTCCTACGATTAATATATCATCGGTTTGAGTATGTGTTTTTTGCCAGTTTTTAAGGTATTGGTGCAGATGTGGTTTTCGTTCAGAGAGTGGTTTTTGGGCGTTTTCGGTCAGTAATTGTCTGAAACTATTAGAGCCAATTTTCTTGAATTTTTCACCTCCAAATTGGTCTTTATAACCATCAGAACACAAATAGAGTAAGGTAGGGCTTTGGAAGGTGCATTGATGGAGTTGATAAGATTCAAATCCATTTTTTAAATCGCCGATGCCTACTTTATCGGCTTTTATTTCGTTTAATATTCCTTTTTCGAAATAATAAAGGCTATTCATTGCACCCGCATAAAGCACTTTTTGGTGGTCTTGCTCTTTGGTTATGCTGATGATGGCAATGTCCATACCATCGTCTATTTTGTGTTCTTCTCTTAGTAGTGTTTGTTGAAGAAGAACAGTGAGCCGATTCAAAATAAGATGTGGGAGGTGTATTTCTTCATCGTGAATTACCTGATTGAGTAAGTTATTGGCAATCATCGTCATAAAAGCCCCTGATACGCCGTGTCCTGTGCAGTCAGCAACGGCTACAATGAGCGTATTTTCTTTTTCAGCTATCCAATAAAAATCGCCCGATACGATGTCTTTAGGTACATAATACACAAAGCTATTGGGAATGAGTGCTTGTATTTGCTCTTCTGTAGGTATGATTGCTTTTTGAATTCGAAGTGCATAATTGATAGAGGCAATGATACTTTCGTTTTTTTCTTCTAATATGAGTTTCTGTTTTTCTAATGTTTGGGTGCGTTCTTGTACTTTTTGCGCCAAGAATTGATTTTGGGCTTGTATTATTTTTTCGTTTTCTTCCAAAAGAGTTATTGAATCTTGTTGAGCTTCGTTTCGGGCACGTCTTTCTACGTTAATTTTATCTGCCAAGCCCAATGAAAGCATGAGGGCTTCTAAAGCGGAGGCTAACTGATATGAATTTTGCACTAATAAATTGTTGTAGTACTCCAAGATATTCAATTGGCGCAGTGTGGCAATGCATAAACTGATGAGTAATAAACTCCAAGCGATGACATAAAATTGGGCAGGTCGGAATTTTTTGCGCAATGTAACAATTCCTATCATAAAATTGAATAGGGTGGCAAATGCTACTACTAAGGCAGATAATTCGAGGGGCAATAAATAGGTTCTGCCTTCGCTATAAAGGGTAAGGACTATTACTAAAATATTGACTGAAAGAGCTATTTTCAACGCAATGCTGATACGGTAAAGGCGAGGGAAGAAAAAGGCTGTGCGTAAAAAACTAGTAGTAAAAAAAATGCTAAATAATACGCTCAAACTTGCCGCAGTGTTCACTATCAATTTGGCTGCTGGGGGGTAGTAAGGGAAAAGGTATTGAAAAACAAAACCTTGATAACCTAAAAGAAACAAGGCATTGAAAAACATGTACAAAACATAGTAAATATAGGCTTTTTCGCGTACCGAAAAATAAATAAACACATTATAAAAAGTGAGTGAAAGCAAAATACCACAAATGATAATAGCTGTTGCATCTTCTTGTTGTGAGTTTTTGAAGAATAAATTTTGACTGCTAATCTCCAGTGGGAAAAGTTTGGTATTCGTGCCTGAAAAGAATAAATAGAGCGTAATACTTTCTTGCGAACTATTTAGAAGTAGAGGAATTAAAAATGTGCGGTACAATACGGGACGTTGAAAAAATTGAAACCTTCTGCCTGATTCTTGTTTATCTATCAATTGCCCTTGCTCATTGAATTGATAGGCGAGCATATAATCGATGGCTTGATGGTCTATATGTAGTAGCCATTGGTTATTATTAGGTGCTTTTAGGCGTACTCTAAACCAATAATTAGCATCTTTGTAGCCAAAATTGGGAATAGATTTGGTATGAGTACGAAAGCGTGTGCTGTCTTTGCCATTCTTTACAGATTCTATCGTAAGTTTTTTGCTGAAATCTTCTATATACTCCACATCTAAACCTATGAGATAGGTTTTTTGAGGATTGCTAAGCACTAAGCTTTTTTGTGCTAATGCTATTTGCCCAACCAAACCAAATAGAATGATTAATAGTAATGTGTGATAATTTTTCATAGGGCTTCGGAAGGGTTATTGGGGTGACGAAGACGAATACCTATTAAAGTTACATCATCTGTTTGTACGTTGGTCTGTTTCCATTGTGAGAAAAAATCTTCAAACTTTTCTTTTTGTTGATTCATGGGCAATGGTGCAAAGTTAGTGATGATTTGTGTAAGTTGGGCGATACCCATTTTCTTATTTTTTTCACCTCCAAATTGGTCTTTATAGCCATCAGAAAAAAGATAGAGAGCTATCGTACTTGGTACTTGAATGGTTTGTAATTGGTATTCCAAATGTTCGTTTCTCTTTTCTCCAATAGCCCATCTATCGCCTTTGAGTATTTGCAGTTGATTGTTTTCTATATAGTACAAATCTTGCTTTGCTCCTACATATTGCAGCGTATATTGCTCATTGTCATTTCTAATGCTTAAAATACCAATGTCCATGCCATCTTCTAAACTTTGTTGTTGATTTTGAAGTAGTACTTTTTCTAAGAGCGTGGGAATGAGTTTGATGATTTGGTCAGGTGCTGTAATTTCGTAGTTATGGACAATTGTATTGAGTATATTATTGGTGATGATGGTCATAAATGCGCCCGAAACTCCCCTTCCCGTACAATCGGCTAAGGCAATGAGTGTAAGGTTTTCTTTTTCGGCTACCCAATAAAAATCGCCTGAAACAATATCTTTGGGTGCGTAGAAAACAAAGCTATCAGAGAAATAATTTTGCATCATTGTTAAAGAAGGAGTAATGGCTTTTTGAATACGCAAAGCATAATTGAGCGAGGCAATGATGTCTTCGTTTTTTTCCTCTATAAGTAGTGTCTGTTGATTGAGTTCTTCGGTGCGTTTTTGTACTTTTTGCTCCAGCATCTGGTTTTGTTCTTGAATAATTCTTTTGTTAGTTGTGAGCAGTTCTATAGATTTTTGCTGTGCTTCTATTTTCTGCTTACGCTCTATGTTTATCTTATCTGCCAAACCCAATGAAAGAATAAGCCCCTCGATAACTGCCGCTATTTGAAAAGAGTAATTAATAAAAATGCTGTCTTCTAAAATCCCCAATTGTTTGACAGAGGCTAATAACGCAGCCAACAGCAAAAAACTCCAAGCGATGACGTAAAAACTGGCAGGGCGAAATTTTTTGAACCAAGTCCGCACGCCTAATATAAAACTAAAAAGGGTAAAAAAAGCAATGACAAAGGCAGAGAGTTGCAGCGAAAAAAGGTAGATGGTGTCGTCTAAATGGATACTTACTAACATTAGTAAAATATTCGCTACAATCACATACTCAACTCCTAAACTAATACGATAGCCTATGGGAAAAAAACGGGCTGTTCGAAGAAAGTGAATAGTGAAACCCATACCAAAAAAAGAAGGAATGGTAAGAAATACATTCAATAAATTACGGGTGAGGAAAGGATAATCGGGAGCTACATATTGAAAAAATAAACCATTGATAATGAACACATTAGCTGTCATTGAGAACATATAAAGGACATAATAAAGGTACGATTTTTCGCGCGTGGAAACATAAATAAAGGCATTGTAAATAGTAAAAGAAAGCAATGCGCCTATGATGAGCCAAACGATGTGATCGTCTTGTTTGGCTTTGGCGAAAAAGTAGCTCTTCTCTGTAATTTCCATTGGAAACTGTTTAGAGTTTGAGCCTGAAAAGTGAATATAAAGCGTTGTTGTTTGATTTTTAGGCACACTAAGAGGCACTACGAAGGTGCGATACATCACAAGACGCTTATGAAAAGGGAATTGTATGCCCAATTGATGTTGTGCTACAAGACTATCTTTTTCATTGAATTGGTATATTTCTATGTTTTCTATAAAAGGGCGAACGATATGTAAAATCCATTCGTGCGATTCTGCTGTTTTAAGGCGTACTCTGAACCAATAATTGGCATCTTTGTAGGCAAAATTGATGGATTTTCGTGGATAGTATTGAAATATTGTACTTGTTTTTTTTACTTCTGCAATCGTCAGTTTTTTCTCATTGTCTTCTAAATATTCTATATTCAAGCCGAGTGTATAAGTAGTATCAGGGCGTTGTAATATAATTTCGTTTTGCGCTTTCGCTGGCAAAACAAATTTAAGGCATAAAAGTACTACTATATAAATCGTTTTTTTTATCATAGTAAATGGTTGTCGCCAATTTGAAAACCTACCAAACAAATATCGTCCCTTTGTTGTGTATTTTTCATGTGTGCTTGTAGTTTTGTGCTGAGTATATTTTTTTGTTCGTTGCTTTCATTGCCATCACATTCTTGTAGCCATTGTATGAAATTGGGTTTGCCTATTTTTTTTCTTTTTACATTGTTTTGGTCTATGAATCCATCAGTTGTGAGGTATATCCAAGTGTTTTTAGGAACAATGAAATGATGATTTTGGAATTGTATTTCTTCATTTTGTAGCCCTCCGATGCCTTTTCGTGTACCTGCAATCGTTTGTATGATATGGTCATGCGTGTTTAGGTACAAATCATTTTTAGCTCCTGCAAATGTAATTTGGGCGGTACTGCCTTCGGGTGTAGGCTCTAATACTACAATGCTTGCGTCCATTCCGTTATGATTTTTATTTTCATCTTGTTGCAATACAATTCTAATTTCTTGGTGTAAGGTTTCTAAAATTTGGTTAGGCTCATGTATTTGCCATACCTTTACTATTTTATCCAATAGATTAGTCGCTATAAGTGTCATAAAAGCACCTGCTACACCATGTCCTGTACAATCAATAACTGCAATAAAAGTCTTTTGGTTAATTTTATTAATCCAATAAAAATCACCCGATACAATGTCTTTGGGCATATATATCACAAAATAATTTCCTAAGAGGTCTTTTTCTTTTTGTACATAAGGTAGTATTGCTTTTTGAATCAATTTGGCTGCTTCTATGCTACTGTTAATTTTAGTATTTTGGGCTTCAAGCTCTGCATTTTTTCGCGAGATAAACTCTCTTTGTGCCAATATTTCTTCTTGCGATTGGTGCAATTCTTCGTTCTGAGTAAGCAATTCACTATTTAGATTCTCTATTTCTTGGGTACGCTGTTTTACTTTGCTTTCCAACATTTGGTTGGCTTCTTGTTGGGTTTGCAATAATTCATTTTTGATTTTTCTAAACTTATCAGCCAATGCCAACGAAAAGAGAGTGCCTTGTATAGCCAATGCCACAGGGCTTACATATTTCATTTGTGGTATATTGGGTATGATACCTGCATTGATGGCTGTGCCTATGAAGCCTGCCCCCAAAACAAAAAGATTGGCTATCAGAAAATACTCTGCTGAGGGTACATTACGTTGCACCGCACGAATGGAAACCCAAATGATGATGAGCGAACTAAACAACATCAATAAATTACCAAACATAACACTAATACCATATTGATTGCTCAAGAGATAGAAGACTAACAACAAATAAGCTGTAATGATGATAGGGTTTATTATTCTTCTGTACCATCGAAGATGCTGTTTTGTATTGAGAAAAGAATTAGTAAACTTATTGATAAAAATAACAGAGCAAAGCGCAGAAATAGCAATTAATTTTTCATTGAGTAGTGGAAAGCGAAAAGTAATAAATTGGTAAAAATGCCCTGCTACAGTACTCGTAACTATTCCATTAAAAAATATGAAACCAATATAAAATAAATAGCTTTTTTCTTTCAATACCCTATATTGCAGCAAGTTGTAGGCTATTAGTAGAATATACATACCATATAAAATACCCCAGAACATATCTTCATAAATGCGTTTTTCGAGGTACTTTTTTAAGTTGACAAAAGACAATTCGGAGCGAGTAATGCCTGCATTTTTAATTTTTACGAAAAAGGTTTTGGTTTCTCCTTTTTTCAAATTGAGCTCAAAAAGAAAGGCTTTATCATTGATTTTTCTTTCGTGAAAAGGGAGTTTATCTCCTCCTTTTAAGCACTTCCACTGTTTTTTTTCGTCTTCGTAATAAAAGTCTACATAATCGAGCAAGGGGTAGTAAAGTTTGAAAGCATATTTTTCTTCACTCATTTGATGACTTTGCCAAATAAGCCAAAAAGTAGATTGGCTCATACCAAAGTTGATGGCTGCTTCGGGCAGTAATTGATATTTACCTTGTTGATATTTTTGTTGTATTTGTTCAAAACTCATTTCGCCTGTAGGATCTTCTATGTAGGCTACTTGTTCTTGAGGTAAAATCTCAATACCTGATGTTAAGACAATAGGCGAAGTATGATTCTGTGCCCATAAATAGTTAGGCAATACCAAACATATAATCATGGTAAATGAGTAATAGTATTGCTTCATGTTATTTTTTATTTTATTAGATTGCCCGAAGATAGAGATTATATTTATTACAAAAAGCATGCAAAAAGCCTTTTTTCAGCGTAAATCTAAATAAATAGCCCCAAACTACCAAACTTAATTCAGCGTAAAACGATTTAGAAAAAAGTAGTTTTTTTACTCAAATATAGCTTCAAACCAAGCTATTCCATAGGGTAGATAAAGAACATTCTAAACCAAGTCAATCCCCCTTTTTTACTTTTTTTAGTGCCTATGCTCAAAAACATTAAAAAAAAAGCTGTATCTTAGCCATAGATTTTAATACTCAAATACCCAACTAAAAAATGATGAAATCAAACTCAAACACCATTATAGGGGCTGTTGCAGGCGATGTCATTGGCTCCGTGTACGAATGGAACAATGTAAAAAAAACTACTTTTAATCTGTTCAATCCTAAATGTAAATTTACAGACGATACAGTCCTTACTATAGCCATCGCTGATAGTATCTTAAACCAAAAAGATTTTGCCAAAACAGTTTGGGAATATGGGCAAAAATACCCCAATCGTGGCTATGGCGGAAGTTTTAAGAATTGGTTACAAAATACTGACCTACAACCTTATGGTAGTTTTGGCAATGGTTCGGCTATGAGGGTAAGTGCCGTAGGTTTTGCTTTTAACGACATAGAAACGGTCATAGAGGTTGCCAAACAAACCGCAGAAATCACCCACAACCACCCCGAAGGCATTAAAGGTGCGCAATCAACTGCCGCTGCTATTTTATTGGCAAGGCAGGGCGCATCGAAACAAACAATCAAGGAATTTATCACAGAAAAGTTCAACTACAATCTTGACTTCACTATAGATGCCATTCGCCCAGTTTACAGTTTCGATGTTACTTGTCAAGGCTCTGTACCACAGGCTATTGTAGCATTTCTCGAAAGCACCGATTTTGAAAGTGCCATTCGGCTTGGCATCTCCATAGGAGGCGATAGTGATACCATTGCATGTATTGCTGGCGGTATCGCCTCTGCCTATTATAAACAAATACCCGCAGAAATCATTGACTTTGTAGTAAGCCGATTGCCTGAAGAGTATATCGATATTATGAATCAATTTGACAAAAAATATGCATAAATAAAAAAAGAAGGACTTTTCAATCCTTCTTTTGAATATAAATTCATACACAATGGAGTGTTATTTTAGCCGCCAAAGTCGTCAAAACGAACATTTTCATCAGGCACACCCATATCTTCAAGCATTTTAAGCACCGCAGCATTCATCATAGGCGGGCCGCAGAGATAAAACTCTATTTCATCGGGCTCTGCATGTTTGCTAAGATAGTTATCGTTCAGTACTTGGTGAATGAAGCCAACATATCCTTCGCCTTCGGCATCGTCTATGTCTTTTTTCACTTTCCAATCGTCTTCGGGCAATGGTTCAGAAAGTGCTATATGATATTTGAAGTTAGGAAATTCTTTTTCTATGTTGCGGAAATGTTCTGTATAAAAAAGTTCTCTTCTTGAGCGTCCGCCATACCAATAAGATACTTTTCTGTTGCTTTTTTCAGTATGGAAAAGATGGAATATGTGCGAGCGCAAAGGAGCCATACCTGCCCCACCCCCTATGTAAATCATTTCGCGTTGGGTTGGGTTGATGTGAAATTCGCCATAAGGTCCAGAAATAGTAACTTTATCACCGGGTTTGCGCGTAAAGATATAAGAAGAACAAATACCAGGGTTCACGTTCATCCATTTACCTGCCGCTCTGTCCCAAGGAGGTGTAGCAATACGGATATTAAGCATGATAATATTACCTTCTGCTGGGTGATTTGCCATAGAGTATGCACGGAAAATAGGCTCATCATTTTTCATTTTCAAATCCCAAAGTTTGTATTTATCCCATTCAGGTCTGAATTTATCTGCGCCTGCGGGGTCTTCGGGGTGAGGAGCTATTTCTATAGTCTTAAATTCTACTTCGCAAACAGGTACATCTATTTGTATATACCCCCCCGATTCAAAGTGAAGTGTTTCGCCTTCGGGCAGTTTTACTACAAATTCTTTGATGAAAGTAGCCACATTATAATTAGATACTACCTCGCATTCCCATTTTTTAATTCCAAATATTTCTTCAGGTATGCGAATTTGCATATCATTTTTTACTTTTACTTGGCAAGCCAAACGTACATTATCTTTTCGCTCTTGGCGGTTCAGATGCCCCAATTCTGTAGGCAGGACATCTCCCCCACCCGATTCTACTACGCATTTGCACATGGCACAAGTGCCACCGCCTCCGCAAGCAGAGGGCAGAAACATGCTTCTTTGAGCAAGGGTACTTAATAAGCTCGAACCCGCAGAAACAACCACAGGGTTAGACTCATCGCCATTGATAATGATTTTTACGGGACCACTTTGTACTAATACTGCTTGGGCGAAAAGCAGCAAAAACACAAGCACTACTATTACCAGAGTGATGACTGTGAGAGAGGCAAAGACTGTTTCGGTCATATTGTTGTATGCTGAATAATTGATTGACAATTTCTATTTGAACTACAAATTAAAGAAACGATTTGGAAATAATCAAAAAAATAATAAGACTTTTTTCAATTGGCTTCAATTTTGATTATTATTTAGAAAACACAACAACTAAAATGACTACGGTAAACTGGAATTTATTTTTATCAAAATCGGTAGGGTGTTTTCTATTAGCCATCACACTCAGCCCCTTGTCTGTTTCTGCTCAAAACCAAGTAAAAATAGACAGCCTCATTCGCTTGCTCTCCACAGAAGAGGAAAATGCACAAACCGCTGAAATTTACAATGGTCTTTCAGAAGAGTATACTGAAATAGACGTGAAAGAAGCCATTAACTATGCGCAAAAAGCATTGCAAACTGCTAAAAATTACAACAATGAAAGGGCGCAAAGCGAAGCCTATAAAAACTTAGGCATTGCTTATCAGCGCGTCAATAAACACATAGACGCACTCAAAAATTTCTTGGCAGCATTGGGTTTTATGGACAAACTCAAAAATGAAAAAGGACGCGCCGAATGTCTTAGATTAATGGGCAACTCTTACAAAAGCCGAAATATGTACGAAAAAGCTATAGAAAGCTATAGTAAAGCCTTAGAGATTTATGAACAAACACTCAAAAACAAAAAAGGCTCTGCCGCTGTATTGAACGATTTGGCAGAGGCTTATCTGGAATTAGCACGCAACAACAATGCCTTCGAATGTGCCAAAAGAAGTGAAACACTTGCTCAAGAAATAAAAGCTGATGAGGAGCTTTGTCAGGCTTCGCTCATTATCTCAAAAATTTATGCGCGCAAAAAAGAATTTGACAAAGCGCACGAATATCACATGATGTATAATGAGTTGAAAGATAGCCTTTTCAAAAAACAAACACTTTTGGCAATAGAAAAAACCGAAAAAAGATTTAGACAAGAACAATATCGCCGCGAACAAGAACAAGCCAAATTAGAAGCGCAACAACAAGCCTCTTATGTGCAATATTTTTTGATTTTATTAGTGATGACACTCTTGTTTGCTACCATTGCACTCTTAGGAAAATTCAATATTCCGATGCAACTGAGCCGCAATCTTATTTTCATTTCTTTGTTTTCAGTAGCCCAATTTTTATTGATGCTCATCAAACCCTTAGTAGAAAAATACACAGGAGGATTGCCCTTTTTTATATTCCTCATCAATACTTTTATGGCGTATGGTTTAGTAATGATTAATCGTAGGTTAGAAAAAAGAATTAATAACACGGTCATTAAACCCATCGAAGATATGGAAGAACGCCGAAGAGAGCATTTTTCGCCCATCGATTAACATTAATTAACGCTTCATGCAGTGAAAAAAACTTGAGAGAAAAAACAAAAAAACTTTTTTTTGATTAATTTTATATCCTTAAAAATTTGATTCTCTCAAACTCATCATACACTTATGCCTCACATTACCATAAACAATGTTCAAATATATTATGAAGAATATGGCAGCGGTGCAGAAACCATCGTTTTTTCACATGGGTTGCTTTGGAGTGGAAAAATGTTCCTCAACCAAGTAGAAGCACTCAAAAATCGCTACCGTTGTATCATTTATGACCATAGAGGGCAAGGGCAAAGCCAAAAAACTACCGAAGGACTCGACATGGATACCCTCACTGAAGATGCCGTAGCACTCATCAAAGCACTTAATGCAGCACCTTGCCATTTTGCAGGACTTTCTATGGGTGGTTTTGTTGCAATGCGTTTAGGCGCAAGACACCCCGAACTATTGCGCTCTGTGATACTCTTAGAAACCTCTGCCGATGCAGAACCCACCGAAAACGTACCTCGTTATACAACTCTTAACAACGTAGTGCGCTGGCTCGGCACTTGGGCAGTAGCCAAACCCGTAATGAAAATTATGTTTGGGCAAAAAATACTACAAGACTCTACAAGAAAAGAATTGGTAAAAAAATGGAAAAAAGAACTCATTAACAACCCATCGACCATTACACGCGCCGTAAAAGGAGTGATAGAGAGAAAACCCATTTTTGATGAACTAAAAAACATACAACTCCCTACCCTGATTATCGTTGGCGACCAAGACGTAGCCACTGTGCCTGCCAAATCAGAAAGAATCAAAAGCCAAATTCCACAAGCCCAGTTAGTCATCATCGAAGGGGCTGGGCATAGTTCCTCTATAGAAGAACCCGAACAAGTAAACAAAGCCATAGAATCTTTTTTAAACCAACACTCATGATTGCAACAGAAGAAGACGAAAATAAAACAAGCGAACACAAGCCTGAAGATAAAATACAGAATACCAATTGGCAAATTCGCCTCCCTTTGCTTATTTTTCTTTCCTTAGGAGTAGGCATTTGGCTCGGTGCGATGCTTTTTGGAGGCATTAGAAGTCAGAGCGCGCAAGCCAACTATCAAAAAATCAAAGAAATTTTAGGCTATATAGACCAAGAATATGTAGACACAGTCAAAATTGATGAGTTAGTAGATTTTTCTATAGAACAACTCTTAGAAAAATTAGACCCTCATACAAGCTATATCGCTGCCAAAAATATACAATTGGCACACTCTCAATTAGAAGGTGATTTCGAGGGCGTAGGCATTGAGTTCAACATTGTCCGCGATACAGTGCATATTGCTGCCATCATTCCTGGCGGTCCTTCCGAAAAAGAAGGCTTGCAAGCAGGCGACAAAATCATAAAAGTAGATGATAAAAATATAGCAAGCATCAAAATAGACAATGCACAAATATTCAAACTACTGAGAGGAAAAAAAGGTACAAAAGTTAAACTAAGTGTTTTGAGAAAAGGCAAAAAACAACTGATGCACTACACCGTAACTCGAAATACCATCACAAGCCCTTCAGTAGAAGTAAGTTTTATGGTAGATGCCCAAACAGGTTTTATCAAAATTACACGCTTTGCCTCTAATACCTACAAAGAATTTCGTGAAGCACTCGAAAAATTACAAGCACAAGGCATGCAACGCCTCATTATTGACCTCCGCGACAATCCGGGTGGCTATATGGACAGAGCCATCAACATTGCTGATGAGCTTTTGGCAGGAAGTGTAAAAATCGTTTATACCGATGGAAAAGGCTCAAAATATGATTCAGAACACAAAGCGCACATTCAAGGTATGATGGAAAAAGGGGCAGTAATTGTACTCATCAATGAGGGCAGTGCCTCTGCTTCCGAAATTTTGGCAGGAGCTCTCCAAGACAACGACCGTGCGCTCATCGTAGGCAGGCGTTCCTTCGGAAAAGGGCTTGTACAGATGCCCATAGCACTTTCAGATGGTTCGGAACTTAGGCTCACTATTTCACGCTATTATACCCCAAGTGGAAGGTCTATCCAAAAACCTTTTACAAAAGATAAAAAAGATGCCTACGAAAATGAAATTTTAGAAAGATACAAAAGAGGAGAATATTTTTCGGCAGATAGTATCAAATTTGATAAATCGCTACAATATACCACAGCCAAAGGACGGAAAGTATATGGTGGTGGAGGTATTATGCCTGATGTTTTTGTGTCTTTTGATAGCAGTGCCATACAACGCTATTTGAATGACCTTTACCGCGATGACATCATCAGAGAAGTAGCTCTAAGTTACTATGCCACCTACAAAGCTGAATTGGCAAACATGAAATATGAAAATTTTAAAACCAATTTTAACCTGCCTAAAGTATGGATAGAAGAAGTATTGAAACGCGCCCAACAAGGGAAGATAGCTACCAACGGTTTGACATCTTCTGAGTTAGAGAAAGATATTCAGATTCACCTTAAGGCATGGATAGCCCGTAGTGTATGGCAAAGCAGAGGTTTTTACCCCATCTGGTTTGAGCAAGATGAAATTTTTCAGAAAGCCTTAAAACTGTTTGATAAAGCTGAAAAACTATTGCTCTAAGGGGTCTTCGGAGTGCTGATTTTCTTTTTTCTGGCTAAATAACCAATCGAATAATTGGGGTTCTTGGTAGGCGGGTGTCCAACTATCGTGCTTAATGGCGGGGTATTCTGTATAAAGAGGACTCCCACCTGCGTTTTCTAATGCCTTGACCATCTCGCGCGAATACTGTACAGGTACTACCTCATCTTCTGCTCCATGGAAAATCCAAATAGGCACATGTTTAAAAACAGAAGCATAGCTTGGTACGCCACCCCCACAAATAGGAACGGCTGCGGCAAATAGTTCGGGCTCGCGCATGAGTAAATCAAAAGTACCAAAAGCCCCCATAGAAAGCCCCGTGATATAAATACGGTCTGTATCAATGGCATATTCTTTGGGCAATTGTTTGATTAATTTAATCAATAAACCTATAGACAAAGTGGGCTTGTTGCCTAAGGCGCGTTTGCCTTCTTCATCGCGAACAAAATTAGCCCAATAGCTGTCTTTTGGGCATTGTGGGGCTATCAGAAAACAAGGATAATTTTTGCGGTGGGTTTCGTCTAAGAATACATGAGCAATGTCTTCGGTTTGGCGAATGTTGTCGTCTCCACGTTGGTATACGCCGTGCAAAAAAATTACTAAAGGGTATTTTTTACTTGGTTCATAGTCTTTTGGTATGAGCCAACGGTAGCGCAGGGTGTCTTTTTGGGCACTCACCCATATTTTGGATTCAAATTGTGTCATTATATTTTTTTCATTTTGGGCTTCACAAGCACAAAGTAGCACAAAAATTGACATTGAAATAGAAGTAAGTCGCAAATTATGTCTTTTTTTCATATTTTTGTTGCAAAGAAAAATTAAAACTTTCTGTTTTCAAATGAAAAAGTTATACTACTCTCTCATCTTCTCGCATTTCTTCAATCGTTATAAATCTTTATTCATATTGTTAATAGTGGTAAGTGGCACTATTTTGATAGATTTTGTAGTTTTTAAAAATATCAACTCTGCCCATTTCGCCCATTTGAATTCACTACTAAGTCAAAGTGAACAGTTAAAAATGGAATTTGCCCCTGAAACTTGGCTGAGTTTATTAGGCTTGGTTTTAGGTACGCTAATAGTTGTTATTTCTATTGCTTCGCAAAGTACACCTAAATTGATAGACCTTTACATCAACGATATCAAAAGTCTATTTTATGTTTGGTTCATTTCCATTGGCTCTTTGCACAATGTTTATCTACAACTTTTTTTCTCCGAAAATTCTCATCATACTCCTTCCTACAAAGCAAGCATACTTTTAAATACTTATGTTATGCTTCCTATTGCTTTGCTTTTGGCTATCCCCTATGTTATTTATATCCTGCTCTATACCAAAACTAACAATGTAATTTGGCGCATTTATATTAGTAGCTTGCAACGAATTGATACAATAAAATACATCAACACTAAAAAACAAATGGACGAGTATCAATATCGCCTCTTAGAAGCACTCAATCAATTAGATGATTTACTTGAGTATGCCTCTTTTAAAGAACCCAAAGCTGAAATCATTAGTAGAATGAGTGCTATTGCACAGTATTATGTACGCAATAAAAATACATTCCCTCACGATTTTTTCCTGATGTATGAAAAAGCGCGCAATGATGTTTCTTTCAAAACAATGAACGAACAGTATGATGAAATGGAAGCAAGCCATACTTTTTTTGAGCAAAAAATCTTCCGTCTCTTTGGCGATGCTTACCTAAGACTTATTGAGCGTGGCGATTTTGCTTTGGCTACCTTAGTAGCGGCGGAGTTGTCAAAATGTGGTAAAATAGCCGCTCAACAGCAAGATGAAGCCTTAATGAATGTTATCTTGATTCGCTTCAATACACTGTTGCGTTTTGGTATCAAACACGGTTTGCGCAATAGCGAAGCACGTAATTTATACAATGCTATTATGCACTATAGCGATTTCATAGCTTATTTAATTAATACAAAACAAGAAAAATACGTAAAACAAAGTCTATTTTATTTGAATATTTATACTAAAGAAATTTACCGTCATAGCCAACAAGATGGTTCTTTTACTTTCTTAGTAGATGTATTCACCTACGAAATGCAGAAATTACTCATGCAACTTAGCCATACTACCTTGCCCGAAACCTTACAAGAAGATGTGCTGAATGCCTTTTTACAAATAGATGATTTGGCAGCTTCAGGCGGCGAACAAGTAGCCCAAGAAAAGATGCGTTTGATGGGTGGAGTAAGAGTTTTGCAAGTATCATTAGGCTTGTTTTATATGAAAGAAGGGAAAGAGCATTTTGTGAAGAAAATTGTAACAGACATTTGTGAAGACATAGGCATGTTTGGAAAAGAAAAATTGATTAGCTTCGTAGAAAATACTTGTCAAAGATTGCGAAGTGCAACGCCTACTTTTTGGGAAGATACCGACAGAGGCAATGGTAATTTGTACTATTCGGAGAATAAAGCCCAAATAGATGCATTTTTAACATTGTTCCGTGCGGAGTTGCCTCAATAGTTTCTTTTTTTTGTGATGGTTTTACTCAAATTAAGGCTTCATTTGATTGGCTCAAAGAAGCCCTCTCCACTATTGTAAAATCACTTTGCATTTACAAAATGTATTGGCTCATGTCTTTGTTTTTTACTAAACCATTCAATTTTTGTTCTACCATCGCTGCACTGACGTGAAGTGTTGTATCCTGAATTTTATCAGGAATATCAAACAAAAACTCATTTAAAAGATGGCTCATTACAGTATGTAAGCGTCTTGCGCCTATATTCTCAACTTCGCTATTGATTTGCGAGGCAATTTCTGCTAACTTCAACAAGGCTTCATCTTCGAATTGTAAGACTACATTTTCAGCCAAAAGTAGTGCTTCGTACTGTTTAGTAAGCGCATTTTTAGGCTCTTTGAGTATTCTGTAGAAATCGTCTTTGCTAAGGCTGTTCAACTCTACACGAATCGGAAAACGCCCTTGCAACTCTGGTATCAAATCGGAAGGTTTTGCAACGTGGAATGCTCCTGCGGCGATGAATAGAATATGATCCGTTTTTACAACACCGTGTTTGGTATTGACCGCACTACCCTCTATAATAGGCAATAAATCTCTTTGCACTCCTTCGCGGCTCACATCGGGTCCACTTGCTGCCCCTTTTGCGGCTATTTTGTCTATTTCGTCTATGAATATAATTCCTGCATTTTCGGCTTTAAAAAGTGCCTCTTCCTTCACCTCGTCCATATCAATGAGCTTCAGTATTTCTTCGTCTAAAAGAATTTTACGTGCTTCACTGATGGTTACAGAGCGTTTTTTGAGTTTTTTAGGCATCATTCCCTCCAGCATACCCTGAAGACTTGAGAGGGCTATTTCGTCTATGCCGGGTGTCATTACTCCTATATTTCCTTGACTATTTTGTTGTATTTGTATTTCTATTTTTCGGCTGTCTAACTCGCCAAGTCTTATTTTTTCGCGAAATTTTTCTCTTGTGCGTTCATTGAGTTCTATGTCTTCTTCGGAGCCAGCACGCATTGGCGGAATAAGAATATCGAGTATATGGTCTTCTACGGCTTGCATGGCTTTCTGCTGTAGTTGTTCCTTTTTTTGGCTTTTCACCATATTGATAGATTGCTCTACAAGGTCGCGTACCATGCTTTCCACATCTCTGCCTACATAGCCTACTTCCGTAAATTTAGAGGCTTCTACTTTAGTAAAAGGAGCTTCGGCAATTTTAGCCAAACGCCTTGCAATTTCGGTTTTGCCTACTCCTGTCGCGCCTATCATCAGAATATTATTGGGCACTATTTCTTTTTGCATTTCGGGGCTGCTATGCATGCGCCTCCATCGGTTGCGAAGAGCAATGGCTACATATTTTTTGGCTTCTTGCTGCCCTATGATGTATTTGTCTAACTCCGCTACGATTTGTCGTGGGGTGAGTGCTTTTTGTAAATCTTCAAATTGATTTGCCATGTATGCTGTCTTAGTTTATAGAATGAATGGGTTAAAATTTTTTATTTTAGAAATTTGCCAAAAAAATCGGGGTCTTTGACAAAAGCGGTTGTCCAGATGATAAACAATACAAAGAGAGGGAGAATAAAAATGGTGTTAGAGGTGAGATGTGCCACAATAGCACCCCCAAAATAACTACTTAGTAAAACTACACCAATGCGACTCGTCATCGGTATGATGAATAATATAGTGCATATTACTTCTAAAATGCCTATGCCTATCAGATAACCTTCTAAGCGGTATTTCACAAACTCGGGCTCGGCAGCTCCTGTAAATTTGGCAGAAGCTGTTGCAAACAACAACAAACTTACTGCTATGGTCAATACCCAACCAATGATAATGCGTGTACGGCGACTTTGTGCCGCTTCTTTTCCCGCATTTGCAATGCTTCCTCCTTCTGCATTGAATTGTTGGGCATTACTTTCACCCCCTAAGTTGTCTAAATTGTCTAAATTATTTTCCATATCTATTTAAAAAATTAAGGTATTCTATGTTTTCATTTGCGAATTTATTGTAAAATTTGCACAAATTTCCATGAATTTATTTTTTTTTACACAAAAGCTATGCAAACACGAAAAGCCTTCATCGATTTAGGAACTAATGTTTTCCATTTACTCATTGCAGAGTACGCACCACAACAAGCCCCCCAAAAACTAATAGACGAACGCATAGGCGTAAAAATAGGCGAAGGAGGTATTTCGCAGGGTTTGATTGTAGAGGCGGCACAGGTTCGCATCTATGAAGCTTTGGAACAGTTCGCATTGCGTTTGAAAAGTTATGAAATAGTTCCAGAAGAGGCTACCGTTGTGGCTACAAGTGCTTTCAGAAATGCCCAAAACGCTACACAAATCATAGGCAATATCCAACAAAAAACCCGCTTTCAGGTGCAAATTATTTCAGGCGATGAAGAGGCTTTGCTCATCTATAAAGGGGTTAATAATGCCTTAAAAATAGGCGAAAACACCGCCCTATTAATGGACATTGGCGGCGGAAGTGTGGAGTTTAGTTTAGCCAATGCGCAAAAAATATTTTGGAAGCAAAGTTTTGAAATAGGCGCGCAAAGGCTCTTAGACGCTTTTTTCACACAAGACCCTATTAGTACTGAAAATATTCAACAGATAAATAACTACCTTGAAGATGTACTCAAACCTTTATGGGCAGCTACACGCATACACTCCCCATCGCAGTTGGTAGGCTCTTCGGGTACTTTCGAAACACTCGTAGAAATACACAGTTTACGAACCAATGGTTATTTTGACAACAATCTATCTTCTTCTTTTCTTTCCAAAGCAGAGTTTGAGCATATTTATGATGATATTATTGCCAAAAATCGCCAAGAAAGGCTACAAACGCAAGGCATTATACCCGTTAGAGCAGATATGATTGTGGTTGCATTGATAATGTTAAAATACATTGTCGAAAAATTCCAATTCAGAGGCATACGCATTTCTTTTTTTGCTCTTAAAGAGGGGTTGATGTACCAAGCAAAAGAAAATATGCCCTAAAAAACCAAACCTTAAAAAATTATTTTTACATTAGCACAAAAAACTAAAATATTCACTAATATTGCTATTAATTTCTACTAAATTACCATAAATCTAAAATTTGATATGCTACATAATCACAAAAAACTTCTTACATACACTGCATTGACTTTTGCAGTCATTTTGGGTTTGAATGCTTGCGGAAATGGCAAAAAAGAGCAAACAAAAGAAGATACAACACAACAATCGGAGGTAAAAGAAAACCTCAAAAAAATACTGAATGAAGTACCAAAACCTACTGAAATTCCTTATTTATTGGAATCTACGGGAGTAGAGTTTGATAAAAGTCTTGCCAATAAACCTGCACACGTAAGCAAATACAAAACAACAAATTTCACAGCAGCAGTCAATTTGGGTGTATATGCTACTGATATAGGATACGTATCGGTATATGGCGAAACCCAAAATGCTTTGGAATACATGAAATCTGTAAAAGAATTGGGCGATAAATTAGGTCTTACTAATGTTTTTGACCCTTCAACAGTAGAAAAATTCAAAAAAAATCTGAGCAATAAAGATTCATTGGCTGGTATCATAGACGAATCTATCAAATCGGCTGATAATTATCTTAAGAAAAATGAAAGAAACAACATCTCTTCCTTCGTTTTTGCTGGCAGTTTCATTGAGGGCTTGTATATCTCTACGGAGTTAGTAGCTACATTTCCTAAAGATTTACTCCCCGAAGATGCTAAAAATCAGCTACTTATCCCTTTAGTGCGTGTGATTTTAAAACAAAAAGAACCCCTCAAAGATCTTATTAAAGTATTGCAATCTTTGGGTGAAGAAGACGAACAAGTGAAAAAACTTATCAGCGATTTAGAAGCATTGGCTAAATTGTATGATGATTTGAACATTGAAGAAAAAATCAAAAATAACAAAGGTGATTTTGTACTTACTGACAAAACAATACAATCTATCACTGATAAAGTAAGAACAATCCGTAACGGCATCATCGGCTAAAATATTTTATCTATCAGACAACAAAACCCTAAACCTATAAGTTTTTTGTAATGAAAATCTTATAGGTTTTATTTTTCTTAAAAAAACATAAATTTATGCGTACACTCCTATCAGTATTTATATTTTTCCTTGCTATCTCTTGGATGTTGGTAAGTTGCACTTATAACAATGGAGATGATTTATTCAACAATGGACAATCAACGCCATGCGATACCCTAAAAGTAAGTTTTAGCAACACTGTCAATCCTATCATACAACAACAGTGCGTAGGTTGCCACAACAACGCAGGTGCTTCGGGCGGAGTCAATTTGGCTACCTATACCAATGTAAGGGTTTACGCGCTCAATAATCAACTTTTAGGTAGTATCAAGCACCTATCAGGCTACTCTCCTATGCCCAAAAATGCCGCGAAACTTTCGGCTTGTGAAATAGAAAAAATAGAGGCTTGGATTCGACAAGGGAGTTTGAACAATTGAGCAACTATCAACAAAGCTATATAAAAAACTTTTTTGTTCTGAAAGCGTTATAAAAAATGATGATGCGTTATAATACTTTCCATATTTTCAGACAAAAACCATTTACAATGTATCTCTGGGGTTTCGTTTGCCTTTGCATACTTAATCTTAGTATAGATGCTCCTGACAAATTACCTAACTACATTCCAGAAGATCTAAGTTACAATGACCAAGAAAGTTTAATAGAATTTATCATCGAGATCAGCTTAGGGTTTGGAGATACTATCTTAGAATATGATGATGACGATGATACGAAAGAGTCAATCTTTAAGAAAAAAATCACATTAGATTTATTTATAATCCCTTCTGTTCTAAAACAAGATAATAATATAGTTATTTGTGTCAAATACCCACCCTATTATCCTCCATTCAATCTTTCTCCAATACTACAACCCTATTACTCTCCCCCAGAGTTTATTATTTAATTTTCATTATTATTTATTCCCCTATCTTGAATGTACCTGATGATCTATTCTTGTGCATTCAATAATTATTTTTTTTTACATCAGGTACTATTTCTGAACCAAAAACATATAACTTCAGAGAAGTTAAATTATTGTAGCCGTTCAGAAAATTTACCAAAGGCAATATTTTATCTAATAATAAATAAACATAGATATGAATAATAAAAATATTATTTTACAAATTTTCAAATTAATAATTTATACCATAGTCACATTTTATCTTATTTCTTGTGGCTCAAGTCAAGCTGCTGAAAAAAATAGTGTAGAGAAATATATTGTATTTCAGCCCATAATCACAGATTCGAGCTACGTACAAGAATATGTTGCCGAAATACAATCCATTCAGAACATAGAAATTAGATCAAGAGTAAGAGGTTTCATTGAGCAAATCTATATAGATGAAGGAGCAGAAGTAAGCAAAGGTCAATTACTTTTTTCGCTCAACGTAAGAGGCTACCAAGAAGAAATTTTGAAAGCCAATGCACAACTCCGAAATGCAGAAGCGGAACTCAAACAAATAGAAATAGAAACGGAAAATATAAAAATTTTAGTGCAAAACAATGTTGTTTCAAATTCTGAATTAGCATTAATACAAGCAAAAAAAGATGCTATTTTAGCTAAAATAGAAGATGCTAATGCAAGCATAGAAGTTGCCAATTTGTACCTTAGCTTTACACAAATTAGAGCACCTTTTAATGGTTTTATCGGACGCATTCCCTATAAAATAGGCTCTTTGTTAGAAGAGGGAGATTTATTAACTAACCTTTCTAACAATACTGAAATTTTTGCATACTTTAATATTTCCGAGAATGATTACTTAAAATATATTGATGATGCTAACTTTAGCAAATCTGTTTACTTAAAAATGGCAAATGGTAACCTATTTTCTGAAAAAGGAGTGATAGAAACTATTGATAGTGAAATAGATAAAAACACAGGAAACTTGGCTTTTCGTGCCAGATTTCCCAATAAGAAAAAAATACTCAAACATGGAGCTTCAGGAAAAATCTTGGTAAGTATCCCTATTGCCAAAGCCCTACTAATTCCTCAAAAGTCAACTTTTGAGGTGCAAGAAAACTTGTATGTTTATGTAGTTAATCATCAAAATAAAATAGAACTACGAAAAATACAAGTAAGTGAAAGGCTTGGCAATTTCTATGTAGTTCGGGCGGGGCTATCCTCAAAAGATAAGGTTTTGTACGAAGGAATACAATTTGTTAGAGAAGGCTCAGAAATCATCCCTGACTTAAAAAGTATTGAACAACTTAAATCATCATTTAATACAAAATAATAAGGTAAGATGACATCTCAGTTTATTCAACGCCCGATATTATCTATAGTAATATCGGTTATAATTACTTTGTTGGGGTTTCTTGCACTTCTTAACCTCCCTATTACACAGTTCCCCAGCATAGCACCACCAGAAGTAAACGTAACAGTAGAGTACACAGGTGCTAACGCAGAAACAGTAACCAAAGCTGCCATTGTTCCCTTGGAAAGAGCCATCAATGGCGTGCCCGGCATGAAATATATGAGTAGTGATGCTGGTAATGATGGAGTAGGTGTAGTACAAATTATATTTGAAATAGGTACAGACCCTGATATTGCAGCCGTAAATGTACAAAATAGGGTTGCTGCCGTTATGGGAGAGTTGCCAGAGGAAGTAATTAAGAATGGAGTAAAGATTGCTAAAGAAGAAAATTCTATGTTAATGTATCTTAGTATATATAGCAAAGATACCACCCTCAAAGAAAAGTTCCTTTACAATTTTGCGGATATCAATGTTTTGGCTGAACTCAAAAGAGTGAAAGGAGTAGGCTATGCTGATATATTGGGTGCTAAAGAATACGCTATGCGTATTTGGCTGAATCCTACAAAGATGTTAGCACACGAAATCTCCACTCAAGAATTTAATGAGGCACTTCAAAAACAAAACATAGAAGCGGCTCCGGGCAAAATCGGCGAAAACTCTGACCGCACTAACTATTCATTGCAATATGTACTTAAGTATACAGGTAAATATAATACCATAGAGCAGTATGAAAATATACCCATCAAAGCAGACGAAACAGGAAAAATTTTACGCATCAAGGACATTGCTAAAGTAGAGTTTGGAACTACTTATTTCGATGTGGAAGCCAAACTAAATGGAAATCCCACTGCTTCTATTATGATTAAACAGCTACCTGGCTCTAATGCCAATGAAGTAATCAAAAATATAAAAGCAAAAATGGAAGAGTTAAAAGCAAAAACTTTTTTAGAAGGCATGGATTACGAAATAGGCTACGATGTAAGCCGCTTTTTAGATGCATCTATACACGAAGTAATCAAAACATTTATAGAAGCCTTTTTATTGGTGTCTATAGTTGTGTTTATATTCTTACAAGATTTTCGCTCTACGCTCATTCCCGCTTTGGCTATACCTGTATCGCTCATAGGAACTTTTTTCTTCATGCAATTATTAGGTTTTTCCTTAAATCTTATCACATTATTTGCTTTAGTATTAGCCATCGGAATAGTGATAGACAATGCCATAGTCGTAGTGGAGGCGGTGCACGTAAAAATGGAGGCGGGGGCTTCTCCCAAAGAAGCTACTCAAGATGCCCTCAAAGAAATTAGCGGCGCAATCATTGCTATTACACTCATCATGTCTGCTGTGTTTATACCAACTGCATTTATGGGCGGTCCCTCAGGTATTTTTTACAAACAATTTTCTATTACCATAGCTATCGCTATTGTGCTTTCAGGCATTAGTGCCCTTACTCTTACACCTGCTCTGTGTGCTTTATTCCTGAAAAACAATCACCAGAAAAAAACAGCCAAGCCAAAAGGAATCTTAGCACGTTTTTTCAAAAAATTTAATACTGTTTATGAGAAAACCTCTAATCTATATGAAAGGATAGTAAAAGTAATTCTTAATTATCCAATTCTTAACTTTTTGATGATAGCCTTTTTTACTATAAATGTTATTTTATTAGGCAAATGGCTACCTGATAGTTTCATACCCAATGAAGACCAAGGTATGTTTTATGTTAGTATTACTACCCCCTCAGGAGCAACCTTAGAACGAACTAAGGAAATAGTGAATGAAGTTCAGAGAAAAGCACAAAAGCTTAGTTCTGTTGAAAGTATATCCTCATTAGCAGGCACTAATATTCTCTCAGATGGAACAGGCGCAACCTATGGCACTGTATTAGTAAACCTAAAAAATTGGGATGAAAGAGAGCAATCAGTATATGAGGTGATTGATGAACTTACAGAACTTACCAAAGACATCAAAGGAGCAAAACTTGAATTTTTCCCTCCCCCGGCAGTACCCGGCTATGGCAACGCAAGTGGTTTCGAATTACGACTACTTGATAAAACGGGTACTAATGATTTCAAAAAAATGGAAGAGGTTGTTAAAAAATTTATTGATGATTTAAAAAAACAACCTGAAATTAAAAGTGCTTTTTCTATTTTTGATGCTAACTATCCGCAATATTTATTGACCATAGACGAGGATAAAGCGGCTCAGAAAGGTGTAGATGCTGAAAATATAATGAGCGAACTACAGACCCTATTAGGGAGTGAATATGTTACCAATTTTATACGCTTTGGGCAAATGTACAAAGTAATGGTGCAATCCCCTCCTGAAAACAGGGCAAAACCCGAAGACGTGCTAAAGTTCTATGTGAAAAATAACCAAGATAAAATGGTACAATTATCTGCTTTTACTACCATCAAAAAAGTATATGGATTAGATCAAATCACAAGATATAACATGTTTCCCTCAGCAGAACTTAATGGCGAACCACAACTTGGCTACAGCAGTGGTGATGCCATTAATGTTATTAGAAAAGTAGCATCGGAACAACTACCCAAAGGATATGATATAGATTGGGCAGGTATTACTCGGGACGAAGTAGCCGCTGGCAATGAAGCTATTTACATTTTTATTATATGCCTTGTTTTTGTATATTTACTGCTTAGTGCTCAGTATGAAAGTTTTATCCTGCCACTGCCCGTAATATTATCATTGTCTGCAGGTATTTTTGGGGCATTTCTGTTTCTATGGTGCGTAGGCTTAGAAAACAATATATATGCAAAAATATCTTTGCTTATGCTCATAGGACTTTTAGGAAAAAATGCCATTCTGATAGTTGAATACGCCGCCCTTAAGCACAAGGAAGGAGGTACTACACTACAAGCCGCCATAGAAGCCGCCGTACTTAGATTGCGACCTATTCTGATGACATCTTTTGCTTTCATAGCAGGGCTTATCCCCTTAGCAGCGGCTACTGGCGCAGGTGCTATTGGTAACCAAACCATAGGGTACTCCTCTATTGGTGGTATGCTGATAGGTACTCTCATAGGTGTTTTCTTAATCCCTTGTCTGTACTATTATTTTGCAAACATAATCCAACGTTTTACTAAGGACAAACAGACAGAGGAAACACCCTATACCGAAACTCTCTAACCATACAATGCTCATGAAAAATTTATTCAATTATATATTCATTTCTGCCATTAGTATTTCTCTTTGGAGTTGTGTTCCTACCCTACAACAGACAAACTATAAATACCCAAACTTACCCACAGAATATACTGAAACTACGCAGGATACTAATAACATATCAAATTGGAACACTAATGTTTTTTTCGCAGACTCACTATTGAAAAATCTTATACAGATAGGATTGGATAATAACCCAGACCTGCAAAATGCATATCTTCAGATAGAAATAGCAAAAAATAACTATGAACAAGCAAAAGCGAGCCGCCTTCCAGAAATCACTGTAGGAGTAGCACCAAGTTTGCGGAGGTTTGGGCTACATACAATGGATGGTGCAGGAAACATCACAACAGAAATAAAACCTGATGAATTAATTCCTATCCATTTACCCGATTTTTATGTGGGCTTTAGTGCAAGTTGGGAAGTTGATTTCCTTGCTAAACTAAAAAAATCAAAACAAGCTGCACAATTGCGTTTACTTAGCTCCGTGCAGGCTATCAATTGGCTCAAAAGTAATCTTGTTGCTGAAATCGCCAAAAATTACTATGAATTAGTGGCACTTGATGCAGAAAGTGAAATATTGAAAAACAATATAAAATTGCAAGAAAATATTTTAGAAGTGCTTAAAATACAAAAAGAAGCCGCCCAAATAAATATATTGGCAATACAGCAATTTCAAGCACAAATTTTAGAAAACAGAGCCATCATTGCAGAGATAGAACAAATGAAAAACCTGCTTGAGAATAACATCAATTTTTTATTGCAAAGGTACCCTCAAAGTATAAGTAGAAGTAGTACTTTGACTATCAATAACTTAGCAATTCAAGCGGGTATTCCAAGTCAGTTGTTAGCCAATAGACCAGATATAAAAGCGGCTGAATTAGAACTATTAGCTACTCGTTTCGACCTAAGTGCTGCCAAAAAAGCATTCTTCCCTTCTATCAATTTTAATCTCAACATGGGTTTGCAGGCTTTTGAAGCATCATTACTTACTAATCCAAACTCTTGGGCTTATGGATTATTTAGCAGTATTACACAACCTATCTTAAATCGAAAACTAATCAAAACTAACTACCAAATTGCTCATATAAACCAACAACAAGCTCTTTTAGACTATCAAAAAGCAATATTTAATAGTTTTTATGAGGTATTTGAACAAATGAAGTATCTACAAAATTTGGAACAAATCTATAGCCTAAGAAGCGAACAAACTATAGTTTTGGAAGATGCAATCAAGACTACTAACTTGTTGTTTCAAGCCAATAGAGTAAATTATTTAGATATTTTATTCTTGCAACAAAATATATTAGAAGCGCAATTGGCAATGAACAGGCTAAAAAAAGAACAACTAATAGCACTCATTTATCTTTATAAAGCCTTAGGAGGAGGTTGGCAATAAGTATTGCTAACCAATAAACCTCTTTAAATAAAAAAGAGGCTGCTCTTTTCAGACAGACAGCCCCTTTTTTATTCTTTTCCCTTAAAAATCAGATTTTGAAAATCTTTGCTTTTGATAAGGTCATCATAACGACCTTGTACTGCGATTTCTCCTTTTTTCATCAAAATTATCTTATCGCAAGAAGCCAAAATAACAGGGTCATCGGAAGTACTGACAATAATAAGTGTCCAGCCATTGTTTTTGTCTTGCAAGAAAGATAAAATTTGCATTTTATCTTTGCTTGTGATATGTTCTGAAAAATCAGAGGCAATCAATAATTTAGGGCGCGAAACCACAGAACGTGCTAAAATCACTTTGGAGGTCATACTACCCGACATTTTTTTAGCTCCAGCCCCTACTACGGTGTACAAGCCTTCGGGAAGTGCTGTGATAGCATCTGCCAAGCCTACATTTTCTACCGCCCAAACTACATCTTGGTACGTAACTTGGGTGCGTCCCATAGTAATATTGTCTAAGATAGTGCCATGGAAAATTTCGTCTTGTGTGAGGTTTTTATTGAGGCTATCTCTCAAAACACCCAAATTGATATTTTTAAGCGAAGTATGGTTGATGGCTACAATGCCTTCGTAAGAATCTAACACACCCGTAAGTATTTTCACCAAAGTATGTTTCCCCGAATCGTTTGCCCCTGCTATACATACACTTTCGCCGGGTTGTATTTCAAAATCTAACCCTTTAAGCGTATATTCTTGATTGGTTGGGTATTTATAACGAAGGTCTTTAATACGTAAATGTAAGCCTTTTGCGTATTGGTTCAAAGGAATGTGTAAGCCTTCTGTATCTTCTATGGGTAGGTCGGTTACTTGTGCTATTTTATCTACAGCAGTGAGTACGTCATAAACTACATCTAAACTCAATATGATTTTTTCTACTGCCCCTACCACCAAGATAATGATAACCTCTGAGGCAACAAACTGCCCTAATGAGATTTGCCTATCTACCACCAAGATAGTTCCAATGATGAGCAATCCGCCAGTGATGAGTGTCTTAAAGGCTACTGCATTGGCAAACTGTGTGAGCAAAATACGATAGTGATTTTTTCGGAAATAAAGATAGCCATTCACGTAGTCGTCCATTTTTTGCACAGGCAAATTGGTATTGCCTGCCAATTTGAAAGAATCTACAGTGCGAGCGACTTCCTCAAGCCAATAGGCTATTTTGTATTTATATTTCGATTCGTAAATACTTGTTTCTAAGCCCTTTGCCCAAGTAAGATAAAAGACCAACCAGATGAACAAAACTAAAAACAAGGCAAATATTAGGAAGAAGGGGTGATAAAGCGAAAGCAAAATAATACCAAAGACAATTTGCAGAAACGCTCCTATCATTTCTACTAATATTTTGGGCAACCCTTTTTGAATGGTGAGTACGTCAAAAAAGCGGTTCATTAGCTCTGGCGGATAGTATTTCATGAGGGCTTCTGTACGAATTTTCGTAATTCGAAAAACCATCTCGAAGGCGGCTTTTGCCAAAACTCTTTGCTGGAGTACCTCTACCATCGTAATCTGCATAATTTGTAAGCCTCCACCTATGAGAATCCCCAAAATTACCAAGCCTATCAGTACAATCACAGAGCTAAAAATCATACCTCCTGAAATCAAACTAATGGTAGCCTGAATGCCTAAGGGCAATGATAGATTGACCAAACCTACAATGATAGCATAAATATAAATAGTCCACATATCGCGCCGCTCCCCTCTGAGCAAGCGTACCAATCTTTGGAAAGGGCTTAAAGGCTTATTGACTCCTTTTTCTTTGATGAAACTCTCGTTCATTACATAGCGGACAGGGAAGGCAGTAATGAAAAAAAGTTTACCATTGAGGCGTATATCGGGGTCGCGGTCGTAAATATAAAGCGTGGGTACTATTTCCTGTAATTGTTTGGTATTGAGGTTTTCTTCTGTGCTGAAATTATGCCCCATGATGCTCCCATTTTTTTCATAAATCATAATGGGTTCTAAATCTGTGATATTCTTGCGATTGAATACCAATATCGGAAAATTAACATCGCGGAGAAAGTTTTCAATATTCTCTTTATCTATGTTATTTTTTAGCAACGTAAGGTCTATACGGTGGCTTTTCTCAATAAGATGATTAACAAAATTACCCAATTCTTCTAAGGAATAAGTAATATTCTCGGTGTATTTGTCTTTGAGCAAAAAATAATTGTACTCTTGCCCTAATATTTCGGCAAATTTTGCAATGATTTTGTCTATCTGTGAGGTATGCATCATATAGAATAATAGTAATACTATTTTTTAATATAGTAACATTTTAAATTTCTAAAAGGTTTAAATATTTACAAAGAAATAACTTTTATACAAAAATACCCTTTCTGCCTACAAAAACAACGACAAAAAGGGTAAAAGAATACTATTTAAAAATTAGCAATTGATAAGCCATAAGTAAAGGCAACATCACGGTTTTTAGTGCCTTCTGCTACTATAGACTCATAAGTATCGCGGTATTGGAGTAGCAAACTGATTCTTTTGGTAATGAATATTTCTAAACCTGCCGATATTTCCCAACGGTAGTTATTATTGTCTTGAATAGAAGGTTGGTAGAAAAAGAGGTGTGAAAAGATGATTTTGTCTTTAATGATATTGTACTTTCCCTTCAAACGCGTAGAGTTACGAAAAGTGTAGATATCTGCCAATTCGTAGAAGTTGGTTTCTTCGTAAATGAAGGCATTGGTGATAGAAACCGAAGCTACATCGTTGCGAATGATGCGCCAGCCTGCGCCAAGCCCTCCTAAAACCCTGTAATCTATCTTACGGAGGTTGCTTGTTTCGGCAGAACCAAATCCTAAGGCATACACGCGTGAGTTAGCAGGCGTACTGAAGGCTAAATCTGCCCCTAATTCATTCTCCAATAACAAGGAATCTATTTCGCCATATCTGTAATAGGGTGATAAACCTACATCTATCCATTTGCTATCGGTGTAGCTCATCGTAAGGCGATTGTCTATCAATAATCTATTGACGTTACCTGTACTAACACTTCCTGAACTGTTGAAGGCTACCTTAAAAGGTTTGGGTTGGTCTTGGGCTTTTGCTAAAAAAGGTATTGACAACCCGAACAATAAACACGACAAAAAGAGAGAATAATGTTTTTTCATAGTTTTTGAGTTTTTTTTTAAGTAGTCAAATGAATAATTAAGATATAGGGCTTTTATAAAGATTCGTAAATGAAATAATAATTGATAAGGAAATAAGAGAACAACACCACCCAAAATGCAATAAAATCTAAGCGGCGAGCCAAACGCTCTAAATTACGTGTGTGTAGCTGATATGCTAACACAGTGAGAATTAGATTAATGAGTATATAACAAAAAGAAATTACGTGTATTTTATCTACTAAGGTATATTTTGTGCTATCGGGTAACATTTCATCTACGATGTATTTATTGGCAATAGCAGCGAACAATGCCCCTACTAACAGTCCAAAACGTTCCGCATTTTCAGGTCCCATAAAAAAAACTAACAAAGATATAGCAAAAGATACATACACCCCTGTAAATAATTTGAACAATAACCCTTGACTTTCGCGCTCTACATGTATGCGAAATACTAAGGCAGAGTAATTCGATACATTGTGTTTGTCTAATTCGGGGTCGCCATAGGAGGTTGCATATTTGCGCTGTTCAGATAGTATCTCGAATTTATTGATGCGCCAGCCATCTATTCTGATGCTCGTGTCATATTTGCTATGCAGTTTATCGGCTACATATACCAATTTATCATGTTCGAGGTCGCCACTCTCAACCACTACTTCGAGCACTTGTTTATCTAATGGAAAATGCGTAATGTCCCAATCTCTTTTGATATTGGCAAGGCATTTTTGCAAAGCATATTGCTCATTGCCTCTTGGTTTCTTCACTTGTAAGCTGTACTCATAGGTTTTTGCATTGAGTAGTTCGGCTGTGCCTAAAAGATCGAGGCTGTCATTTTTATAATTGAACCAAATCCAAAATTTGATATTAAAAGATTTATCGCTGAGGCTAAAATCATACAAATCGGTAACGAAAACCCCTACCCTGCACGTGTCAGCAGGAGGTGTTTTTTGCGCCCTCGTGGTAGTTGTAGTGAGTATGAAAAGGGCTGTAAGGAGTATTATATTTCTTAATAACATATCTAATGATGAACAATTTTTTTAAGGAAAAACTTTATATAACTGTATTTCTGATTCGAATGCCAAAAATACGAAGCTATCTACATATATGGCAAATTTTGGTTGTTTTTTTTCAGGTAGCTCCCATTTTTGTATGGTTTTTTCGTACAAATCAAAAAATACGAGGGTGTTTTCTTGCAAAAAATAGATTTGATTGCCCGCTACGCCTATGTGTTTTATGCCCAAAAAAGGCAAAGTATATTTATGGTTGCCCAATAAATCAAAACAGGCTATGCCCAATGTTTCATCGCAAAGAAATACTTGGTTTTGGTATTCTTTGAGGTAAAGTACTTGGGAGTTTTTTTTCTTCCAAATCACATCTAAGGCGATGGCAAAGGTTACCTCTTGGGTATTGAGGTGAAATTTTTTCAGATGGAAATCGCTCACATCAAAAATCCAAACTTGTTCATCGGCACTCCAATTGGCGGCTTGGGCAAAACCAACCTGCTCTGGTGGAAGTTCCCAAGTGATGGGTTGTTGTAAAAACCGATTTAAAATCACTATTTGCTGCGTTATTTGGTAAAACAATAGTGTTTTCATCGTGAGCCAACTTTCTATGGTATGTACCTCATTGGGCATTTGGGCGGTATATTGCAAAAGGATATTGCCCAAAGTATCTGTTTTGAATACGTTGCCTTGCTCATCAGCAATATAAATATTTTTGTTTCTATCAATAGCAGCAGTAGTTGTTTTTTTCAAAAGTAGGTCTTTTTGCCATTGCCAATGCTGTGCGGAAAGGTTAGAAAGCGTAAAATAAACAACTATGAGTAGTTTTACTTTTTTTAGATTTGCTTTTTCAGAAAAAAAATGTTTCATTTGTCAAAGGTAATAATTCTTTTCCCTTAAATGAAAAACGCTTATGAGTGATTTTGATGCTATAGATTTTAATTTGAATTATAACAATTTCGACCCCAACGAAATTCAAGTAGATGAAACCATCAACGCCGTATTTGTGGTTGATGTATCGCCCTCTATCAGTTCGTATGAAAAAGACCTCAATCATGCTTTTAACGATTTTACGGCTACCATGCAAAAATCGCACGTAGCAGAGCAGTTGATGGTTTCGGTGCTTACTTTTACCGAAAAAGTACAAATTCTTTCGGGTTTCCAGCCAATAAAGCAAATTCCGACTATGAAATTTGTACCACAAGGCAGTGGCACTGCGCTTTATGATGCCTTCGACAAAGGGCTCGATTTGGCATTGGACTATCGCAAAAACTTAGAAGCATCAGGGGTAATGGCAAAAACCTTGATTTTTATCATTACCGATGGTATGGACAATAGTTCTGCGGCACATGCCGATATGGTAAGTAAAAAACTTTCGCAAGTACTCTCGCAAGAGCGCAATGCTTTTTCTTTTACGACTGTGCTCTTTGGCGTGGGCGATGCGGCTTATTTCGAGCAAGCCAAAAAAGAATTGGGTATTCAGCACCTTGCCAAAGTAGGCACTTCAGGTGCTGAAATCAGAAAGATGATTAACTTCATCAGTCAATCTATCTCTTCAGTGGCTTCTAATACACAAATTAGTTTCTAACTTAGGCAAAAGAGGCAGTTGTTGGCGTTTCTTGCAAGGTATCTACTGCGGGCAAAGATGCCAATAATTGCTCTTCTAACACATTTGCCCAAGTATTGAGATATAGCACTACATCTTCTCTTTGGTTGTGCTTAGGGTAGCGTTTTTCTGCGGGCATACGTAGCAACACTGTTTTATCAGAGAGTTGTTCAAGATTTTTGAGGTCGGTAGTGGTAAGCCCTATTTCCAAAATTTTTGTTATCATCACGTCCATAGGCAATTTACTGATGGCGCAATATTCGGCAGTTTGCTCTGACCAATCGCCTTCGCGTGTGCGGAGGGCGTGTTCGTGAATTTGGGCTTCTGTCATTTGTGTAATTTCTTGTGCCAAATTACCACAATTACAACTGCCCATGTGCCCCCATTCGTATCTTGAGCCAGTTTGGAGTTTTTTGGCAGTGCGGCGAAGTGCATCGATGAGCATAAGGTTAGGAGTTGCCATAATGTTTGAATATTTTTAAGAGTTAATTTGTTGGTTATGGAACTGCCTGTTTCTGAAAAAAGTTGCTGAAATGGAAAGAAAAATTCCACTTGAGAAATGGTATTTTCTCAAATGGAATTGCTTTGCTACAGATTATAAGCCTCCTGTAGCACTTACTGTTACCTCTATGTTGCCACGCGTAGCAATAGAATAGGGGCAAACCTGATGTGCATCTTCTACTACTTGTTGGGCTGTGGCTTGGTCAAGTTTGGGAAGCAATACATGAATAGCTACTGCTAAGCCAAAACCACCTGCCTCTGTTTTCCCGATACTTGCTTTTACGGTTACTTCTGCCGAGCCTACATCTCTGCCCTTTGCAACCGCGCCAAGTGCGCCACCAAAACAAGCGGCATAACCTGCGGCGAAGAGTTGTTCGGGATTAGTAAATTCACCGCCCGGACCGCCCATTGCTGTAGGCATGCGCACGGGTAGGTCAATGATACCGTCCGATGATTTTACGCGTCCGTTGCGTCCGCTATTGATTTGATTTTTTTGCAAGTTTAATATTTTTTGCTGTAAATTCATATAGAAGTTTGTTTTTTTGGCTGATAACCTCAGAAATGATCGCACGCAAACCCTGCCGATGGGTTTGTGGGTTATTCACCATCGGCAGGGCAGAAGCCACTGCCGAGGTTTTAGCCCGAATAACACCACCAAACTATAAAACAAGCAACCGTAGCCCAATGTAAGAGGCGCGATCATCGGGCGTGTTAATGCGGCGATTAGCTACGCGGCAATTAGTAGCAAGGGCGTACCAAGAGCCGCCGCGCAAAACACGAACGCCAGCAGTGTTATTATTCACAGGGTTCGTTTTTGTGGCTTCAGCACTGCTATAAAATTTTGAGTCGTACCCATCCTGACACCATTCCCATACGTTCCCGCTCATATCGTACAAGCCCAATTCATTCGGGGCTTTGGTCTTTACGGGGTGTGTAGTGCCTGTGCTGCCATATTTGCCTTGGCTGTAGTTTTCCGAATACCAAGCTACTTGATTGAGATCATTACTGCCTGCATAAGTATAGCCTTTGCTTTTCTGCCCTCCTCTTGCCGCATATTCCCATTCGGCTTCGGTAGGGAGTCGGTATTTTTTGCCTGTGAGTTGCTCGAGTTTGGGGAAAAAGCCATTTACGATGTCGTTCCAACTGACATTTTCTACAGGACATTCATCGCAGTTTTTATTTTCTGAGGGATTAGTCCCCATCACTGCCCGCCAAAGGGCTTGAGTTACTTCGGTTTCAGCAATGTAGTAGTCTGTGAGGGTTACGGTGTGTAGGGGTTTTTCGTCATTGTAATCATTACTACCCATCTGAAAAGAGCCTCCTTTTACCTTTATCATCTTGAAAGATACGCCATTGATGGTTACGATATAAGAAGAAGAATCGGTTTGGCTTTGGGCT
>RDZE01000013.1:778-9388 GCA_004293905.1 Cytophagales bacterium | reverse complement strand
ACTCAATAGCAACTGTGAGGGCTGATATATTTTCTATGTCTGTGTTTCTAATCTCTATTTGTACCTGAGCAAATACCAAATTGGAGAATGAAAGCAATAATGATGTAGCCAATAATCTATAAAAACGAGGATTCATGGGTTTTTTATGATGATTTTTTATGTTTGTAAATCGTTTTGAAAATTGCTAATGATTAATGTATGATAACAAAAATACATATAAATTTACTAAACTATGCACAAAAGGTACACTCCAAACAGTCCATAATGGGGAAATCTTTTTTTCTACAACAATGATATATACATATCCTAGTACCAATCCTGTGAGTGAAGCACTGACCACATAAATCCAACTATAATAGTGAGATAAGCCAAATAGAAAAGCAGACATGAACAACGCTATGCCTTTTCTACTTTTGCCTACTACCATTAACAATAATTCAAAAATAAGAATTTGAAAAATAAAAGTTTCTACGATGGGTGCGGCAACTACGACAAGAATAAACTCTTGGGACATAGACTCAAATTTCGGTCCGTTGACTGCTATATCGAAAAAAGCAACTATTCTTGACAACAGAAAGGTATTGAGAGTGATGAACAATGAGCTACATAGAATGAGTGAAAAAAGATTCAGTTGTAAGAGATAGTGATGAATATTGTTGAGGGTTGTGCGCATATAAAAACGTATTATTCTGGTTTGTTTTGGTTAAAATATATCCAAAATAAGTAATCTGCCAATGAGCAAACCTAATCTCAGTAAGCCAACTTTTTTGAATTGTTCTTTTGCATTGTAATAGATGAATTTTGAGTTTATTTTATAGATAAAATTATTATAAGCAGGTAATTACTTATTTTTGCAAGTGTTAATCCGAACTGATAGCCCAATTCATAAAAAAAGTTATTGACTCCAAAGACATCTGCTAAGGCGATGGCTAACACTGTCAAAATAATGATAAAGAAAGAAAAAAAAATAAGTTCTTGCAAACATAAACATTTTCAAGTACACTACAATACAAAACAAAGGTTTTTTTAGCAAAAAAACTACAACAATGCTAAGGGTTCAAAATTTTGGTTGAGGACGGTTTTGGGTTCTACTTGTAGGTGTTGTTGGAGTAGAGCAGCATAGATATTCCTGAAATCGATACTGTATTTGAGGTCTCCTTCGTCGAGGTCAGTAAGGTTGGGGGCTGGGTTGTAAAATCCTGCTTTTTTTAGTTTTTCCGCCATCAAAAATACTTGGTTGGCAGTGCCATGGTCAGTACCTCCGCTGGCATTTTGGGCTACACGCCTTCCAAATTCGGAGAAAGTCATAATGGCTACTTGATTCCATTTTTGGTTGTTTTTTAAATCATTGACAAATACATCTACGGCATCAGCATATATTTTTAGGAGTCTTTCCTGTTGTGCTTTTTGGTTGGTGTGCGTATCGAAACTTCCCAATGAAACATAATACACTTGAGTTTCCAAGCCTGAAATGATAAGCGAAGCAATCGTTTTGAGGCGTTTGGCGAAGTCATTTTCGGGGTAGGTGGCTTTGGAAGCAGTTATTTTTGCTTTTTCATAAATCCACTGCGCTGAAGAAACGGTTTCGGCTAATGTTTTATAGAGATAGGCTACGTTTTCGTCTTTTTCGTGTTTGTGTGGGTAGGTAGCAAGGGTTTTTATTTGTTTGTCTTGCGTATTTTTGTAGAGTTTGTCGGGCTGTGTCATTGCCAATCCTTTTATTTTATCGCCTTTGAGTGCCAAACTAAGGGAATCGTCTACTTCTATAGCCATGTGTGCGGAGGTGCAATTTTGTTGGCATTGTGCGTCTAAATACCGTCCTAACCAGCCCGTAGAAAGGTATTGATTGGAGGCAGAGGCAGTGTGCCAAATATCCATTGAGCGAAAATGTGAGCGGTCGGGGTTGGGGTAGCCTACTTGGTTGATGATGCTGAGGTAGCCCTGATCGTATATTTTTTTGAGCCCCCCCATCACGGCATTCAATCCTAATTCATCGTTGAGGCTGATGAGATTTTCTTTTTTGATGCCCAAAGCAGGTCGGTTTTGGTAGTAAAGGTCGTTTTGGTAAGGAATGATGGTATTTAATCCATCGTTTCCGCCCGATAATTGAATGACTACGAGTATTTTTCCATTGAGATTGTTATTAGTGATAAGATGCTCTAACTCATAGGCTTTCAAGAAGTTAGGAATGAGCATAGACCCTACTGTAGTGAGTGCAGATTTTTGGATAAATTCGCGCCTTTTCATATCTTTTTGTTTTTGTGTATCTCTTTGACCTTTTTAGGGGCAGAAGGTTTAAAATGAGTAGAAGTATTTTTTAGGCATTGTCTTTAAAATATTGATAAGCCTGCGCCAAACGTGTATCGTACTGATTTTGTCGGTAGCCTGCGCCATTGTAGCGGTAGGCAAAAGTAGCCCAATCTTTTTGCTGGAGCAAGGGAATCATATTTTGGGCATTTATGAAATTGGTAAAAGCCTTAAGATGGCTTTTTTCACTTCTTTGTTGTGCCATTACGAACCGTTCTACGGAGCTATAGCCACATACTTTGAAGTGATAGCCCATTATTTGGAACATACCCCAAGAGGTAGCACAAAGAGCAGCCGTTCGGTCTATTTTTTTGGCAGTATTGAGCCGTTCGTACTCAAGTTCGCCTCCTTTGTAGTGGTGCTTCACCCAATAGGGATAAACAATGTGCGGAAATTGTGCTTGGTAGATTTGTGGATTTTTGCCTGTTTCTGTCATTTTTTGCCAAAATATATGCCCTTCAAAGAGAATTTTGGCTTTGCCATTGCCCAAAAATCCCATACCGTTGGCTTCTACCTGAATGAGTGCTTGTAGGGTAGGCAACTCTATGGCGAGTGTTTTGGCTATTTGGGCTAAGTCGTTGGTATTGAGCTTTTTTTTCTGAAGGAGTGCATAGTTCAGAAGGTGTTGCCAAGTGTTTTGCCCTACAATGCCATCGGGGGCTAAGTGAAAATATTGTTGTAGTTGTATTACTTTTTGGGCAGTATCGTTGCCAAAAAGACCATCATTAGCGGTATGAAACCCAGCTTGTTGGAGTTTTTGTTGTAAAAAAACAACTGCTTCGCCTTTGCTGCCTATTTGTAAGGTAGGGTATTGTTTCATTGAGAGAGAAATAGTTTTATTTTTTCTACTATTACTTCGTTGATTCTTTGGTACGATTCTTCTGTCCAGCCTGCTACGTGGGGCGTAAATAAGATATTAGGTGCTTGGGAAAGGAACAAAAATTCTTCTCTTTGTTTGGGTGTGAGTTTGTCGAGTTTTTCATTTTCTAATACATCTAAACAAGCGCCCAAAATTTTATTTTGTTTAAGGTGTTCAATGAGTGCTTCAGTTTTGATGATTTCGCCCCTTGATGAGTTAATAAGATAGATAGGCTTTTGAAAACGAGCCAAAAAATGTTCGTCTATCCATTGTCTATTGTTTTCATTGAGCGGAATATGAATGCTCAGAATATCTGCTTTTTGCCAAATCTCTTCTAAGGTTGTTTGGCGGGCATAGTGTATTGGGTAGTTTTTGGTATTTTTGTCATAAACCAATAGTTCGCACTCAAAATTTGCCAGCCTTTTGGCAAGTTGGTAGCCTATATTTCCATAACCAATAATACCTATGGTTTTTCCTTTTATTTCTATTCCTCTATTTACTTCTCTGTTCCATACCTGCTGCCTAATTTGCTGGTCGGCGGTGTGTATGTGGTTAAAAAGGCATAAAATCATTCCGATGACGTGCTCTGCCACGGAGTCGCGATTGCCTTCGGGGGTATTGATGAGGTGTATGGCTCTTTTTTTAGTAGCTTCCGTATCTATGTTATCCATTCCTGAACCTGCTCTTGCTATCAATTGAAGGGCATGGGCTTTTTCTAAAAGAGTTTCATTGATTTGTATTTTGCTTCGTACTATGATGCCTTGATAACTCGAAATGGTTTGGTATATCTCTTCTGGAGTAATTTTAGGACGGTAATCTGCGTGTATACCTATTGCCGCTAACATAGGCATTAAAGAAGAATGCATTTCATCAACGATGAGGATTTTCATATATGCTTTTGGGTACAAAATTTTAGGAAATATACACCTATTTTAGGAATCTGTATGCAAATGTCTGAAAAATTTATTCTTTGAAAAAAAATATAGTATTTATCAGAAAAAAGTTATATTGCAAATCATAATTATTGCCTTTTTTCTGTTTGATTGTCTATGAATTTTTCTAACGTAGATTTGTCTAATTGTGAGAAAGAACCTATTCATATTCCCAATACGATTCAAAGTTTTGGTTTTTTGTTATTGGTATCCATCCCGCAATACCAAATAGTGCAGTGTAGTACCAATGTAAGCCATTTTTTAGGTTTAGATTCAACAATGCTACTACACTCTTTGCTGTCCGAATTATTCTCAGAGGAAGACATGAAATGGCTTCGTGAGTGTGAAAAAGGCAGTACAGAAAACCGTTATCATAGGGCTTCGGTTTGTTTGGGTAGAAAAGCCTCATTTTTCAATCTTACGGTTCGTTATGCACATTATTATTTTGTGATAGAAGCCGAGCCACACACCGAAAGTCCACTTTCTATGGATACTTGTCAACAATGGTCTTGGCAGTTGATACAAGATTTGAAGCGTGCCAAAAAACTTCATAAATTGGCAGATGTGATGGCAAAACACATTCGTAAAATAACGCATTATGATAGGGTAATGGTTTATGAGTTTGATAAAGATTGGAATGGTAATGTAATTGCTGAATCGCGGATTAAGAGCTTAGACCCTTTTTTAGGGCATCATTTTCCTGCCTCCGATATTCCTCAGCAAGCACGTAAAATATATCACAACAACACTTTAAGAATTATTCCTGATGTCAATTATAGCCCAATAAACCTTGAACCAACTCTCAACCCTATCACCCAGCAACCTTTAGATATGTCTTTGTTGAGTTTGCGGAGTGTATCGCCTATGCATATAGAATATTTGCAAAATATGGGCGTTTCGGCTACCTTAGTAATTTCTATTATGGTAGGAGACCACCTCTGGGGGTTGATTGCTTGCCATCATCATAGCCCTAAGTATATGGCGTATGATTGGCGAAATTTATTGGAGCATTATACCCAAATTTTTGCTTATCACGTAGATTTTTTGGAAGACATCAGCCGTCAAAAATTTGATTTGCAAATAGAGCATCAAGAAAAAGAGTTGATAAAAAAAATACTACAAGAGCAAAATTTACACGAAACATTGTCTAACCATTTGGATTTATTGCTTAAATTCAACAATGCTTCGGGAGTAGTGTTTTATGCCAATCAGCAACTGTATAAAGAGGGAGTTACTCCCAATAAAAATTTTATAGAATCGCTCATTGATTGGCTTTTTGTGTATCGTAGCGAGGGAATATATATCACTGATTCGCTCTGCAAAGATTTTGAGCCCGCATTTGATTACTCATCTGTGGCAAGTGGTATATTGGCATTGCGATTTTCTAAGTACGAAAAGAGTTTTATCATTTGGTTCAAACCAGAAGTTTCGCAAAGTATCATTTGGGCAGGCAATCCCTACCAAAAAAACATCTTGCAACACGACAACGAAATAAGACTTAGCCCCCGCAAATCATTTGAAAAATGGGAGGAAACCGTCAAAAATAAATCCTTACCTTGGCAAGAGGAGGAAATTAAATTAGCGGAAAGTTTTCGTTTGTTTTTAATGGAGTATATTGCTAATCAAACTACTCTTTTAGAAGCCCAAAATTTAGCATTGAATATCAAGGTGCAAGAACAAGTATTGGAGGTGAAGAAAGCGCATCATTTTTTGCAAGATGCCAATGAAATGTTAAAACAACAAAATGAAGAGTTGATAGCCCAAAACGAAGAGATATACAAGCTCTACAAGGCATTGAAAGGCAGTAGGCATAATCTAAAAACTGTTTTAGACAATATCACACAAGTTTTTTTCTTTTTAGACAGAGATTGTAATTTGGTATTTTTTAACCAATTGGCTGCCAAATTGGTAGAACAATTTTATGAAAAAAAATTACTCATAGGACAGCATTTTTTAACGGTAATAGAGGAAGAAAAAACACGAAAAGCTGTAGAAAGAAACTTTCAAAAAGCATTGTTAGGTAATGGAGTGTCCGTAGAAAGTGAAATCATACGCGAAGATATTAACTTCCACCGTTGGTATAAATATGACTACAACCCTGTGTATGACCAAGGCGAAATCATTGGGGTTGTGGTGCTTATGATTGATATTACGGTAATCAAACAAGCCCAAAAATACATAGAAACGCAAAACAAAACACTTCGTAAAATAGCCTTTATTCAATCGCACGAAGTAAGACGTCCGTTAGCCAATATTTTAGGGTTGTTGCACCTTATCAAGACAGAAGACCCAACAGAAAAAGAAGGATATTTAGCCCTTTTAGAACAGGAATCAAATAGTTTAGACGATATTATACACAAGATAGTAAATAAAATCAATAAAATAAACTTTTAGGCTTTTTTCTCCATTTCTTTGAGCTGTTGCAATTCATCGCGGAGGCGGGCTGCTTCCAAAAAATTAAGCTCTTTGGCGGCAGATTCCATCTTTCTTTGGGTTTCCCTGATGAGTTTTTGAAGACTTTCTTTGCTCATATAGCGTATGAGTGGGTCAGCGGCAACATTGATTTCTTCTGATTCCACATAATAATTTTTGGTATTTTTAAGTGGTAAAATAGCTTCTTGCGATTTTTTCACCGTCTTAGGCGTTATTTGATTAGCTGTGTTATACTCTTGTTGTATGAGGCGTCTTCTTTGGGTTTCGTCTATTGCCTTTTGCATAGATTGTGTCATGCGGTCGGCATACAAAATAACCCTACCGTTTTGGTTGCGCGCAGCCCTTCCGATGGTCTGAATCAAGGAACGTTCATTGCGCAAAAAACCTTCTTTGTCGGCATCTATAATGGCTACTAACTCTACTTCGGGCAGGTCTAAGCCTTCTCTTAGAAGATTAACACCTATTAGTACATCTATCACTCCCACACGCAATTCTCGCAATATTTCTACCCTATCCATTGGCTTGATGTCTGAATGAATATAACGGCATTTGATGTCCAATCTTTCTAAATATTTACTTAGCTCTTCAGCCATTCTTTTGGTAAGCGTAGTAACCAATATACGCCCTTCATTTTGAATCGTTTTGTGGATTTCTTCCAAAAGGTCATCTATTTGGTTTTGGCTTGGGCGCACCTCTATCAAAGGGTCAAGAATGCCTGTAGGTCTGATGAGTTGCTCCACAATTACCCCTTCTGACTGCTTGAGTTCATAATCGGCGGGGGTAGCACTTACAAATATGACTTGGTGAAGCATTTGCTCAAACTCATTGAAGTTAAGTGGGCGATTGTCTAAGGCAGAAGGAAGTCTAAAGCCATAATCTACCAATACTACTTTGCGAGAGCGGTCTCCTCCTGACATTCCTCTGATTTGGGGAATCGTTACGTGGCTTTCATCTATCACTAATAGGTAGTCTTCGGGGAAATAATCTAATAGGCAAAAAGGTCTTTGTCCGGGCTTTCGTTGGTCAAAATACCTTGAGTAGTTTTCTATTCCAGAGCAATAACCCAACTCGCGCATCATTTCCAAATCGAACTCAGTGCGTTCGCGTAGTCTGATGGCTTCGTGCACTTTTCCTTCGCTTTCGAAAAGCGTAAGTTGTTTGATGAGGTCGTCTTGGATTTCTTTCATTGAGCGATGAAGTGTTTCCTGCCCTGTAACAAAAAGATTGGCTGGGAAAATAGAAATGGCTGTTTCTTGGGCTATTTTTTCATTGTTCAGTGGGTTAATGCGCTGTATCATCTCTATTTCATCGCCAAAAAAGAATATTCGATAGGCAAAATCATCATAGGCTACAAAAATATCAACAGTATCTCCTTTTACTCTAAAAGTCCCCCTCGTAAAATCGCTTTCAGTTCGATTGTATAAAATATCAACCAAAGAAAATAAAAATTGATTGCGACTTACTACATCGCCTACTTTAATGCGTATCACATTTCCTCCGAACTCTTCTGGATTGCCTATACCATAAATACACGATACTGAAGAAACTACAATTACATCGCTACGCCCCGAAAGTAGAGCAGAAGTAGCTGAAAGACGTAATTTTTCTATTTCATCATTGATGCTGAGTTCTTTTTCTATGAACGTATCGCTTGTTGGTAAATAGGCTTCGGGTTGGTAATAGTCATAGTAAGAAATATAATACTCTACCCTATTATTTGGAAAAAAGCCCTTGAACTCGCTGTAAAGTTGTGCGGCTAAGGTTTTATTATGGCTTAATATCAAGGTAGGTTTATTGATTTGTGCAATCACATTGGCAATAGTGAAGGTTTTTCCTGAACCTGTAACTCCTAAAAGTGTTTGGTGTTTTTCTTGGTTTTGAATCCCTTCTACTAATTTCTGAATGGCTTGAGGCTGGTCGCCTGTAGGTACAAATTCAGCACTGATTTCAAACATATTAATTGTTTAGTATTTTATTAAGATTTTTCCAACTTTTCTACCTTATACTCCTTGATGCTTTTGTCTTTGCAAACCACTGCCAAAAGGAAAATTTCTTTTTTAGTGCCTTGGTAGCGTTGGT
>RDZE01000013.1:0-773 GCA_004293905.1 Cytophagales bacterium | reverse complement strand
GGCATAGTAGCCCAAAAGCCTGAAAGTGAGGAAGATAATGGCGTGGTAATATTTTTCTTGTTTGGCATCGAATATCTCATAGGGAATTTCTCCAAATACGCTATCGAGCAGGGAAAAAAGCTGTTCAAAGTCGCGTTTGCCCAAAGCACGGTACATATCGCGTACTAACTAAGGGCTTTAGGTTTCTTTGGTGGCTAAATTTACTCAAAAGATATTGTAACATAGAATCGCGGACTTCTTGGTTGGGATAGGTAAGTTTAAATAAGCTATCTTCGTAAGATTTGATAGTCAAATAACCTGTCTGGAAAAGGAGTGTGATGTCGTCAAGGTCGTCTAATTGATAGTTATTCAACGAACTCAAGGGTACTTCTATGTCTTCTACATTGTAATGAAATTTATCACTCATCATATCAATCAGAAAAGTATTACCTCGCATCATATTGATTAAAAAAGTAGGCGTACCTGTTTCGAACCAATAATTATTAAATTCTTGGTCTTCCAAAAAATTCAAAACCGAAGTAGGATTGTATACCTTGTCTTTTCCCTTGTTCCAAGAGTAACCATTGTACCAAAGGCGCATTTTTTCAAAACATTGCTCATAGCTAAGCTCGTGATAGTCAGCGATTTCCTGTATTCTTTCTTTGAAATAATAAATAATTTCTTCTTCGGTATAACCCAAAAGAGTGGCGTATTTAGCTCCTATCGTGATGTCTTTGAGTTGGTTCAAATCGGAAAAAATGGAAACCTTGCTGAATTTAGAAACCCCTGTGATG
>RDZE01000039.1 GCA_004293905.1 Cytophagales bacterium | reverse complement strand
TAAAAACCTGAACTATTAGTATATATAATTTTATTATTTTCATTATCAACGGAAAGTTTTAATAACACTTTTAGGTAATTTTCCAGGTGGTAGGTTAATGGGACCTATAAAACCTTTTGGTTTTGAAGTAAAGGGATTCGTTGTTTCATAGGTTTTAGAACCAAAATCACTTGTTCTAATCCCATCTCCCATCTGTTTTGCGAGAGGGATTTCATATGTTTCATTGACGTATTGTTCCTCATCGTTTAAATAGTCTGTTGAAGTAGTACTTTCCATTTTTTCAATAGTCCTCTCTAATTCGATCAGAATATTAGGGTCTTTAGTTTCTTGATATTTTTGAGCTAACTGGTAGTATTGTAGTCTTAGATAAGCATGTCCTCCCTCATGATACAAAGTAGATACAGGACTTTGAAGCCCTCCTGTATTAGTTTTAAAACCTACTAGATCAAAATATGATGTCCTGGCAACATTGGTTGTAGGAATTCCTAGAGTTGTGATACCATCACTAAGTTTCGCATCATCTGTATGCATTCTTTCTAATGTTATATTAACTATTTCCCATTTAAAATCTTCATCAGTTGCTAATTGCTGAATAATATTTTCATCAATTGGAGAATTCTCTATCAAGTAATCTAATTGTGCTACAGTATTTTGAATGAATGAATTATCACCCTCGTATGACACTCCATATTCATATCTATATCCTTGTTGTTTTCCATCTTCTTCATAATAAATAATTATATATGTACCATTAGGGTCTTTGAAAATTATTGGATTGTTTGCTACGAAACCGTATCTATCCCATTCCATCTTGCAATTTGCGCATCATAATTTCTCCAGCCATAATCTAACCAACCCAACTCAAAATCTTCTTGTTTTTCTTTGCTGTTGTATGGGTGGGGGTGTAGGGTTGCATTGTTAAATGGTTGTATAGCTTTATTGTTTTTCATGCGTTGTTGGTTCTTGTTATTTTTTTAGCAGGGGTAAAAGGGTTTTAGAAATGTTGTTTTTCGTTTGGGGAAAAGTGGGGGCTTCTCTGCTGTTCATTTTTTTTTAAAAAAGCCCACCTTTTTTGGACGCAACCCGAAAAGTATGGGTATGCTAATTATATAATATTTTTTTTGACTTTAAAAGTTTAACTATGTTATTTTCTATTTTAAACATAAAAACATTACTTTCTCCAAAATAAGGTCGTTCTAAGTATTTTAACTTATTTTTAGGAGAGTTTATGACTTCTGCAAAAAAGATATTATCTTTCTGTTCGGAAAAGTATATTTTTATCCTTCTTCTTTTTTTATATCCTAATAATTTTAATCTATTATATTTAATTACATAATACCTATCTTTATTTTGATACTCATTCTCATTTAAATTTAAATAAAAACTAACTTCTTCTTTAAAGAATACCCCAAGAGTTACAAAAGAAAGGACATCACTTGAAACATATACACTATGTTTGTGTTTGCTATAATCTGAAATAATATTTATTGCCTGATTATAATAATTCAGAGAATCAATAGATTTTTTTGAAGCGAAAACATTGTTAAAACTCAGTAATGAATAAATATAAATGCAATAAATCATAAGATAATAAATTAAAAATTAATCCTAGTGGTTTTTCTTACAACGCTTCCATTTCTATTAGTAGTATTGTATTGAAAATTTACATAGGCTCTATTATTGCCAAATGGCACAGCATTATAGTGCATACGTTCCCCAAATTTTTGGTTATTATTTTGATTCGCTGGGTTAGCATCTAATTCCCTACGAAAATTATTTACTCTACTCTCAACATCACCTACTGATTGTATATCAGTTCTATCTGGGACATCCCTTAAATCACCACCAGGTCCAGTATGATGTAATTCGTGAAGCAATGTCATACCAAAACCCATAGTGCTATTATTCAAAACATCAGGAGTAGCATTAATAAAATTATTTATTTGATTGGCACTCAAAAATACTTGATTACCTCCTGCTGGTGTTACTGACCTATCAGGTGATGTTTCTACATTAACTAAGTTTCCATCAATTACATTTTGTAAATACTCTCTTGCTGAAGCACTTCCAATTTGATTACCATCAGCATCTTGAAGTATAATTGCTTGACCATCTGCATCAATAGAAGAATAAGCTTCATTATAATTCAATAATCCTGTAGTCTCATCTACAGTTAAATCAAGTCCTGTTATATTTATCAAGTCATTAACCATTTGTTGAGTATAGTTTGTATTATTCATTCTGTCAGCTATCATAAATATTGCCAGACTTAAACTATCCCCATTCACATCAATAAACAAGACGGGGTTATTGGCGCAGTATTGGTAGGGTGTGAGGTCGTAGTATTTTTCGGCGAAGCGGTCTATTCGTAAAAATCTGCCTATGGTAGCATCATAATTTCTCCAGCCATAATCTAACCAACCCAAGTCAAAATCTTCTTGTTTTTCTTTGCTGTTGTATTGGTATTGGTGGTTAGGCTCTCCTTTTTTCTCTATTCCTACGGTGTTCATACCGAAGGGGTAGTAGTGGTTTTCTTGGGCGATGAGGTGTTGATATTTGCGTTGCATAGTTATTCAAATATAAAACAAACTATTTGAGAAACAAAATTTTCAGTGTTTAGAATTCCACTTTTTTGGGGGAGTGTAAAATAGGCAGAAAATATTTTTTGGTTCTGTGTTCTTGTTATTCTATGGCTTGTTTCATTTTTTCCAAAATAAGCCATTTGCTCCCTGTGTTCTCTAAAATAAAAGATTGGTTTTGTTGTTTTATTTTTGTCAGTAGTGCATCATTTTGATAAATCAACTCAAAAACTTTTTGAAGTTCTTCAGTATTCTTCACCGAAAAACCGCCTTCTCTGTCAATGATTGCGTAGGCTTCTTCAAATTTTTTATAGTCTTTGCCCCAAATGATTGCATTTCCAAAAACAGCAGGCTCGAGGATATTGTGCAAACCTTCACCGAAGCCTCCGCCAACATAACTGTATTGTGCATACTGATATATAGAAGCAAGCATACCTACATTGTCCAGAAAAAGAACATCTACCTCCGTTATATTTTGGGCATTGGCTTGTGAATAAAGAAGGCTATTTTTTTGTAATTGTTTTTGCCATTTTTCTATGGTAGGGCGGTGTATTTCGTGCGGAGCAACAATGATTTTGAGGGGTAAAGTATTGCTATTGATAAAAGGATAAAGTATGTTCCAATCACCTCCCCAACAACTACCAATCACCCAAAGGGGTTGTTTTTGGCAAAAAGTTTCGATGAGCGGAAAAGTTTTGGGATTTTGGCGAAGTTCGGCTACATAATCGAAGCGGGTATCGCCTGCAATGGTATATTGAGAGATGTTTTGATGCTGAAGGCATTGGGCTGAGCTTTCATTTTGGACAAAAAAATGATGTACCTTGCGGAGTACTGCCAAAAACCAAGCATTAAGAGGACTAAAAAACCAATCTTTAGGGCGAAATACTGCCGAAAAAACAATGAGTGGTATTTTTTGCCAATGTGCCTCACGAAAATAATGATACCAAAAATCGTACTTGGCAAATAAAATAAGTTGTGGATTGATGAGCTGAATAAATTTTCGGGCATTCTGTGGGCTGTCAAAAGGCAAGTAAGTAATGGTATGAGCATTGGCATAGTCCTTTCGAATTTCGTAGCCTGATGGCGAAAAAAAACTCACCACTATCCAATGAGTAGGGAAATGCGTTTTACAAAGCTCTATCACAGGGCGTGCCTGTTCAAATTCGCCCAAAGATGCCGCATGAAACCAAATAGTAGGGGTATTGGGAGGGCGTTTTTGGAGTTGATGGGCTAATTTTTCAAAAATTTTATGCCTTCCCTTGATAAAAAGTTTTGCTTTGTTATTTCCTAATAAGGCTACTAAATAAACTGTTTTGGTATATAGTAAAAGCAGAAGTCTATAAATAAAGTACATACTAATTGAAACTTTTTATCTAACTTTGCGAAAAATAGAACATTAGATTGAAAGTAAAAAATGTATGTATACTTTCTTTCAATATTTCTAAAAAATACTATAATTTATGACACTTATTGTAGCTACTTCTAAAACACCAGAGTTTTTGTATGATGTCCAAAAAGGCATTTTTCAAATGAAAGGTCGCTCTATTCCTGAAAATCCAAAACCTTTTTATGGTCAGATTTCAGATATTTTGCAGCAATACCTAAAAAACCCTGCAAATAAAACCGTTTTCACTTTCCAATTAGAATACCTCAATTCTACCTCAGTAAATGGTTTGAATGCATTGCTTCAGTTGCTCAATAAACTGCATCAAAGCGGCAAAGAGGTCAGTATTCAATGGCTTTATGAAGAGGGAGATGATGATATGCAAGAAATGGGCAGTCGTTTGCAAGAACGTGTGGCTTTTTCTTTTAAAATATCGAAAGGCTAAGAAGGGTTTTCGGCATCTATAATTTCTTCGATGATATAAAGAGGTCTTTTCTTCACTTCGTCGTAGATGCTGCCAATGTACTCACCGATAATGCCTAAGACGATGAGTTGCATACCTCCTACAAAAGACACGACTGCCAAAATGGTAGGCAAGCCGGGTTGTAGTTTTACGCCTGCAAAGTAAGCCACAATCTCGTACAAGCCTACCAAAAAACTCACTATTGAGAGCATAAAGCCTGTAAAGATAGATATTTTTAGGGGTACTTTCGAAAAAGAGATAACGCCCAAAATGGCAAAGTTGATGAGTCTTTTTAGGTTGTATTTGCTATAACCTTGTTGTCTACTATTAGAAACAAATTTTACAAAAGTTTGCTCAAAACCAACCCAAGGAATTAATCCGCGTAGAAATTGATTCTGTTCACGTATATCGCGCTGAAAAACTTGTAAAACTTTTCGGGAGATGAGTCGGAAATCGGCAGCAGATTCTTTGATTTCTACGGGCGAAAGATAGTTCATCACCCTATAAAAAAGGCGTGAAGTAAATCGTTTGAAAAAAGATACTTTTTGGTGGTATTCGCGAATAGTATTGACTACGTGGTAGCCTTCTTCAAATTTTTCCAATAATTCTTTGATGACTTCGGGCGGGTGTTCCAAATCGGAATCCATCATAATGACCGCATCGGCATCTACTTGGTCTAAGCCTGCTACTAAAGACATTTGGTGTCCGAAGCGTTTAGAAAGGGCGATGGCTTTGGTATTGGGTGTGTTTTTACAGATTTTTTTGAGGCTTCCTAAGGTATTATCACGGCTTTTGTCTAAGACATAAATCACCTCGAAATGATATTGGTCTTTGAGTGTGTTAAGCGTTTGCCATAGTGTATCATTGAAGAGGCTGATGCCTTCTTCTTCGTTGTAAACGGGGCTGATGATACATATTTTTTTCATAATCGTGGGTGCGAAATTAAGGAACAAAACGAGAAAAACAAAATTTTATTTCCTTCTTAGGGCTTCGAGTTGGCTGGTATCGGCATATATTTCAGGAATATCCCATTGATTGGGCTTTATGAGGTTTTTATTTTCTTGCAGTGCCGCAATAGAAATGTTATTTTGAGCTAAAATTTGCACTACTAAATCATAAATGCGTATGGGTTTTCCGCTTCCTACATTGATAGTGCTTCCTTTTTCTGCCTTTTGCATAATGAGCCAATAGGCTTCTACTACCTCCTGAACGGGCATATAGTCGCGTGTGCTTTGTAAATTGCCTAAAACAATGGTTTCTATTTGGTTTTGTTGGTATTCATTGATGAGTTTTTCTAAACGACCGATGAGTAGTTTTTCCGACATTTTTTCTGCCAATATATTAAAAGTGCGTGCCATCACAATATCCATTTCATGAAGGCGTACATAATAATGCATCATTTGGCTTTGAAATGTTTTAGTTAAGCCATAATTGCTAATGGGTTGTGGGGTTTGGTTTTCTTTGATGGGGTTGTCTTCTGGCTTCACCCAACCGTATTCGGCGGCACTGCCTACGAGGAGTACTCTGCCTTTGAAATCAATTTTTAGGAGTGTTTCTAATAAATGTTGCGTGGTTTGCACATTGCTTTCATAATCAATCGCATATATATTGGTAAAAGTACCTACCAAGTGATATATTGTTTGGGGTTGGTGCGTTTGTAGGTATTGGTGCAGGTTTTCAGTATCTTGAAAAGAGAGTATTGTATGGTTTTCAGATTCATCAAAGGGTACTAAATCGGTGGTAAGTAGTTGGCTTTCGGGCTCTTTTGTAAGAAGAAAGCGGTAGAGCATTTTTCCTGTAGCTCCTGCTGCCCCTGTGATGAGTATTTTTTTCATAGTATGCCTAATTTTTGGAGTATTTCCACGTGGTTTTCGTTTGCATAGTCATAGTCGGAGGGTCTGCCGATGTCGAGCCAAAAACCTTTAAAGGGAACTGCTTGCATTTTTTTCTGATTTTTGATGCCATCAAGCATAAGATGGTCAAAGCCATAAAATTCATTTTTGGGCAAATTCGCAACTACTTTTTTGCTGAGGCAGTAAATACCCATGCTGACTTCGAAATGGTAGGTGGGTTTTTCTAAAAAAGTATTAATGATTTGGTTTTCGTCATATTCCAATACCCCAAAATCGATATTGACTTCGCGTTTGAAAACCGAAACCGAAACATCATTTTTTTGCTGGCAGTGGTGCTGAAAAAAAGCCTTATAATCCAAATCGCATAAAATGTCGCCATTCATCACCAAAAAATCATCGGGTAGGTCGTCTATGAGTGTGAGCGGTCCGATGGTGCTGAGCGGTTTTTGCTCTTGTGAGTAGTCAATCGTGATTCCCCATTGGCTTCCATCGCCACAAAAAGCGCGTATATAGTTCGCCATGTGGTTCAGGGCAATAGTAATGTGCTTACAATCGGCATTGATGAGTTGTTTGATGATGATTTCTAAAATTGGCATTTTGTCCCCAATCGGTACTAAGGGTTTGGGCATTGTAGTAGTGAAGGGTTTTAAGCGGGTGCCTTTTCCGCCTGCCAAAATGATAGCTCTCATGGGTTTCTTTTTTTTTAAACGTTGTAAATATCTGTTTTATATTTTTCTTTGTTTTTTGGTTCTAAAAACCAGTCAATCGTAAGTTGCAATCCTTGTTCTATGTTGTATTGTGGCTCAAAGCCTGTAAGTGTTTTTATTTTTGTATTGTCGCACCAAAGCCTTTTCACCTCACTTTTTTCAGGTCTTATGCGTTGCGGGTCTTGCCAAAGGTTGATATGCGATGCGTTCATCAATCGTTGAATGGTATGGAAGGTATCAGCTACACTGATTTCATAATTTGAGCCAATATTGACTACCTCTCCGATGGTGCTTTCGTGCTTTGCAATCAATAGTAAGCCTCTACAAGTATCTAATACAAAATTAAAATCGCGCGTGGGAGTAGTGTCGCCTAAATTGATAGGGTTTTTGCCTTGTGCTATTTGCGATATGATGGTAGGAATGACCGCGCGCGCCGATTGTCTTGGTCCGTAGGTATTGAAGGGGCGAGCAATGGTAACAGGCAGATTGAAGCTATAATAATAACTCATAGCCATAGCATCTGCGCCTATTTTGGAAGCACTGTAGGGCGATTGTGGTTGTAGGGGGTGTTTTTCGTCTATGGGAACATACTGTGCCGTTCCGTACACTTCGCTTGTAGAGATTTGAATAACACGTTGAACATTGTTTTCTAAGGCGGCTTGGCAGATATTCAACGCTCCTTGTATGTTGGTATCTAAATAACTTTGTGGAGCAGTATAGGAAAAAGGAATGGCGATGAGTGCCGCCAAATTGAAGATAATATCTATCTCTTGGGTGATTTTTTTGCAATAGTGTGCATCTCTGATGTCGCCTGTAAGCACTTCTATATCAGATAGATAAGGGCTATCTTCTAACCAACCCCAAAAATTGAAAGAGTTGTATTGTGAAAGTGCTTTTACGGTAGCACCTTCTTGTACGAGCATTTCGGTAAGGTGTGAGCCAATGAATCCATCTGCGCCCGTTACCAAGATTTTTTTACCTTTTATTTCCATATTTTTTTCTCAAAAATTCTATAATAGGAGGCAACACTGAAAGTGAAATGATGCCTAAGATGACTAAAGTAAAATTAGACTTTACAGCGGGGATATTGCCGAAGAAGTAGCCCAAGAGTGTAAAACCGACTACCCAAATAGCTCCGCCGAATACATTGTAGAGAATAAATTTTTGATAATTCATTGTCCCTACTCCTGCTATAAAAGGCGCGAAGGTGCGTATGATAGGCAAAAAACGGGCGAATACGATGGTTTTGCCTCCGTGTTTTTCATAAAACTCTTGTGTTTTGAGGAGGTATTCTTTTTTGAGAAGTCGATAATTTCGTTCAAATACCTGAGGTCCTATACGTTTGCCTATCCAATAATTAACGGTATCGCCCAAGACTGCCGCTACAAATAGCAAACCGATACAAGCTGCCACATCTAAAAGCCCCAAAGCAGCAAAAGTACCTACAGCGAACAACAATGAATCGCCGGGTAAAAAAGGGGTAACTACCAAACCTGTTTCGGCAAAAATGATGAGAAATAGAATCAGATAAGTAAGTGTTCCATACTGTTCTATGATGGTTTTGAGGTGTGTATCTAAGTGAAGAAACAAATCTACAAACTGCCAGATATAATCCATACTTTTTTTGATATTGATAAAAATGATTGCAAAACTATGTTTTTTTTATTTTTCTTTAGGCATTACCCAAAAATCTTTTAGATAATAAGGCTCAAAATAGGCGATATTTTCCCATTGCTGATTGGCATATTTTTGTTGTCCTATCTGCGCTATTGTATTGGCTTGGCTGTATACACCCTCTAAGAAGTATGCATTGGGTTCGTGTTGCCATAGGGGTTTGCATTTTGCGGCACCGTTGCCAAAGAAAAGTATTTTATGGTGCAAAAATAATTCTTTGAAACTATCTTGCGTGATGATTTTGGCTTCTGTAGGGCTGATGATGTTATTTTCGGCATCGAGCACGGTGCAATAGACCTCCATACGGCGCGCATCTAACATGGGGCAATAGTAAAACGTTTCTTTGCGAGGTTGCATCATCATTACTTGTTGTGCTAAGGCTTCTAAGGTATTGACGGCTATCAATGGAATATCTAAGCTAAAACACAATCCTTTGGCAGTCGCTACGCCTATGCGTAAGCCTGTATAAGAGCCCGGACCCGCTGAAATGACAATGGCTGAAAGTTGTTCCTTACTGCAATTTCCTTGTGCTAAAACTTGTTGAATAAGCAAGGGCAACACCGAAGAATGACTATTGGGCGTATGATTTTCGGCATAGGCTATAGGGGTTTGGTGTTCGTAGAGTGCTACCGAACAAACCTGCGTGGCGGTATCAATGGATAACAAATAGCTCATTGTTTAGGCAATAGAAGGGTTATTTTGCTCATAGATGTCTTTGAATTCTGTTCCGAAGAGGCGCAATGCTTCTACTATAGGAATGGCTTTTTGCCCCAATTCAGTAATGCTATATTCTACTTTTGGAGGTACTTCGGGGTATACCTTTCTGCTGATGAGCCCATCTTGCTCCAATTCGCGGAGTTGCTCGGTGAGCATTTTATGGGTAATCCTTCCGATGCTTTTTTTTAGTTCGCCATAACGCCATACTTTGTCTTTGACACGCCAAAGAATGGGCATTTTGTATTTTCCGCCGATGATGTCGAGGGCTAATTCGGCGGGGTTGTTATAGCTTTTACCACGAAAATCGAAAATAGGCATTTTTTTTAGTCAATTTTAACATTTTTTAACATTTCCTTAAAAATCGTCCTGCGTCTTCTCCCCTAAAATCTTACTCAAAAGTAAGTATATTACTCTCTAAAAAGTGAGTATATTTCTTAGAAGTGCATACTTGCACAAAGGTAGTATAAAGATGTAATTTTGGAAACTAAAAAACTAAAACAATAAAGTTTATGAGCACTTTGATAGAAAAAATTGGAACAGCCGCAGGACACGGACAAGCCTCTAAAGGCAAAATTTTGATGATTGCCGCCAATCCTTCCGTTTCGCAACAAACAGGTTGGCCTATTGGCTTTTGGGCAGCCGAACTTACACACCCTTTGCTTACTTTCACAGAAGCAGGCTACGAAGTAGAATTAGCAAGCCCTAACGGTGGAAAATTGGCATTGGATAGTTTCTCTGACCCACGCGATGCCAGCGGTTATTCTGCACACGATATTATCTCTTTGGGCTATTTGAATACGCCTTCGTTCAATGAGATGATTGAAAATACTAAAAAATTGAGCGATGTCAATGCCAATGATTATGTAGCTATTTTCTTGGTAGGGGGGCAAAGTCCTATGTATACTTTCAAGGGCAATGAAGAAGTGATGAATATGTTTGCCAAGTTCTACGAAAGCGGAAAACCTACTGCTGCCGTTTGCCACTCTACAACCATACTCACCGATACAAAACTTTCTAACGGGAAACTTTTGGTAGAAGGCAAAACTTGGACAGGCTTTGCCAATAGCGAAGAAGATTTTGCCGACCAAGCCGTAGGTATGAAAATTCAGCCCTATAGAATAGAAGACAACGCCCGAAAATTAGCCAATACCACTTTTAAAGTGATGCCTCCTTTTACGCCTTATGCCATCAAAGATGGAAATTTAGTAACAGGGCAGCAACAAAATTCTGGCAAAGAAGCTGCCGAGTTGGTAGTAGAAATGTTGAAAAAGTAATCCCTTTGTACCAAAAAAATCTAACAATCAATATTTTTGATAAAACTGATTCTGACAGATAAAAACAAAGCTTAAAAAATATGCATGCATTAAACTGGTTCGAAATCCCTGCCTTAGACTTAGAGAGGGCTTTCAATTTCTATCACACCGTTTTGAACGGAAAAGTGCGAAAAGGAACATTTGGCACAGGCGACCTCATCCTATTTGATGTACCTTTCAATACAGGCGAGGCAGTAGGCGGTTCTATCTCGGTGCGCCCCGACCTCAAACCCACTAAAGAAGGTGGTGTTTTGTATCTCAATGCCTTTGGCAAGTTGCAAGATGCAGTCGACAAGGTAGAAAGTGCGGGTGGAAAAGTCATCATTCCGCGCTTAAACTTAGGCAAGTTTGGCTTTTCGGCAATTATTATTGACAGCGAAGGCAATAAAATTGGTTTAATTTCAAATGAATAAATATCACATGAAAAATATCTATATTTTAGTACATGGGGCTTGGGCAGACGAAAATGCTTGGGGGTACCTAAAACCACTTTTGGAAAAAGATGGACATACTGTGAATACTGTGAACTTGCCTGCCATGGAGCAGACGAAACGCACCCTAACACTGTTTCATTGCAAAGTTATGTAGAGGCAGTTACAAAAGCAGTGTTAAATTATCCTGAAAAAGTGATTTTGGTAGGACACAGCATGGCGGGCATCGTAGTTTCGCAAGTAGCCGAAAATTTACCTCATAGAATACAGCGTTTGGTATATATATCGGCTTATTTGCCTCAAGATGGCGAAGATTTATTGAGCCTATCCAAACAAGATAGTGAGAGTTTGATTGGGTTTAATCTCGAATTTGCGCCTGATTATAGCGTAGCCTCTATCAAAAAAGAGGTTTTAGCAGAAGCCATTTGTGCAGATGCTTCCGAAGATTTTAAAACCATGTTGGTGCAATACCACAAAGCAGAACCTACAAAACCCTTGAGTGAGGCTGTTCATTTGACTGATGCCAAATTTGGTTTGGTAGAAAAATGGTATATCCACAGCACGAATGATAAGGCAGTAGGTTATAAGTTGCAAGAACAAATGGTACAAGCAAATGGCAAAATAGCACGTACTTTTTTGCTTGCTACCAGTCATTTGCCCTTTGTGGTAAAAGCACAAGAAGTCTTTAAAATACTCATATCTTAACCCACTAAAATAAATCCCAAATTATGATTCGTCAAGCAACCGCCTTTTGGCAGGGAAGCGGAAAAGAAGGTAACGGACACCTTTCTACCCAAAGCACAGTTTTAAACCAAACACAATACTCCTTCAATAGTCGTTTTGCAGAAGGAATAGGCACAAACCCAGAGGAGTTGATAGCAGCGGCACACGCAGGTTGTTTTACCATGAAACTCAGTTTCAATTTAGGTGCCGCAGGCTTTACGCCCGAAAGTTTAGAAACGACTTGCAAAATTACATTTGAAAACGGAGCGATTACGTGCTCACATCTTACCCTTCATGCAAAGGTAGCAGGCATTGAATCAGAAAAATTTGCGGAATTGGTGGTAGATGCGGAAAAAAATTGCCCTATTTCCAAATTGTTAAATACAATAATTCAGGTGGATTACACACTCAATTAACTACAGATGATTAGCCCTCATATATTGATATGAGGGTTTACACATTTAATTATTTTAAAAAAAGTGTTATGAAAAAAGTAATACTTATATTTTTGTGGGCGTCTTTCTGTTCATTTTCGTTGCGCGCCCAAATCAGCGAAAGCGACACAACAAAATGGCAAAGCAAAACCAGTATTTCGGCTAATTGGCAGACAGGCAATGTGGAATATTGGGCACTGCGGGCTAAGTGGGAAATGTGTTATCGCCCTACTCCTGCATGGGCTTTTAAGACACAAAACGCCTACTTGTATCAGGAGTTTTTCAAGATAAAAGCCGATGAAGACCTCTCTACGCGCAACTTTGTCTATTGGAAACCCGATGCGCGCGTATACCCTTTTCTGATGTTTTTTGCCTCAAGCAATTATAGAAGAGAAATCAATCAGCGTTTTTTGGCGGGGGCGGGGGCTACTTATCGCTTTTTTAGGCATGGAAAAGTGGCTCTTTCGTTGGCGTATGAAGAAACTATTTTTAGCCAAAATACTTACAACGAACCCCAATACAACAATTCTTTTCAAATCAATACTTGGCGCGCTACTTTGTGGCTCTACGCAAAACACGCCCTCAAAGGTGGGAAAATCGTTCTTCACTACGAAGCATTTGCACAGCCCTCTGTAGAGCAAACCAACAATTTTAGGGCACAAGCAGAAGCGGGCATTGACTTTTTTTTAAGCAAACAACTTAGTTTTATCACTAATTTTATTTATACTTATGAAAGCATCGTAACGGAAAGAGATAAAACTCAAGATACGATACTGACTGTAGGTTTTTCACATCACTTTAAAAAATAAACACACATGAAAATAGCCATTATAGGAACAGGAAATGTAGGCGGTGCTTTAGCAACTCGATGGGCGAAGGCAGGTCATCAGATTGTATTGGGCACGAGAGATGTCAATAATTTTCAAGACCAACATTTATTAAACAATGACAATACTACGCTGCATACCATCGCCGAATGTAGCAAAGAGGCAGAAGTAATATTGATTGCGGCAGTGCCTCAAGCTACGCAAGAAATTGCTACTCAAATACAAGCAAATACTAAAGGCAAAATCATCATAGATGCGATGAACTCTGTACGCACCAAACCCGAAGGTTTTTCCAACTCTTTCGAAGCCCTTAAACACTATTTGCCCGAAGCTGAAATTGTAAAATGCTTTAACTCTACAGGTTTTGAGAACATGACCAACCCCATTTATCATGGCGAAGGAATTGATATGTTTATGGCGGGTACTGCTGTTAAAGGCAAAGAAATAGCGAAACAATTGGCTCTCGATGCTGGATTTAGCACTTGTTGGGATTTTGGTGGAGATGATAAGGCGCAACTTTTAGAATATTTCGCGCTTTCGTGGATTAACTTGGCTATTATGCAGGGACACGGACGCGATATGGCTTTTAAACTCATCAAACGTTAGGCATAAATATATGATTACCAAAAAAATATTTGACCCACGTAAAGTAGTATGGTATGTGCGTTATGAGCTTGTTATCTCTATTCCTCTTATAGTGGCGGTTTGGGTGCTTTTTGATGTTTTTCAAATACGCCTAATCGCTCTCCCTTTTAGCATTGCTGCTACTTTGGGTGGGGCGTTGGCTATCTTTTTAGGTTTCAGAAATAACAATTCTTATGGAAGATGGTGGGAAGCGCGCACTCTCTGGGGAAACATTATTAACAATAGTCGTATTTTTGCACGTCAGATAATTGCCAATGCACAAAATGCAATTTATATCGGCAAGGCAACCCCTGAAGAGGTAGAGGTTTTTACCAAAAGTATAGTGTATAGACAAATTGCTTTTGCCCATGCACTCCGTTTGCACCTTCGCAATCAGCGAGAATGGGAAGAAATACGCCCTTTTTTGTTGGATAAAGCTGAATATGAGCAACTTATACAGGTCAATAATTTACCGAATATGATTTTGCAAACACAAGCCAAGAGTATAAAAGAAGGCATTCGGAAAGAGATTTTAGGTGGTTTTGACAACATAAGTATAGAGCCTACTTTGGCAGGGTTCAACAATTTTCAGGGAGCTTGCGAAAGAATCAAAAATACGCCTTTGCTACGCCAATATCACTATTTCACGAATGTTTTTCTGTATAGTTTTATGGCTTTGTTGCCATTTTGTTTGGTAGGTGATTTTGCCAAATTGGGCATTACTCCTGTGATGATGCCTATTGCTATTCTTTTATGTTTCATCTTTAGTATTATTGCAAAAGTAGGCGAAGCCAATGAAGACCCTTTTGAGAACCGCCCTACTGATGTGCCTATGACGGCAATTTGCAATACTATAGAGCGTGATTTGAGAGAGATGTTAGACGAAAAAGAACTTCCTGCAAAACCTATTTTCCCTGAAGGTGTGTTGATGTAGTGATTAGGAATCTGTATCTAAGATTTTGATAGCTTCTACGATGTGTTTGGCAGCCTCTTTTTTGCTCATTAGGGGTAGGTGTTGAGGTGTTTGATGAGCAGTAATGATTGTTATTTTGTTTGTATCGTGCCCAAAACCTGCCCCTGCATCTTGCATAGAGTTGAGTACGATAAGGTCTAAATTTTTAGAAGTAAGTTTTTTTTGTGCGTTCTCAAGTTCGTTATGGGTTTCGAGGGCAAAACCTACCATTTTTTGGTGTTTTTGTTTTTGCGCGCCTAAAGTAGCGGCAATGTCTATCGTTTTAGTAAGGTGAATGGTGAGCGTAGTTTGGTTGGGTTCTTTTTTTATTTTTTGCGTAGCTTTTTGTGCAGGCGTAAAGTCAGCAACGGCAGCCGAAAGAATAATCCAATCTGCCTTCTGAAAATTGGCTTGTGCGGCTTCGTACATCTCTTGTGCGGAGGTAACGGAAATTATTGTTAGGTTGGGGTGCGTAGGAATAGGTAGGGTCAGTGCGCCTTTGATGAGGGTTACTTTTGCGCCTTGTTGTAGGAGTGTTTCGGCAATGGCAATGCCCATTTTACCTGTGGAATGGTTAGAGATAAAACGCACAGGGTCTATGGCTTCTTGAGTAGGACCGACTGTGAGGAGTACATTTTTGGTGTGCAATGTAGGGGTATAAAAAGCCTCGAGGTGTGCTATGATATGTTCGGGTTCAGCCATTCGCCCCTCACCCGATAGACCACTTGCTAATTCGCCTTTTTCAGCAGGAATGATATGGTTGCCATATTGTTGTAAGAGTGCTATGTTGTTGCGCGTTGAAGGGTGTTGGTACATGTCTAAATCCATCGCAGGAGCAAACCATACAGGGCATCGTGCGGAGAGATAAGTAGCTATTAAAAGGTTATCGGCTAATCCGTGCGCACATTGTGCGAGCGTATGCGCGGTGGCAGGTGCTACAATGAAAAGGTCAGCCCACAAGCCCAATTCTACGTGGTTGTTCCAAGTGCCTGTATTGTCTTTTACAAAATCAGTAAGGACAGGGTTTTTGGAGAGTGTGGCTAAGGTGAGTGGAGTGATGAAGTGGGTGGCGGCTTCGGTCATGAGTATTTTTACTTCCGCGCCTTTCTTAACGAGCAACCGTGTAAGTGTGGCTATTTTGTAGGCGGCTATGCTTCCTGAGATGCCGATGAGTATTTTTTTATTTTCCCACATCATTTTTTTGCCTATGTGTGCTCTTTGTATGATTTAGAAAGAGCACACCTAAGGGCTTTGGGTAGGGTTTAGTCTTCTTCTTCGTTTTTGTTTCTGAATACGAGTTTGCCTGCCATAAATTCTTCAGCAGCGATTGATGAAGGTTTGGGCAGTCTTTCGTAGTATTTAGAGATTTCTATTTGCTCTCTGTTCTCAAAGATTTCTTCGAGGTTGTCTATGGAAGATGAAAAATCATCTAATTTAGATTTTAGTTCTTCTTTCATTTGCTCGGCGATGGCATTAGCTCTTTTGGCGATGATGGCTACTGATTGGTAGATATTGCCTGTGAAAGCAGCCATGTCGTGCGTATTTCGGGTAACGATGGAGGAGGAAGTGGGTATAATTTTCATGGGTAAAAGAATGAAAGATAAAAGATGTTATAATTTTACGGTTCCGTTTTTTTTCTGTTTAAGTTTTTGTATTTGAACTAAGGCATCATCATAATAGTTTTCGACCATTTTGATGTATCGGCTATCGGGGTAGTTGTCCACTAAATATTCATAGAAAGTAATCATGGTATTGAATCGGTCTTCCATTCTTCTTTCTGTGCTATTTTTGGCATATTTGTACTGCTGCACTATTTTTTGGTAGGCTACTTCTTCGCTGTAGTCAGAATCGGGGAAATCTTTTTGGAAATTTTCGAAAGTGATGACAGCGGATTTGTTATAACCAATTCTGGCATAGAGTCGGGCGTGGTAAAAGGCTTTTTTCTCTAAGCGATTGGTGAGGTCTTCGATGATTCTTTCGCATTCTTCTTTGTAGGCGGTTTCTTTGTACATATTAATCATCGTTTGCGAAGAAGCAATGGCTCTTTGGGTTTCGGATTGGTCAAGGTGAAAGGAGAGTGCTTTTTTGTAGAGTGAATTGACATACATAAAGTAGGCTTCTTCGGCAAAGTTGCTTCTTCGGAAGGTATTGAAAAATTTATCGAAATAATAGGCACTTAGTTCGTAGTCTTCTTGGTAGAAATAGCAATAGGCGTGGTAAAATTGGGCGGTTTCGCTTTCTTTTGAACCTGCTAATAGGGGTATGATTTCTTCGAACAAGAGGAGTGCTTTGGCGTAGCTTTTATCGTTGTAATAGTTGATGGCGGCTTCGTACTTTTTGAGGGGGTCGGTGTAGCGTTGAATGCGTATAAATTCGCTACAAGCAGTAAGTTGTAGAAGCAAGCCTAATATGAAAATGTATTGGAAAATGTTTTTCTTGCGTTGCATAGTTGCAAAATTACGTCTTTTTTATATTTTTTGATAATTCTTGGCAAATTTTTTTGACAAAAGCGGGTCCTTCATAAATAAATCCTGTGTAGGCTTGTACGAGTGCTGCCCCTGCTTCTGTTTTTTCTTTGACATCTTTGGCGTTGTTGATACCTCCTACTCCTATGATAGGCAGTTTTCCATTGGTGCTTTTGTATATTTGTTGTATCACTTGGGTGCTTTTAAGTTGTAAGGGTTTGCCACTGAGCCCTCCCGCGCCTATGCTCTCGAGTTGCTGGGTGGGGGTTTGTAGATTTTCGCGGTTGAGTGTGGTGTTGGTAGCGATGATGCCGCTTAGTTCTGCTTCTAACACTACTTCTATGATGTCTTGTAGAGTTTCTTCGTAGAGGTCGGGGGCTATTTTGAGGAGTATGGGCTTGGTATGTGATTGTTGTTGGTTTTTATTTTGTAAGGCAAAAAGGATTTTTTGGAGTGGTTCTTTTTCTTGTAAAGCTCTTAGGTTGGGGGTGTTAGGGGAACTTACATTGATGACAAAATAATCTACATAATCGAATAATTGCTCGAAACAATAGAGGTAATCTTGGTAGGCGAGCTCGTTGGGCGTGTCTTTGTTTTTTCCTATATTGCCTCCTACGGGTAGGGTTGAGGTTCTTTTTTTGAGTTGTTCTATGGCATATTGCACGCCTTTGTTATTGAAACCCATTCTATTGATGAGGGCACTGTCTTTTTTGAGTCTAAAAAGGCGTGGTTTGGGGTTTCCATCTTGTGGTTTGGGGGTGAGTGTGCCTATTTCTATGAAGCCGAAGCCGAAGCAAGCGAGTTCGTCTATCCATTCGGCATTTTTATCGAAGCCTGCTGCCAAGCCTATGGGGTTTTTGAAGGTGAGTCCGAAGAGTTTTTTTTCTAAATGATTGGGTTTGTATTGGTATCGTTCTTTTATCCAACTTTTAATAAATGGAATGGACAATGACTTTTTCATCAGTGTCGTTGCCCATTCGTGTGCTTGTTCGGCATCTAATTGGAATAGTGAAGGTCGTATGATTTGCTTATACACTGTTTTTTGTTTTTTAATCAAAAAGAGCCGCAAACCTACATAATTTCGTTCATATTCGTGGGGATATTGCCCTATTTTTTGTCCTTTTCTTCGTCTGCCTCAAAGAGGTCGTCTGCTACTAATTTTGCGCCACAGGTTTTTGCCATTCTTCCGATGGCTTTGTAGACTTCTTTGGCATTTTCGGCATTGTTAAGGGTAATGTATGCCATTGGGACTTTTATCATTTCCATTTTTTTGGGTGTTTTTTTGAAACTGCCCAAAAAGGAAACGCTGTTTTCTTGCGTAACTATGTTTACGGTATTTCCTTCCACTTCCATAGCGGTTATGTTTTTGAGGACAATGGAATAACCCGATGCTTTGTTGTCGTTGCGGCGTAGTGTGAGTACATTGCCTTCGTTTTTGGTTTCAGTAACTACTACTTGTGCGATGCCCTTGCCTATGACTTCTCCGCCTGTTGTGTTGTCGCTGATGGGAGCAGATTTGTCTAACCATAGTAGGAGTTTGCTTTCGAGCCATGCTTCGGTTTTATTTTGTGTTTGGGCATGGGTTTTTAGGGCAAAAAACAAAAGTGCGAAAGTGAGTAAAATGGGTGTAAAGTTTTGTTTCATATCTGTTTTTAAGGATTTACTTTAGGAAAATGGGAAACTACTTTATTCGAACGCATTTGATAAATATTGTTCCATTTTTTTTTCTACTTTTGCGATTGTTTTGTGTTCATTTTATATTTTAGATTCATTATGATTCAAGTTCAACCATTTGTTTTTAATGCTTTTCAAGAAAATAGCTATGTTTTGTATGATGCGCATACATTGGAGGCTATAGTGATAGACCCTGGCATGTATGAGGCGCGTGAAAGGCAATCTTTTGACCGTTTTGTGCAAGAGAAAAAACTACAATTGAAGGCTATTTATAACACTCATACGCATATAGACCATATTTTTGGCAATCGCTATGTGCAGGAAACCTACAATATTCCTGTTTTTTTTCACGAAAAAGACCTACCCAATTATCAGCCGCTGCCTTTTGTGGCGAGTAGGTATGGGTTGGAAGATTTTCAGTATTTCACTGATTATCAACTACTTACTGATAAAGACAAAGGCATTCATTTGGGGGCGCATTTTTTAGATATTTTGTTTGTACCGGGACATTCGCCGGGGCATGTGGCTTTTTATAGCGCGGCTCAAAATTTTGTGATTGGCGGTGATGTGCTTTTCCGTATGAGCATCGGCAGAACTGATTTTCCTAACTGCAACCACCAAGATTTGTTGCACAGTATTCGCCAAGTATTTTTTAAACTACCCGATGATACTTTGGTGTACAGTGGTCATGGGCAATCTACTACTATAGGCTTTGAGAAAACACACAATCCTTTTTTGGTTTAATGGGTGATTTGTAGGAGTGTTGCGGGAAAATTTTTGGTGGCAAAGAGGCGCAAAGAGGCAATGGAGATGCTCGGCACAATGAGTACTATGGCTTGTGTTTGGGCTTGAACGTTGATTTCGATGTAGGCATCTTCTTTTGGGGTGGTAAAAAATGCGATACGAGTGATTTCTTGGTAGCGCATTGCAGCAATGTAACCTTCGGCGCGGCGACACATTCGAATGGCTAAACCTTCTTGGTATTGTTGAAAATTACAATAGTTGAGGTCGGTGTATTGTGCGGCTATGGTATCAAACAAAGGCAATCCGCTCTTGTATACCATTCTTTGCGAGCCTGTTCCGCCTCGCATAAGCGTTTTTAGGAAAGAAAAATGCCCTCCTAAATAGTTGCGGAGGTCTTTCTCATCGGGTGGAATTTTTTGTACTATCATATACCATTGGCGCGTAAAATAAATTGAGAACAAGGATTTTCACTACTTTGTTTGTGCGCTATACATACCCCTGAGAAAAGTAGCAAAAAGACTAAAAAGTCCAAGTTTGGATTGACTGACGCAATGCATATATGCCTCATCTTTTTGTTTTCGGGGAAATATTTGATATCGCGAATAGTTTTGTTTAGATTTGTAAAAAGGAAGACATAGTTGCGGAAATTAATTAAATTAACAGAGTTATGAGCCATATCAGAAGGAAAGACAATCCAACAATATGAAAGAAGAAATAATAAGTAATTTAGATAACCCACGACAACTTGAAAAATTATATCGGGACAACAAAACGACTTTCAAAAGAGAGTTCAACTTGATTTATCCCGACATTCAAGAAAAGTTTATAGCTCAAATTTGGAATGAGCGTTTGAACTTTGAAAAAGAAGAAATTTCTTGGGGAACAGGTAACGAATTAACATTTATAATTGTAGCTTCTATCATTGCTGGTCTAATTGCTAAAATACCAGAGTTCGCACTAATTGAGGGAGCATACTTTTACCCAAGAAACCTTGCCTTTATAGTTTTTCCATTATTAACAGCCTATTTTTCGTGGAGACAAAAAATGACGACAAAAAAAAATGTTATTATTTCTGGCGTCATTCTAATCTCGTTTTTTTATATCAATTCTCTTCCTAATAATTCCAAAAGTGACACGCTTATACTTGCTTGTATTCACTTACCACTATTTCTATGGGCGGTTTTGGGTTACACATTTATTGGAAACAGTTTGAAAAACTACCACAAACGGTTAGACTTTCTCAGATACAATGGAGATTTGGTTGTTATGACTATCTTAATTCTTATTACTGGTGCTATTCTGACTGGAATTACTATTGGATTGTTCGCGCTTATCCAATTAGAAATTTTTGAGTTCTACTTTAAATATATTGTTGTTTGGGGATTGGCAGCTTCACCAATTGTCGGAACATATCTTGTTCAAACAAATCCTCAATTAGTAAATAGAGTTTCTCCGGTCATCGCCAAAGTATTTACACCATTGGTGCTAACTACATTGGTCATTTATCTTATTGCAGTTATCAGGACAGGAAAAGACCCATACAGTGACAGAGACTTTCTTTTAATCTTCAATCTGCTTTTAATAGGTGTAATGGCGATAATTCTTTTTTCTATTGCAGAAACTTCAAAACATTCTGGCAACAAAATTGGAATGATACTCTTACTTAGTTTATCAATAGTAACAATAATCGTAAATGGAATAGTTTTATCTGCTATTTTGTTCAGAATTTCGGAATGGGGAATAACACCAAATAGACTTGCTGTTTTGGGCGGGAATATTCTTATTTTGACAAATTTACTTTTGGTAACATACAGACTTTCCAAAACGACAAGAAACAGAAACGAGATTGAAAATGTAGAAAAAAGCATAGCAACTTTTTTACCCATCTACAGTATTTGGACACTAATTGTAACCTTTGTTTTTCCAATAATATTTAACTTCAAATGACAACGGGACAAAGAAATACTACAAATAAAATTACTTACCCAAAAGTGACGGTTCAGTGGTTAAATCAAATTTTGTACTTCTATCAAAGTTCCTGCTTGGTTGACAGTGAAGTGCTTCGAAATCATCACACTTAGGTAGTTGCGAAAAATTATGCGGTAGCTTAAACAAGAAGATTTTGAGTTGGGTTGGTTTTACCCCTAAAAAGAAATAATAAATGAATATGAAACCTATAATTCTTTCTTTCTTTATAAGCATTTGTTTTTTTGATAAAATAAATGCACAAGAAAATAAAAATATTATTATTGATAATTTTTTTAGAACACATACTCTTTCTGATTTTTCATTAGAGATGGAAGTGCCGATTAATTTTATAATACAAAATAAATTTGTAAAGGTAAAAAGGAGTAATACGAGTAAGTTTAGGAGAAAAAAAGAGTTTTATGCACTGATTCCGTATAAAAATCATTACAGAAAGATGCTAAACATTTATCTTGATATACTACCCTATCATATCAAAGAGTTAGATGAAATTGATACATTTTGGCAAGGATATAAAAGGTGTGATACAATATCATTTCATAAAGAGCCAATGAAAATATTTGAGGTCGATAATAAGATTGTTGTAATTAAAGAAGTAGAACCTAAATATGACAGAAAATATTTTTTTATGATTTCTGTTGAATTAAGTAATAATTGCAAAATATTTGATAAAAGGGATTTTATTAAATATTGGTCTGAAGCGAAAATAATAACATTAGAAGACACCTTTGAATGATAGACTTGTTGCAAATTTAAGTATTTAATTACCCCTATTGTGCGTTGTCTTAGCGAAAGCGAAACTACACACTTGCATTAGTGATGGCTCGCGCATTGTATGGTTATGCTTATTTAAGTATTAAGAATCCTAAAATATAGGGAAATGATATAGATGCAGAAACAAATGATATAAAAATGATATTCTTGAGCAACAAATTATAAAAAGCGTGAAAGAAGCAAAAACAAATGATGAGAAACAATAAAATAAAATATTTAAACAAATTAGGGGTGTTGTTCATTGTATTCATGTTCTCTTCCTGTTTTGTCTTTGGGCAAAGTAAAAGCCCTAATAGTGAAGCTATTGTTTTGGAAAGTAAAATTCGCTTATATTGTTTTCAAGAAGTAGAATATGCCTCATTAAAAATTTCATATAAAAACATTAGTAAAGACACCTTGTATCTTTGGACTCAGAATTGGCGAGTACATTATTTGAATGAGCAGGATTCAAGTATGTTTAAAGACTGTCCCTATGACATCAATGCAGGGTTTTTGAATGCTGTGATTTTTTATAAGAGTGTTTCAGCATTTTATGAAAAGGCTGTTAGATTTGATTATTTTAATGCTGGGGATACAATATTGAATTGTAGCTTTGTTAAAAAACTTTATCCTGAGGAAACTTTTCACACAAACATAATATTTTCGGACTCATCATTTATTTCATATTTGAAAAAATATAAACCTAGTCGCATTATACTTCATTATTCCTATGCTAATCATTTCAAACCCGATATAGAATTACAAGATAGTTTTTATTATAAAGATGATGAACTCATCATTAATTTTGAGAAAAATCCTGATTCTGTAAATTGTGAAACAAATAATGTGGTTTCTGTAAATGGAATTCAAAAGAAATCTCATGGGGATAAATTTCAAGCTGTTTTTAAACCAGGACGAAGAGGTTTGATATTGGGTTGGTAAAGGGTAATGTTATAGTTTATAATTTGTACCATTAAGTTGTAAGATTAAGCTAAACTTCTTCGCTGTTTTTTCAACTTAGTTAATACTCTTCATCAATAAATCATTAATTTTCCCACTCTTTTATCTTTACTAATAAAAAAACACTGAAAATTTTACTTCTCAAATCCTTTGTTTATATTTGTAGAGTGATGAAACTTAGGCAGCAATATCTATCATTAGTACGATTTGTATTAATAATTTTAATAACACTTTTGAATTAATCATTAACAAACATGCGTTTATCATTCTTTATAGCCATTATATGCGTTTTTTTGGGCAACTATAGCAATGCTCAAGATTTAAGCAAAAAAATGGAACAAGAAAACGTAGATTTTCTTTTACACAAAATTCTGTTTGATGAATTGATCAAATCAAAAGACGATACTTCATATACAGCCTTATTCAATAAATTCAATAAATTTTTATCTGTTGAATTAACCATAGACACCCTAAAAAGTAAAAATTTTGAGTCTGATTTTATTTTTTTGTCAATTTCTGATAGTTTATCTCCTGATGATGTGCATAAAGTAGCCCTAATGAACAAAAATAAATTTATCGTGGTAGTTTATAAACCACTCTCATATCATGGATTAGATATATATGTTTATAGATTAAGTGGCTTCAGTAGAAGTGATTTCCCCTATTTTCTCTCTGCCCTGCCCTATTTTCTCTCTGCCCTGAAAGCTACTAATCGTTATGATAAACTGAGTGCAGAAAGAATGAATCTAAGAAAGTGTGAAGTAGAGGGGTTAGATTTAAAATTATTAGTGAGAACTTTCAAGAAGTTTAATGTTGGATAACAAGTTGTTTTTAACAATTAAAATTCAATCATAGTAACTCCCACCGCTTTTATCCCTACTAATAAAACCAAAAAATCCTTGCTTAAATTTTATTTTTTGAAGCAAATGACCATATCTGACCTGAAAAATCTTGATAATTTTATAGCACTCTCCAAATGTGAATATTTTGTTATTGGAAATAGTCTTAAAAATTTATTATTATTTTTGAGTAAGCTCTACCATAATCAATTATTTCAAGAAAGGACATCCTCAATTTATCATCAACAAACCTACTCGCGATGCACAATTGAATAAAATCAGCAGTAAAACGCCCGAAGGTTGGGAATAGCAAATAGTTATTTTTGCAGATAGCCGCGAAAACTAAACAACCAAGCCCAAGAAATGAGCATTGCGCCTATATTCAACCATAATACATACATAGGAATGGTAAATACTACTACCAAAAGTGCAATACTCATAGGAAAACGCAACCATTCTATCCAATAAGACCATTTTTTCTTCTCGAACAATCCTCCCATATTTAAACAAGCAATCACAATCAATGCCGCCCCTACTATTTTGGGTGTCATTGCCATTTCATTTTGTGAAAATAGATAAGTGGCTATATATACAGTCGTGATGAGGTATTGAAAAAGCACATAATAATTGACCGTTGTAGGAGAATAAGTATCATATTTAGGTGTTTTGTCGCGCTGTACTTCAGGAATAGGCACATAACCCGCCATTTTAGCACTCCAACCGGGTTTATAGAATAAAATTTTGAAATAATCAGTAAAGCTACGCGCTTCTTTGAGTTGTCCGTAAATGGTTTCGAAATGTGCAAAATTTGCCCAAACAGGATTCCAACTTGCTACGGGTGTCGTAATTCCATACACAGGTTTGGCTACTTCAGGCTGAAAAGTACCAAACATTCTATCCCAAATGATGAAAACGCCCGCATGATTTTTATCTATGTATTCAGGGTTGCGTCCATGGTGCACTCTATGGTGCGAAGGAGTATTCATTACCCACTCAAGTATACCCATTTTTTGAATCATTTCTGTATGAATCCAATACTGATAAATAAGATTAAGCCCTGAAACAAGTATTATGGTAGTAGTATCGAAGCCTATAAGTGCAAGAGGCAAGTAAAAAGGAGCAGTCCAAATACCTTGAAACCAACTTTGGCGCAATGCTACTGAAAGGTTGTATTCTTCGCTTTGATGATGCACCACATGCCCACTCCATAGTAAATTGATTTCGTGGCTCATACGATGCGCCCAATAGTAGCAAAAATCCCAACCAATAAAAGCCGCCCAAAATACCCACCAATTGAATTGGCTGTTGTCTATCCATTGAAAGCTAAAATTATGATAGACAATTTCATAGATGGCAATAGGTATGAGTTTGAGTAGCACTCCTATAACTTGTTGTGTTGCGCCAATATTGATATTCGTAATGGCATCATTGAGTCTATACAAACGTGTATGTTGTATTTTATTGATGAGTAATTCTATACCCATTAATAAAAAATAAAGAGGAATAGCGATGACAGTAGGATTTAAGTCCATAATGATTCAGACAAGTTAGTAATTGAAAGATAATGGGGGCAAAGATACAAAATTATTATATCTATTGTTTGATTATTTTTTGGAAAAAAGTTTTACCGTTTAGATTCATTTTCACCAAATAAACACCTGTTTCCCAATGACTAATATCAATCGTTTGTTGCCAATTTTGAACACTTTTTTCTCCCTCATACACTTTGATAAGATTTCCTTGTAGGTTCAGTACTTCTATTTGGTAAGTGCCAAAAAGGTCGTTTTCTAAACGCAATGTAAGCAGTTGGCTGGTAGGGTTAGGAAAAACAGTGAGTACTTCTTTCCAATCGCCCTCTAAGTCGGTTACATTGAATAAAAAAGGATTAGAAGTGGCAGAGCATTTTTTTCGATTAACTACTACGTGATAAACGCCTGTGCGTGTAGGTGTGTAGGTATCAAGTGTGGCATCTTTAATGAGTGTATAATCTAAATACCATTGATAAGTATCGCCATCGAAGGGGCTCGCTACAAGATTTTGCCCCGATACAGAAATGGAGGCGGAGAAATTGGGCTCAATGGTAATGACTACTGGAACGGAAGATTCTTTGGCACAATTGCCCACAATTACTTCACAAGTGTATTCACCTGCTTCGGTAGTAGTATAAGTGTCTAAAATAGCATCATCTATATTGATACCATTGCGTTTCCATTGGTATTCTGCAAACAAAGCATTGGTTTTTACGGTGAGCAGTGCTGTTTTTCCATCACAAACTTGATTCACATCGCTACTAATGCCTACAATCATGTTACAGCTTGTTTCTGTACTATCACTTCCACTTGGGTTGGAATCGCCACCTTCATTAGAAGACCGCACTCTATAATAGTAGGTAGTATTGGGTACTAAATCAAAAGAAGCATCTTGAAACCTTGTAACATCTGCCGTTACCGTACCGACTACCGCATAGCCTGTCAGTGCATTAGTGGAGCGTTCTATTTTAAAAACGCGCTCGTTGTTAGAGTTATCACGCCAACGAATATCTATTTGGCTTTCTGTTACTGCTTCTGCTACTACGTTGCTTGCACGACCAGGAACTGAAATGCCTGTTTTGATACTCGTAACTGCAAATACTGAATTAGGACAATCGCCAGGGTTAGGAAAAGGACAACCCGGCGTAAATACACTGTTGCCATTGTCATTTGACCCCCTAATACGGTAATAGTAAGTTTGGTTTCCGACCAAGCCCGTATCTCTGAACGAGGTAGTATTGGCTGGCACAGTAGCAATTTCGTAGAAAATATTGTCTTCTAAAATATTAGCTCTTTCTATTCTATATTGTGTTTCATTGGTTGCATTGTCTTGCCAAGTAAGATTGATTTGACTCGATGAAGTGGCTACTGCTACAAGATTGGTAGGAGGGATAGGTACATCAGCCGTTTTGCCAGCCGCGATATTGCTGTAGGAAGAAAGAACGCCATTGTTGGCGGCTGCTAATCTGTAGTAGTATTGTGTATTTTCACTTAAGTTGTTATCAAAATAGATGGCGAGTCCCTTGGGGATAATTGCGACTGTTGCATACCCTGAGTTGGGGCTTGTGGAACGCTCAAGTATAAAGTTGGTTTCTTCGTTGTATCCAAAATCATTATTAGAGTTATCTTGCCATATCAAGTCTATGCGATTTTTTGAGAAAGTAACAGCAATTAAATTAGAAGGTGCTATGGGGACAGACCCAAATCGGAAAAGCCCATATACACCAACATTAGAGGTATTGAGTTTTACCTCCCCAAAGTCCATAAGGTTAGAAAATATGCCCGTGAGGTATACATCACCATTTTTGGAGGCTTGCAAACCTCTTACTTCATTTGGGTTGCCAGTGATACCTCCGATACCTTGTTTTGCCCAAGTGAAATAACCTTCACTGCTGAACTTAGCGAGGTAGGCATCTCTTATACTCTTGCTTTCGAGGCGTGTATTACCAATGATAAAACGCCCTCTGAATGTCCCTGCGATGGTGCAATGCCCCACACTATCTACGGCAAGTACCATTGTGGTATCACCAGAGCTTGTGCCTGCTTGTGATGCCCACTCCAGTTCGCCATTGTTGGTGAGTTGTGCTACAAAAATATCTTCGCCCCCTTGCGATGATAACGAGCCAGAACTCAATGAGATAGTATTTGAGAAATAGCCTCCCACATATACATTTCCATTAGCAGATGTACCAACTTGCAAAGCAGCATCATTGCCACTCCCTCCTATAGATTCTGCCCACTGTTCTGTGCCACTGCTATTGGTCTTTACTATAAAACTTTCACGATTGCTTCCTCCTAAATTATAGCTTCCAAAACTGATTGTGCCACCATCAAAATACCCTGAAAAGTAGATACTGTGCGAAGGAAGGTCTATAGCCACATCGGTTGCTTCCTCGTTTTCAGTACTTCCATATCTTTTACCAAATTGGGCAGTACCACTTGTGTTGTATTTTACAAATAGCACATCTCGCCCACCAGAGGAAGTGAGCGCACTCACCCAAGTAATACTTCCTGTAAAATATCCCACGCCATATACATCGCCTGTGAGCTCGTGTACGGCAATATTTTTTAGCACTATAGCATCAGCAGCATCATTGGCTCCCCTTATCCATTGTGCAGTGCCGTTAGAGCCATTAAATTTAGCAATGAAAGCTCCTTTGGTATTAGAGGCTGTGAGTGTTTGGGCATCAAAAGCTATATTTACGGTCTGAGAAACAAAGTTAGCCCCTACATATACATCACCAGTTTGATTGACAGCAATGCCTGCGGCTTCGGTTTTACTTCCAGCCCCTGCGGTAAGTGTTTTTGCCCAAAGTGGTTGCCCCTGTTTGTCGTATTTGGCTATAAAGAGTGTTAATTCGGGTGTAGCGGGTGCATTGAGTGTTGTATTGCCTATTTTGATACTACTTTTAAAACTACCAGCCACATAAATATTGCCTGAGGGGTCTACCACAACTGATGTTCCATAGCTATTATTAGGTGCTAAACTTTGGTCGCTTTTTACCCAAACAGCTTTTTGCGCATTGGCTTGTGATGCATTCAAAAGTATTAGGGTGCATAACAGCCCCTTAACGAAGTATAAAACAATATTTTTCTTCATAATATATTTTCTTTTGAAAGTTGATACGATTTCAGGGGTTAAGTTTCCATCTGAGAGTGATGCCACTGTGTATGCCTACGGTATAAGGAGAGATAGTAGGTTTCCAGATACTGGAGGTTTCTTCCTCTTCTTCCTCTTTTGGGTTGTATTTTTTTTGATTTTGTTTGCCTTTCCAATATACGCCAATAATATCGGCTAACCAACAAGCTCCAGCGGTGATAAAAAAAGCAGCGGCAATTTTTGTGTCAGTATTGGCAGTATTAAACAAGCGATTATGGTCGTCTATGCTATTGGGTTTTCGGTCTAAATATTCTTGGTATGCCAATAATGATTTGGTTTGAAAGAAAATACCTGCGCCTAAAAGTGTGTAAGTACCTATAGTAATCCATTTGTAATTATAGCCATTGCGTACTTTATAATCGCCCCAACCCGGCACCATTAGTGAATAGAGTGCATTTTTAGGTCCTCCTGTGGCTACTTTGGGTACTTCTATGGCTTCTACTCTGAAAGTAATATTTTTACCATCAAAATAAGGATTGTCTTTCATAAATTCCCATTGCACTTTTTTAAATTCACCTGCCTTGAGGCTATCGCCTATTTCACCTATTACAGCGCGCAGCGGTCCTTTGAAAGAGTTTCCGTTATTGTTAGAATAATAAAGATGTGTGTTATAATACCTTTTTTTAAACCCTTTGAGGTCATATACAATTTGAATGGTATTATTGGCGGGGTTAAGTTCGGCACTGTTAAAATTTACACGCAGTTTTTGGGCATAAAGTGTAGAAAGTGAGGAACTTATCAACACTATGAGTAGGATTGTTAGTTTTGTTTTCATAGATTGAATATACTTTTATACATTACAAAAAGTTGCATTAGAGTTCAAATGATTGCCCTTTGTAGGGTATTTCTACGTGTTGGTAGCCTTCTTGGGCAAGTGTTTGTTTAAAATCAATCATGCTGGTATATTCACCATGTACGAGAAAAATGTTTTTTAATTTTTCCTTTTTTTGGTATTTTACAAAGTTGGTAAGGTCTTCGCGGTCGCCGTGCCCGCTAAAAGCATCAATACTTTGTATTTGCGCTAAGATAGGCAATTCTTTTTTACCATCAAAATAAGTTTTAGAGCCTTGCAAAAGTTCATAACCAAGTGTACCTTCGGCAGCATAGCCAATCATAAGAATAGTTGCTTTAGGGTTTTGGAGGTTGGCTTTTACATGGTGTTCTATTCTCCCTCCTTGTAGCATACCAGAAGAAGAAATAATAACACAAGGACGTGGATAAGTAGAAATCGTCTTACTTTCTTTGGCACTTTCAATAAAAACAAGATTATCAAAATCAAAAAGGTATTTGTTGCTTTCGGCAAATACTTGGGCTTCTTCGTTCATCAGATGCCTATATTTCTCATAAATCTGCGTACTTCTTACTGCTAAAGGGCTGTCAGCAAAAATTTTAACGGCAGGTAGTTGTTCATTGACTGAGAGCTTATGCAACACATATAAAATAGCTTGTGTACGCCCAACACTAAAAGCGGGAATGAGCAGACGACCTGTGTTTTCAACACAACTTTGGTGTATAGCTCTTCTGATGATTTCTTCGGGTTGGTCTTTGTCTTTGTGCAATCGATTGCCGTAGGTAGTTTCGCAGATGAGATAATCAACTTCGGGCACAGTTTCGGGGTCGGGTAGTAATGGGTAATTTTTTCTGCCTACATCGCCCGAAAAACAGATGGTTTTTTTTTCGCCTTTTTCTATGACTTCTAAAACAATATTGGCTGCGCCTAACAAATGCCCTGTTGGAATGAAAGTGCATTGTAGTTGGGCATTGATTTTGATTTTTTGTTTGAAAGGTATGGTTTTAAAATAGGGCAAAGTACGTTCCACATGAGGTTGTAGATACATTTCTTTGATGGTGTTTTTGACTTCTTGCCTTGATTTTTTTTTATTTTTTTGATTTTCTTCTTGTCTTTTTATTTTTTTCTGATTCAGCACTGCTGCATCAGCCAAAAGAATAGCCGCCAAATCATAAGTAGGTTGTGTGCAATAAATAGTACCCTCGAAGCCCTCCCTTACCAAATTAGGCAAGTAGCCCGAATGGTCTATGTGGGCGTGTGTAAGTAAAACGGCTCTGATTTGTGAAGCCTCAAAAGGAAACATACTTCCTAATTTTTGGGTTTCTTGCTCAGTAGTATCATTCGGCTTTCGGTGGGTATCTAATCCACAGTCTATCAGTATTTTATAATCGTCTTCCAACTCCAGCAAATACATACTCCCTGTTACTTGCCGTGCTGCCCCCCAGAATGTTAAGCGCATAATAAATTAGTTATAATAAAAAAAATATTTCGTCTTCGTCTTTTGTTTCCTCAGTTTTAGTAGGGTCTTCTTTTTTGATGATTTCCTCTTCTTTCTTGATTTTCTCTTCTTCTTGTTTTGCCTCTTTTTTCTCTTCCTGAATTATTTTTTCTTGTTCTTGTTGTACTTTTTCTATGAAATCTTTTTGCTGTTCGAAATATATTTTTTGGAGAGAGTCATTGGTTGCTTGCCATTTTTTGAGTTCTATGCGGCTTTTGGTATTCCAATAATATTCGCGTGCGGCATAGTTATTTGGCTCTAAGGCTATAGTACGTTCAAAGGCTTTCAATGCTTCTTCATCTTTATTTTGAGATGAATAACAGATTCCAACGTAATAAAAAGCCTCCGCAATTTCTTTGTTGTATTTGATGGTGTGTTCAAAATATTTTTGAGCTTTCACATAGTTATTTTCCTTGAAATACTTAATCCCTAATTGGAATGCCGCTTGGTATATTTTGGGTTGGTAATAAAGTGTTTTTTCATAATAAAAAGCCGCACTGTCTTGGTATTGTGGGTAAATAAGAGATAAGGTTCTAAAAACTTCTGCTTTTTTGAAGTTCAATTGTGGATTTTTGGGACTATATCGCAGTCCAATATTGGTATAGTACAATGAGGTGTTAAACATCTCGTATTGGCTATACAGTTCTGCTAATCGCCAATAGGCTTCGGGATAGTTTTTCTTTATTTTGGTGGCTTTTTGTAAGTATTGCGAAGCCACAGCCGTATCATTCACTTGCAGGGCTATGTTTCCGCGAAGGTAAAAAATGCGAGCATCTTGAGGAATATATTCGCGTGCTAATTTTAGGTATTTACTCGATTCTTGCACTTGGTTTTTTTGCAAATAAATATCACTTAATTCTAACAATACATTGCAGTCGTCAGGAAAAGTTTTATACAAACTCAGAGCAAAACCCAATGCTTCCTCATATTGTAATTGTTTTTTCAGTATTTGAACATAAAAAAGTTGATATTCAAAATTAGCACTGTCATTCCTGAGTGCTTTTTCAAGATGTATGATAGCAAGGCTGTCTTCATCATTGTTGTGATAAAAACGAGCCAAATGATAAGAAGCCAACGCGTTTTTTTCATCATTCTCTAATGCTTCTTTCAAAAAATTGATACTTGTTGTTTGAAAAGTATTGCTCACATTGGGCAAAGGCGGAATTTGTTGGTTCGTAATCAAATAATTATCACAAGCCCATAAGCTGCTTAACAGGCAGAAACTAACATAAAAAATAATTTTTTTTCTTAATAACATCACAATTTAGCCCAACATTACTTTTTTGGCAAAACTACACAATAAAAATCATTATTCTGCTTATATTTGCAAAAAATATCTTGAATCTATTATGTTTAAAACCTTAAGCAATCGCTTAGATAAAGCCATGAAAACGCTCAAAGGGCAGGGGCGTATTACAGACGTTAACATAGCGGCTACCATGAAAGAAATCAGAAAAGCCCTCATGGAAGCAGACGTGAACTACAAAGTAGCCAAAGAAATCACCGATAAAATCAAAGATGAAGCCATCGGCAGAAAGGTGATGATAGACGTGAAACCGGGCGAATTATTGGTCAAAATAGTTCACGAACAATTGATGCAACTCATGGGAGGCACAACTGCCGAAATGAACCTCAGAAGCGACCCCGCTGTGATTCTAATGACAGGCTTACAGGGTTCAGGAAAAACTACATTCTCTGCTAAATTAGCCAATTATCTAAAAAAACAAGGAAGACAAGTGCTTTTAGTAGCCTGCGACGTGTATCGCCCTGCTGCCATCGAACAACTTAAGGTCAATGGGCAAGCCATCGGAGTAGAGGTGTACAGCGAGCCAGAAAATAAAAACCCTATTGCCATTGCACAAAATTCAATCAAGTGGGCAAAAGAGAATAACAAAAAAATAATCATCATAGATACTGCGGGGCGTTTGGCTGTAGATGAAGCCATGATGACCGAAATAGCCCAAATTAAAACGGCTATTCAACCTTCCGAAATTCTTTTTGTCGTTGATGCTATGACAGGGCAAGATGCCGTAAATACGGCAAAATCTTTTAATGATAGAGTTAATTTTGATGGGGTAGTACTTACTAAACTCGATGGTGATACACGCGGTGGAGCGGCTCTGTCTATCAGAAATGTAGTAGAAAAACCTATCAAATTTATCAGTACGGGCGAAAAAGTAAATGAACCTAATAGCTTCGATATCTTCAACCCCGATAGTATCGCTCGCCGCATACTCAACATGGGTGATGTGCTTAAGTTGGTAGAAATAGCACAAGATGCTTTTGACCAACAAGAAATGGAAAAATTGAATAAAAAACTACGTAAAAATGAGTTTGACTTCAATGATTTCTACAGCCAAATACAACAAATTAAGAAAATGGGAAATCTTAAAGACATTATTTCTATGATTCCGGGCATGGGCAAAATGCTTAAAGAAGTAGAAATAGACGACTTTTCGCTCACTCCCATAGAAGCCATTATCCAATCAATGACCCCCAAAGAAAGAAATAACCCTATTTTGATAGATGGTAGTCGTAAAAAAAGAATTGCCAATGGAAGTGGTACAAGCGTGCAACAAGTAAACAATCTCATTAAGCAATTCCAAGAAATGCGCAAGATGATTAAAAAAATGAACGATAGCAAAGGCAAACGCTTTCTTCCTAACATAAATCCTTTCCGCTAATGTATTTCAATCTGAACCGATACAGTGGAGTAGTGTTCATTTATTGGTTTTGTGTATTTTTTGCACAAGCGCAAAATAATACCCAAAAAGAACCTATTGAAAATACTGCCCTTTATTGGGGAAACCCAAGCAAAGCAGATAGTTTGCAAAAGGATAACTTTTTGATGAAAAAAAAACAATATACACTCTCTTATAATACTGCCTTTGCGACCGCCAATTGGGTCGCTTGGCATTTAGACTCCACAGATTTAGGCACAACGGAACGACAAGATAATTTTCGCCCCGATACGACCCTACCAAAAGGCTGGCTACGAGTAACCACAAGTTACTACAAAAACTCAGGCTTCGACCGAGGACATCTATGCCCCTCTGCCGATAGAACCCAAAGCCCTGCGGACAATCAACAGACCTTTTTAATGACCAATATTGTTCCGCAAGCACCCAACAACAATCAGCGAGTATGGAAATACCTTGAAGACCACTGCCGCGATATTGCCAAAAAAGGCTATGAACTATACATCATCGCTGGGCGATGGGGAGAAGGTGGAGAAGGCAAAAATGGAAATTTTAAGCGTATCTATAATGACAAAATAAGTGTTCCTGCGCACCTTTGGAAAGTCATTATTTGTTTGCCAATAGGCGAAAAAGATATAACAAGAATAGACGAAAATACAATTATCATCGCCATTAGTATTCCTAATATTCAAACACTACACGACCAATGGGAAGATTATTGCCTAACAATAGATGAGTTGGAAGAACTAACAGGATACGATTTTTTTGAAACTTTACCCGATGCGCTCGAGAAAATTTTAGAAGCTAAAAAGCAAACTTCTTTACTCAAACAGAAATAACATAAATCTATGAATGCCCTACAATCTATGATAATGTTAGTTTTTTTAGGATTGGGTATTTTGGTAAATGCAAACCAAAGTTTAGCCCAACAAGATGCATCAGTCATCGGTGCTAAAAGTATAGGCATGGGGCAAATCAGTACGGTGCTAAAAAATGATGTTTGGAGTGTGTATAATCAAATAGGAGCTATAGCCACACTGCCACAAAGACAAATAGGTATTGCCTATGAAAATAAATACCAACTTTTTGAATTTCAGACTTTTGCATTAGTAGCCTCCACGCCTTTAAAAGTAGGAGCTTTAGGCATTAGCATCAGTCGGTTTGGTAATAGCCTTTACAATGAGCAAAAATTAGGCATCGGATATGGGCATCGGATAGAAAAAGTATCCTTAGGTATCAAACTAAATTATTTGCAAATACAAGTACAAGATATGGGAAGTGCGCAGCAACTTGTAGGCGAAATAGGTGGCTTGGCAGAGATTACGCCTCAACTTTTTTGGGGCGCATACATCTATAATTTTAATTTAGCTAAAATAACAGGCGAATACGAAACCATTGCATTGCCTGTAGTATTGCGTACAGGTATTGGCTACCAACCACTAAAATCGCTTTTGATTGCGGCAGAAGTAGAAAGAAATTTACAACAAAATACAAGTATCAAATGGGGTGTAGAATACCAACTAAGCAAGGCTTTTTTACTCCGAACGGGTATTCATACAGAACCTTTTTTAGGGCATTTAGGTATGGGTTTTCGTAATGATGCAGTGCATTTTGACTATGCCATTAGCCTTCATGAACGATTAGGTTTTTCTCATCAAATTTCGGCACATTATAAATTTTGATGAACCCATTCTAAGGCTTGTTGTACACTATTGAAATAGCCTTCTTTATATCCCATTCCTTTGTCTTGTGCTAAGTTTTTGTAATCTTCTAAAGCCAATGAAGCAAAAAAATCTTTGGGACGTACAAAAGCCATCAGTTTGAAGCCTCTTTGTACTAAGACAGGCATATAATTAGATACTAACCATTCGTTAGCACTATCAAAAGAACCTTCAAATTTTGAAATATCACTGATTGCGGCAAGGGTTGATATTTGTTTTTTAATAGCAAATCCAAAGAGTAATTTAAAAACTTCTACAATTTCAATATGCGAAACGTAGCCTTTCCAAGTGCTAATACTTACACGAGTGTCAATATCATATTCGTAGCGAAAACTCCATTGGTCTTTTTCATTTTCTATAAGAAAACTATAATCATTTATCATACTTACAGTACAATCTATAAGTATGGTATTTTCTGCTGGTATTTGCATAATTTATAATATAGGGTTATGGATAAATATGCAAGCAATAAGGCTATAAAAATTATTCTAAAGTACGTTTTGTTTCGCGTTTTTCGTAGCTTTCAATCACATCTCCTATTTTCATGTCATTGAAATTTTTGATGCTTAAGCCACATTCAAAGCCCGATTTCACTTCATTTACATCATCTTTGAAACGTTTTAATGCTCCTAATTCACCTTCATACACCACAATACCATCACGAATGAGTCGCATGTGATTGACACGTTTGATGTATCCGTCTAATACACGGCAACCTGCTACAGTACCTACTTTAGATATTTTGAATACCTCTCTTACTTCGGCATTGCCTACGATTTCTTCTTCTATTACAGGTGAAAGCATACCCTCCATAGCGTCTTTTACTTCGCTAATAGCATCATAGATGATAGAGTATAATTTGATTTCTACTTTTTGATTTTCAGCTATTTTTTTAGCATTATTAGAAGGGCGTACTTGGAAGCCTATAATAATGGCTTCGGAAGCAACTGCTAAGTTCACGTCTGCTTCGGAGATTTGCCCTACAGCTTTATGAATAATTTTTACTGTGATCTCGTCATTTGAGAGTTTTTGCAATTGGTCAGAAAGAGCCTCTACGGAGCCATCTACATCACCTTTCACAATGAGTTTAAGCTCTTGGAAATCACCTAAGGCAAGTTTTCTTCTAATATTGCGAAGGTTAAACCCTTCTTGCGCTTTGATACTTTGCATGCGCGCTATTTGTTCGCGTTTGAGTGCTATTTCTTTCACCTCGCGCTCACTTTCCATTACCTTGATAACGTCCCCTGCCTGAGGAGCACCATTGAGCCCTAATACTTGTACGGGAGTGGAGGGACCTGCCTCTTTGATTCTATTTCCTCTATGGTCATACATGGCTTTTACTCTGCCATAGTTAGAGCCAGCAAGCATAATATCGCCTATACGGAGTGTACCATTTTGTACTAAAACACTTGTAATATATCCTTTTCCTTTGTCAAGAGAGGCTTCTATTACAGCACCAGAGGCTTTTTTGTTGGGGTTAGATTTTAGTTCAAGTAATTCAGCTTCAAGGAGTACTTTATCGAGGAGTTCTTCTATACCCAAACCACTTTTGGCTGAAATAGGTTGGTCTTGGTACTTACCTCCCCAACTTTCTACCAATACATGGTGTTCTGCGAGTTGTTGTTTGATTCTTTCGGGGTCGGCAGAAGGTTTGTCTATTTTATTAATGGCAATGACTATGGGTACGCCTGCACCTTTGGCGTGGTTGATTGCTTCTATGGTTTGTGGCATTACGCTGTCATCGGCGGCTACTACTAATATTACTACGTCGGTAACTTTGGTACCGCGGGCGCGCATAGCGGTAAAGGCTTCGTGCCCAGGCGTATCTAAGAAAACGACTCTTTTTCCTGTATCGGTTACTACATCATAAGCACCAATGTGTTGGGTGATTCCACCTGCTTCTGAAGCGGTTACGTTGGCTTTTCTGATATGGTCAAGAAGTGAGGTTTTGCCATGGTCTACGTGTCCCATTACAGTAACAATAGGAGCGCGTGATACAAGATTTTCTACATTGTCTTCCTCGCTATCTTCTTTTTTGTTTTCGTCTTCTATGGAGGTAAATTCTACTGTGAAACCAAATTCATCGGCAATAAAAATGATGGCATCTGCGTCAAGGCGTTGGTTAATAGAAACAAACATTCCTAATGTAAGACATTTAGAGATGACTTCATTGACAGTTAAATCCATGAGTGAGGCTAACTCACTTACAGAGATGAACTCTGTGATTTTTAGTATTTTATTAGCTGCATTGTATTCTTCTTCGCCTTGTATTCTGTTTCGCTTGTCTCCTTTTCTTTTATTTTTATTCGGAGTATTATTTCCACCGCTCATGATTGCGAGCGTTTCTTTGAGTTTATCTTGTACTTGTTTTGCAGAAATTTCCTCTCTTACAACAGGATTTTTTCGTTTGTCTTTTTTCTTGTTGTTGTTGTTATTATTATTATTATTTGTATTACTATTGGTATTGCTTCTGTTAGCTTGGTTGTTATTGTTGTTATTGGTATTATTGGTGCTGTTATTATTTCTGTTGGCTTGATTGTTGTTATTACTATTATTGTTATTGTTTGTATTTTGAGTATTGTTTTGGTTGTTATTATTAGTAGTATTCTGAGTATTATTATTGGTATTTTGAGTATTTTCACCTCTTTTTTTCTTTCTTCTCCTTTTCTTCTTCGATTTTTCGTCGGAGGAGGCTACTGGTTTGCCTGCATTATTTTTGGTAGGTAGTTCTATTTTACCTAATATTTTTAGTCCTGATAGGGTTTCTGCTTTTGCTCTAATGACAGCATCTTCGACTTCTCCTTCTACCTCTATTAGGGTATTAGTACTTTCTATGATATTCAAAATGGGTTCTTCTTGGGTAGTTTTTATATTTTGTTGAGTATCTTCTTTTTGATTGATTTGGGTATCAATTTTTTCTTTGCTTTCTTGTTCTATTTTTACTTCGGTGGGTGTTGTTTTTTCTTGTGTTTTTTCTTTGTGTTTTTGCTTTCTGGCTTCGTTTGTTTTTTTGTTTTGTTCTGCTATGTTTTTATTTTCTATTTGTTTTCTTGATTCTTGTTTTCCTAAATCTATTTTTCCAATTACTTTGATGCCTCTGAGTTTATTTTTATTTTCTTCAGTATTTTCTTCTTTGTCTTCAGTTTCTGTTTTGGCTTCATTGGTGATGGTGGGCGTTTCTATCGCTACTACTGCTACTACTTCTTCTTCTTGAATAGGGGGCGGGGTAATATTTTCTTCTTCTTTTATGGTATTGGTGGGCGTAATTTCTTTGTTTTCTTTGTTTTCGGCGGTTTTTATGTTTTCTTGTTTATTGGCTTGATTAGGTATGGCAAGCCCTACATCTCCTTTTTTGCTCACTATTTCGATGCCTAACTCTTTTGCGATGCTTTCGAGTTGCTCTACGGTAATTTTGGAGTTGGTAGTAATTTCTTTGATGCCTTTGTCAGCAAGGTTGTTAATGAGTGTTTGAACGCCTACATTTAACTCTTTTGCTGCTTGGCTTAGTCTTATCATTTTTTCTTCTGTCATACTAAGTAGTTGTAACCCTCGCTTAATTTATCGTTAATTTCTACAAAATTATTCATAAATAATTGAAAATCAAAATTTTTATGCTTTCAAGGTGATTAAATTTTTATTGTTGGAATGGGATTAAAAATATAATAAGCTGATTTACAATGATTTGCAAAGCAGCTTATTATTGGGGTGTGGGTAAGATAAAATGTTGTTTTTTGTTTATTCAAATTCTTTTTGTAAAAGAAACAATATTTCGTCTATGGTTTCTTCTTCTAATTCGCTTCTTCTGATGAGTTCATCTCTGCCCAATTCGAGTACGCTTTTGGCAGTGTCTAAGCCTATTCTATGCAGTTCTTGAAGTACCCATTCTTCTATTTCGTCTGCAAATTCTGATAGGTCTATGTCTTCCTCTTCGTCATATTCATCAGTATCTCTGAATACGTCTATGTTTCGCCCTACGAGTTTGCCCGCAAGTTTTATGTTGTGTCCATTTTTACCAATCGCCAATGATACTTGGTCGGGTTTTAGAAAGACAGAGATGCGTCCGTTGTCTTCTATTCTGATGCTACTGATTTTGGCGGGGCTGAGTGCACGGCTGATGTAGAGGTCGAGGTTGTCAGTATAGTTAATCACGTCTATGCTTTCGTTGTTGAGTTCTTTTACGATTCCGTGTATGCGTGAGCCTTTCATACCTACACACGCGCCTACGGGGTCTATGCGGTCGTCATAAGATTCTACGGCTACTTTGGCTCTTTCGCCGGGCTCTCTTACTACTTTTTTGATGGTGATGAGTCCGTCATAGATTTCAGGGATTTCGTTTTCGAAGAGTTTGGCAAGGAACACGGGCGAGGTGCGTGAAAGGATTACACGAGGTCCGCTGTTAGTGTTTTCTACTTTATGTACAATAGATTTGGTGTAGTCGCCTTTGCGGAAGCGGTCTTTAGAGATTTGTTCATTTTTAGGTAAAATGAGTTCGTTGCCTTCTGCATCTATCAAAATGACTTCTTTTCCTAAGACTTGGTATACCTCTACATTGACGATTTCGCCTATTCTGTCTTGGTATTTTCGGAATAGAGAGTCTTTTTCAAGGTCTTTGATTTTTTGGATAAGTGTTTGGCGTGCTGTCAAGATGGTACGGCGTCCGAATACTTCCATATCGATGAGTTCTACGAGTTCTTCTCCTACTTCGAAGTCGGCTTCTATTTTTCGGGCTTCGGAGAGGGTTACATATTCAGAGTTTAGTGCTTCTTCGGAGTCGTCTGCAACGATAGGGCGCGAGCGTCTCATTTCGAGGTCGCCATTTTCGGAATTGATAATGACATCGAAATTTTTATCAGTGCCATATTTTTTTCGAATCATGGCTCTGAATACCTCTTCTAACAGGTGGGAGATGGTGGCACGGTCTACGTTTTTTGATTTGGCAAAGTCGGCGAAAGACTCTATGAGGTTTTCGCTGAGGTTTTGGCTATTTTTTGCTTTCATATCAAAATCTTTTTTTGAATTCAATGGAATGAAACTAATACAGTTATTTTTTCTATTTCGCTATACGATATTGTATAGGGTATTGGATTGGCTTTAGGTTTGTCTTTTTTTTCTATGGTAATGTTTTGATTTTCTATGGCTATGAGTTTTCCTTTGAGTATTTGGAGGTCTTTTTGTACGATTTCCACATTTCTGCCTATGTGTTGGGGTATTTGTCGGATATTCTTGAGGGGCGTTTCTACGCCGGGCGATGATATTTCGAGGTTAAATGCAGTTTGAATGAGGTTTTGCTCTTCGATAATTTCTCCTAAGGCGCGGCTTACTTGTGCGCAAGCATCGATGGTGATGCCTTTGTCGCCGTCTAAGATGATGGTAAGGATGGTTTTACTTCGGCTTTCTTTGAGCAAAATATCAATGACAAAATGCTCAGGGCTTAAGATTTTTTCCTCTAAAATGGTTTTTATTTGTGTGGTGATTGTGTTCATTAAAAAAAGGATAGAAATAAAAAAAATTTTGCCTTTTTGAGGAGCAAAATTCTTACTTTTGGTTTGCAAATGTAGGAGAATAACTTTATTTTTCAAAATTTTCGGGTTGTTTTTTGCAAAAAAATAAAGTAGCTGAAAAGGTACTGACTTATGGCTGAAGTTTGCTATCTTTGCAAGAAAGACTCTAAATAATATGGCAAATCCCCCCAACAAAAACGTTCGTAGCAAACAAGCGCAAAGTTATCTTAACAAGCGTCTGGGAAAACTTCCTCCGCAGGCGACTGATTTGGAAGATGCGATTTTGGGTGCTTTGATGTTGGAAAAAGATGCCTTGTTGAGTGTAGGTGATATTTTGCACCCTGAGAGTTTTTATAAGGAGGCTAATAAGGAAATTTATAAAGCCATTCAACAACTTTCTGCCAATTCGCAGCCTATAGATATGCTTACAGTTACGCAACAGTTGCGCAAAACAGGAATGTTGGAGTTTGTTGGCGGAGCGAGTTATGTAACAAGTTTAGCCTCTTATGTCAATTCGGCGGCACATATAGAATCGCATGCGCGTATTGTGGCAGAGGCGGCAATTAAGCGAGAGATAATTGCTTTAGCGAGCGATTTGGAGCGTGATGCCTACGAAGATAGTATAGATGTGTTCGATTTATTAGATGCAGCAGAGCAACGTTTTTTTGAAATTTCGGAACGCAACATTACCAAAAAAACCGTAGATATTCAATTGGCATTGCAAGAAGCCATTCAAAACTTGGAGAACAAAAAAGGCATGAAAGATGGGCTTACAGGCATTCCTTCGGGCTTTATGCATTTGGATAGGATTACGGCGGGGTGGCAAAAAACTGATTTTGTGGTGATTGCGGCGCGCCCTTCGGTAGGGAAAACAGCTTTCGCGCTCAATTTATTGCGCAATGCAGCCATCGATTTCAACTTTCCAGTGGCTTTTTTCTCCTTAGAGATGTCTACTACACAATTGGTACATAGACTTATTTCTATAGAGGCGGAGTTAGAGGGGGATAAAATTAAGAAAGGAACTTTGGCAGATTATGAGTGGCAACAACTTTATACACGTATTCCGAGATTGGCAGATGCTAAGATTTTTTTAGATGATACGCCCAATATTCCTATCAATGAATTGAATACCAAAGCAAGAAGGCTCAAATCGCAACATGATATACAAATGATTATTATTGATTATTTGCAATTGATTACGGCAAGTAATATTTTTCAGAAAAGTAGTGTAGGTAATAGAGAGCAAGAAGTAGCTTATATTTCGCGGTCGTTGAAAAAATTAGCCAAAGATTTAGATATTCCCGTGATAGCCCTTTCACAGTTGAGTCGTGCGGTAGAAACAAGAGGCGGCGAAAAACGCCCTCAACTTTCAGATATTCGTGAGAGTGGTTCGGTGGAGCAAGATGCCGATATTGTATTGTTTTTGTATAGACCTGAATATCATCAGATTACGGCAGATTCTATGGGCAATTCTACTTTGGGGTTGGCAGAAGTATTGATATCGAAGCACCGAAATGGGGCTTTGGGAGAAGTACAGCTTCAATTTGTGGGTAAATACAGTCGTTTTCGCAATTTAGAAGCGGAAGAGTTTCAGCAATTTCAGGCAACTGACCCGCAATCGGAGGGTGGCTTTACGACTTTTAGTAGCCGTTTGAACCAGATTAATTCATCGGCAAATGGCGAAGATGGTGATTTTAAATCTTATACGGCAGCACCTCCGCCCGATGACCCTCCTTTTTAACATTAGTTTTTGAATCGTACAATGGTAACACCTGCGCCCCCTCTATCGGCATGTTCGTCTTGGAGTGTTGCTACGGCGGGTATTTTTTGGAGGTAATCTCTGATGAGTTTTCTCAAAATGCCATCTCCTTTTCCGTGTACAATATAAATTTCGGCTTGTGCCAATAAAATAGCATCGTCAGTCAATTGTTCTACGGCTTTGAGGGCTTCTTCGCCGCGCATTCCTCTGATGTCTAAGCGATAAGAAAACTGCATCATTTTCTCGTTCATATCTACGCCTTTTAAATAGCTTTTAGTGTGTTGTATTTGGCGAATGGTTTTTCGGTTTACTTTTTCTAATCGGCTGATTTTGAGAGTAGATTTTAAATCGCCTATGCCTATTTCAGCGTCTTTTCCTTTTATATTAATTACTTGCCCTATGGTTTCTTGCCCGATAATGCGTACAAAATCGCCTTCTTTGATTTCGCCCCCTACGATTTCAAACTCTTCTGCTTCTGTGTTTGATTCTTCTTCTATGGTTTCTGTTTTGAGTTCTTCGGCTGCAAAATTGTCCAAATTGCGTCTTATTTCTTTGGTTTTTTGTTTTTCTGCTTCGTTTTCTTTGATTTCTTTGATGGTTTGTTCTATTTTTTGTTTGGCTTTCTGTACTATGTTTTGAGCTTCTGTTTTGGCTTGGTTCAGTAGTTTCTTTTTTTCTTTGTCTAAGAAATTTTTTAACTGTTCGTATTCTTCTGTGATTTTTTGGAGGTGAATTTCTTTTTCTTTGACTTCTTTGTTTTTGAGGTCATAGAATTTTTTCTGTACTTCTAATTCTTTTAATATTTTATCGAAGTCCACTTGTTGATTGCCTGCCCTTTGTCGGCTTTTCTGAATGATTTCTTTGGGTAAGCCTATTTTTTGGGCTATTTCGAAGGCAAAAGAACTACCCGGTTTTCCTACTTCTAATTGGTAAAGTGGTTCGAGGTTTTCGGTATCGAAACGCATAGCAGCATTGCAGATGTTAGAAGTGTTATCGGCATATACTTTTAGGCTGTTGTAGTGTGTAGTAATGATTCCTTTGGCATTGGCTTGGTGTAATTTCTCTAATATTACTTCGGCGATGGCTGCCCCCATTGTAGGTTCTGTGCCTGTACCGAATTCATCGATGAGGAAGAGTGTTTTTTCATCGGCTTTTTGGAGAAAGAAGCGCATACTTGTAAGGTGAGAGCTGTAGGTACTTAGGTCATTTTCGATGGATTGCTCATCGCCCATGTCTATAAAAATATCGCGGAAAAAGCCCATCGTAGAATCTTCGTGTAGGGGTACTAATATGCCGCATTGGTACATATATTGGAGTAAACCTATGGTCTTGAGTGCGACTGATTTGCCTCCTGCGTTGGGTCCTGAAATGAGTATGATACGTTGTTTTTCGTCAATAGTAATAGAGAGTGGCACTACTTCGCGGGCTTGGCTTTTGAAGTTAAAATAAAGAAGTGGGTGTCGTGCTTGTATCCATTTAAGTTGATTTTTGCGTTCAAAAACGGGGTTGATGGCTTTCAGGTCTATGGCTAATCGTGCTTTTGCTCTGATAAAATCTATCATACCTAAAAAATAGGCAGCTTTGCGAAGTGGGTGAATGTGGGGTCTTAGGGTTTCGGTGAGTTGTGTGAGTATTCTGATTACTTCGTGTCTTTCGCGGTAGATGAGTTCTCTTATTTCGTTGTTAAGGTCTAATATTTCGGCGGGTTCTAAAAAAACAGTTTGCCCTGTGGCAGATTCATCGTGCACGAAACCTTTGATTTTGCGCTTGTGCTCTGCGGCTACGGGAATGACCATGCGCCCTTCGCGAATAGTAAGAGAGGCTTCGTCTTTTACATAGCCTTGTTGTTTTGCTTGTTTTAAGATGCGGTCTAATTCGTTGCGGAGGTGGTTTTGGTTTTGGTTGATGCTTTTTCGGAGGCGACTAAGTTCGGGGGAGGCATTGTCGCGTATTTGCCCTCTTTCATCTATGATATTGGCAATTTGTTGGGCAATGGTGGTGTCGAAATTGACTTGGCTGCTGAGTTCTTTGAGTAGAGGGAAGGTGTTTTCTTCTTTTTTCTCGAAAAACTGTAAGCAATCGGTAATGGTTTTAAAAGCCAAGTAGAGTTCCCAAAAATCTTGCGCTTCTAAGAAAGTCCCCTCTATGGAGGCTTTATCTAAGTAGGGCAAAATGTGTAGATAGTTTTGCTGTGGGAATACTTCTCCACTTTCTATGATGTATTTGAATTCGGCAGTTTGTCGAGTGAGTTTGTCTATGAGTTCGTAGTTGTCAGAGAAGCGCATTTTTTCTACATACTGTTTTCCTAATACGCTCAGGCAACGTTCGTGAAGCCATTGTCGGATTTTGTCGAAGCCTAATTTTTCTTCTATTTTTTCTACGGGATACAACATGGCTGCAAAATTATAAAAATAAAATCAAAAAAATTTGTTTGTCAGAAAAATAGTTCCTACATTTGCACTCCGAAATCACAAAATGGTGACGTAGCTCAGTTGGTAGAGCAAAGGACTGAAAATCCTTGTGTCGGTGGTTCGATTCCACTCGTCACCACTATCTTTTAGGTGAAATAAGTTTATCATAGAAAACAGTTGCAATGCTTTGTAACTGTTTTTTTTGTTTTATGCTCGTTTGTAGCTATTTGCTTTTCATTTGCGCTTGTATTTCGCGTGCGCGGTTAGAGAGGGGGCTGTCGGCATATTGCTCTATGAAGTCATTGAGTGCTTTTTGTGCTTGTTCAGGGCTTTGCGTGCGAAGGCTGATGAGTACGGTGAGGAAAACAAATCGGTCTTGAATTTCATTATCAGGGTATTTTTGGAGTGTTTCGGCAATGAGTGTGCTGGCGGTTTCATAGTGTTGATTATCATAGGCATCGTAGGCTTTTTGGTAGGCATCTGTGAGTTCTTTGCGCGCTTTTTTACTTTCAGCAATGAAGTTAGGGTTTTGTATTACTTTTGCGTACAGCGAATTTGGATATTGTGAAAGTAGTATTTGTTTGCATCTTTCTGCTTGTTCGTCATTTTTTATGGATTGGTAAGTGATGTAAAGTTGGTAGTAGGCTTCGGGTACGTTGTTGTTTTGCGGATATTCTTTTACAAATCTTTCAAAGGTATTGATTGTATTATTAGGTTCTTGTAGGTCGAATTGGTAAATTCTGCCTAATTGATAAAGTGCACTTTCGAGTTTTAGTTTAGCGGAGTCTTTTTGGGTTTGCTCGAAAGGAATCATTTTTAGGAGAAGGTCTTTTTGGGTTTGTGCGCGGCGGCGTGCTATTTCTTCGGTAGTGAGGGGTTTGGCAGCAATTACATCAAGACTATCTATGTCTGTATTGAAGTCGGTTTTGTATTTTCGTCGCCAATTGTCCTCAAGTTTTCTATCTCCCCATTTTTTCTTGAAATTTTCAGCCCCTACTTGCACTGCTTTGGGGTTGTAAAAATACCAATTGGCGGCGGTAGTCATTTGTGTAAGTGTATTGGCTTGTTGTTGTTGTGCAGCTTTTTTTTGTGCTTCTAATGCCAATCTTTCAGCTTCTTTTTGTTTTTTGAGTTCTTGTTCAAAAAGTTTTTCGTCAAGGTATTCACTAAGTGCCTCACGAGGCATCTCTGCTAATTTTAGAAGGCTATCTTGTAAGCGAACAGTTTGTAGTTGTTTTACAAACTCACCCAATATTTGCCCTCTTTTTTGTATGAGTTCGTAATTGTCGGCATCGCGTGGGAGAGCTACTAAAGCACTGTCATAGTACAATTTTGCATCTTCGTATTCTTGGGTTCTTTCATAGCTTATTTCAGCCAACTTGAGAAAAGAATAGGCTTTTTGTAGGGGGTTGTTGGTACTATTTTCCACCGAATTTTTTAGATAACTGACGGCAGCCCCTATACTATCGCGTTTGAGTTGGAAGAGTGCCATTTCATAGTATATTTTATCTTTATAATCTATGTTTTTATCATCTTTAAGTAGTTTTTTGTAGTAACGCATAATTTTTTTTGCGTCCGAATTTTGGTCAAATTTATGCACTTGTGCCTTGTAAAGTTTGGTATAAAAAGCCAATTCATAACTTGGGTTGTTTTTAGCTACTTTTTTATAGTATTTGAAGGCTTGCTCGCGGAGTTCAGCTTGCTGATAAATTTGCCCTAATATGAAAAAAACACGCCCTTTTATCTCTCCATTTTTCATCATAGGCAAGGCTCTTTCGAGGTATTTGGCAGCCGATTTCATGTCATTCATTGTTCTATAATAGTGCGCCGCTACGAGGTAAAAATTTTCTAAATTTTCGTTATCAAGGGGTTGCTTTTTTAGGTATTCGAGCACTGTGCGTGCATTATCAGTTTGTTTGATATAAGTAAAAACTTGGGTAAGTAAAATAAGTGCTTCATTTTTGGTTTGTTCTTCTTTGGCTTGTGTGTTTACATACTTAAGAGTAGTAATAGCATTGATATAGTCGCGTTCATAGAAACGTGCCTTGCCGATGAGTACGTAGGCAGGGTCGACCCATTCGCTGTTTTCGTGCCAATTTTTGACCAATGCTGCCTTCTTGATACAGTCTTGTAGATTGTTGTCATTTGCCCGAAGTAGGTTGGTATCTATAGGAGGAATGATGTCTAAAATTTTGTTATAGTTATCTTTTCTTTTGTCAAACAATTCTTTATCAATAGCTCTTAGAATTTCTTTCGATAAGAAATAAGCGTTGTAGTGTGCTGTTAGGTTATGATAATTTTTGCTCACATAGCCCGTGCCCGTAGAACTACAAGCCCACACCAGCAAACTGCAAAAACCTATGAATATTGCACGAGTCATAAAATTGCTTAGAAAAGCCTTCATAGCCATAAGGTATAAATCTTTTAGGAAAAAACGATAAAAAACGCTATAAATTTGCTAAAAAAATGTAACTTGCGCAAATTTTTATGAAAACACAGAATGAAGTTTCAAAAAACTTTATACAATTGGCTAACCACTCGTTACCAACTTATTATCAGAAGTGAAGAGAATTTTGAAGAAAAACACACAATTCCCTATACTCCCTCCAAAGTTTTAGTCATTGCTTTTGGTGCTTCTATGGTTGTCTTTTGGCTTGGTTTTTATATTGCAAGCCTCCTTTTCAATCGCCCTGTTTTCAGCAATGCACATGAAGCCGAAATGTATAACACCATTGTTCGCCTCAATTTACTGGTCGATTCGCTTTCAGAAAAAGTACAAAGTGGCGAAAAGTATATGTCAGACTTCAAGAAAATGGTCGGAGGGGATATTCAACATTTAAAAGGCGAAGCTCCCAAATTGAGCAGTAACGATAGCGCGAACATCAAAGATAAGAAAAAAAATATACAAAACTCACGCTCTGCCTTAGAAGCCTTAGACCCTACTGACCTACAACTACGGCGTGAATTTGAGGGAAGCAGTGCCGTAAATAGCGACTATGCAGGAGGAGAAAATCAAAATACATCACTCAATCAACTTTATTTCAATAGTCCTCTTAAGGGCATTGTATCGCAAAAATTTGACCAACGCACCTCTCATTTTGGAGTAGATGTAGTGGCGCAAAAAGATGCACCCATACAATCAATAGCAGACGGAACAGTCTTGTTAGCAAATTGGACAGATGAGACAGGTTATACAATTGCTGTTCAGCACAAAGCGGACTTTGTTTCTGTATATAAACATTGTTCTACACTCACTAAACGCATTGGGGAAAATATTGAAGCGGGCGAGGTAATTGCTATTATAGGTAACACAGGTGAAAAAACCAACGGTCCGCATCTTCACTTCGAGATATGGTACAAAGGAAACCCACTTAATCCTGAAAAATTTGTCGTTTTTTAGAAAGGCTTTGGATTGATTATTGAGGTTTTTATCAAAAAAAAATAAATCTTTTTTCAAATATACTATTCAAATTTTATGGCAGTATTCGGTAACAACACAAGTAAAGACACAAAAACTAATATTAGCAGTGATGCCACAAACTCTAATACACTCATTGGCAAAGGGGCACATTTCGAGGGTAATATCGAAACCATTGGCAACGTAAGAGTAGAAGGACGCATCATCGGCAATACAAAAAGTAAAGCTAAAATCGTATTAGGAGAAGGCTCTTATATTGATGGAAGTATTTTGGCACAAAATGCCGAGATTTCGGGTGAGGTAAAAGGGCAAGTAGATATTAGTGAGTTACTCATTCTGAAATCTACAGCTATCATTAATGGCGATATCAATTGTGGAAAACTAATTGTAGAAACGGGAGCAGTATTCAATGGAAGTTGCCGTATGGGAAGCCAAGTAAATTTGGAAACAAAACTACAAGGCACTAAAACCCATGAAAACAGCACCGAAACCGCAAAAATATCTTAATACTTACTTGCGATTCAGCGGATTAGCCTTTCAGATGCTCTTCATAATATTATTGAGCACTTGGGCTGGTCTTTCGTTGGATAAATATTGGCAACTCAAAACCCCTATTTTTACCCTTATTTTGGTATTAAGCGGAATTATAGGGACGATGATTTGGTTGATACTGACAATTCAAAAGCAGGATTAACTATTTTTAATTGGCTTATCTTCTTATGAATCATCTCAAAATTGAGGCTGTTCATACACTCAAAATGACCTTTAGGGCAGTTATCAAATCCTATCTTAGAGCAAGGGCGACAACCCAAATCTTTATTTTCTATCACACTAAATGGAGTTTGGTAAGGGTACATGCCCAAATGAGGAGTCGTGCTACCCCAAATACTGATGATAGGTTTACGAAAAGCGGCAGCTATGTGCATCATTCCTGTATCGTGGGTTATGACTAATTGTGCTTGTTTTAATAGCGAAGCCGATTGATTGAAGTTATATTTACCACATACATTTTTTACTTGATATTGTTTTTGTTTTTTAAAATATTGCTCTATTTTTTCTCCCTCTCCTTGTTCTTCCTCACCACCAATAAGCAATAAAGGGCTTTTTATTTGACTGCATAACTCTACTAATTTATGAAAAGGTAACCGTTTGGTTTGTGCCCCTCCGCCTATTGAGAGTGCGACAAAACCTTTTTGATAGGGCAGTGGTAGCTCTTCAGTTTTGATTTCTTCTTGTTTGGATATGAAATAATCCAAACCTTTGCCATCATTGAACACTCCCAAAGGACGTACAGTATCTAAATACCTATCAACGATATGTTTATCGGGCATACGGTTGATTTTAAAGTTGACATATAACCACTTCAATAAATTCAACTTTTTGAAACGATAAGTAACCAATGCACCACCCCAAGTGAGCCAATGACTACGCAAACTACCATGTAAATCAATAACATAGTCATATTGCTCTTTCAATAATTCTTTGTAGATACTCTTGAGGCAGTCTTTGAGTAAAATAAGACGGTCTATGTAAGGGTTGTTTTCCAATACCATTGCGTATTTTTCTTTAGTACAATAGTGCAGTTCTACTCCTTCTAATTGGGTTTTGATGCATCTGATTACGGGTGTTGTGAGTACTATATCGCCTAAAGAAGAAAATCTAATGATGAGAATTTTTAGTTTTGAGTTAGTGTTTTTTTGCATTGTGAGTCATTTTGAGTGAGTGTTTTATACCTATTATGAATAATTATTGAGTGATAGGCTGGTATAAAACTAAAGACTTTAAGAGTTTATACGAAACTTAAGTAAAAAGATTAATAGATTTAGAAAAAATATTCTCCTCAAAATACTGTATATTTGCAGGCTATAATCCATACATTTATGATTGATAAGTTAGAGGCAATACGTGCAAAATTCAAAGAAATAGGCGAAAAAATAGTAAGCCCCGATGCAATGGCAGATATGAAACAGTTTGCCAAATTGAGCAAAGAGTACAAAGACTTAGAAAAAATAGACATCGAGTACCAAGCGTATGAAAATATATTGGAAGGCATAGAAAGTGCTAAAAATATATTGGAAACCGAAAAAGATGCCGAATTCAGAACAATGGCAAAAGCTGAATTAGACGAATTAGCCATACAAAAAGAAGCCGTAGAAGAAAAACTCAAAACGCTACTCATACCCAAAGACCCGAACGATAGCCGCAATGCAGTGCTTGAAATCAGAGCAGGTACAGGAGGAGACGAAGCCGCTATCTTTGCTGGCGACCTTTATCGTATGTATATGCGATTGGCAGAGAAAAAAAATTGGCGATTAGAAGTCTTAGATGTTACCGAAGGAACTTCTGGAGGCTATAAAGAAGTAATTTGCAGTATTGCTGGCGAAGATGTATACGGAATGCTCAAATATGAATCGGGCGTACATCGCGTACAGCGCGTACCCGAAACCGAAACACAAGGGCGCGTACATACCTCTGCGGCTTCTGTCATAGTATTGCCCGAAGCAGAAGAAGTAGACGTGGAAATAAACCCAGGTGATATAGAACTACAAACCTCAAGAAGTGGAGGCGCAGGAGGGCAAAACGTGAATAAAGTAGAAACTAAGGTGCAACTCACGCACAAACCTACTGGTATTGTAGTGGTCTGCCAAGTAGAACGTAGCCAACTTGCAAACCGCGAAAGAGCCATGCAAATGCTCCGAACAAAACTCTACGAAATAGAATTTGAAAAGAAGAACAAAGAATTGACACAGCAACGAAAATCGCAAGTACGTAGTGGCGACCGCTCTGAAAAAATCAGAACTTATAACTACCCTCAAAGCCGTGTTACTGATCATAGAATTGGCTATACTGTTTATAACCTTACACAAGTAATGGACGGAAGTATAGAAGATTTTATAGAGCAACTGCGCATTGCAGACAATGCTGAAAGAATGACTGCCGAATCATAACCCATTTTTGAAACGAACTATCACGCCTGTATGGTCATCGAAAGCAGGCATATTGCCCGTAAAGGTATTTAGGTCTTTGATAAGTGCCTCTTCCATATCTTTGACAGGCAAATGTTTGTTCTTTTCCATAATCTGTTGCAAACGCTCATAACCATACTCCTCTTTTTGTTCGTTTTTAGCCTCTATAATACCATCTGTGTACAAAATGAGTAAATCTTCGGGTAAAAAAGACAAATGGTCTGTGGAAAGCATCGTACTATAGTTATTTTTACGCACAATACCCAACCCTAAACCTTGCTGGCGCAAATAAGCCCATGCTTGTTCCTTATGATTGTAGTAAAGCGTAGGACAATGCCCCGCCCGTGTAATCTCTATAGTTTTGGTTTCAGTATTGATGATGACCGCCGTAGCAGTTACAAAAGAATTTTTATCCAAACAAACACTTAAGGCATCATTGGCATAGCTCAAAAAAGCCCCCGTATTGAGTTGCATTTGCATCAATGCCTGAAAAATACCTTTCATTTGTGCCATATTAAAAGCCGCCGTAGTCCCTTTGCCCGAAACATCGGCAATGAGCAAAAAAATTCGACTATCATCTAACATAAAAGCATCATAATAATCACCACCTACTTCATAAGCCGAGTAAGAAAAAGCGGTAAGCTCCAAACTTGGGTGCAAAGTAGGCAAAGAAGGAAGTAAACTTTTTTGTACTTTTTGTGCTATCTCTATTTCTTCCTTATAACGTTCGGTAGCAATGGTACGTGCCAACAGCCTAAAATTCTCAATTGCCAAACTTGTTTGCAGAGCAAATGTATTGACCAACTGCTTAGTACGGACATCAAATGCATTTTTTTGTTTTTTCAACAAATTCAATATACCAAAATTCTGTCCATGTACCGATAAAGGCACTGTAAGCAAAGAACCATATCCAAAACTACGCAAAACATCTTCTAAACTTACCTCTTCCTTCTTATTTCCTTGAAAAGTATTGTTAATGATGCGGCTCAATTGATTACTTTTAAGCACTTTTTTCAGCTCATTGGTTTGGTCTATCGATATCTGGTGGCGAATAAAATAAGACTTCTTTTTTTGTTCATTCACAATGTCTATCCAAGCAGCATCTGCCTCCACCATATCTACGGAAGTATTCAAAAGGGTTTGGTACAAATATTCCTCCTGAAAACCACTATTAAAAGATTGTACTAACTTCTGAAAACTGACAATTTCCTCTGTTTTGCGCTCAAATGCAGAGGTAGTAGGCAAATTGAAAATGATGACCAAAATAGAAAAAAAAGCGAACAAAATCACAAATCCAATCATTAAAATCACATAAGCACTCTGTAAAAGATTTGTAGTCAGATAAGGCTTTTCGGCATGAATAATAACCGTTCGGAAGAAAAACACCCCAAAACCGCCAATGAACAACAACAATAAAATACTTTGCCATTTTTCTTTCGTATTCAGATAAGCAACCCACTGCTGATTGAGTGAAATAACAAATGCTAACAAAAGCATACCTACTACAGTGAGAGCAAAAGCAGTATTGGAAAAATCGAACTCGAAAAAATTAAAAATAAGACTTACCAACAGTAAGTATTCCCATACCAACCATAACTTTTCAGCTCTTTGACTATGTTGATAAAGTATCATGCGTTTCCAAGCAAAAAAAGCATCTGTAATGAATATAGTCAATAAAATAATATTGGCATGGTAAAGCACATTCGCCGAATTAGAAGTAAACTCAGTATGCGGAGGGTTCATCTCTATTTGTGTAGAAATATACTGCAAAAACAAAGCAATTGTATTGATAGATAAACCCTTGATAAACAACGAAGTAAGTACATCTATGAAGTTAAAATCTCGTTGTTTTTCATTTTCTCTTTTAAAATAAAAAAATACCAATAAGAAGAAAAAATTAATCAACAAACCATTCAGATGCAAATCAATATCGAACAAAGGGCGGTCGCTTAGCCCTATCAAATTGGTAAAATTAAAAAACAGCACCAATAACCAACTTGCAATGTTAGCATATACAAAAATGAGTAAGGCACTGCGCGGCGAAATCATGAAAAACGATTTATACGAATTGTGAAAAAAAAAGATACATTTATGAATACAAAGTTACCATTTTTTTTTATTGAACCCTAAAAAATTTAAAAACTTATGCATACAAGCAAAAAAAAGCATAATTTTGTCCATACAAATATCACTGTTTTAGAACATGGAAATATCTACCTCACAACAAACCAAAAGAACCAAACCCGATTGGTTGAAAATACAACTCCCAAGCACTGAAAGTGAATATGCACAAGTAAAGAAAATAGTAAAAGAACACCAACTACATACCATTTGCGAGAGCGGCAAATGCCCCAATGTAGGAGAATGTTGGGGAGCAGGAACAGCCACTTTCATGATTTTAGGCGATATATGCACAAGAGCCTGCCGATTTTGCGCCGTTAAAACAGGCAAACCCGAAGCCATAGATTGGAACGAACCCGAAAAAGTAGCCCAATCCATACAACTCATGCAACTAAAGCACGCTGTCATCACCTCCGTAGACCGCGATGACCTCCCCGATGGCGGCGCAGCAGTATGGGCTGCAACCATCAAAGCCATCAAAACTACTAACCCTAACACCACCATAGAAGTACTCATTCCCGACTTCAAAGGCAAAGAAGAACTCATCTTGCAGGTCATAGAACAACAACCCAACGTCATATCTCATAACATGGAAACAGTAAGAAGGCTCACCCGACAAGTGCGCCGCAACTCTGACTACGACCGCAGCCTCTCTGTAATCAAAACAATAGCCCAAAACAACATCAGACCCAAATCAGGCATCATGCTCGGATTGGGCGAAACCGAAGCCGAAATACTTGAAACAATGGACGACCTCCGCCGCGCAGGTTGCCAAGTAATGACCATAGGACAATACCTACAACCCACCAAAGAACACCTCGAAGTGCAGGAATTCATCACCCCAGAAACTTTCAAAAAATACGAACAAATAGGCTTAGAAAAGGGCTTTCTTTTCGTAGAAAGTGGTGCATTGGTGCGCAGTTCTTACCATGCTGAAAAACATGTCTTATAACCTTCATTGGCAAATACACTCCCTCGAATCTATCAGATATGCCGATGCCCTCAAAAAACAACAATTACTTTTTGAGGAAATGCTACAACAAAAAAACAATCCTGACCGCAACCTTGTAGGGCATCTGCTTTTCTGTGAGCATCCTCCTGTTTTTACATTAGGTAAAAATGGAAAAACCAATCATCTACTCATAGATGCACAAACATTGGCAAATGAAAACATAGAATACTTCCCCGCCGATAGAGGAGGAGATATTACTTATCATGGCTATGGGCAATTAGTATTGTATCCCATACTCGACCTCGACCTCCTCAAAATAGGACTACGCCAATACGTACATACCCTTGAACAAGCAGTTATACAAACGCTTCAACTGCTCAATCTACCCGCACAACGCTTAGAAAAAGCCGCCGGTGTTTGGCTCAACCCCAACGAAAAAATTTGTGCCTTAGGAATCAAAGCCAGCCGAAATGTTACCATGCATGGTTTAGCACTCAATGTGTATACTTCCCTAAAACACTTCGACTATATTGTGGCTTGTGGCTTAGAGGGAAAAAAAACAACTTCTATCCTTGAAAAAACAGGCAAAAAATATCCCCTAACAATTATTGCCGATATGCTCCTACTACAACTCGAACAACTCCTACTGAACGACCTCCCTCAATAGATATTTATTGCCAAAAAAAACATTATAAGCAAAAAAAACACTAAATTTGCAACGTTTTGGTATGGTATCAATTTTATTCCTCCTTACAATAGAATGTCAAACAAAGAAAAAAAGCAACAGTTTTTGAGTGCTACTATCGAACACATCGACATCAAACAGCACAATGTAGTACCTATGGTTGAGGCAATGAGCCACATGGCTTTCCAAGCCCGCAACTTAGCACGCGCCGCCGAAATCTTCGACAAAATGGTCGCTGAAAAAGAAACCACCGTATTCCTTACCCTTGCTGGCTCGCTCATCTCGGCAGGACTCAAACAAGTAATCGTAGACTTGGTAAAACACAATATGGTAGATGCCATCGTTTCAACAGGTGCAAACATCGTAGACCAAGACTTTTTCGAAGCCTTAGGGTTCAAACACTACAAAGGAACTCCTTTCGTAGATGACCAAGAACTAAGAGCTTTGATGATAGACCGCATCTATGATACTTATATAGACGAAGAAGACCTCCGTACTTGCGACGAAACCATGTACGAAATAGCCAACCAATTAGAACCAAGACCCTATGCTTCTTATGAATTTGTATGGGAAATGGGTAAATACTTGGCAGAAAACGACCAATATGCCAACTACCGCGAAAACTCTATAGTATACCAATGTTACAAAAAAGGTATTCCCATTTTTGTACCTGCTTTCTCTGATTGCTCGGCAGGTTTCGGATTAGTAAAACACCAATACGAAAACCCCGACAAACACCTCTCTATAGACTCTGCCAAAGATTTCTTAGACCTTACACGCATCAAACTCATGCAACAAGAATCAGGTATCTTTATGATTGGCGGAGGCGTACCCAAAAACTTTATCCAAGATACTGTAGTCGCTGGCGAAGTATTGGGCTATGATACTCCTATGCACAAATACGCCGTACAAATTACCGTAGCCGATGAAAGAGATGGCGCACTCTCTGGCTCTACACTCAAAGAAGCCTGCTCTTGGGGAAAAGTAGATACTACTTTTGAACAAATGGTATTTGCCGAAGCAACCATAGCCATGCCTCTCATTGCTGGTTATCCCTATCACAAAGGCAGCTACAAAGAACGTGTAGAAAGACGCTTTTATGACGCATTGAAGCAAAAAACAACTGTAAATGCCTAAATAATACATACATAGGGTAGAAATGACTCCAAAAATAAAACTTTTCTACCCTATTTTTTCGTTGTAAAGAAGAGCAAACAAGCACTTAAAATATCCAAATTTTTAATTCCTTCAAAAATATGAGAAAAAGAACACTCTGGGGAGTTTTGTTATTAGCAGCAATATCCTTTATGCTAACACCCCAAAACTCGCAAGCTACAACATTGCTAAAAGCCGCAAAATTGGCACTAAGCCCTACATTCAAATGGACAACTACAGTAGTAGATTTTGGTACTATCACTCAAAACTCACCAAAAACAGCTACTTTTGAATTTACCAATGTAGGTAATTCTCCTCTTATCATTTCAAGTGCTACTGGTTCTTGTGGTTGTACAGTAGCCGATTATACACGTGAGCCTGTACCTTTCAATGGAAAAGGACGTGTAACTGCTACTTACAATGCTGCTGCCGTTGGTGCTTTTAATAAAACAGTAACTGTAACAGCCAATGTACCCGAAGGCACTATAACGCTTACTATCAAAGGGGAAGTAGTTGCTGCAAAATAAAGTAACTTTCAAATAAAACAAAAAGGTTGTTTGTACTCATCATACAAACAACCTTTTTTTATAGAGAGTAATTTTTTTATATGAAAAGAGTGAGCAGGTAAAAAATACTAAACGATAAAAAAATACAAACAGGCAAAGTAAGCAACCAAGCAATCGCAATATTTTTGATAGTGCCGCCTTGTAAATTACTCAAACCTTTGTTTGCTACCATACTACCCGCGATACCCGATGAAAGCACGTGCGTAGTACTCACAGGCAATGCCAAAAAGGTAGAAACCCCAATAGTACTTGCCGCCACCAATTCAGAACTTGCTCCTTGCGCATAGGTAAGGTGTTCTTTCCCTATTTTTTCGCCAATAGTAACTACTATTCTTTTCCAGCCTACCATAGTACCCAAACCTAAAGAAATAGAGATGAGCAAAAACACAAAAAAAGGTGCGTAGGCAATGTGTTTCTCCATTGATTTTAGTTCTTGTCCGAGTTGTTTTCTTTCGGCTTCGCTCAATCCGATAGCCGATTTATTGAGTTTGGTAAGATTTTTATAAATATAACTGATATTTTTGCGTACCCAAATTTTTTGGTCATCAGCAATTGTATAATTGTTTTTTGCGCTGTTCTCCATAATCACACGCAGTTCGTTGAGGTGTGTTTTGGCTTTTGCCCAAGTCGCTTTTTCTTCTGTACCTAAAGACTCTGGGCGTATATGTTGGGTAATGACAGTAACGTTTTGCAAGGTTGTATGAAGTTCCTTAGGGCTTTGCGAACTGTCTAAGGCATAATAAGTAGGCAAAAAGCTAATCAAAATAAGCATCACCAAACCAACCCCTTTCTGACCATCGTTGGAGCCATGTGAGAAACTCACGCCCGAACAAGTAAGAATCAATATAGTACGTATCCACCAAGGGGGAGGTGTATTAGCAGGAGGCTGCTCAAAAAGGTGCGGACTGCGAATCAGATTACGAATAAGCATCATCAATAGAGCCGCCATTAGGAAGCCAAACAGAGGAGAAATGAGTAAGGAAATACCTATTTCGCCTGCTTTATCCCAAGGCACATTGGCTATATTGCCCGAAGCATACAAAGAATAAGCCATGCCCATACCCAAAATAGAACCTATCAGTGTATGCGAACTGGAGCAAGGAATACCATAGTACCATGTTCCTAAATTCCAGATGATGGCTGAAAGGAGTATGGAAAGTATCACTGCTGAACTCATCATGAGGTTATTGTCAAGAAGTGCTTCCATAGGAAGTAAATTGATAATGCCCATTGCGACACCAATACCTCCTACAAATACTCCAATAAAATTGAGTGTACCCGACAATATGACAGCCGTATAGGGGCGTAGAGAATTAGTATAAATTACGGTGGCAACGGCATTGGCAGTGTCATGAAATCCGTTGATGAATTCGAATGCGGCTGCGGCTACAATACAGAAGATTAAAATGGCAAAAAAGTAAATCTCTAATCCGAGCATAATATTGTTAAACACCTATTTGAGTATATAGGCTTAATTTTGGTACAATACTATGAAAAAACTATAGTATTCGCAAATAAAACTTTTGATTTGTATTAAAAACAAATTAGTATTTTAATATCTTCCAAAACGCCTCATGCGCTCCAATATGGTGTAGTCTTGTTCGTTTTTAAGCAATGAACCTACATAAGGGGGTTGATTGCTGAGTAGGTCTATTTTTTCGAGGTCTGCGAAGTTCATTTTACCTACTTGGAGTAGCTTTATCCAGTCTACTAATTCGCTCGTAGAGGGTTTTTTCTTCAAGCCTTTTACATCGCGGAGATTGTAAAACACTTTTAGTGCGTGGTCTATCATATCCTCTTCTAAGGTAGGGAAGTGCACCTTTACGATGTCTTGCATGGTGGCGGGGTCGGGGAAGGTGATGTAGTGGAAAAAGCAACGTCTTAGGAAGGCATCGGGAAGTTCTTTTTCGTTGTTCGAGGTGATGATGATGATGGGGCGGTGTATGGCTTTGATGGTTTTTTGGGTTTCGTATACATAAAACTCCATTTTATCCAATTCTAATAACAAGTCGTTAGGGAATTCTATATCCGCTTTGTCTATTTCATCTATCAACAGTACTACTTGTTCGGGGCTTTCGAAGGCTTCCCAAAGTTTGCCTTTTTTGATGTAGTTCGCTATATCGCTGATGCGTATATCGCCTAATTGTGAGTCGCGGAGGCGTGAAACGGCATCGTATTCATACAAGCCTTGTTGGGCACTTGTGGTAGATTTTACGTGCCAAGTGAGTAAAGATTTATTGAGCGATTTGGCTATTTCGTAAGCAAGCATTGTTTTTCCTGTACCCGGTTCGCCTTTGATGAGTAAGGGGCGTTGTAGGGCTATGGAGGCATTGACGGCTACGCTGAGTTCTTGGCTTGCGATATAAGTATCTGTACTTTGGAAATTTTGCGTCATAAACACCGATTTTTTAAAATTTTGGATAGTATAGTGATAAAGAAAAAATCGCAGAATTTGTTTATAATTCTGCGAAAAAAAATGATAATTTTAGAAACAATCAAACTTTTATAGTTTGCCTGCTGCGCTGAGTGTGATGTCGTTGTCTACTAATTTGCTGTTATCAGGCGAAGCTACTTGTACTTTGATACCATAGATGTCGGCAAATTTTTCTTCAAAATTACCTACTTTCATTTGCCCTGCAATCACGATATCGTCTGCTTTTGTATCGGCTTCTTCTTCATCACGAATAGAGGCTAAAGTTGCTTCATCATCAGCAAATTGTGCGCCTTTGTGCAAACCTACATACACGCGAAGAGTAGCTCCGAAGGCTTCTTTGAATTGTGCTTTTAGCGTTTTTACGAGCATGCGTCCGCTCACTTGAATTTCTGCCATAGTTTTTTAATGTTTATAATTTTAAAGTTGTTAAATGAAGCCCTAAATTATAAGCATTTTGTATAAATACAAAATTTTCAGATAAAAAATTATAAAATTATTATTTACCAACTATTTCATGACTGTAAATTTATGCGTAATTTTGGGAAATAATTTCCGACCTCACCCAAATATGTCCAAGAAAGAACCTGTTGCTGTTTTGTTTTTGTGTAGTGGTAGCAAATGCAGAGAGGGTAATAAAAAGAACCATCTCACTGCCAAACACTATTTGCGCAAGAAAAAAGAAGAACACACCCACCAAATTATTCATACACACTGCACCAAAAAATGCGCCCTTGCTCCTGTAGCCTGCCTTATGCCCCAAAATGAATGGATTTGGGAAGCCAGCAAAAAAACAATAAAAAAGGCATTGAAGAAAAATATCAAAAAAAAATCTTAACTTTGTAGGATTTTTTCAAAAATAACACAATCATCATCTATAAACGAGCATACATGAAAAACTTTATTACGCAAAAAAATGGCAAGGAAAACTATCAACTTAACTTTCAGTACGAAGACATTCTCGATTACCAAAGTAAGGTAGAATATGCGCAATATTTTTTAGCAATCAATGATGACCTCCCTCATGTAACTGTTTTTTATGGCTATTTTGATGCTGAAAGGCTTTATAAACTGCTTCAAGAAGAATATAAAAACATCAGCAAAGAAAATTCCTGCCTTTACCAACGATACGACAAGAAAGAAGATAAATTAAAACTTTCTGGTTTTTTCGTGCAACTCGAAACCGATTTTTTACTCTATTTAGATGAAGATGATGGCGAATTGAAAATATTGCACAGCGACCGAATTGCGCAGGAACAAATACTGGCAATCATCAGTTGTATCAAAAAAGGCATAGAAGAACCTAAAGCCGAAAGTAAGATATTTTTGCTTTATGAAAGCCAAAAAACGCTTTGCCTTAAAGATTTTGAGGTCAAAAAAAGCCACATCAATATAAAAGAAAATTATAATGACGACTTTGCTGATGTGCACGAACTCATCGTAAAACGTTTGAATACTTCTGACGATAAGGGGCTTGTATTGCTCTATGGCAACCCCGGTACAGGCAAAACAAGCTATATCAGATACCTCACTTCGCTCATCAATAAGCGCATGATTTATATTCCGCCAGAGTATGCCTACAAAATAGCTTCCCCCGATTTTTTGCCCTTGCTCATTTCTAACCCTAATTCAGTACTCATCATTGAAGATGCCGAAGAAATTGTAGAAGCACGCGAAGCAGGCAGAAATATATCGGTTTCGAACTTGCTGAATCTTTCTGATGGCTTGCTCTCTGATTGTTTGAATATTCAAATCATTTGTACCTTCAATACACATATTAACAACATAGACCGAGCCCTACTCCGCAAAGGTCGCCTCATTGCTACTTATGAGTTTAAGGCATTGGCAACCGAAAAAGCGCGTACACTCTCACAACAATTAGGTTTCCAGACCCTCATCAACGAACCTATGAGTTTGGCAGATATTTATAACCAAACCGATACCGATTTTTCTGATAAAAACAATGTAAATGGAAAAATAGGATTTGGAAGGTAGTAGTTTTGTATGTTACTCCCCAAAATGAGTACCATTGAATAAGGTCTAAAATTTAGTGTATTTATCCTAAAAACAAATTTTAAACTTATCACAAATTACCATAGAAGCATGAAAGCCACGCTTTTGCAAAAAAAATGTTATTATTGGTTGTTCGTTCTAATTGTTTGCTAAATCTTGAATACATTGTTTTCTAATTTTCCAAATATTGTCAAGTGATCAATGTATTTGTTTGTTTTTTTCGAGCCAAGTTACAAAAGTCAAAATATTTCTGTTGATAAATTCTTTTGAAATTTGTTCTATAGATTTTATGTCAAAGTCAGGTTGATTTGTCATTGCGTTGTTGTTTTATAATAATTAGTAATGTTTTCGGCTTGGCGAAGGTGGGATTTAGCAGCACTATTACTTCCTAAATAAGTTCATTTTCAGTGCCTTAGCTCGCCCGATACAAAAAATATGTTATAAGTTATTTTTATTTGCATCTGCCTGTTATTTTTTCCGTTGTATGCTCTCCAAAAGCATCTTTGCATTATTGTTGTTTGGATTGAATTTCAAGGCTGTTTGGCAATTAACTTCTGCGTCTTTGAGTAGCCCTAAAACAAACTGTGAGGCAGCAATACCATAATAAACTCTGTCGTCTTTTGGTTCAAGTTTAGCAGCCCTTTGGTAATAGTCAATTGATTTTTGATATTCTTGATTGTCATAGCAAATCGCACCAATGTTGAAACAAGCCTTGAAATATTTTGGATTGACTTTTAAAGCTTGTTCTAACTTTTCAATTCCTGTTTTCGTCTGCCCTAAACCGATATAACTAACGCCTTGTTTGTAGTAGCAGGTGTCTAATTTATAGTTGCGGTCGATACATTTTTGAAATGCTAAAATAGCTTTATCATTTGTTTCACTGTCATAGAAGTCGTTTGCAATTTTATAAAGTTCAATATCTGATTTACTGTCCAAGTTTTTGTCAAAACTATCCATAGAAACTAAAGGTTTTGTTGGGTCTACATTCCCAACGTCCCAACCGTCATAAGTTGCTACCTGAAATTTCTTAGCCAATTTATTGAGTTCATTTCCTCTTTCCAATAGCGAGGTTCTTGTATGTATTTCTACTTTTTCTACGTGAAGAATAAACATGTTTTTTTCGGTATTTTCAAGCCTGACTAATTTATAACCGTCTTTAAGCAACTCATTTTTGAGTTGTTCGAGTTTTGATTTATCTGTGTCATAAAAAAAGTAACCAAATAGTAAAGGTTTTTTAGTATCTACACCTTGAAGTTCCATTTTGTCAAAAATGGAATTTATATTAGCGATACTGTTGTTATCTTGTGCATTGGTAAAACCAATAAAGTTGATGAAGATTATAAGTAGGCAAAATATTTTTTTCATTGTAATTTGCTTTTAAAAATGCTAAATAAAATAGAACACAACGGAAAAATGTTGGGGAAGGGCAGGATTAAATGGCACAAAGTTCATATTTAGCACCTTAGCCCCGCCTTGCTACAAATGCAATGTTATGGGCAGTTTTTATATTTCTTTTTCAATTCTGTTGTTGGTAAGTTCATACAATTTTCAAGTTTCAAGCGTGAAATATTGGGTGAATTTTTCCCTTTACAATAATCTTCATAAAATTTACCCCACGCTGATGGCAAGAGAATACCTGATAATAAGAATAACACACATGGTAAACTGCAATTACCATTCCCAAATAAATAGGCTTGCATTCTAATTTCTTCTTCGGAGGTCATTCCATAGTCCAAAACTATGTGTTTCAGGTCGTGTTCTTCGTAGAACGGAATGAGTTTTAGGTCATATTGGTCAAGCATTTTGATAATATCTTTTCCAACAGAATTTTCTGCACAATTCTCTAACATTGCTCGAATTTTCTTGTCCCTTTTTTTGAATAGAAATTGCAAGGGTTTTATTGCAATCCAAATTTTTAAACTTTCTATTATTAACTCCGCTATTCTGTATGCAACAGAAAATGAATTTATAATTGTTAATGCGTTTCTCATATCATATTTGTTTCCAAAATTGCCCATAACGGAAAAGCATTTGTGCAGGGCGGGTTTGATAGCACTATTGCCCCACAAAGCACCTAACCAAATAAAAAGCACCAAAGTTCACATTTAGCACCTTAGCCCGCCTTGCCACAAATGCAATGTTGGCTGAATTTGTTGTTATTTAGGGGTGCGTAATTGTCCCAATATTCTCTCGGTGTCAATATTTTCGTGTATTCAAACTCCGTTATAGTAAAGTCAAGCGTGTTACCTGTTGTGAAGTAGTCTGCCGAACTTACTGCTGCTAATTCCAAAAATTTGTTATCACTTGTATCTGTCAAAACTTCAATTTTTCGGTCTGTTTGATAGAAAGTAGCGATTTCTCGTAGCCTATTCAACACTACTTCGGCTTTGGTTTTGAAGTTGGCAAATTTAGAGAACTTATCTCTATTCAGCACTTCTACATACTCAGCCAAAACTTCTTCTGAAAGGCAAATTTCTACTTTCCGGGTTAGCACCAACTCGTAAAAATCTTGCTTGGAATGGAACTTGAAATAAGTGCCGAAACAATGACATTCGTGTCAAGAATTAGTTTTTGCATCTCTTACGGCTTTGATTTCAGCGTTGATTTCGTCCATTGTCATTTTGGAAAGTCCAACTTTATCGGCTATTTCGTTACACTCCAATAATGCTTGACGTGCATACTCTTGTTTTATTACTTCTACCAAATCGGTAAATTTCATTTCGCCACTCCCTAAGTTGTATTTTTGGAAGTCGGTTTCACTTATTTTTATCTGAACTGTTCGCATATTTTTGTTTTTTTAGTTTTCGTTTCTTACAATTTCAGCCAACGGAAAAATGTTTGCGAAGGGCGGGATTTTATAGCACTTCCCTTGCCCTACGCACAAAGTTTGTAGAAAGCACAAAAGCCTAAATTTAGCACATCAGCCCGCATTTTCGCAAAAATAATGTTGTGCGTAGTTATTTTTGTTAGTCAATTCCCAAGTCGTTTACAAACGAACTATCTACAAATATTTCATCAATGTCCATTCCACACTTTTCTTGTGTTAAGCCAATTATTGCAATCGTTATCTCAAATAAACTTGTCAAGTTATCAAAATCTACAAATTTTTCATAATTCAATGCACCAATACACTCTACAAATCTACGAAAATTCGTGTCTAAAATTCGTGGTTTAGGTTTTGAAATAGTCAATCCGAATATTTTTATTTCTTTCAGTTCTTTATCAGCCAAATCTTGTGGATTAAGTTCAGGTATTTTTAAATTTAGTTGCTGTTCAAGTTCTTTCCAAATGTTTAACAAATCATTTTTGGGTATAAAATCTCCAAGCGTATTTTCATAGTTAAAATTACTTTGTAAATTTAGTTTGAGGAAGGCTTTTTTCAGTGAATTGAAAATTATTTCTTCTACTTTCTTGTCTGGTTGATAAATGGTTAGATTGTTGTAAAACCAATTTGCCATATCACCAACAGTGCTAATATTTCCTACGTCTTGGTCTGGTACGTCTTTTTTAAACTCTTTTTCAAATCGCATAAGAAGTTCTACAATATCTAAGCCCATACTTTTTTATTTGTTTGTTTCTATAATTACGCACAACGATTTTCGGCTTGGCGAAGTTGGCGATTTTCAACACAAATGTTGATGCGGAGAACCAAGCTTTGATTAACCACAAAACTGTCTGCGGAGCACTGAACTCGCCATTTTTGCCAAAATCGTGTTATGAATCGTTCTTCTATCAATCAGTGGTTGGTCTTTTGTCGTCATCTGACCTGAGGAGTTTTCCCAAATCTATTTCAAAGGTTTCCTCATTTAGTTCTGAAAGATTTTTAGTTAGGTTTTCAATGTCTGTTAGTTTGTCATCTCTTAGCAAAGTGATATGACACCCGATTAAATTACACTATTCTGGATTATATTTTCTTCTGATTTTTTCGATGATTTCCTTATATGGCTCGTCAATCAAAAGAGTTGCCTGTATTCTTCGGGGTTCATCATTCTTTGCTGTCCTGACTTTGTTCATATTGCTCAATTTCTTTGTAAAATTCAATAGAGTTAATAATCGGAGTCCATTCCTTGCCCTCAAAAAGCATTTTGAACCATTTTTTGTCTCTGTTTGAGTATTTAATATTGGTAAATAACCAAATTGCCAAATAAGCGAATAACAAAGTAAAGAAGCCGTTTACAAGAATGTAAGCAATGTTTCCGCTAACTATCATTTCTTTTGATAAATAAAAGGTTGTCCAAAAAGGCAACTGTAAAAATAGAATTTTTGCAGACCATAGTGTTGAGCCTTTTAAGTAGGATAATTTTTTTTGAGCAGTAATAACGCTTTCAGAAATGTTTACATTAGAGATCATTATTAGCTGATAAAGATAAATACCTATTGCAACGGCAGTCAATAAAAGCTGTGCAGCAGCCGAATAGAGGAAAAATAAACTTACTTTATCATAAGCATAAACGAAAAGATTTGTAACAATAATACCGACAAGCAGCACCCAAATAATACCGACAAATAGTGTAAATATTTTTATCGGTTTCATTTCAGATAATACTGATTTTGTTTTTATCCGCAATATTTCCTGCGTATTTTTCTTGTTGAGCGACAATGCTTGTTCTACTTTGTCGTCATACATTTTCCATAGGTTTAAAACTTCTGTATGTTCCATTTTTTTATTTTTTAAATTTTTGAGTTAATAACATTTTAATTCTGCTGACCTTAGTGCCAACGTTACTTTCACTAATACCTATAATTTCGGCTATCTCCTTATGAGATTTTTGTTCCAAATACAATAGCATTATGGCTTTGTCCACTTCCTTTAATTCGGATATAAACTGATGTAGCAAGTTCAAATTATCTTCCATTTCCTGATTAAATAGAATGTCAGAAACAATAAGCAAACTATCGTCTATATCAACTTTGGCTTGGGTAATAGTCCGTTCTTTCCGATAAAATGAAATAGCTACATTTAAAGAAATTCGATATATCCAAGTAGAATATTGAAACTGTGGATTGTAATTGTCAAATGCTTTCCAAAGCTGATAGATTATTCCCTGTATCAAGTCCTTTCTATCTTCGCTATTCTTGCAATAGTTATTGGCAACCTTATATAGAATACCCTTATGATTATCTATTACCGAAAGGAATTTATCTTCCTTTTTCATAGTCAAGAGGATTTATATGTACAAGTTCTATGAAAAAAGTTTTTGTTTCGGCAGTTTCTGCACAATTTGCAGGCAGGTTATTTATAGTTTGTGTAACCTTTAATTTAAACGAGCAAATAATAACAAGTACAATAGCTACGCCACAAAAAAGAGGATGAATTTTCTTAAAGTTCATTGTCAGTATATTTTTAATTGAACACTATTTTCCTAATTATTCGCAACGGCTATAAAAAAATCACAAAAATGAAATTTTATTTTTTTTTGTAGGCGGAGTTTGTAAAAGTTAGTTGTCGTTTTTTGTTTATTGTCCGTTTGTTTGTCAGCCCGAAAGTTTGGAGTTAGCACGGTCGTCCATAGAATGAGGAATAACGGAAAAGGCTTGGCGATGTGGCGGATTTTTAGCAAAAAGTTCAATAGAATTCCAAATGTTTAATTTAGCACTTATGCCCCCATTTTGGCAAATCCTTGTTAGCGGTAGTCTTTTGTTCGTCAATGCCAAAAAGGACAATACATTTCTGCATTGTCCCTTTAAAGATATTTCGATTTAAATTTACTTTTTAGAAATTTTGAATAGTGCAAATGCTTCTATTAAAAACATAATTAAGGCAAAAGCTCCACCTTGCATATTTCCTGCTGTTGCGTTGTGTGCAAAATCTAAACCATCAGTTATTAGCCTTAATACCAATAACATTTTTAGCATTGGAAATGATTTTTGTGTCAAAGCATAAAATCCTGAAAAAGCTGTAGCTAAATTTCTTGCAATATACAGTCCTATTGGACCTGCTAATGAAGTAGCACCTGTAGCTGTTAAAGTTTCCCAAGTGGCAAATTGCACTTCGGGTTTAAAATATGCTAAAATGCTGAACATTGTTGCCATTATGGTAGCTATCCACAAATAAATTGTTATCCATTTTGGCATTGTTTGAATTGAATTTTCTTGTATCATTTTATTATTTTGTATTTAATGAAATGCAAAAGTAGTTTGGTTGTCAAAATTCTGAAAGGTCAAGAAAGCACAAAGAATGGTAAATGTATAACCTATTGAAATTTTTGTCTAAAAGTTACTGGTGTTTCTGTGGTTATTTTTTTGAAATATTTTTGAAAGTTTGTTACTTCATCAAAGCCACAATTGAAAGCAATTTCTTTAACCGATAGAGTAGTAGAAGAAAGTTGTCTTTTGGCTTCTAGAATAATAAAATCGTCTATAAACTCTTTGACAGATTTATTGGAAAATTGTTTGCAAACTTCGTTTAAATGTTTGTATGTAATGTTTTGCATATCGGCATAAAAATTGGCATTTCTACTATCGGTAAAATGTAGTTCCACATTTTTTTCAAATGTTGTGAATAAATCGTATTGGTGATTAAAGGTCACTTTAAAGGGTTCTTTCTGATTGTGATTTTCTAATTTCAACAAAAAAGAAGCAAGTAACGAAGCAACAATATTTGTTTTTAGATTAGTATGTTTTAGTTCTTGCTCTTTATATAGCAATTTAAAAATTTCATAGCTTTCAGTATCTACTTTATATTTTGAACCGAAAATATGGTAATTGTAGATTCTTGAAATATTATCTATGATTGATTTAGATAAATTTTTCTGTAAAAAATCTTCCGTAAAAAGGATTAAATATCCTTTGTAAACATTTAGCTTGTCAAAAGAATGTACTTGTCCCTTTGAGATTACTATACTTTCATTTTCTTTTATAGTGGTGTTAGTAAAGTCTAAAATATGATTTACTTTACCTTCCGAAAGCATTAAAACTGCAAAAAAATTAAGTCTGTGAGGTTGAAAAGGATTGTGGTCAGTCGGCAGTTCAGAACTTGTCAAATTTTCTAACAACAAAATCTCAAAACCATATTGGTCGAGGTCTGTCCTAAATTTTATTTTCGGTAGTTTATTCATTTACGCTGTCTCTGTAAGATTACCGCTAACGGACAGGTATTTATGAAGAAGGGGATTTAAAAGTACAAAAGTTTCATTAAGCACAAAGCTACTAAAAAGCACCTTAGCCCAAATTTAGCACTTCTGCCCCTTTTTCATAATACAATGTTAGTGGCTGTTTTTATTTTATATTGGTAATGTTCAATCGTACCCTTTTCAATAATCGACCACTATTTTTTGAAAATGCTGTTCGACCGTGTAAAACTTCTTTATTATTGAGAATTAGGCAATCGCCTTCTTCTAAAGCAAAATGTATCATTCTTTGGTGGGCAATATTTAGAAGTTCTTTTACAGCATTTTCAATTATTGGGTTTTCACAATCCCTAAGTATTTCATATGGATTAAATTTTATTTTCAATCTATCTTTTTCAGTAAAAAGTATAGATGTCTTTTTTTTACGACAAGGATATATTTCTTCTTGAAGATTTTGGTATAGCCATTCAGGGATTTTATCCAAAATTTTAGATAAAAAACATATACGGGATAGACCTCCATTATTTTCATCTGCCTTTATACAATGTAACAATACATAATCAGCAGGGTTAGAATGAAAATATTCATCTGTATGTAAATCAAATTCCTGTGATGTAGATGATATAACGATATTATCATTTTTGTCTTTAATAGGTACTTGACTATCTTGAACAATATGAATAAAGTCATCTTGCAAATTAGGATACCGAATTGTTGCCTTACTTGGCACTCCTAAAATATCACAATATGATAACAAACTGATATTGTCTTGAGTCGGAACATTTTTAATAAGAACAGCATTACCAATACCCAAGTTCTGTAGTATCTTGTGAGCATTATTTTCAAAATGATTCGAGTGAATCAAAGTGTAAATCATAGTTGTATTTATTTACTAATTTCGCTTGCCCTTTTATATTGTTTTGCAATTGACCTGATATAATATGGTAAAAGTTCTTGATACAGATGACACCAAGGCGAAGGCGAGTTAGTTGTACCTATAGCGTTTCTTGTATGTTCAGGACATCCACCTGCACAAGTGTATCTCCAAAAGCACGTTACACAATCTTGTGTCTTTTCATTTGGATTTACTATGTATTTGTTTGACTCATCAGATTGAATAGCATTTACAATCTCTGAAAGAGTTTGATTATTAACATTCCCAAATACTTTATCCATTCTCATTTGACAACTTCCAACATTTCCGTTTTGGTCAATTGACATCATACTTTTGCAAGTACCACAAACAATTTGCTTTTTTACTAAAAGATTCCACTCGGCAAACCTTGCAAATCTTTCTAAAGGCATTGTTATAGGAAGGTTATCGCCAAGCCAATCATATATTCTTATAAGTTGCTGAAGCATATCCTCTTGTAAGTTTGGTAATAAGTGCGTTTTATTATCACGTACAGGACTTAACCTAAAGCCAATTTTTTTACTTACGCAAAACTCGACAAGATTCATCAAATATTTATAATTTTTTTGTGTTACCGTGCATAGAATATAAGGCTTTATTCCTAACGAAAGAAGTTTATCAATGTTATCAGAAATAACATCCCAAGTTCCTTTTTTATATTTTTCATCATTCTCCAAAACCCTACTTTTAGGTATAGTAAATCGTATTTCATCGTGTCTGTTTTTGTCTCCATCTATTGATATTGATACTCCAAACTTGTACTTTTTGAAAATATCATAGATGTCATTATTTATAAATACTCCATTAGTAAGTATCCTAAAGCCTACTTTAACTCCTGTTTCTTCTGACTTATCTAGTGCATATTTGCAAGTTTGCTCTATTAAATCTGTATTTAAGGTAGGTTCGCCACCAGCAAATTTCATTTGCAAGTGCGTTATTCCAGCACTTAAGCAATATTTGAAAAGACTATCAGTTGATATTTTAGTTGTTTCAGAACTCATAAAAAACTTCTCCATATTGTTCAAGTCAACTGCTTTCATTAATTTAGGAATGTAGCAATATTGACAAGACAAGTTGCAAGCATTTGAAATATGATACCAAACAGTTAATGCTTTCTTTGGCTTTTTTGCCAATTCAAAAACAGAATTAGGGGAACTTGCCAAACCTTGAGCAATAAATTGTTTCTCAATAACATTTGGCGATTCAATTATTGGCGGATTACCATATTCTCCAATCATATCATTATATAAAGATAATGCTTGTTTTGAAAGATACTTCACTCCAAAAGGATTTTCAGGATTAAATACATACCCTGAACCGTCATCAAAAGTATTTATATAAATTTGACGTAAACTACCCACCTGAGAAATACTATTTACTTTTTGCATAAGATTCATTGGTTTTAATTTATTATTGAAAACAGGGAAGTTAAGTAAAACTTCCCTGTAAAATCGAAGTTTAATCACAATCTACGCAATCACTGTCGCATAAATCTCCATAATCTTCAATTTTTTCACTGTCTGAATGAAGTGGTGTTGAATTAACAACTTTTAGCATTTCTTCCACTCCAAAAATGCTAACTTCATTAAATTGGTCTTGTTTCTGAACTATTTGGTTCATATACATAGAATTTAAAGTAAATGCCTACTTCCTTTTTTAACTGATTTTTCGGCTTATTCGCAGTTTTTTCGTCGCTAAACAACTATTTTCAAGGTGTTTGGAATCAAAGATTTGTTTTACTGTCTTTAAAATAGCCACTAACGTTATAATATACGCAACTCGCATACATCTTTAGGCAAAGATAAGAAGTAAACTTAAAAAATAATACAAAATACGCATTGCGTCTTTTGTCCCATTTATTGCGCTTTTTGGGTAGTTAAGTTTTGTACAATACAAAATGCGCTACGCTATTCAAAATGCTTTGAGAAATCAGGAAAAAGAAACTAAATTTGCGCAGTGTAAAACAAACAACTATGCAGAAACGAATACAAGTTGCCTTTGAAAAGAATAAAAAAGAGCTACTTACTATCTACTATACCGCAGGTTTTCCTAACCTCAACGACACGCTCACCATCGCCCAAACATTAGAAAGCGCAGGGGCAGACCTTATCGAAATCGGGATTCCCTTCTCCGACCCTATAGCCGATGGCGAGGTGATTCAGCAGAGCAATATGGTAGCTCTCCAAAATGGCATGTCAGTAAGTGTATTGTTCGAACAACTTAGCCAACTACGCCAACACGTGAGCCTTCCCGTACTATTGATGGGCTATCTGAACCCAATATTGCAATATGGCATAGAAAATTTTTGTAAAAAAGCCTCCGAAATAGGCATAGATGGGCTCATCATTCCTGATTTGCCCTTAGAAGAATATGAGCAACATTATAAAAGCATCTTTGAGCAATACCATTTAGCCCATGTTTTTCTCATTACACCATTCACGAGCCCTGAGCGTATTGCAAAAATAGACGAACTGAGCGAAGGTTTCATTTACATGGTATCCTCAGCAAGTATCACAGGCAAAACTCAAGGCATCTCTACCGAACAAAAACAATACTTCGAACGCATAGCCAATATGCCTTTAAAAACTCCCAAACAAATAGGTTTTGGCATTTACGACCGTTCCAGTTTTCAAACTGCCTGCCAATATGCTCAAGGGGCTATCATTGGCAGTGCTTTTATCAAACATTTGCAAGCCAATCCCTCAAAAACCCCTTTGGAATTGCTTGTAACGCAATTTGTCAAAGAAATAAAAGCATAAAATTGGTTTTTAAACCACAATTGTATTTCTTTGTGTATTCATCTTAATTGTACCTCAAAAAACACCTATGGATAGTTATATACTCTCCTTGCTTATTTTTCTACCCCTTACGGCTGTGTTCTTTGTCATTTTGCTACCTCAAAAATGGGCATCATCAAGCAAATACATTACCCTTGTTACAATGTCCATTGAATTGCTGCTGAGTGGGGTGCTTTATGTGGGTTTCGATACCCAAATAACCACACTGCAAGCCGTTACGCGCCTTCCTTGGATTGATTTGGAAATGGGCTCTTTGGGGGCTTTACAAATCAACTACTATGTGGGTATAGATGGTATCAATATAGGTTTAGTACTTCTAAGCGGCATCATACTTTGGGTAGGTAGTGTAGCCTCTTGGAACATAGCACACCACCAAAAAGGCTATTTTGCTCTTTATTTACTGATGAGTAGTTCGGTGATAGGGTGTTTTGTAGCTTTCGATTTTTTCCTTTTTTATCTTTTTTTCGAGTTTATGCTTCTGCCTATGTATTTTCTGATAGGCATTTGGGGGGGCGAAAAAAGTGGCTATGCCTCCATCAAATTTTTGATTTATACCTTAGCAGGTTCTTTGGCTATTCTCATTGTCATTATTATGCTCTACTTGTCAGTGGTAGATTTGCCCCAAACGGCTTTGCGCGCGGGCATACTTCAACAGTCTAACACAACACTCAGCGAAAACCAAAAAATAACCTTACTTCGCCAAATCAACACGCAAACCATTGACCCTAAGCACATTGTGCATAGCTTTGATATTCGCCAAATGATGCAAAAAGAAAATTATTTGCTCTATGCTTCTTTGCACCCCAACCAAAACCCCTTGATTTTTAGTGGCTTTAGCCTTCGCGAAGTAGCTTTTTTGCTCCTGCTGATAGGTTTTTTGGTAAAACTACCCGCCGTACCCTTGCATACTTGGCTACCCGATGCGCACGTAGAAGCCCCAACGCCTATTTCAGTAGTTTTGGCGGGTATTCTGCTCAAAATAGGAGGGTATGGCATCATTCGCTTTGCTTATTGTATTTTCCCTACTGAAGCCCTCAGTTTTGGCAATTTGGTGGCAGGGTTAGGCGTTTTGTCCATTCTATACGGGGCGATGAACGCTTTAGCCATGACCGACCTTAAAAAAATGATAGCCTATTCTTCGGTTTCTCACATGGGTTTTGTGCTTGTAGGCATCGCTTCAGCGACTCAAGAAGGAGTCAATGGGGCATTGTTCCAAATGTTTAGCCATGGGCTATTATCATCTATGTTGTTTCTTTTGGCAGGTGTCATTTACGACCGCACCCACGACCGCACCATTGCCCATTATAGTGGTTTGTTTAGTCAAATGCCCTACTATACCACGTTCGTAATGATAGCCTTTTTTGCCTCATTGGGTTTGCCCGGTTTTTCAGGGTTCATCGGGGAGTTTTTCGTACTTTTGGGTGGCTTCCGCTCCATACACATACAAACTTATTGGTCTGTTTGGGCAGTCATCGGTATTGTTTTGGGTGCGGTATACTTTTTATGGACTTTGCAAAAAATGTTTTTTGGCAAATTTTGGACTAAAGAAAGTACAACCAATGCCCCCCTTTTAGAAGATATAAACACGAGAGAGTGGGTATTATTGCTATTTTTATCTGTGCTTACTTTGGCATTAGGCATTTTCCCTACTTGGTTTTTTAGTTCTTCTGCGCAAGGCGTCATACAATTTTTAGAAATTTTAGGTACCTCATCAGCCCCATGAAACCACACAATGAAGTAGTCGTTTTTTTGCAATCACTCTACAAAGACAGTGCCCTGCTTATGCCCGAATGGGTGTTGTGCATCACTTTTTTGGGGCTTTTCGTGGCAGATTTATGGTTCAAAAAGCAGCGTATTTGGCTACTATGGTCGCTTTTTGCAGGAGGGCTTGTTGCTACAATGATTGTTACTATTTTGCAGTTCAATAGTTGCAGTTGCCAATTTGAGCAATTTTTCTTTGCAAAAATGCTTTATTTAGATACTTTCGGCGTTTTTTTCAAATTATTTTTAGTAGGGGCTACCTTGCTTACTGCTTTTTTGATACCTCTTTCGCCTACTTTTCGCGCCAAAGAAAATTTTTTCAGAGGAGAATATTTTTACCTGATTGTGGCGGTGCTTATAGGTGCTTATTTAGTAGCAATGGCACAGCATTTACTTATGTTTTATTTAGCCTTAGAGCTTATCTCTATAGCTTCGTATTTATTAGTGGGTTTCAACTTCGATAAAAAAAGTGCTGAAGGTAGCCTAAAATACATACTCTTTGGGGCTTTTTCATCGGCAATGATGTTGTATGGAATGTCTTTGTTGTATGGGCTTACGGGCACTTTACAAGTAGGTGAGCCCCAATGGATTACTACCATTTTCAAAACACCAACTTTATTGCATTACTTGGCATTGTCTTTTTTTGCGGCGGGTATTCTTTTTAAATTAGCAGCCTTCCCTTTTCATTTCTGGACGCCCGATATTTACGAATCTGCCCCTTCGCCTGTAGTTGCTTTTTTTTCGGTAGTGCCCAAAGCGGCAGTATTGGCTTTCGTATTTCGTTGGGCAAGTTGGTTTCCTTCGGGGCAATTGGAGTGGGTTTATGCTGTAGGTTTTATAGCAGTGGCTACTATGTTAGTTGGTAATTTAGCCGCTTTTTGGCAAGACAATATCAAAAGATTATTGGCTTACTCTTCTATAGGGCAAGCAGGTTTTTTGCTTGCAATGGTATTGGTAGGAAAAGATTTTAACCTCAGTAGTTTGCTTTTTTACCTTATCAGTTACAGTATTGCTAATTTTTTAGCCTTTGCTTTGGTAGATATTTTTGCGCATTTTTTTGGGCAACAAAACGAAATGCCCTATGCTATTGAAAACTACAAAGGCATAGGGACAGTCAAAGGGTTGGAAAGTGTTGCTTTTTTGCTTGCTATGCTCAGTTTGGCAGGAATTCCTCCCTTAGTAGGGTTCAGTGCTAAGTTATTGCTATACAGCACTTTATGGGAAAATTACCATCTGCTTGCCTCTCAATGGATACTTTGGATATTGTTCCTGTCCGTATTTTTGAGTTTGGTAGCGTTGTTTTATTATTTGAAAGTACCCTACCAAACTTTTTTCCTGCCCAATACTTCAGCAATTCCCTTGGAAAGACCTTCCACTTTTTATGATGTATATGCTAAGGTATTAGTTTTGATATTGAGTTTGGCATTATTGGTTTTGTTTTTTGCTCCCAATATCATTATGGCAGCCATACAACAAATTAAATTAGGTTGATTTAATAACGCATCAAAGCCTCAATAGGATATTTTTCAATCATTTTTTTACCTTCCAAAAAGCCCAATTCTATCAGAAAAGATACCTGAACGATGTTGCCTTTTGCTTGTTCTATGAGCTGGCAAGCGGCTTTTGCAGTACCTCCTGTAGCCAATACATCATCGTGCAAAAGTATATTTTCGCCTGCCGTGATAGCGTCTTTGTGCATTTCTATTATATCGGAGCCATACTCAAGTTGGTATTCTTGTCTAAAAACATCGGCAGGTAGTTTTTTGGGTTTGCGAATAGGAACGAAGCCCGCGCCCAATTTTTCTGCTAACATTACCCCAAACATAAATCCTCGCGATTCTATCGCTACTACTTTGTCTATTTTTAGGTCTTTGGCTTTTTCATAGAGTTGGTCTATGGTTGCTTTGATGGCTTTTGGCTCTTTGAGTAGGGTGGTGATGTCTTTGAAAACAATGCCCTCTTTGGGGAAATCTTTTACATCACGAATGTATTTTTTTAAGTCTTCTTGCATATTAAAAAGGTAAATGAATGATGGTTACAAAAGTAGTAAAAAACAATGATTGGCAATATTTTTTTTGAACTTGGCTCACATTTTTATTTATTTTCTTGTGGGCTAAAAATTTTTCCTAAAGCCTTATAAACTGCCTCGTGCAGTGCATCTCCGTGCGTTTTATCTGGTAGAAAATCAAAAAATAAGGTTGTATTTTCCTTTTTTTGTTGATTGAGTTTTTCAAACAATTCTTTAGCAGTTCTTTCCATAGTTTCGCCTTCCTTACCTACCGCAACATAGATAGATTTATTAGTGTTATATTGAACAGGTTCGTACTTCAAGAGTTTTTCATCGTCCCACCATAAACTAGGGCTAACAATTACATAATTATCAAACAAATGAGGATTTTTAAATAAAATTTCGGTTGCCAATAAGCCGCCTAAGGATTGCCCAATGATGGTTTTCGTTTTTTGGGTTCTGAATTTTGCCTCAATCAATGGTTGCAATTCTTTTTCAATGAATTGGATAAAATTGGCTGATTTTCCAGCAGTAGTAAATTCTTTTTGGTCTAAGGCATTGCCAGAAGGGTAAGTAAAATCTCTTTTTCTGTCTACATTCTCAATGCCTACTACAATGGATTCGGGCACGAAATGAATCCAAGAAAAAGAACCAAACTGAACAATGCCCGCAATGTGTATAAAATCTTCGTCCTTAGAACCATCAAGCAAATAAATGACAGGGTAAGTCTGTTTTGGGTTGTTTGCATAACTGAGCGGTAAATAGACATTTACAACACGATTTTCTCCCAAAACTGTAGAAGCTATTTTGATAGATTTTCCGATGCTAAAATCACTTTCACTTATTTTTTTAGGTATTTTTTGCCCCCAAGCGAGCCCATTAAAAGAGCCAATACAACAAACTAACACAATAAAGTATTTCATAAAATTAAAAAGTAAGTTTTTGAACATAGCACAAATCTATATAGAATATACGAAAGTTTCAAACCCATTGAAAAAAAGCATAGAATTTGCAAGTAGGTAGTATTGCTCACTCAAAATATACATTTATGCAGTATGCAATCACTTACGACCAAGCCATTTTAGGCTTATTATTAGCAGGCGCACGCGCCGATGGTATGTTTCAGCACCGCGAAAAAGAAATCATCATTAAACTTACTACCGAAATACACCCTATAGCCCCTACTGAGTATAAGTTTATCATTGATTTAGCCCGCGAATTAGACCCTGCCCTCTTCGAGGAACTCATTTTGCAGGTACTCCAAAAATATGCAACCGATGCAGGTTTAGAGGCATTGTATTGGTTACTTATTATCTTAGAAGTAGATATTGTATATACACAACCCGCTCACTCTGACCACGATGAACTACTCTACAGGGTAGCCGAAGCACTTCAAATAGACTGGGAAGATATGTACCTATACAAACAAAAAAGAGATAAAGAGTTAGATTTCAGAAGCTAAATTTGCATTACAACGAAAAAGAACTATTTTTGTACCCAAATATTTAATCTCAACATTGTATCATGAGCGTTTTAGTCAATAAAAATTCAAAAGTAATCGTACAAGGCTTTACAGGCTCGGAAGGTAGCTTTCACGCCAGCCAAATGATAGAGTACGGCACACAATTAGTAGGAGGTGTTACTCCCGGCAAAGGAGGACAAACCCACCTTGACCGCCCCGTATTCAATACTGTAAAAGAAGCACGCGAAAAAGCAGGTGCCAATGTGTCCATCATCTTTGTTCCCCCCGCTTTTGCCGCCGATGCCATCATGGAAGCTGCTGATGCAGGCATAGAGTTAGTCGTTACTATCACCGAAGGCATACCCGTCAGAGATATGGTGGCAGTGAAAGAATATTTGAGCGGCACCAATACCCGTTTAGTGGGTCCCAACTGTCCCGGTGTCATTACACCCGGCGAAGCCAAAGTAGGTATTATGCCCGGTTTCGTTTTCAAAAAAGGAAGCATAGGCATTGTATCAAAATCGGGTACGCTTACCTATGAAGCCTCTGACCAAATCGTGAAAGCAGGTTTAGGCATCACTACTGCCATAGGAATTGGTGGCGACCCCATCATAGGCACTACTACGCGCGAAGCCGCCGAACTACTCATGAACGATGACGAAACAGAAGCCTTAGTAATCATTGGCGAAATAGGCGGAGGCATGGAAGCCGAAGCCGCTCGCTGGATTCGCGACCATGGCAATAAAAAACCCGTAGTAGGCTTCATTGCAGGGCAAACCGCACCAAAAGGAAGAAGAATGGGACACGCAGGGGCTATCATTGGTGGGGCAGAAGATACTGCCGAAGCCAAAATGCGTATTATGCGCGATTGTGGATTGGAAGTAGTGGCTTCACCTGCCGACATTGGCGAAACAATCAAACAACTTTTAGGAAAATAATTTTTAAGTTTATACACCAAAAAAACCTATGAGCTATCCATAATTACTCATAGGTTTTTTGCTTTTTATGAACCCTTATGTTTTTTTAACATATCTTAAGGCTTTTTTTACAGATATTTGCAGCATTAATTTTTTAAAAATCACAAAATGAAAGAAAAAAACACCCTAAAACCTCCATTTTTGCGAAATTGGCAGCAAGTATATGGCGTGGTAGTAATATTAATGGTATTAATGGTTCTATTCCTTACTTGGTTGGCTTATGAGTACGCTTGATTGGTTGGTCATTGCCTTTACTACAATAGGCATTGTAGGGTATGGATTGTGGCGAGGACGAAATAACAAAGATATTGAGGGCTACATCAAAGCCGATAATTCGCTGCCTTGGTACACTATTACTTTGGCTGTCATTTCTACGCAAGCAAGTGCAGTTACGTTTTTATCTGCTCCCGGACAAGCCTATACTGATGGTATGCGCTTTGTATTGTTTTATTTGGGGTTGCCTTTAGCTATGATTTTTGTTTCGGCGGTACTGATTCCTATTTATTATCGTCTGAATGTATACACTGCTTATCAATTTCTGGAAACTCGTTTTGATGCCAAAGTAAGGGTACTAATCGCGCTTTTCTTTTTAGCGCAAAGGAGTTTGGCTGCCGCCATCAGCATTGCAGCTCCTGCCATAGTGCTTACCATTGTGTTGGGTTGGAATATTTTCCTTACAAATCTCTTATTAGGAGGCATTGTCATCATCTATACCGTATCAGGAGGGGCAAAAGCCGTAAGCCAAACCCAAAAACTGCAAATGATTATCATTCTTGCGGGCATGTTTGTGGCGGGCGTGTACCTTTTTTGGTTATTGCCCTACCAAATGACCTTCCACGAAATGATGCAGGTAGCGGGCAAAGCAGGAAAAATCAATACGATGGATTTTAACTTTGACCTTAACAATCGTTATAATTTTTGGTCTGGTTTATTAGGCGGTTTTTTCTTACAACTTGCCTATTTTGGCACTGACCAATCGCAAGTAGGGCGTTATTTGGGTGGTAAAAATATGACACAAAGCCGACTCGGATTGCTTTTCAATGGTATCTTCAAAATTCCAATGCAGTTTTCTATCTTATTGATTGGGGTTATTCTTTTTGTTTTCTATCAATTTGAGCAACACCCTGTTTTTTTTAACCCCGTAGAGCTGAAAAAGATACAAAATAGTACCTATGCCAAAGAATTTCAGACCATAGAAAAAGAATACGAACAACAACTGAATAACAGGGGCGAAAAAGCCAAAATTCTTTTAGAAAGCATACGCCAAGACAATGCCGTAGAACAAGCCACACAAGCCTTTATCAAAGAAGACCAACAACTGCAAAGCATTAAGAAAAAAGCAGTGGCATTGATGAAAAAAAACGACCCAGATAGCAATACCAATGATACCAACTATATATTCCTCACTTTTGTAGTCCGATACCTGCCACAAGGGTTGATAGGCTTGTTGATAGTAGTTATTTTATTTGCCTCTATGTCTACTACGGCTTCCGAACTAAGCGCGCTTGGCTCTACCACATTGTTAGATATTTACAGAAAAGCAGTACCTGAGAATGAGCAAAACAAACGAAGGAATGTATTCCTTTCCAAAGCGTTTGTTGTTTTCTGGGGAATCATCACGCTTATCTTTGCCAACTTAGCCACACAATTAGGTACGCTCATTGAAGCAGTGAATATTTTGGGCTCTTTATTCTATGGTACCATTTTAGGTGTATTTTTATTGGCTTTATTTGCCTACAAAATAGTATCTGCCAAAGCTGTATTCATAGCCGCCCTCATTGCTGAAGTTAGCGTTGTATTTCTTTTCTGGCAAAATGACATTGCTTACCTATGGCTCAATATGATAGGGTGTATATTAGTAGTCGTTTATGCCTTTTTATTGGCTCCATTTTTTACAAAAAGCAAAACGACTGAATCGTAAAAAAACCATTCAATCGTTTTAAAGCTCAAAAACTGTAAAAACTATACAAAAGAAACTACCAATTTGCCAAATTGTTTGCCTGCGTCCATTTCATCGAGCGCACTTACAATTTGGTCAAAAGGTCGGACTGAACTCACAATAGGCTTGATTTGGTGTTGTGCCACAAAAGCAACCATTGCCGCAAATTCTTCATCGTTGCCCATCGTTGTTCCTGTGATGGTGGCTTGTGAAAAGAACAAACGTGGAAGCTGAATAGCAGAAGGCTTGCCTGCCGTAGTACCATAAACTACCAAAGTACCCGCAGGGGCTATCAACGTTGCCAATTTGCCAAAATCTTCACCGCCTGCACCATCTATAATTGCCTGAAAACCCATATATTCTTTGCGGGTAAGTTCTTTCTGCCAATTTTCTTGCTTATAATTCACGCCCATTTTTGCGCCCAAACCTACAACGGTGGCTATTTTTTCGTCGTTGCTAGAAGTGATGTACACCTTTGCGCCTGCTGCATGGGCAAATTGAAAAGCAAAAAGTGCCACACCACCACCAATGCCCGTTACCAAAACTGCATCGTCTTTTTTTACCTTACCTTTAGTAAAAACCGCCCTGTAAGCAGTTAAGCCTGCTAAAGGCAATGCTGCTGCCTCTTCATCGCTCAGATGCGAAGGTTTTTCGTGCAAACGATGCACGGGAACTGCTACCCACTCGGCAAAAGTGCCTGCGGTAGGCATACCCAAAATAGTATAATTAAGTTGTTGATAATCAGGATGATTGCCCCAGTTTACGTTGGGGTTCAAAATCACTGTTTTGCCTACCCAATGCGCACACCACAACCATCAGAGCCCAAAACTGAAGGATAACGCAATCCCGGATACATTCCCACACGACACCATTGGTCGCGATGGTTGAGTGCTGATGCTTTTAATTTAATAAGTGCCTCCCCTGCTTGTAGAGTAGGTTTTGCTATTTCCTGAATTTCAATTTTTTTTTCCTGACTTTCCTGAAGAATGAGTGCTTTCATGATTTTTTTGCTTTTTCGTAAAATTAAAAACATTTTTGTAAAACAATCAACTTGTATCAAATGTTTAAATTTTACATATCACTATGCGAGTGAGGATAATATTTGCCGTTTTGAACCGTGGAGAATATGTGCCGTTTCATCATCAACACATATTGTCACAAATCATAGAGGATATTTTGCAGAAGGGTGCAATTCGCTATCCACACTATAACTTTTCAAGTTTGAAAGGTTTGACCAAAGTAAGCCGTAAGGGACTTCGATACTACTCTTCGAAGGTTACCTTGGTATTCTCTACTGATTCGGAAGAGTTCGCACAACTTTTTCTTTCTAAGTTGTTCGAAAGAAAACAGATCAAAGTAGGTGCTTTGCTTTTACGCCCCGAAAGCGTGGAAGCGGAGGAAAGACCTGCTTTTGCTAATCAGATGAAATATATTTGTATATCGCCTTTGGTGATTTCAGATAAGTCATTTGGCGGGGTCAATACCAAAAAATTTATTCCCCCAGATTCCGATGTTTTCTCTGATTTACTCTATGAAACTACCATGCAGCGCATGGAAAAATCGGGGCAGTTTAGCCAAGAGCAAATTAATAGTTTTTATCAGTTCCAATTTTTGCCTGATAAAGAATATTTAGACCGTATCAAAGACGGAGAAAAGAAATTTGCAAGGATTTACTCTCTTCAAAACCGTTTGTTTAAGATAGAGGTAAGAGGCTATACGCTCCCATTTGTACTGTATGCTGACCCTGTGGTGCAGGAGTTTGTCTTCAATACAGGTTTGGGCACTTTCACCGAAAGAGGTTTCGGTATGATAGACCAAACTCAAAATGAAAGACAACGCGGAACCAACCCTTATACATTGGATACGTCTCTTTTTCCGCAGCCACAACCAACCCCTAATAATGAAGAACCTACAGATTCTTAGACACGATTGAGTACTATTTAAACTAAAAAAACCTTTCTTATTGTCAATTAAGAAAGGTTTTTTTTTTTACAGCTTTTTCTGCCAAGTACCCAAATGCAATGACCGACAGGGTTTTATAGAGCAAATAAATGTAAGTATGGGTACTTATCGTTTTACTTTTATTTTTATTTTTTTGTCGCTTTTCTTTTCTTTTACCTCGTCTTTGTCGGGGGCTTCGTAGAGGCTTGGCGGGAATCCGTTGAGTTGTCGCCAAAACTCGAACCAAACCGGCACGTCCTCGAGCATTACCCAACCATATACACCCGAACCAACGCGCAATTGCTCAGGCCAAGGCTCATCATTGGGGTCAGGGGCTATCAAAAGCCTATATTTACCTTCTTTACTATCTACATAATCTATTACTTTTACGATGCCTCCAAAAGTACCTACTGATACACTAGGCCACCCCGTAAATTGCAAAGCAGGCCAGCCGTCAAACTCCAAACGCACTTGTCGTCCTTTGGCTATCAAGGGCACATCCATTGCTTTTACATAGACTTCTACGCCTATTTTTGGCTCTGAGGGCATAATCGTTGCTATGGGCTCATTTTCTTTCAGTGTTTCGCCTATACCTGTTTTCAAGGTTTTTACTATGTAGCCATCTTGAGGGGCTAAAATATAATATTGATTGTTGCGAATGACCATATTGCTGTATTTATTGCGCAACTTCGATAGTTCGGCTTGTGCATCTGCCAAATAGCCTACTGCTGAACTTCTATCTGACTCCGATTTAGAAATTTTATCTAAATATTCTGCTTGCAAAGAGCTAAGTTCTATATAAGCATTGATCATTTCGGTTTTGGCTACTAAAAATTTGTTCTGTTGCGAAACCATCTTTGCAGAATACTCCTGAAAGGCTTGTTGTCGTTTCTCCCAATCAGTACGCGCTATCAATCCTTGTTGGTAAAGTTGGTCGTAGCGGTCAAATTGTAGTTTGGAAATATTAAAGTTAATTTTTGCCGCTTCGTAGTCTGTGCTATCACTTACTACTTTCAATATGGCTTGTTGGTATTTATTTCTTGCCTTACTAAGGCTCAATTGCAAGGCTTGGTTCAATGCCCCTATTTGGTTTGAGATGGCATTTACTTTAGTTTGTGTAGCATTGATGCCCTGATTTTTAGCGTCTAATTGCTCCTCAATGCGTTTTAGGAGTTCGGGGTCAAAATAATCGTCTTTTATCTCTGAAAGTACCACTAAAGTATCGTTTTTACTTACAAACTGACCCTCTTGTACGCGCCATTCTTTGATACGACCCGGAATTGCCGATTGAATATCTTGGGGGCGGTCTTCGGGGTAAAGGGGGGTTACGGTGCCAGTAGCTTCTATATTTTGCTGCCAAGGCAAAAACAAACAAAGGAAAAGAAGCAAAATAATACCTACCAACCAATAAGACAAAATACGCGCTGCACGAGGATTCCCTAAGGTTTTGAGAGAATATACATGGGAGGTGATTTCGTGAGGGTCGAATTTATTTTCTGAAATTCCTAACATAGATGAAAAAAAGATTTTGATAGTATTACTATTATATATTTTATAGTAACTATTTTTTTAGAGATAAAGTTCATGCTTTTTGCAAGATAGCAATAATAAAACCCTTTTCTAAATTTTTAGATGATAAAGCCAAAGATAAATTAAAAAACTTGCTAATTTTGCCTACTTTTAAATACAAATACTAAAATAAAAAAATATGAAAAAAATACTCTCAATCACCCTATTCCTTATTTCTCTTGGTGTATTTGTCGCTTGCGATAAACAAGATGAAAATAAAAAAGAAGAAAACAAAGAAACCCAATCTGAAGAAAATAAACAATCGGAAGAGGAAAATACTGAAGAAACCGAAGAAAAAGATACTAAAAAGAACCAAAAGAAAAAAGTAGAAGCCGAAGAAGAAGAAAGCGAAGAAACTACCAAAAAAGATGAGAAAAAAGAAACCCAAATGCCTAAACACAATTTTTTGGGTAAAATAGACAAATTCAAAATCAGAATGCAACTCAATGCCCCTCGCGACAAAGATGGTAACCTTACCGAAGGCGATGTAGATGGCTACTACTACTACGAAACTACCAAAATACCTATCAAATTTACGGGTATGATTACGCGCACTGCCAAAGGTACGCTCATCATTGACCTTACTACGGCAGGCAAAGACCCTGAGTTTTTCAGCGGAGTAAGCAATGCCTCTGAAAGTTTTGCAGGAGAATGGAAAAAAGGCACTAAAGTATTGAAATTTAATATCTTAGGACAATAAAAATTGGTAGCCGAAGAAGCACTTTTTATGCAAAGAGCCTTGCAATTGGCTTCCTTAGGGGTTGGGGCTGTGAGTCCTAACCCCTTAGTAGGTTGTGTGATTGTAAGAGAAAATAAAATAATAGCCGAAGGCTGGCACGAAAAATATGGCGAAGCACACGCTGAAATCAATGCCCTTCGTCAATTACCCTCTGAGGAAGACCTCAGCCAAGCCGATATTTATGTAAATCTTGAGCCTTGTGCGCACTTCGGAAAAACGCCCCCCTGTGCTGACCAACTTGTGCTACGAAAGCCCCGCCGTGTCATTATTGCTAACCAAGACCCGAACCCCTTAGTGGCAGGAAAAGGCATAGAAAAACTCAGAAATGCAGGCATAGAAGTAATAACAGAGGTAGAAAAAGAGAGAGGATTGTGGCTTAATAGGCGTTTTTTTACCTATATTACCCAAAAAAGACCCTATATTATTCTCAAATGGGCAGTGTCGAAAGATGGATTCATAGCTCCTGACCCCGAAGCGCACCCCTATTGGATAACCCAACCGATTGCACGCGCTTTGGTACACCAATGGCGCACGGAAGAAGATGCGATTATGGTAGGCAGCAAAACCGTAATTGCTGATAACCCCCAACTGAATGTAAGAGAGGCAAAAGGGCGAAACCCAACGCGAGTAGTCATAGATAGAAAATGCCAACTAATGCACCAAAATTATCATATATTGGATACAAAACACCAAAAAACGATTATTTACAATACCATCAGGGCTACCCAAGAACCTAACCAACCCTTGTATAGAAAAATAGACAATGATGATTTTTTGCCCCAAACTTTTGCAGATTTAGCCACTTTGGGCATACAGTCAGTGATGGTAGAAGGGGGAAAAATACTCTTAGAAAAACTCTTAGCACTAAATCTTTGGGACGAAATACGCCTTTTTCAAAGGGTATAGTAGCTCCTCAAATACCCACAATAACCCCTAAAAAGATACAAATGATGCAGAAAGATACCTTATTTATTTATGAGTCTTTAGGTCGTTTGTAGGAAGTGAAGGCTAACCCCTAAAACAACCCCTGCTGTCCTTCTTTTTTGAGTTTCCATTGGTCTTTTCCTACGCGTTCGGCTATTTGGCTAAGTACATTCAAAACAGTTTGATTTTCGGGAGTGATGCCGTTTTTGAGCAAGGGTATAATATGTAGTATGATTTCATCGAAAGTGGGCTGTTTCTTCTCTAAATCCATTCGGCGAAGATAGGAAATTAAATAATAACGCACACGCAAATTCAAATCTATGTGCGTTTTGAATTTTTTATTTTTCTTAATGGTGAAAAGTTCTGTTTTATCGTCATAGTCAAAAGTATCTAACAAAAAAGGCGTAAGGTCGGAATATTCTTTTTTCAATAAATCTAAAAAGCCTAATTCTAAACCCTTGATAATCAATTCATCATTGATTTGTTCGAGTGTTGCGCCATTGTTTTTAGCTATGATGCCTTCTACCGTTTGCATAAAAATTTCGCTGATTTCCATACCTAAGTTGGCTTTCATAATGGCTTTTGGCTTGCGTACTTTCCTAAAGTTGATGATTAACTGACCTGAGAGTACTGTAAAGGGGTTTTGCCGTTTTTTGAAACTGGTTTGCCCATTTTTTTGAGAAACTGCACCCGCATATTCAAAACCGCATTTTTCGGCAGTTTCTACTATCAGTGCCAAAATTCAGGGTCTTTGTGTGCAAATACAAACGACATCCATCTATCAAATTTCAGAACACGATACATTTCTTCTATCGACTTCTTCATTAGTTCGTTGTACTCATCTTTGCTTTTTTCGTTTTTGCCTCCCTCTATAGCCTCTAATGCATAGTCTTTTTCTGTTACTTCCAAATCTAACCAACCATTCCACATGGTAGAAAGGTCTAAATAAGGTATTTTCTTCCCATAAGGCGGGTCAGTATAGATATAATCTACACTTTCTTTTTTCAAAAAACTTAAATCTGTAGCCGTTCCTTTCAAAATTTGTGCGTTTTGTATGGTTTGTGCATTGATTTTTAGCTCCATTTCTTGTTTGGCATTGACTACTTTCTTGAACTTTGTTTCAAATGTGTTCATTAGGTCTAAATCTACTTTTTCACTAGCAATTCTATATCTGTAATATCTAAATGCCGCACTATCACCAGCATTTTCACCACGAGAACTTGAATTATGGTAAGTCAAATTTATTTTGGTAACAGTACTTGAAAAAGCCAATAATAAAGATTTCTGAATATTTTTATTTTTTAATTGTAAAATCAGATGTTTTAGATAAGCCAATTGTGCTAATTGTTTGTCTGAAAAAAGTTGTTCAATACTTTTTACATCAGAACCTTTAGGTAAAGTTATACGAGTGGGATAAGGATATTTTTTGAGTAATTCTTGTTGTTCTTTTTTAGTGAGTGTATCAAATTGAGCTACCTTTGAATTTTCATAGTCTTTTTTGATTTTTTCAAAACTATTCGTCAATTCAGAAATTTTTATAGGAGTAATCAACGCATCTACCATAAACGTACTCATAGGGTTAAGGTCTATGTGTATGGCTTTTCTATCCGTCATGAGAGCCTCGATAGCCGTAACACCTGAGCCGCCAAAAGGGTCAAGGACTACATCGCCTGCTTGTGAAAAATTACGGATATACTCTTGCACAATGTTCCAAGATTGTTTGGTAAAGTAGCCGTGTACGCCAAAGTGTCTTTTTACACCTTGCTTTTTTACAGGTATTTCCTCCAAAAGGGGTCTTGCGAGGTAGTCAAAATGGGCTTTTTTTTGGGGTGTGTAGGTGGTGTATTCAAATGTTTTTCCACTTTGGAAGGCTTCGGGCGAAAGATAGCGTTCTATTTGTTCCCAATAGTTTTCTATGTCTTTTAAAAGGAAGTATAAAACAGGTTTTTCTTCGTCTTGCCTAAAAAGAATAAACTCTCTACCATTGCAAAGGGCAAAAAATTTAGTTCTGATTTCTGGGTGAATGGCATAGCTGTAGATTTGTTCTACATTTTCGCCTTGTGTTATGTTTTCGTTAGGGGCTTTTGCATCTAATACCCAAGCATAGTTTTCTTCAATTTTGAGCAGATAATCGGGCACAAGATTTACGGCTCTTTTTTTTGAGCCAATTTTTAAAAAAGGGTGTTGTAAGGTCTTGCTTCTTACGATTTGCGCTTGTTTATAACCCAATCTTTGTAAGATAGGCAAAATCAATACTTCTCTTACGGAGTCTTCTTTGAAGTCAGGGGAGTCGAGTTGTTTGAAGTTAAAATCTTGGAACATTTTTTTGTTTGGGTTTTATAAAACACTTGTTAAAATTTAAAATGCTGGATTGTACTTTTCCAAAATACAAGCAAAATATTTTAGTTTTTATTCGATAAAATCAAAGTTAAACATATTTTTTTTAAATGTTGTTTATTTGTTGTATTTTTGTTCGAATCAATTTGCATGTTTTATGAGTGTTTCCAAACCTTATGCTTATAGTCTTGATGTTGCTTTGTATAGGTATTGGCGTTGCAAGGCATTGGAACTCGATTTTTTAGATTTTCTGTGTGTGTATTTTGATAGCATGATAGCCAGAAACCCTATTACCGAGCGAGCATTTCGTCCTTCGGGTATGAATATTTTGGAGTTGTATATTCATTTGCGTAGGTATGAATTTTATTTTGAAATAAATTTATAACATCAAATTCCATCAAAAATGTTTAAAAATAGAGGAAAGTAAAACATACTCAATGCTGAAAAAAACATCCATTACATGGAGTTACTCCATCAACTTCATATAATACACCATCAATATCTACATATTTTCCATAGTTACCAGTATAATTATACTTCGTATTATTCTCTATCTCAATAAACCTTGAGCAATCTTTTTCATCAGGAATGGTATTTGTTATATAGTAACTATTGAGTGTTTCAGGAATATCTTTTATACATATCTTCCTCAATGTAATGGTATAGATTTCTGATTTTTTCAAATGAGCATTATAATAAATATTTGGATTCATAAGTTGAGGATTTTTTACATCAAATGCCATTCTTAAATTAATGTATAGTGTATCATTGCTCACATCTAAAAATGTAAACTCTCTGTTTATGAAACTCTTGTTCTTGGTTTCTTTATATTGACTTCCAACGTAAGTCAGTGTTAATTTTTCTTGTCCCCTACAAATGAAGCAAACAAGTAATATCATTATAAATAGTGTTATTGATTTCAAATTATATTTTTGGGTTATTGATGATTATCTTTGTTGCTAAAAGGAAGATAAAAGCCTTTTTTAAGTAATAAAACCTACTAATCTTGAGGTTTATACTGCTCCCCCAAATTAGTACCATTGAATAAGGTGTAAAATTAGCAAACTACCCACCATCTTGGTACGTCTGGGCTGTACATTCTTGCGCCATCATCTAACCAACCCAACTCAAAATCTTCTTGTTTTTCTTTGCTGTTGTATGGATGGGGGTGTAGGGTTACATTATTTTTCATGCGTTGTTGGGTTTCTTTGTTTTTTTATTAGTAGAAATAAAAGAGTGGTTTGAATATTGAGGAGACATGTTGAATAAAATTATCAATAAAATAGAATAATGAGCGAGGAAAAGACACCGAAATTATTAAAAATAAGATTGATAATGCTTGCATCAGCAAAAAAGGAAATACAAATGCGTACCTAATTGTTTTTTTCACTTCTATTTCAAACATTTCGATAATAAGATGATTGATGAGAAAAGTGAACAAACTCAAAACAGTAATCACAATAGAGTTGATAATCATTCTTAGAAATAAAAACTCCCAAAGATGATGCTTTACATGGAATTCCCAAGAGTTTGATGTTTCCATTATGAGAATATTAGAAGACTCATAGATAATGATGGAATTTAAAAATAGGATAATTTTATTTACTTGTATCAACGCATTTGGATAATTTTGCTTCATAACGATATTTTTTTTCAGAAAAAGCTATTTTTAGTTTATTCATAAAATTACTACCAATATTATACTACACCACCCTACAAACATAAACAAAGTATTTGAAAAATGAAATTTTTTCAGTGTTTTTTTATTAGTACGAAAAAGAGTAACTTTTCACCCAAAAAAGTGTAACTTTGTTTACCAAAATAAATCAATACCACAATAGCAAAATGCCTCAATCCTTATACTCATTTTAGTTTCGAAAAACTATTTGGCGAATGCAAAGCAAAACGGTATAAAAGCCTCATCATCATCTTTTTTTAGTTAGAATAAATATAAATAGACCTTAGAACTAAAAATAATCATATTATTTCATTGTTTTTTAAAAAAATAAATGTAATATTTGCCTACGAACAAATAATTGTAGCACATCTATACTTATTTGTATTACTTAACTATCAAAAATAATAACTTATGGCAAACGTACTTTGGTTACAGGGAGGAGCTTGTAGTGGTAATACAATGTCTTTCCTAAATGCTGAGGAACCTACCGTAATCGAGTTAGTTACCGATTATGGTGTAAATATCCTTTGGCACCCCTCTATAGGCTTAGAAATAGGCGAACAAGTAACACAACTCCTCGATGACCTTATTCAAGGGAAACAACAATTAGACATCTTAGTATATGAAGGCTCCATAGTGCAAGGACCCAAAAACACAGGTACTATGAACTACTTCTGCGACCGCCCCATGAAAGATTGGGTCAAAGAATTAGCCGCCGTAGCAGGCTATGTAGTAGCTATAGGCGACTGTGCTACTTGGGGAGGCATTCCCGCAGTACCACCCAACCCAAGCGAATCTACAGGCGTACAATTTCATAAACAAAAAATAGGAGGCTTCTTAGGGGCTAATTACCGTTCAAAAGGAGGATTGCCCGTTATCAATATCCCCGGTTGCCCTGCACACCCCGATTGGATAACCCAAATTTTAGTTGCCATTTCGGTAGGGCGTATCAAAGACGTACTCCTTGACGAATACCACCGCCCTAAAACCTTCTTTACCGATTTTGTGCAAACGGGTTGTCCCAATGTGAATAATTTTGCACAGAAAATAGATGGGCATTTTGGCAAAAGAGGTGGCTGTTTGTTCTACGAAGTAGGCTGTAGAGGTCCTATGACAAGGGCAAGTTGTAATCGTATTCTTTGGAATCGCCAATCAAGTAAAACACGTGCAAACCACCCTTGTTTAGGTTGTACCGAACCGGGTTTCCCACACCACGATTTAGTAAAAGGAAGTGTACTAAAAACCCTCAAATATGCAGGGCTATTCCCACGCGATGTACCCGCAGGCGAAGGCAGATTGAAGTACTACATTCGCGCAGGTTGGGAAAAAATACTTCCTGTGAATAAATTATTAAAACAAACCTCTAAATAAAACTCTAACTCATCAAAATATGGCAAATGTCAAAGAACTCAATATATCACCTGTAGGGCGCGTAGAAGGCGACTTAGATGTGAAAGTATATATGGAAAATGGTGTAGTAACGCGTGCCCATACTCAAGCCGCCATGTTTCGTGGTTTCGAGCGCATCATGGCAGGCAAAGACCCTCAATCAGGGCTTATTGTTACGCCTCGTATTTGTGGTATTTGCGGAGGTTCTCACTTGTATTGTGCGTCCTCTGCCTTAGATACCGCTTGGAAAACTACACTTACACCCAATGCCCTCTTACTCAGAGCCATCGGTCAGGCAACCGAAACCATACAAAGTATACCACGTTGGTTTTATGCTATTTTTGCAACTGATTTGGCAAATAAAAAATTTGCAAACAAACCGCTATACCAAGAAGTAGCCAAACGTTTTTCTGCCTATGTAGGTACTTCCTTCCAATCGGGCGTAGTTGCCAGCGGCAGACCCGTAGAAGTCTATGCCCTTTTTGGGGGGCAATGGCCTCACTCCAGTTATATGGTGCCCGGCGGTGTAATGTGTGCCCCTACACTCAAAGACATCACCCGCGCACACGCCATCATGAACCAATTCAGACACGACTGGCTCGAAACTACTTGGCTGGGTTGCTCCGTAGAACGATACTTACAAATCAAATCTTGGGACGACCTCATGGCATGGGTAGAAGAAAACGAATCGCAACGCAATAGCGACTTAGGCTTGTTTATTAGAGCTTCCTTAGAGTTCGGATTGGATAAATTTGGGCAAGGTGTGGGCAAATTCTTAGCCTATGGTACGTACCTACACAAAGACCACTATAATAAACCCACCATAGAAGGCAGAAACAACGCCCTTATCTCTTCCAGTGGATTCTTTGACGGCAAAAACTACCACGTTTTTGACCACCAACAAGTATTAGAGCACGTAAAACACTCTTGGTACGAAGATGTAGCCGCTGCACACCCTTGGAACGAACCCCTGCCCACTCCTTTAGAATCGCAAAACTTGGTCAATACCCAATTTGATGGCAAATATAGCTGGGCAAAAGCACCCCGATACATGGGCTTCGCTGCCGAAGCAGGTCCTCTTTCAAGAGTAATCATGAACTCGAACCCTGCCAATAAAGCGCACCAAATTCAAGACCCACTATTCGGAGATATTATGCAAAAAATGGGACCCAGTGTGTTCACCCGCACACTTGCGCGCGTACACGAAGCCCCACGTTTGTACGAGCTCATCAATCAATGGCTTACTGAAATAGACTTAGATGCAGAGTTCTACATCAAACCACAAGAAATAGACGGAAAAGGATTTGGAGCTACCGAAGCCGCGCGTGGCGCATTGGCGCATTGGATAGAAATAGAAGGTGGTGTGATTAAAAACTACCAAGTGATTGCCCCTACTACTTGGAACGTAGGACCCAATGACGAAGGCAACAACCCCGGACCCATCGAAGCCGCACTCACAGGCACAGAAATAGAAGACCCACACGACCCCGTAGAAGTAGGTATGGTGGCACGCTCATTTGATTCTTGTTTGGTATGTACTGTGCACGCTCACGATGAGAAATCAGGCAAACAATTAGCCCAATTCAAATTATAGTACCTTACCCATAAGAGCGTTTGTATTGTTTGATAAGAGATGCAAACGCCTCTTTATTCTCTTAAATAACACACTAACTAATCGAAAAAATGACTGACAAAACCGTAGTGATGGGATTTGGTAATCCTGTCAGAAGTGATGATGCCGTAGGGGTGTATGTCATAACACAATTAAAAGAGAAAGGCATCGCTTCCGAGCATATCACCCTACTCGATATGGGAACATCTGCCTTTGAGGTGCTTTTCCAACTCAAAGGGCATCAGCGCATCATCATCATAGATGCCGTAATTCACTCAGGCGAACCCATAGGAACGCTTTTCAAAGTACCTGCCAACGAAATAGAAGGATACATAGAAGACGACCCCTTAGTATTTCTACACAGTCTAAAATGGAGTCAGGCATTGTCTTATGCCAAAAAAATACTGCAAGAAGAGTATCCCAAAAACATAGAAGTATACCTAATAGCCATAGAAGACACCCGTTTAGAAATACAAATGAGCCTTTCAGTGAAAGAAGCCGCCGATAATTTAGTGAATATACTGCAAGAAACACTCTACGAAAATACCCTAACTCCTTAAATACTATGTTCATACCACCAGCCAAATACATAGACCAACTGCGCGAACAAAACAATGAGAATATCCCAAAAGTATACCTCAAAAACGACCATATTATACTGCATAAAACTATAGCTGATGCACTTTTTGGCGAAAGCCCCTTTGTGTATATCGCTTACCAAGTAGCCATTAAAAAGCTGTTCATTGTGAGTTATACTGACGAAGTATTCAAAAAACTACACCAACCCGCCATGCAAATGCTCAAACAAAGAGGTGAAAACCCTGAAAAAAGCATTTCCATCAGAGAAACATTGATAGACAACGAAATACCCAATGAAGACCGCACATTAGAATACGAAATCAGAGAAAAAAGAAAAATGTTAGTCATTAATTTATAAGAACCTAAACCACTGTTAGATACCATGACACTACAATTTTCACCCGAAACTAAAGGTACTGCCCAAGATTGGATATTCATGCAAGAAGGTGCTTGGCTCAAAGACAGTGAAGTACGCTACTATATTGCCCCATCAAAAGGGCGATGGTGTCTGACAATGCTCTACATTTCTATACACGACCCCTTACGATTTATATGCCAAGAAATGGCAGACTACGAATCGGAAAAAAAGGCAATTTTACATGCCGAACTATTCAAAAGAACTATGCAAAAAGATGCACGTGGAACTCAAAAAACAAATCAAAATGTTATCAATTTACACCCCAACTAATCAAATCAAAACCATAGAAGAATGGATTGCCACTGAAGAAAGACTACACGAACTTCTTCATATAGAGCCTTGCGAAGACATAGCAACCATTGAAAATAACCAATCTCAGATAAGCATAGCCGTAGAAGAAAAAGGATTCAAGGTGATGCTCGATTGGAACAATATCATACCTCCTTATCTTTTCCTTGAACCTTTAGAGTTAGAAAAAAACAACTTCTTGGCTTTTGTATTTGGCTTATTGGGAAATCTGGAAAAAACTTGGCACTACACCCAAAACCTACCCGAAACCAGAAAAGAATGGGATACTTTTGCAAGAATACTCAACAACTACCCCATAGATTTTCAGTATATCCAAGATGCAGAAAAAAATACCTATAGACAACTCCACAACTTAGCCATTGCCTACCACTATGGCTACGCCGATAGCGAAACAGGTATGGTGGAAGCACAAAAATACTATCAAAAAGCAATTCAAACTGCGCCCAACTCCAACCAAAAAGCATTCACCGCCAAACAATACCTAAGTTTACTTTTAGATACAGAACAACTCGAGGCTGCCGAAGACCTCATCGCAACTATCCTTGCTTGGCTACCCAAACAATCCGAAGCCTTTTTTTCTGTACAATACATACAAGTACAACTATTGATGCAAAAACTCACAATTCCTTATGATTCAGCTCTTTGGGAAAAACTCAAACCCTTACTTTGGGATACACTTCAATACTATGAGAAAAAAGAAAAATGGACAGAAGCAGGATTGCTCCTCATCGATGCTACTTGGATAGCCAACTTAGAAGATAGTTTTTCAGAAGCATTAGGGTACATCAATAAAGCCATACAGTACCTCAATGACCCCAGTACTATTTTTTTACAAGCCAATGCCTTAGTAAGAAAAGCTGTGTTATTATACACTTGGTCAAAAAATGGCAATCCACAATTTTACCGAAGTGCATTAGAAACTTTCCAAAGCGCACTCAAAATATTTACCAAAGAAGACTCCCCTGAGATGTTTGCCGAAATCCACCATCATTTAGGCATCATTTACTCCGAAATGCCCGATGAAAACAAAAAAAGAAGCGTTTGGGCTGCCCTTAGTGCTTCCTCTTTCAAAGAAGCCCTCAGCTATTTCGACAAACAAAACTTCCCAATAGAATATGCCACCATTTGCAACAACTACGCCAATGCGATGACACTCTACCCTCCCATGAAAAAAGCCGACAACTACGCCAAAGCCTTAGAACTCTACGAAGAAGTATTAAAAATAAGAGAAGCCCAATATTTCCCTCACGAAAGAATGCTTACACTTCTCAATTTCTTAGAGGCAAGTTGGCATGTAAGCAATGAAGAACCCTTTAACGAAGAAAGATATGCCGATATGTGGCAAAAAGCACAAGAAATAAAACAACTTACCGAAGAGGAAACTTTCATAGAAGAAGCCAATAAACACATAGAGGCACTCGTAAAATTAAAGTCTATTATTTCCTAACAATTCTCATAGAACAATATGCACGAAATCTCATTAGTCCGTAGTATATTCCGAACCTTAGAAGATAAATTTTCTAAAGAAGAACTATCCCAAATCACTCAAATAGACCTAAAAGTGGGGTTACTTGCCAATGTAGAACCTATACTGATGCAATCTGCTTTTGAGGCAGTTACCCAAACCGAACCTCAATACGCAAATACTACCCTGCACATAGACCTTTTACCAATAGTAGTGCATTGCCCTGCTTGCCAAAAAGAGCATACAGTCCAAAATTATCGCTTTGTGTGCAGTTGTGGCACGCCTACCAACCAAATCATTCAAGGAAACGAACTACTCATTAGTCAAGTACATTTCAAAGAAAATTTTACCTATCAGTCTTAACCCAAACCAATAAAATTATGATGCAAATACCTCGTTCTTCTAAAAATGCACGTGGCACTATCCAATGCGACAACACCACCATGCACCTACTCCAAGCCAACGATTTTGTAGCAGATGCCATTCGTAAGGCAGTAAACGAACGCAATATCTTACTCATCAATATAGTATCTTCGGCAGGAAGCGGCAAAACCACCCTTTTGCAAGAAACCGCCAAACGCCTCAAAGACCGCCTAAGAATCAAAGTATTGGTAGGCGACCTCGAAACCGAACGCGATGCCGAGAGAATAAAACAAACAGGCATAGAGGCACTACAAATCGTAACAGGAGGCATCTGCCACTTAGAAGCACAGATGATATGGCAGGCAATGCAAAAGATAGACATAGACAATACCGATGTACTTATTATAGAAAATGTTGGTAATTTAGTTTGCCCTGCCTCTTTCGATTTGGGCGAAGATTACCGCATTACGCTCATCGCCACTACCGAAGGAGACGACAAACCCCGCAAGTACCCCAAAATGTTTCTTACCAGCGAAATGATGCTCATTTCTAAAGCCGATTTATTACCTTATTTACCTTTTTCGGTAGAGGCAGTTATCAAAGATGCTAAAGAAGTAAACCCCAATATAGAACACATAACAGTTTCCAGTACTTCTGGCGAAGGCATAGAGGCTTGGTGCAATTGGTTAGTTGCCAAACTCAAAGAAAAAAGAGAAACCAACTTAGTAGCAGATGCCGCACAAACCGTATGACCTATCACCTTCATATTTTGGGACAAGTACAAGGCGTAGGCTTCAGACCTTTTGTATTTCGTTTGGCTCAAGAAATGAAGTTAAAAGGCTGGGTAAGCAACGATGCCAATGGTGTGCATATTGAAATCAATGCAGAAGACACACAACTGAGCCACTTCAAAGACCAGTTACTTTTGCAAAGCCCACCATTGGCTAAAATTACGCAAGTAGAGATAGCCCAAATGGAAGAAAGATACTTTGATAATTTCGAAATCAAACACAGCCAAACCAACTACACCCCTCAATTACTCATTACTCCAGATGCTGCCCTCTGCGAAGCATGCAAAAGCGAACTTTTCGACCCCCACAATAGGCGTTATTTATATCCATTCATTACCTGCACCAATTGTGGAGTGCGCTACTCCATCATTGAAAAACTGCCCTATGACCGCATACATACCACAATGCGACATTTTGAACCCTGCAAACACTGCCAACAAGAGTATCAAAATCCTCAAGATAGAAGATATTATTCGCAAACGAATAGTTGCCCACAATGCGCGATTGATATACACAGCTACCAAGTAATTCACCAAGAACAAAACGAAAACAACACACTCATACCACTTTATACACATACACCTACTATCCTGAATGAAATCATACAATATTGGAAAGACGGAAAAATTGTAGCCATTAAAGGGATAGGAGGTTATTTGCTTACCTGCGATGCCACACAAGCCAAAGCCATACGCACCCTACGCCAACGCAAAAAACGCCCTCATAAGCCTTTTGCGCTCATGTATCCCGATGTTGAAAGTATAACAAAAGACATAGTACTTTCTGAAAAAGCCAAAAACTGCTTAGAAAGTTCTGAAAGTCCCATTGTCTTGCTTCCCATTCTCGCCGAAGCAAAACACACAATAGCACTCCAAGAAATAGCCCCACAACTCGACAAAGTAGGTATTATGATGCCCTACAACCCACTTTTTGCCATTCTACTCCAAAAATTTAAAAAACCAATCGTTGCAACAAGTGGCAATCTTAGCCAACAACCCATCGTATTTACCAATGAAAAAGCCTTTTCAGAGTTAGCACTCATCGCCGATTATATCATCACACACAACCGCCCCATACTCATTCCGCAAGATGATAGTATAGTTCAATTAGACGAACAAAACCACACCCACCTCCTAAGGCGCGCGCGAGGATTTGCACCCAATTATATAGATTCAACCAATATTTTACAGAAAGACACCATGCTCGCCACAGGAGCAATGATGAAAAGCACTATCGCTCTTTCACACCAAAAAAATATATTTCTTTCTCAATATATAGGCGATATAGACAGCCTCGAGGCTCAAGAAAACTATTGTCATATCATACAACACTACCTACAACTTTTCAACACGCAACCCCAAAAGATAATCACTGACCAACACCCCGAATATTTTTCCACACAATGGGGAAAAACACTCAGCGAAAAGTACCAAATCCCACTCCTACAAGTACAGCATCATACAGCGCATTTTGCAGCCATTTTAGCCGAAAAAACACTCCTTGATTCCAACGAAAAAATATTAGGAATTATCTGGGACGGTACGGGCTGGGGAACTGATGGGCAAATATGGGGAGGAGAATTTTTTGTTTATCAACAAAAACAGATAGAAAGAGTACACCATCTGCCCTACTTTCCCTTCATATTAGGCGATAAAATGCCCAAAGAACCACGCCTATCAGCCTTGTGTTTAGCACATCAATACCAAACCTCTTACGAAAATATACAACCTCTTTTTACAACTACAGAATGGAATATCTACCAAAAAATACTCACTCAAAACACACTCAAAACCTCCAGCATGGGCAGAGTGTTCGATGCCGTAGCTGCCTCACTTTCCCTCCTCGATAAAGCATCATACGAGGGGCAAGCCGCCGCCTATCTCGAGCAAATGGCTTGGAAAGCATGGCGGAAAAATACCATCATCGAACCCGCCCCCGACCCATTGCACTGCTGGCAAGAAATACAAAAAGACATAGAAAATAAAAAAAATAAGGAATACATAGCACTCAAACTCCATATCAGATGTGTAGAATACATAGACCACATCGCTGAAAAGCAACAAGTACAACAGTTGGCTTTTAGTGGAGGCGTATTCCAAAATATGCTTTTAATCACACTTTTAAAACAAAGATTAGAAAAAAAATACCAACTCCATTTTCACGAAAAAATACCAACCAATGACGAAAATATAGCCTTTGGGCAACTTATAGTAGGACATTATTCCATAAACCTTAAAAACAATTTACAATTATGTGTTTAGCAATTCCGGGTAAAATCATATCCATCGAAAAACAATTCAATGATACCACACGCATGGCAAAAGTACAATTTGGAGGCATCATCAAAGAAGCAAGCCTCGAGATGGTGCCCGCTGCCAAAATCAATGACTATGTGCTCGTACACGTTGGCGTAGCCATCAGCATTGTAGATGAGCAAGAAGCCAAAAAAACATTTCAATACCTTGCCGAAATAGGCGAATTAGACGAATTAATGCCTGAAAACTAACTCAAAACCATACAAATATGAAATACATCACCGAATACCGCAACCCCGAATGGGTAGAAAAATACATTCACAAACTCAACCAAATCACCACACAAACATGGACTATCATGGAAGTATGCGGAGGACAAACACACAGTTTAGTCAAAAATGGACTGCTTTCCATGCTTCCCCAAAAAGTACAAATGGTACACGGACCGGGTTGCCCTGTTTGCGTTACCCCTTTGCATCTTATCGATAAAGCAGTCTATTTAGCACAACAACCCAATGTCATACTTTGCTCTTTTGGCGACATGCTCCGCGTACCGGGCTCCCAAAAAAGCCTCTTAGAAGCCAAAGCGCAAGGTGCAGAGGTTAGAATACTTTATTCGCCTTTAGAAGCCGTACAGTTAGCCAAAGAAAACCCTCAAAAAGAAGTTGTCTTTTTTGCGGTAGGTTTCGAAACTACTGCCCCTGCCAATGCACTTTCTGTTTTGCACGCCCAAAGGCAAGGCATTACCAACTACTCCATTCTTGCCTCCCATGTATTAGTGCCACCTGCGATGGAAGCCGTTATGCAAGATGAAACCGCCACCATACAAGGTTTTTTAGCCGCAGGGCATGTATGTACTATTATGGGTTTAAGCGAATACGAGCCTATTGTGCAACGCTACCAAATTCCGATAGTCGTAACGGGTTTCGAGCCTGTAGATTTATTAGAGGGTATTTACAAAGTAGTGCAACAATTAGAACAAGGAAAAGCCCATCTCGAAAACCAATACAGCCGCGTAGTAAAGCCCGAAGGCAACCCCGAAGCACGCAAAATAATGGCTCAGGTCTTTGAGATATGCGATAGAGAATGGCGCGGTATCGGCACTATTCCTAAAAGTGGCTACGCACTACGCCCCGAATTGGCACTGTACGATGCAGACCAAAAATTTGAAATCACACTTGAAAAAGCCCAAGAATCTTCCGAGTGTATAGCAGGGCAGGTGCTCAAAGGCATCAAAAAACCACACCAATGCTCCCAATTTGGTAAAAAATGTACCCCTATCACTCCTTTAGGCGCACCTATGGTATCTTCTGAAGGGGCTTGCGCTGCTTATTATCATTTTGCCCAAACCAAAGAAGAAACAGAAAGCATCATCACTCAATAAAAACAAGAAAACATGCAACCTAAACTCTCTATGCAACTGCAATGCCCTATGCCAAAATTAGACTTTGAGGTCATCACCTTAGGGCACGGCAGTGGTGGCTTACTCACCAATCAACTTTTAGAAAGTGGCGTTTTTAATATTCTGAACAACGAAATTCTTGCCCAAAAACACGATGGTGCTATCTTGCCTATCACTGGTCAAATAGCCTTTACTACAGATAGTTTTGTGATTTCACCCCTATTTTTCCCCAATAGTAATATCGGCGAGTTAGCCATTCATGGCACATTGAACGACTTAGCCATGTGTGGTGCCATTCCTCAATACCTTTCACTTAGTTTTATTTTAGAAGAAGGACTCACAATGGAAGAACTTTGGGAAATACTATTAGCCATTAAAGTAGCTACTGAAAAAGCAGGCATTCAGATAGTTACAGGTGATACTAAAGTAGTAGAAAAAGGAAAAGGAGATAAAATTTTCATCAACACGGCAGGCATCGGAACACTACACCCCAAAGCCCAAATTAGCCTACAACGTATCAAACCCAATGATGCCATCATCATCAGCGGAAGTATAGCCAATCACGGTATAGCCATTATGTCTGTCAGAGAAGGACTTACCTTCGAAACCACCCTGCAAAGTGATACTAAAGCACTACACCACGCCACAAAGATACTTTTAGACCACTTCGGCGAACAAATTCACCTGCTCAAAGACCCTACACGGGGTGGAGTAGCCGCAGTGCTCAATGAAGTAGCGCGCGATGCAAAAATAGGCATAGAACTACACCAAAAATACATACCCATAGCCGAACAAGTAGAAGGGGCTTGTGAAATCTTAGGGCTTGACCCCCTCTATGTAGCCAATGAAGGTATTTTCATCAGTATCGTAGATGAAAAAATAGCCAATGATTATCTCGAACTTCTAAAATCGCTCCCAGAAGGCAAAGAAGCTGCCATCATTGGAAAAGTAGTAGAACAGCACCCCAAACAAGTCGTTTTGAACAGCCAAATAGGAGGGAAAAGGGTGGTCAATATGCCCATAGGAGAACAATTACCAAGAATTTGTTAAGATATACACTCTCATGAATACAAGCTACGAACTGAACACAAAACAGATATTCAAAGGCGATAATAACAACCCACTCTTAGCACCAAGAGGCGTTTTTATCAAAAACAATATGCTTTTTGTAGCCGATACAGCCCAAAATAGGGTATTCATTTGGAAAAAAATACCTACTGAAATGCACCAAGCTCCAGAGGTTGTATTGGGGCAATACCAAATGCAACATACAGGAAGAAACAACGAAGGAGAAGTGTCTGCAAGTTCTCTACTCTACCCTTCTGGTTTATGGACTGATGGCAAAAAACTCATTGTGGCAGATGCTTGGAATCATAGAGTATTGATATGGAACGAAATTCCGACCCAAAACGCACAACCTGCCGATATAGTCATTGGGCAACCCGATTTTGAGAGCAATTTGCCCAATATCAAAGGCATCAGTCAGCCACCTAATGCGAAAAGCCTATATTGGTGTTATGGAGTTTTTTCTGATGGGAAACGCTTATGGATAGCCGATACGGGCAACAGAAGAGTATTATTTTATGAGAATATACCCACCCAATCATTTGCAGAAGCCGATGGCGTAATTGGGCAAAATAGTTTTGAAGAGCGCGACTATGACCCTGCCAATGCAGTGTGGCCTTATGCCGTCAAAATAAATCCACAAACAGGGCAGTTAGCCATTGCCGATACACAATACTACCGCATTTTACTTTGGGAAAATTGGAAAGATGCTTTTCAGCAAAAAGCCCAAACACTCATCGGGCAGCCCAACCCCGAACAGAATGGCATGAATCAATTTGATTTATTTCCCAAAGCCAATACCCTTAGCTGGACTTATGACATTTGTTTTTATAAAACAGGCATTTGGATTGCCGATACAGGCAATAGCCGACTTTTGTGGTATGTGAAAGTACCTACCCAAAACAACCAGCCCGCCGATGACCTCATTGGGCAAAAAAACTTCACTACGGGCAGTGAAAACTTAGACACCATACGCACCACCGAAAATACACTCTATTGGGCATTTTCTATAGCCACTGACCAAAACACCCTTGCCATTGCCGATACAGGCAATCACCGTATTATTTTAGTTCATTTAGATTCCTCTTTTATCATCAATTAACCCTATATTACTTTATGGAAACACTCGTACCTTTGTCCTTAGCTGCCCTCGTAGGGTTTCAGCATGCCTTCGAAGCAGACCACCTTGTAGCAGTGAGTAGTTTGGTAGCCAAAAGAAAAAACCCTTATTTGGCAGTCAAAGATGGTATTTATTGGGGATTAGGACATACCTCCACCATTTTATTGATAGGCATTATTGTACTCATTGGCAAATTCATGCTTTCAGAACAACTTTTTATGAAATTGGAAGCAATAGTAGGGCTCATGTTGATAGTTTTAGGAATCACGCGAATCTATAAAATGAATAACCAGCGCAACCATACACATCTTCATAGCCACACCCATACGCATAGTTTGGCTTATGGCGTAGGGGCTATTCATGGCTTAGCAGGAAGTGGCGCATTGATATTGGTTGTAATGACCGAAGCAAAAGACACTTTTTTCAGTTTGCTCTATTTGTGTATTTTTGGTATGGGGTCTATTGTGGGTATGCTCATCGCCGCTGGGCTGTTTAGTTTGCCATTTTCCAAAAAATTGGGTACTTATCAATGGTTAGGGGCTTTATTCTCTCTCTTATCTTCCATAGTATGTATTTTATTGGGCTTTTTTATACTTTACGAAAATATTTATGGACAATAATACAAAAGAAAACCTCAAACAATACGACCCCAAAGAACTGCTGCTTTTTGTGTTAGAGCACTATCAAATACAAGTAATAAAGCACGAAGGGAATAAAATATACACAGAGGGCGATTTTACTATAGAAGTAGAAGGCACTTTGCAATACAAACTATGGTGGAAAGAGTGGGTAGTTGCCCCTTTTGACGATTTAGATACACTCTGCGCCAATATCAACATGGAACTTTCAAGAGATTGAAAAAAAACTAAGTAATTGACACTTTTTATTACACATAAAATTTCATAACATATTTTAAATCAAATACTTACAGGGTTAAGTTAGCAAGGCATCACTAATGGCTTTAATCTTTATGTCTTTTGGCGATAAGTGTAAGGCAGGGTCGTATTCAGATTTCTCCTATTCGCAATCTTTACAACCAACCATATAAAAAAGGCATATTATGAGTAGTAATTTATTCATTGTTTTTGTGTGTTTTTTCAAGTGATAAATATACTAATTTTACACCTTATTCAATGATACTAATTTTTGGGAGTAGCATATATTTTGTTTTTGTCTGTTCGTTTATTGCATAAAAGTTTCAAGTTAGCATTATCGTCAAAGCATTACCTATAACGTTTCGGGGCTTGGCGCAGTGGCGGATTTCGGAGCACAAAACTGTCAATACACCACAAATGTTGATGCGAGGTAGAATGTTCAATTATCCACGTCACCCGCCATTGAGCCAAACGCCTGTTACCGCCTAGTGCTTCTTTTTCTTCGTCTGTTTGTCGGTCAGTCGTGCGATTGGGCAGACACACTCTTTGCCAAGTATTGGTTTGCGTGTCAGCTGGTGCGACTTGGCAATGTGTGTGGCTGTGAGGCATTAGCATTTCAATCTATTTTATATTGTGTTTAGCAAACTTTTCAAGCAAAACAGAGCTTGGGTGGTCTGAAAGTGAAACAAGTTTGTTTGCAAGTGCAATCGGTAAAAGTGAATTGTCATACATATCACTTTTTAGTCGTTCAATGTATTTCATTATGATGTCAATATGCTTAAAGTCCGACTTAATAGGATTAAGAACTACTTCACTTTTCTCAGTAGGAATAGTCACCACATAAATTCTTTCATCTCTGGATTTAAAAATTACTTTGCTGCCATAATATGAGGAACGCCCATACGCTTCTGGATTGTCAGAGTCACCCGGTTTTATATACTTGTAAATGTGCTTGTTTGAAAGTAAATAAGCCTGTCCTTGCTTTATTTTGTCTTTAATTTCCAATGCGTGTTCTACAAACGGACCCGATTTCTCTATTCCTGCTAAAAAGATATTTATTTCAGAATTCAAGTGATTTAATAATTCTCGCATAGGCTCGTGCATATTCGCAGTTTGTCCAAAGAAACCTAATGGGCCATCTTTTACAAATAACACTTCCTTTAAGGTATCTTTCTTAACTCTATACAATCCTCTAATGGTGTCAATCAGAATGAAATGTTCAATTAAATTTCTTAAATAGCCAACAATACCTCCTGCACCTAAATCTTCATCCACTACTTCGTGAAGCCTGAAAATATCTGTCAAAAACAAATCACCGTCTGCGTGCTGTATTTTATATTCGGAATTGATTTTATCTCTTTCAATAACCACTTTCTTTGTCGCAGAATTATTTGGGTGGCTTGCAAGTTCTCTCTCTGACTTTGGATTTTTCTTGTACTCTTCAAAAAGAAACCATTTCAAAGTTGATAGGAAATCGTGTTGCTTGAAAAATTCATAAAGGGCTTTTCTGACAGAATAAGTCAGTGTTGCTCGTTTACCATTTTCATCAATTAAGCCAATGTTCTTGGTCGGTAAGGTAAATTTTATCCGCTGTAATTCTTTTAGTTTTGAGATTGATTGTGGAGAAATGAAAGGTTGCTCCCTCAATTCTTTAAGGTCTGAAATTTTCAATAAGTTAGCCCCGAACTGAAAAAAGGTTATTGTGGAAGAAGGGAATTTTGATTTGACTGGAACCGTTGTATCACCTCCATCTACTGCAATAATGAATTCTACAGAATCTGCAACATCATAATCTATATCCACCAAATACTGGTCAAATAGAGAAATCTCATCACCCTCTTTGGGAAGTTCGTGTTGGCTTAAAAACTTCTGAACTTCTGGGTCTTTGATAATATGAATATGGTTGCTCTTACTAGCAAACTCAAATGGCCTGTTTCCTGTTTTGTTGTATGACATACCTTACTTATTTGCTAAAAATTGGTCTATTTGGACTGGTACGACAAACGGATTTGAATAAGTTTTCATTCTCACGAAACCTTTGTCATTTTTAGCACTAAAACGAACTAGTGATTCTGTAAAATCTTCAAAGTCGTAATACTTTTTAAGCTCCCTAGTTTCATCTTCGTTGTTTAAATGAGCAATAAACCAATTTTGAGTATTTTTAAGAATGTTTGAACTTATAGAGCTAACCTCTTGTGTTGCGTAAATCATTCCAAGATTCAATTTTGCACCTTCCTTGGCAATTCGGTTATATATCTGACTTAAATCTTTGTCGTCCTTTTTAGGAAACAAATTATGAGCCTCTTCAAAATAGAATTGGATAAAATTGTTGGGTGAGTTTGAAATGAATCTATTCATAGAATCATTGAATATCTTCTTACAAATTCGCTCAGAATATAGTTGTTGAATTTCAGGATTTCCCTGAGACAAATCAATAATGACAATCTTACCTTTTCTTAACTCATCAATTATCTCAACATCAAAAGGTTTGTCTATTGTCTCTGTATGTAATTCCTTTAAGCTTCTAAGTTTAACATATCCATCTACAACTCTACCGTCTTTTTTTCTTGAAAGAAATACTAGTACTGCTTTTAAATCTTCGTCTGCCCATTCGTGACCCTTTTGAGCTTTATATTTACTAAAGTATTCGTGAGTATTATAATTATCTGCAACGGCTTTGAACCAATTGTAAGCGTCTTCAAGTGAAATTCCGTTGTCTGGTTTTATTGAGCCATCTTCTTTTACTAACTTATTTAGTATGTCATTGCCACGAAACTTAACTTTGAAATTCTTTGGAACCGGAATATTGGCTTTATAAAGGCAGCAGAAATAAGCAGCTTTTAATCTATCGTGACGAGTGCCCTCAGAACTGAAAAAATCATAATTCTCGGGTGGTGTAAAGTCGATTGCACAAAAGCTTTCTATGTAGTTGCCTGAACTTTGTAATAAATGAGAACGAACAAGCTCAAAACCTGCTTCTAAGTCATTATAGAAGTTAACCTTCATAATTTTGAAATCTGTCTTAGGCAAGGTCGAAAACCTTGTAGTAATGTCAGAGTATAATTCAAAAATAGCAGTTCCCTTATCTTGCATATTAGCATTGGCATATTCACCATTAATATCAAAAATAATTTGACCAACAGGAAATTTAGGTGCACCTGATTCCTTGTCAATTGCTTCCATAAGGTTATCAGACTGACTTGAATTGGTGCTTAAAGTTTTATATTTCGATTTTCTAGAAATCTCAACAGAAGCTTCAATTATTTTCTTAACAGAGTTAGACTTACCTGTTCTAGTCATACCGAAAAGAGCGGTTCTCTTTCCAAGCATATCACCTGGATTGATAAATACCTTAACACTTTTAACTGAATCATCTGTAGCATAGAATCGTCTAGTTGAGCTATAGCGAACTGTACCTATAGGAAATTCATTCTCACCACCTGCAACTAAATCTTTGTCTCTTTGATTTACTATAAGCTCTAAAATTTTGGAGCTTGCTTTAAATACTTTATAGTTGTGAGCTGAATAAAAATTTTCCACATCAGCACCAAATTCAAATGAATTTCCCTCTTTGTAAAATGCTCCTAATATCCTGCACTCCAAACCTGAAAAACTAAATTCATATCTCGTGAAATCGTCTAGTTCACTCTTTTTTCCTGATGTATTAAGATTGTCTTTGTAATACTCAATCATTGACGAAATGACATTATTGTCCGTAGGAAGGGAAGAGGGGTTTAACACGCGAAGGAGCAAGGCTTCTTGGATGTTTTCTTCAAATGGATTGTCGTAAAATGCCAACAAAAAAGAACCTTGTGGTATTCCTTTTACTTTGTGTTTCCAAAAGTCTGAAATAAGTAAATTAGCCTTATTGTAGTTTATCGAATAAGGTCTACCCACAAAAAGGTCTTCATTTTGTCCTTCTTTAAAAAAGTCAATGTCTGTTATTTTTTTTATTACATCTAGCATTAGAAGTGGATTTTAAGTTCTGCATTAAGTTCTTTGTCTTCAAATCTGTAAATTGATTGGTCTGCAAATTCTCGGTCAATTTCCATTGCCAACCATTTTCTGTTGAGCTTTTCAGCTGTTGCTCCGGTTGTATTACTACCTGCGAAAGGGTCTAAAACTAAGTCCCTTTCATCTGTTAGATAATTGATGAAAAAACTAACAATCCCTTGGTTCATTCTAGCAGGATGAGGGATAATATCATTTTTTCTACAAGCTTTAAGATAGTAGTCGTTTGAATGAGTATTAGAAAAGCTTAAAACACTGTGAGGTAGTCTAACCTCTCTTTTTTCATCAATTGGCTCCATTTCAAAGAAATTATGAGCAATACTTCCTCCATTATCTTTCAGAAATCCATTTTCAGATATCACGTGTTCCGAAGGCCTTTTACCTGAATTATATTTCTGATTTTTGAGGAGTTGTTTCATACTTTTACTGTAAGGTCTCAAAACCTTCGTATTGTCAGCCTTTGGAAAGTCTGATTTCGCAAGCCACCAAATATGAGTATAGCTATCTACCGTCCTAATACGATTCACTGTTACCCATTGAGCTGGAGAAGGAAGTTTTGAAGGATTATAGCATATAAATTCTTGTATCAATCTTAGATTGGAATTTTTAACTAGCCCAAGTAAACACTCTAAATGTAAAAGAGACTGCACTGGTCGTTCTGATTCCCAAGCATTCCCGATTTCAATAACAAGTGAACCATCATTAGCTAATAATTCTTCAAAGATTGGAGCAAGACTAATAAACCACTCTTTGTATTCTTCACCTTGAAGGTTTCCATATTTTTTCTTGTTGTTTAATGGAAACGGTGGTGAAGTGATAATTAGATTTATCTTGCCCTTATATTTTTTCAATGTACCATTCTTTAACTCTTTGTAAGAGTCTGTAAGGAGTAGTTTCCCAAGGTCGGTTTCATAGAATATTTTACTTTCTTTCATTCTTCAAATTTATGTTTTTATGTCTGCGTGTTGGCAAAATTCAAGCTCTTTTGGTTTTTTGTTTGGCTTTGCGTGTCGGCAAAACCAAATGTGCTTGAATGTGCGGTCGGCATTTTATCTCTGTCGTTCATTTTGTTCGCTGTCATTGTCTTTATAGCATTGGCGGTAACGTTATAATATACGCAACTCGCGTACATTTTTAAGTAAAGGTAGAGGTTGTTTTTGATGGTAGAGGTTGTTTTTGATACTTACAAATTTTCAGTTAAAATATTAAATATTTGATTATCAATTACTTATGTTTACAAACAATACAAAATGCGCAATGCATTTTTTTGTATTGTTATTCCATATTGTTTAAAGGACTCTTGATTTTTTTGATACTTTTCTCGCTTATATGTGTATAGTGCATAGTGGTTTTTATGTTGCTATTTTCTAAAAATTCTTGGATAATAGGTAGTTTTTTGAGACAAACATTTCCCAAAATATTTTAACAAGTATTGAAAATGGAACTTTTAAATCTTGTTGATGGTGCTGAATAGGAGTGAAACTGATTAAGTTGTTTTTACAGTAGGTCTTTATCCATTTTTATTTCTGTTTATCTTATCTAAAAGGGCTTTTAGTTCCTGTTCGGAAGGGAGGTTGCTTTTTAAGTTTTCGGGAATTTGTTTGGTTAGTTTGTAGGAAGCTACACCCATTGGCTTGCTTACATCACGCAAGGCATATTCAACTACTGTGTTATTTTTGTTTCGGCAAAGCAGCAACCCGATACTTGCCTGATCATTGTCTTGTTTGAGCAAATCATCAACTGCCGATAAATAGAAATTTAATTTTCCGATATATTCGGGCTTGAAATCGTCTATTTTGAGTTCTATCACAATAAAACATTTGAGTTTGAAATGATAAAACAACAAATCTATGTAAAAATCCTGCCCTCCTATTTCCAAATGGTATTGCTTGCCTATGTAGGAAAAACCCTTGCCCAATGCCAACAAAAAATCGGTAATATTTTGGATAATTTCTTTCTCAAAGTCCTTTTCTTTGCGTTTTTCGTCTTGGGCAATAAAATTAAAAATGTATTCATCTTTGAAAAGTTGTTGCACCAATTCCGATTGTGGCTGCGGCAAATAACTTTCAAAATTATTGGGCAAAGTACCTAATTGTGTGTGTATTTGCATATCAATTTGATGTTGTAAAACTCGATAAGACCAACCTTGTTCGGCAGATTTGAGCAAATACCATAAACGCAATTTTTCCTCTTTAAATTTATCCAAAATAAGAATATGATGCGACCAACTTAATTGTGCAGACACTGTCTGCACAATTTCAAAATTGGGATAGGCTTTGGCGAATTTCTGCATATTTTTGAGGTTTCGCACCGAAAAACCTTTGCTATCAGGAAGGTTTTGGGCTAAGTCTTTGGCAAGATTATCTATAATTTTTGCTCCCCAACCTTGTTCTTCTTGCTTTTCTAAAATGGTTTTACCAATGTTCCAATACAAAAGCAACAACTCGCGATTGACTTGTATCAAGGCTTTGGTGCGTGCCTGTTCTATCAATAGAGTGATGTTTTCCAATAAATGTTGGTAGTCTTTATTTTTCATTTTTTTGTGATTTTTTGAATTGCATCAAAAACTCGAATTAAAAATTTTACTATTGGCTACTCGTTGAATACAATCCTTCTGAAATAGGGTTCAATTTTAGCTACATCAGGAAAATAAACATTTTTATCTATTCTGGGCAAGTTTTCTAAAAATACCTTTTGCAATGCATTGGGAAATTCGTGTTGCAACACCTGATAAATCTGTTTCGTTCATAGGGTAAAACAAATTTTTTATGTATTAAAGTTTGGTTCTGTTTGTAAAATATCTTTCGTTTCTGCCAAAATTTCGGCTTTGATGTTTATCCAGTTGATTTGCATTTAGTTTTGGTTTTCGGTTGATTAAAATAGCCCACACCCACGCCTTTCTACATACAAATATAGTAAATCATAGTCAATTTACCAAACATTTCCCAAAATATTTTAACAAGTATTGAAAATGGAACTTTTAAATC
>RDZE01000012.1 GCA_004293905.1 Cytophagales bacterium | reverse complement strand
TATATTCGCATCTCCTGTCCAAGTATATGTACTTCCAACATTATTTACCACAGAATATGCTATACCTGTTGCTCCTTGACAAACTTGCAATGTTCCTGTAATGATTGGGTTTGGATTAGGATTGATAGTTACATTTGAGGTAATTGTATTAGTACAAGTAGTTGTATTATTTGTTTGTGTGATTGCTACCGTTCCAGCAGTTCCCGTTCCCCAAGTAACCGAAATAGCATTTGTATTTTGTCCTGCGGTAATGGTTGCTCCTGTGCCTGTAACCTGTAACCGCCCAAAGATATGTAGTATTAGGTAAATTAGGTACAGAATAATTTTGAACTGCATTTTGACAAACCACTAAACTTCCTGTAATAGTCGGATTGGGTAAAGCATTAATGGTAATATTTTGTGTAATATCTGTAAAACAACCTGTAGCAGTAATCGTTTCACGCACTACAATTGTTGCTGTTCCACTTCCCCAAACAATTGACACATTATTTCCTGTGGCATTGGCAGGAGTTCCACCTGTAATTGTCCACGCATAAGTACTTCCTACATTATTGACCACTGAATAATTTTGAGTAGCATTGGCACAAACCGCAGTAAGCCCTGTCAAAGCAGGTGTCGGATTTGGATTGATAACAATAGGTAAAACAAAATTATTGCTACAAGTTGTACTTGTGTTTGTTTCTGTCAGTGTAATGTTTGGCGTACCAATAAATCCTGTTGCCCACGATACCACTAACGTTGCTGTACCTTGTCCTGAGGTTATCGTTCCTCCTACTACAGCCCAATTTAATGTATTACCTGCGGTAAAAGTTGCCGTATAAGTTTGAGAACTTCCTGCACAAACTGAAGCACTGCCTGTAAAAGTTGGGGCAGGAATTGGAATAATTGTAATATTCGAGGTAGATGTCCCAACACAATTTGTCAAAGTATTTGTTTGTTGGATTTGTACGTTTCCAGTTACTGCCGCCAAATCATTCCAAATAACACTAATTTGATTGGTGTTTTGTCCTACACTAATTGTTCCGTTGGTTACACTCCATACATAAGTTGTATTAGCAGTATTTGGTACAGAATAGTTTTGAGTAGAATTTCTACAAACATTTAAACTTCCCGTAATTACTGGATTTGGCAAAGCATTGATGACAATATTTGTACTTACTTGTGTAAAACAAGTAGTTGCATTATTTGTTTCTCTTACTTGTATGCTTGCAGGCGAAGATGCCCATGTAACATTTACCCCATTAGAGCCTTGCCCTGAGTTAATTGTCCCTCCTGTAATTGTCCATAAAAATGTCCTTCCACCTGCATCAACCACTGAATAATTTTGTGAGGAATTAATACAAACGGTTGTGTTACCCACAATGCTTGGTGTCGGATTTGGATTAATCGTAACGTTCATTAATTGTGTACCTGTACAAGTTGTAGTTCCATTTGTTTCATTTAAAGTCAAAGTCCCAGCCCCAGCCGTTCCCCAAGTAACAGAAACATTGCTCGTCCCTTGCCCTGATGTAATTGTTCCCCCTGTGATTACCCAATTGATTGTATTGCCCGCAGTGATTGTTCCTGCATAATTTTTTATATCATTGGCACAAACCGAATTTGAACCTGTAAATGTAGGCGTTGGATTGGTATTGATTGTTACATTAATTATTTTAGAGGCACTACAAGTACTTGCAGTAATAGTTTCCGTAACTTGTAAAGTACCACTACCCCCTGTTCCCCAAGTAATATCTACTTGGTTTGTACCTTGTCCTGTTGTGATAGTCCCACCTGTAACCGCCCATAGATATGAATTACCAACATTATTTACCACAGAGTAAGTTCTGAGGGCATTTTGGCACGCAGATAAACTTCCTGTAATAGTGGGGTTTGGTAAAGGATTTAAAGAAATAGTTACTGGAATCGCACTTGCAGTACAACCTGTTGCTGTAATCACTTCATTGACGTTTAAAGTTCCTGATGCTCCTGTTCCCCAAGTAACTGCAATTGAGTTTCCTGTTCCAGATGTAGGCGTTCCGCCTGTTACTGTCCAAGAATAAGTACTACCTGCATTGTTTGGAGTAGAATAAGTTACTGTACTTCCGACACACGCACTCGTTGTAGGTGTAATGATTGGAATAGGTTTTGGATTAATGACAATATTTGCATTGGCTGTACTATTACAACCTGTTGCAGTAATGGTTTGTACTACTGATACAATTCCTGTTCCCGCTGTTCCCCAAATCAAAGAAACATTATTAGTTCCTTGTCCTGATGATATTGTTCCACCTGTAATTGTCCAAAGATATGTAACTCCTGCTTGGGCTGTTACAGAGTAAGATTGTGCTGATGCTTCACAAACAGATAATGTGCCTGTAATCGTAGTTGGTGGCAACGGATTTAAAGTAATTGTTTGTGTTGTTTCTGTAAAACAACCTGTGGCTGTAATCGTTTCTCTCAATAATAAAGTCCCTGAAGCAAAATTTCCCCAAGTAACCGAAATATTATTATTTGTTCCACTTATAGGAGTGCCATTTGTAACTGTCCAAAGATAAGTTCTACCTGCATTGGTAGGAGTAGAATAACTTACTACACTTCCTACACACGCGGCGGTTGTGGGTGTAATGATAGGGGTTGGTTTTGGATTAACCGTAACATTAAACAAAGATGAGGTTGTAACGCAAGAAGACGGTGCAATACCTGTTTGTACCACCCTCACACTTCCTGTTGTGCCTGCCGTCCAAGTAACATTTAAACTATTTGTGCCTTGCCCAGAGTTAATCGTTCCAGTTCCCGAAACAATTGTCCAATTATATGTATTACCAGCCACATTTGTAACAGAATAAGTTTGTGCGTCATTCAAACACGCATTCGCATTTCCTGTGATGACAGGATTAGGTGGAGCAACAATAGTAGCTGTAACTCCAACCTTTGTACTTTCGCACGCATTTTTTTTAATAGATACAAAATAATTAGTTGTAGTAGAAATATTGGCAGTAAAAGTAGCATTATTTTGTCCAGGAATTACCACATTAGTTGCATCATACCAAACATAATCACCTGCAAAGCCGCCCGAAGCAGTTAAAACAACATTCACGTTGGCTGTGGGAACAACTCCACAAGCAGAATTAGGCGTAACTGTTGGTGGCGCAATAGTATTTACAAGTACTTGAGTGGTATTTGAAGGCAAAGTTCCGCAAGCAGCTTCATTAAAAATTACTCTAAAAGTTGTATTTTGAGTTAAATTGCTATAGTTATAAGTAGCACTATTGCCATTAGATAAATTTACCCAGCTTACCCCATTGTTAATACTGCTTTCCCAACGTAAAATTTGAGAAGGATTAGGTGCATTTTGAAAATTTACCAAAGTCAAAGTACCTGAGTTAGTGCCTGCACATACCGTTGTACCCCCATTAATATCTCCTGCTGGATTGACAGTTAAAATACTTCTAACTGTTCTGTTATTTCTGTCTATTACATATATTTTTCCTGATAAATCAGTTGTAATTCCACTTGGAAAGTTAAATTGTGCCGTAGATGCAGGTGCATCAAAATTTCCTGCTGTACCTGAACCTGCATAAGAAGTAACTACACTGGTCGTCAAATCAATGTTTTTGATAGTATGATTAGAGCGGTCTGCTACATATAATTTTCCATCAGGATGCATCGAAACATCAGTAGGAAAACTAAAACCTGTTGCCAATGTAGTAACTACTCCTGAAGGCGTTATTTTACGGATAACATTATTCACCATATCAGCCACATACAAATTTCCTGCGGCATCAATATCAATACCTGCTGGTCTATTAAATTGTGCGGCAACTCCTACCGCATTAGTCAAACCTGCTATACCACTACCTGCAAAAGTTGTAACTCCTGTAGTTGGATTAATGGCTTTTATTTTATGATTGTTTTTATCAGTAACATAAATAATTCCGTTGGCATCTATTACCAAATCTGAAGGTTGTGTAAATTGTGCTAACAAAGGATTAACATTGTTTACATCTCCTCCACCCAAAGATTGCACGCCTGCAATTGTTGTTACCGCTCCTGTAATAGGATCTATTTTACGAATTAAGTGATTGCCTTTATCTGCCACATATATATTTCCAAAAGCATCAGTGGCTACTCCTGAAGGTCTAAAAAATAAAGCACTTGAAGCAGGTCCATCATCATCGCCTACTGCACCACAAGTCCCAGCCAATACACTCGAAGTATTGGTCGAAAGGTTTATCATACGAATTACGTGATTTAATTCATCTGCAATATATAATCTTGTTCCATCAGGAGAACGTGCTATGCTTACATTGGCTTGGTCGGTAATATTACCTGCTGGTGGTGCAGTAATATCTCCAAATCTAAATTTAGAAGTAGCCAAACCTCCACTCAAACAACCCAAAGTTCCGTCACCTGCTAAGGTAGAAACCTGCACATTGGCTGAGGCACTTCCTTGAACAGTTACAAGGATTCTGGTAGTAGTAACACAACCACCAGTACCATTACAAGTAAAAATAACTGTATAAGTTCCAACCGCACTTGCGGCGGCATCTATTTCTCCTGTTGTATTATTTAAAACCAAACCAGCAGTACTTGCAAATGAAGAAGTTACGCAAGAATAATTACATAATAAGTTAGTGATTGTTGGTGTTACTGTGCCTGCCGATTGACAAACTGTATTGTTAGCCAATACACTTCCATATCTTATGTCCGCTTTGGGACAACCTTCCACAAACCAAATCGAGTTTCCTAATCCTATTTCGTTAGATGTACCATTAATATTAGCGTTGGTTACGGCATCTGAATCTATTTCGCTCAATCCTGCGGCAGAGAAATAAAAATTTCCGTTAGATTCTGTTATTTGTCCCAAAACATCAAAAGCATCACCACCAGCAAATGTTCCCCAACCATAATAAGTGGAGGCTATATCACTTTTGAATCGATAAAAAATATTTGGATTAGAGGCAGATGTTGCGACATTAGGGTCATATTGATATAAATAAAAAGTAGGTCTTGATACTGTATTGATGCTTCTTGTAAATCCACTATTTGCAAAAAAGTATAAGACTCCCCTTATATTTGTTAAATTAAAAGGATTAGATGAAACTGCACCCGGCAATAAATTGGAAAGCATATAAGTAGTGGCTGATGTACCTGCACTTCTAAATATTTCCCTACCTGTTGCGGAACTATCTGCCGCAAAATATAAAATATTACTAATGATAGCAAATTGATTAGGATTTGTCATATCATTATCTACAATTCTTGGGTTTGTACCTACTGCATTTGGCTGAGAAGTATCAAAACGCCACAAATTACTTGTTGCACCTGTGAAGGCGGCAAAATAAATAATCGTACCATTTACCAAAGGTTGCGCTCTATCATCTACACTCACACCCGCAGGTAGATTTACTTTTGTAGGTGCTGCTACCCCGTCTGACTTATATAAAAGACCATTTCCAGTGTCATCATTTGCCACAAAATAACAAGCATTATTACAACTCACTAAATTTCTTGGATTCGAGCCTCCCACAGTTTTTAAATCTGCATTTTGCACAATATTATTAGCAGTATTCAACCAAAAAATCTCTCTATTAGGTGATGCAGTACTTGTGTCAGGTGTGCCTAATCCACCTGAATCTGCTGTGAAAAATAAATAATTTGTTCCTGTTATGCCCACAGAAGTTAATGATTCAGGAAATGAGCCGTTGGTAGTACCAGGACAAATTTCTCCTACAAGTGTAATTGGGTCTGTAGTGCCGTTGGGTGTTAAAGACCATAGTTCTACGTTTCCATTTTCAGTTTGTCTTTCAGTAACAATATATATTCTGTTTCCTGCTTTAATCATTCTCCTTTCATTTTTTTTGAGTGGTTTGAGTGGAAATTGAAATCTTGGATTAACCGCATAAGCACCTGTTGGAGCGTTAGAAATTCTTATATTATTTGTACCACCACCATTTAGATTACCTCTGTATAACGTACCTGTTTGAATTGTACCTGTTACAGCAGGAATCCTATAGCCCGGAGATTCAGTTAAAAAATAAACAAACGCAGAATCACCCAGTTCAAAAGTAGGCATAGGCTTTTGTAGAATATTAAAAGCCACAAAATCAGAAGGTTTTGAACCACTACCAGGATTGGTATTGGCATCAAATAAAGGTGCAGTATTAGTAGAAGGGTCTATTACGTTATTAGGAAGCGGACTTGAAAATTTCACAATTCCAATTTCACGTCCTGAACTACCAATTCCTCCCGCAAAAACTGTTCTATCTTTACATTGTCCGGGTAAAACAGGTATGTTTGTAATCCAAGTAATTTGTGTAGAACCGCTACTGTTTGTAAGCACGCGAATAGGTTGTTTGTGTTGAGCATTTAAACCAAATACACATAAAAAACTCAAAATAAAATTTAAAAAAAATTGCTTGATGTTCAAGAATGTTAGATTATTCATAAGAAAGACTTTTGCTTTATTTATTGTTATATACGTTTATTGACAATAAAAGTAAATTTTTAAACCAAAAAAAATATTTTTAAATAAAAAGATTAATAAAAAACAACTTCTAAGGTGCAATTTTTTTGCCAAATGCTAATTATAAAAGGAATATAGTTTTGAAATATATTTTTTTATTTTTATCTTTGTTTTTTTCTAAAAATCTGATAAATATTTGGTTGGATAAGAAAAAATATTTACCTTTGTTTAAAATAAAAAACGTGTTGGGACGAAATATTGTTATTTTTCGAATCAATTAATACAAAATCGTAAGTATTATTTTACTTAAAATTAAAATAGTTTTACTTTTTTTCAAAGATATTTAAACCAGTTATTTATCAAAAAACAATCATAAAAATGGGAAAATACATCAATCCTTTTACAGACTTTGGTTTCAAAAAACTATTTGGTGAAGAGGCAAATAAAGACCTTTTGATTGACTTTTTAAACGCTCTTTTGGGCGAAAAAGACAACATTATCAGCATTACTTATCTCAAAACCGAACAATTAGGTAGGCAAGAAATAGACAGAAAAGCTATTTTTGATTTGTATTGTGAAAATGATAAAGGTGAGAAAATGATTATCGAAATGCAAAAAGGAAAACAAAGTTTTTTCAAAGACAGGGCTTTGTATTATAGTACTTTTGCCATTCAAAGTCAAGCCAAAAAAAAT
>RDZE01000017.1 GCA_004293905.1 Cytophagales bacterium | reverse complement strand
TTTCGGCATATTTCAGTTCTATAAATCTTTGTAAACCTTCTTCCAAGTACTTTTTATCGGCAAATTTGAGGGTTTTGCATTCTAATACAAATTCAAACCCTGACATAGAAAAACTAATATCGGTACGTGCTTTTTCCGTATCTGAAATGTTTTTGCGTCTTTCGGTGTCTAAAAAAAGAAATTTATCTTCTAAAAAAATCTTGATTTGTTCGTTTTCGGTTTCCAGATGCCTTACTAATACATCTCTGATTTGTTCTTCTAAAAACGAGTTTATACTAAGTTTTGAAAAAGCCTCAATGATACTTTTCAATACTAAATTTTCTATAAAGTCTATTGAACCTTTATAACCCAAACCCGCAAAATAAAAAATTAAAAACTCTTTTTTTGAAAGATTCATATAGTTTCTCCTTGTTTGGTTTTTTGATACATATCGCCTACTCTTAACATAAACGCAAACAAATTTCTACCATCATCACTCGCATTGTCGGGTTGCCATTTGTCTATTTGCGAAACATCAATAAAATAAAGACTTGCTGTTTCACTGTCTGGAATTATTATTTTTTCAGAATATTCGTCTTCTATGTCTTCTTCAATTTCTACCAAATTTTGAAGTTCATATTTTTGTTTATCCGCATTGTAGATAATTTTAACTTGTTTCTCTTCGCAAATTTTGTCTAAATCAAAAATTTCAGCTTTGATTTCATTTTGTTGTTTATCCAAAGACGTAACGCTCAATTTTAAAACTGTAAATTTTTCTTGGATTTGGTAGGAAAAATCAAGCCCCATTCCTTTTTTCATCACTAAGGAAAATCCCTTGCGAAATTTATCTGCATAAATTTGTAGATGTGCTTCATTTAGACATTCTTTCTCTTTAAAAGGCAAAGCCATAAATTGTATTATTTGGTAGAGGTGTGCCAAATACTGTTCGGGGAGGTATTGCAATTCGGCTTGTATAGCGGTTTTGTAGTCTATATTTTCCATGTTTTTGCGTGCGTTTTAGTTGTTTTTTTCGCTGAAATACCCAAAAGAGTAGAAAAGTGTTTATTTGGAGGATAAATATAACAAATATTTTTTAAAACACAAGTTTTTAAGGGTATTTTCAGAAAAATTTTCTTGTTATGGGATTATCCTACCATATTTTACCTCTTCAGAGGGGATTGCCTGCATCGTAGCAATGAGAAATATTAAATTTATTTGCTAAACCTATCTATTTGTATTATTTTTGAAGTACTGCTTACCGATTGCAAAACTTTAGCAAAGATGCAAAAAAACAACTTATATTATCCCTTCATTTTCTTTGTTTTCCTATCCCTTTATTCCACTAATAGGAGCATTGCACAAATAAACTACAACGCTACCACCCTCAATACTCCTATTTCTTTAGAACACTACATAGAGATTTTTGAAGACACTACCGCACAAATGAGCTTAGAACAGGTGAAAAACAATACGTTCAGTCCAATGAGTGCACAACAAAAGCTGAATGAACAACATGTGTATTGGGGCAGAGTACGTTTTAAAAATACTACCGATTACGACCAACACTATGTGTTTTACATAGGAGCTATCAACTATGTAGATTTTTACACTTTCGAAAACAACCAACTTATCAAAACAGAAAAAGCAGGGCGTTTGGTATCCTCTGAACAAAAAGAAATCAACAGGGAAAGGAGCGCGCAAGTGCTACTAAACGTAAAGAAAAACAGCACACAAACCTACTATTTCAAATTTTGGAACGTAGATGCGCGCACCCTCGAGCTCAAACCGATGCTCTACAACAATATGGATTGGGAAAAACAATTTGCCCAAAGAAATTTATTCCTTGGCTTGTTTCACGGCATATTGCTATTGTTAGTGTTTTATCAATTAGCCGCCTTTTTTTACACTTCTCAATGGAGTTATTGGCATTTGGCTATGTATATGCTGAGCTTTTCTCTCTACTCGCTCACCATACAATCTTTGTTGTCAGAAACCCTGTTCCAAAGTGTCCCCGCCCTCAACGAATATGTGATGATGTCATTATTTCCACTCATGGGTCATTTTTACCTGCTTTTTACTATGCATTTTCTGCGTACCAAAGCGCAATACCCTACATGGCATCGTATTTTTACGCTTTTTCTCTACCTATTTATTCCCCTACTCACGCTCATTTCCTTGAGTAGCATCATCACCACCAAATTAGGTTGGTTTCTGAATTATATCCGACTCTACTATCTTGTATTAGTTATACTATTTACTCCCTTTTTGACAATGCTTATTGTTAGGCGCAAAAACAATGAAAATGACCTATTCATTATAGCCAACGTACAACTTACTGTGATGGTATTGATACAACTTTTTATCACTTTTCAGAACGAATCGAGCCGCTTAGGAATGGGCACAGCCAATGCTGGGGTAGTCATTCAAAATATCATATTTACCATTGCCATAGCACGCAACGTACAAATTTTGGAGGCAAAGAGAAAAAAAACACAAGAAGAAAACTTCAGAATCATTGCAGAGCAAAAAGAAGTTTTGGAACAAACCGTTTTAGAACGAACCCAAGACATACTAGAAAGAAATGCCGAACTTAAACAACAACAAGAAGAAATATTAACACAAAGAGATTTTATAGAGCAAAAAAATCAACAACTCAACAAGCAAAATGACAGGCTTGTATCAAGTGAATCTATTTTGAGAAAATATTTAGAAAAACTCAAGGAAAGCGAACTTGCACTTAAAAAAACCAACGAAGAATTAAAAGCAACTACCCACCAAATACAGTCAAGTATTCGTTCTGCACAAACCATACAACAAGCCACCTTGCCTCATAAAGCCAAGATACAGAAGTTATTTGATGATTATTTCATCATTTATAAACCTAAAGACGTAGTATCGGGAGATTTTTATTGGGTCAGTCAACACAATCATAAAACCTTACTCATCGCTGCCGATTGCACAGGACATGGCGTACCGGGCGCATTTATGACCTTGATTGCCACTAATTTATTAGACAAAATCATCAGAATTTGGCAGATAGAAGACCCCGCCGAAATCCTTACACAACTGCACCAAGAAGTGCAAACCGTTTTGAGGCAAAAAGAAACAAACAACAACAACGGAATGGATATTACTGTCTTACAAATACAACCGCAAGAGCGCCAATCTATGGTAACTTTTGTAGGGGCAAAACAAAATCTTTTTTATTTTGACAGCCAAACAAAAACACTTGACGAACTCAAAGGCACGCGAAAATCGATAGGAGGAGAACAAAACGAAGAAAAAATATTTGAAAACCAACAAATTCATCTTTCAAAAGGAAGTATTTTGTACATCGGTTCTGATGGCTTAGAAGACCAAAATGACTACAAAAGAAGAAGATTGGGAAGAGATAAGCTCCGAAAAGTAATAGAAGAACTCACGCATCTGCCCATGCAAGAACAACAAACTGAAATAGAAGCGATGCTCAAAAATCACATGGAAGGCACAGAACAGCGCGATGACATTCTTTGGATAGGCATAAAACTTTAGCCTCCCTCTCTACCCTATCTGTCTGTTGTTTGCCGATACAAGTTTCATCAAATACTCTCCATAACCACTTTTTCGGAGGGGTTCGGCAATGCGTAGAAGCTGCGCCTCATCTATAAATCCCATTTGATAGGCAACTTCTTCTATGCAACCCACTTTGAGCCCCTGCCGCTCTTCTATGACCTGCACAAACTGACCCGCCTGCATCAACGATTGGAAAGTGCCTGTATCGAGCCAAGCCGTACCCCTATCCATAATACCAACCGAAAGTTTCCCCTGTGCCAAATAGATTTTATTGACATCAGTAATTTCCAACTCACCTCTGGCGGAGGGTTGTAGGTTTTGGGCTATCTCTACCACTTTGTTGTCATAAAAATAAAGCCCCGGCACAGCATAGTTAGAGCTTGGATTTTTGGGTTTTTCTTCTATCGAAATGGCTTTTCGGTCTTTATCAAACGCCACTACACCATATCTCTCAGGGTCTGAAACGTGATAAGCAAAAACAATTCCTCCGTCAGGATTGGTATTTTGTTGCAAAATAGTTGCTAACCCTGTTCCATAAAATATATTATCGCCCAAAATAAGTGCAACCTTGTCATTTCCAATAAATGTTTTGCCAATGATAAAAGCCTGTGCCAATCCTTCAGGTCGTTCCTGAATTTGGTATTGAAAAGAACAACCCAATTGAGAACCATCTCCGAGCAGGTTTTCAAACAAAATACGGTCTTGTGGGGTAGTGATGATCAGAATCTCCCGAATGCCCGCACTCATAAGCGTAGAAAGAGGATAATAAATCATCGGTTTGTCATAAACAGGAATAAGCTGTTTGCTTACTGAAAGTGTAAGAGGATAGAGCCTTGTGCCCGAACCACCTGCTAAAATAATTCCTTTCATACATTTTTTGCAATAAAAAAACACTTGCTTTGTAGGCAAGTGTTTTTTGTTATTTTAGTAGCGGGGACAGGACTTGAACCTGCGACCTCTGGGTTATGAGCCCAGCAAGCTACCAACTGCTCCACCCCGCGGTTTAATTGAGATGCAAATTAAAAGCATATTTTTGAAAAAAACAAATATCTTTGTAAAAAAATTTTATGAATACGCTAATATCTTCCTCTCCTACTCACAAAGCGGGTTTTGTGAGCATCATTGGTAAGCCCAATGTAGGTAAATCGACCTTAATGAATCTTCTATTGGGCGAGCGACTTTCTATAGTTAGCCCTAAAGCACAAACTACGCGGCATCGTATCATGGGTATTCTCAATGGCGAAGACTATCAAATCGTTTATTCGGATACGCCCGGCATCATCACGCCTGTTTATGAATTACAAAAAAAGATGATGGAGTTTGTCAATCATACCTTCGAAGATGCCGATTTGGTACTTTGGTTAATTACGCCCGAAGAAAAACCCGAAAATCATATTGCTTCCGAAGCCGTAAAAACACTTTTAGGTGTCCCTTTGGTGATTGCTATTAACAAGATAGACCAATGCACTGCTGAAGAGGTAGAACAATGCAAAACACTATGGCAACAATTTTTTGCGGAAGCCATTCTTATGCCTATTTCGGCAAAAGAAGCCAAAAATACAAACAGTCTTTTTGAATTAGTGCTTTCCAAAATGCCTTTTCACCCTCCCTATTTCCCTAAAGATGAGCTCACTGACCGTTCAGAGCGTTTTTTTGCCGCAGAAATCATTCGTGAAAAGATTTTTTTCAACTACACCCAAGAAATTCCCTATGCGACCGAAGTTGTGATTACTGATTTTAAGGAAGAGGAAAACATTGTGCGTATGCGTGCCGAAATTTATGTAGAACGCCCCAGCCAAAAGAGTATCATCATCGGCAAACAAGGTAGTGCCCTCAAAAAAGTAGGCACAGAGGCACGCCTTACCTTAGAAGATTTTTTTCAGAAAAAAGTATATTTAGAACAACACGTAAAAGTAGCTCAAGATTGGCGAAAGAAGACTCTTTTGCTCAAACGTTTTGGTTATGAGTAATTTATTTTTGAAATTTTTGATGTTTTTTTGTCATTTTTTTGAGAAATATGTTTCTTTGCCAAAACTTTTATTATGAAACAATTATTTCGCCGCAAAAGCGTAAGCCAAATTCTCCAAGAAGTACAAACACACGAAGCAGATGGACACGGAGGTTTGCATAAAAATTTGAATCTGAATGACTTAGTAGCCTTAGGAATTGCTGCCATCATTGGTACGGGTGCTTTCAGTACTATAGGCACTGCGTCTTACTATGGCGGTCCTGCGGTGGTGTTTTTGTTTATTTTTACAGCCATTGCTTGCTTATTTTCAGCCCTTTGCTATGCGGAGTTCGCTTCTAATATTCCTATCAGTGGTAGTGCCTATACTTATGCTTATACTACCTTTGGCGAAATCATCGCTTGGGTATTGGGTTGGTCTTTGGTGATGGAATATGCGATTGGCAATATCGCAGTGGCAATTTCTTGGTCTGATTATTTTACAGGCTTATTCAATGGGCTCTTTCAAAACTATGGCTTGCAAATCCCTGATTATTTTGCGATGGATTATCTCTCGGCTTGGCGGGGGTATGAGGCTTTTTTAGAGGCTGAGAAAAAAGGGGCTGTAACGCAAAGTATGCGCGAAGCCTACCAAGCGTGGCAACAAGCTCCTACAATTGGCGGGCTGAAAATTATTGCTGATTTACCTGCTTTGTTGGTTACTTTTCTGATTACTTCTTTGGTGTATGTGGGTATCCGCGAGTCGAAAGTGGCGGGCAATGTAATGGTATTAATCAAAATAAGTGTTATTTTGGTAGTGATTGCAGTGGGCGCGTTTTATGTAAAGCCTGAGAATTGGTCGCCTTTTGCCCCAAATGGCATTGGTGGAGTATTGAAAGGGGTTTCAGCAGTATTTTTTGCTTACATTGGCTTCGATGCCATCTCTACGACTGCCGAAGAATGTAAAAACCCACGCCGCGATTTGCCCAAAGCCATGATTTATACTTTGATTATCTGCACGGTTTTGTATATCTTTTTAGCGATTATTCTTACGGGTATGGTCAATTATAAAGAGTTGCAAGTAGGCGACCCTTTGGCATTTGTTTTCAAACAAAATCAAGCTGATTTTATGGAGGGTTTGGTGGCTGTCAGTGCTGTAATCGCCATTACAAGCGTATTTTTGGTGTTTCAGTTAGGGCAACCGCGTATTCTGATGACCATGAGCCGTGATGGATTATTGCCTAAAAATTTCTCCAAAATTCACCCTAAATACAAAACACCTTATTATTCTACTGTTGTTACAGGCTTGTTAGTTGCAGTACCTGCCCTTTTTATGAACCTTCGCGAAGTTACCGATTTATCAAGCATAGGAACGTTGTTTGCTTTTGCATTGGTTTCTGCGGGTGTTTTATTGATAGAGCAATATCCAGAAAGCAAAGAAGAGGAGGCTAAAAAAGGAAAGGCTTTCAAAGTGCCTTATTACAATGGTAAGTATTTGGTATTGGCTGTAGGTTTGGTTTCGCTTGTTGCTGCCTATGTTTTCAATGAAAAGGCTTTTATTGCTTTCTTTACCTTTCAATATGAGCCTTCCGAAGAGGGGTATTTGTGGAGTTTCTTACGTAGTTTGCCTATGTGGGTTTTTGTGATTACCTCCTTGCTGATGACTTGGTTCAGCTATCGCCGTAATTTATCCTTTATTCCTGTGATGGGTTTTCTCACCAATCTTTACCTGATTACAGAATTAGGCATTTATAATTGGATTGGCTTTGGATTGTGGATGTTGTTGGGCTTGGGAATTTATTTTATGTATGGTTATAGACACAGTCGCCTGCGTATCAATAAACAAGTATAATGGACTATTCGGAGGACAATGAAGAAGAAGAAGCACTCATCAATTTACTTGCGCTTTTAGAAAGCAATGATGAAGCCTTAGCACTTTTAGGGCTTCAATTAGCCCCTCTTTATGAGGAGGCTTTTCGCAAAAAATACCATTGTAACCCAGAAAGCTACCAAACTATTTTCCATTTTTTGGTAGAAAATGAGTTGATTTTATTGGGCGTTCCGCTTGAGGAACAAACTTCTTTGAATCTTCATGAGGCTACGTATCATGCAGGGGTAAAAACGCCACAAGTGCTTTTTGAAGCAGTGAGCCTTTTTAAAAAATTAGAAGAATTATACATCAGCCATACACCTATTGAGCAGATTCCTGCGGGTATCTTTGAGTTGAAGCGATTGAAAAAATTGGCTTTGTTTTCCAATAAAATTATGAATGTGCCCAAAGAAATTGATAATCTACCTTCTTTGCAGGCTTTGGATATTAGTTATAATTTGTTATTGCGCCTCCCTCCCGAAATAGGCAATATTCCAAAGTTAGAGAAATTAGCCCTCAATAACAATCAGTTACAGTTTTTACCTTCAGAAATAGGGCTTTTGTCAAGGCTTCGAAAACTCCACTTAAACGAAAATCATTTGCAAACACTTCCTGAAACAATAGGCAAATTGGAGCAATTAGAAGAATTGCACTTGCATAAAAATCACCTTCGCAATTTGCCTGAAGCGATAGGCACATTGAAAAATTTAAAAAAAATGGATCTTAGTCTCAATCAGTTAAAAATATTACCTGCTTCTATTGGCAACCTTACCACATTGCAAGAGTTACGCTTAGGTGGCAATCAATTAACCGCTCTTCCGAAAGAGTTGGCAAATTTGACCAACTTAAAACAATTACACCTACAATTCAACCGACTCAAAAAACTACCTGAAAGTTTTGTGGAGATGAAAGATTGTACAATTCGCATTGCAGGCAATCATGAACTAAAGCTATCCAAAACACTGAGTAAAATGGACAATATATTTTAAGATTTTAGAGCAGAAATGATACCCAATCCTCCGACATTTTTCTCTGCGGCAGCAGAAGCATCTAAATTCTTGCTTTTCAGTAAATTATCCGAAAATCATTAGTTCAATTTATAAAAATCAATTATCCACTGCAAAGTCCCTAAAAGTAAAGGCAAATTATCCAAATACAGTATTTCCAAATCGGTATATAAAATTTGTTCTTCTAATTTCAGAAAACGCCAAGTTTTGCCGTCTGTAACTGCACCATAAACCGTTTTTAAGGGTTTTCCTTCTTTTTCATTAAACAAACGTACGGCATACATTTGGGCGGCGGCTTGTGGGATTCCTTTGTCAATCAAGCCGATTTTTGCCTCTGTGATACATAAAATAGGGCTTTCTATTGCTAAAAAATTTTTAGTTTTAGTAAAAAGAAAATCTATTTCACCGTTCAGATTTCGGGAACTATCTACATTGAGTTGTTCCCCTGAAAATAAAATAATACCTTTATTTCTTAGCTGGATTTCGGTTAGAATAGGTGAAACTAAATGTTCACAAACCGCTTTTTCGGTAGTTAGTGCCATTTGGTTGGCTGTTTCCAAAACAAGCTCCAATCGTTGGCTTGGTTTTATCAAATCGATTTTTTGATTGATAAACATTTTTTCTTGTTCCAATTCCAAACCAAGTTCAGTTCTGATTTTTTGTGAGGTATATTTTCTGTATGCCATAGTTTTCCCAATTTTATTTTTACAAAAATATAAAAAAAAGGTGAGAAAAGGATAGCAGATAAACACCATCACTAACAGTTCTTTGAGCACTATTAGTGCTATTCACCTTCTATCAATAAATCTTGCATATCTTCGAGGTTTTGTTGTTCGGTATGAAATTTTATAAACGCTGCTTTGCCGCCAAACCAATCGAAAATATAGGCTTTGTCTAATTTGCTTGCTTGCGGCAATAAAAGCCTTTGATACGAACTCCAAGCATATTCCCTAAAATCTTTACTTATTCGGTGATGCATAGGATTTCGATGAATATACCAAATCAGACGAGTAAAATATAGATCATTTTCTACAGGCAAACGCTTAAATTGCTTTTGAAACAAGCTACCTGTTCGGTTTTCTTGTTTGTTAATAGCTTTTGAATAACCTGAAAACAAATTTCTAAATTGTTCGCTAATAATTTCATCAGTATTCAAAGGTTCAGAACTAACAGTTCTTTGAGAACTGTTAGTTCTATTTCTATTGTACTGCTCAAACTTTTTCGAGGTCGTGCCTTTTTCTGTAATAACTTTTGCAAATGCCTCTTGAATTTGGTTTTCGTCTTTCATTCGTGCCATCAAATGAAAATGATTGGGCAACAAACAATAGGTATAAACATCCATAAAATCGGCAAGATATTCAGCCCACTTTTTCAAAAAATAGGTATGGTTTTCTATTTTCGGGAAAAGTAGGTCTTTATTATTACTACGGTTGTAAATATGATAGACCTTTTCGGCTTGCATAGGTGCATAGAAGTCCATTTTAGTATTTGTTTAGAAATGTTTTTTTAGAACGGTTTTTTAGCACTAACAGTTCTTTGAGAACACTTTTTGAGAACACTTTTTGAGAACTAACAGTTCTTTGAGAACTGTTAGTTCTTCTTTTAATTTTTGAACGGTTTTTGAGCACTAACAGTTCTTTGAGAACTATTAGTGATGATGTCCTTAATGTTTTAAACCAAATTTTTCACCCCACTCAACACTTTACCCAAGCCTTCTACGCTTTTTCCTGCGGCAGTAGCAAAGAATTTTTGTCCTCCGCCGCCGCCTTGTACTTCTTTAGCTAATTCTTTAATGATTTTGGAAGCATCAAGTCCTTTTTCTTCTACCAAGTTGTCTGAAATCATCATGGCAATATGTGCCTTACCATCTATTTCAGACACTAAAACCGATACTAATTGGTCGTATTGTTGGCGTAGTTGAAAAGACAAGGTTTTGAGCGCGTCTGTATTGGGTACATCTATTTTTTGTGCTAAGAAATTGATACCGTCTTTTTGCGTTATTTTAGCTATAAGTTCATTTTTGAGTACTTGCAGTTCTTTATTTTGCAAACGTTCTACTTCTTTTTGCAATGCTGATTTTTCTTCTTGTAAATCTGCAATAGCTTTGAGCAAATCTTTGGGATTTTTGAATGCATTTTTTACCTCTTCTAAGAGCGAAAGTTGTTCATAGATATATTGTTGCGCTTTTTCAGCGGTGATGGCTTCTATCCTTCTTACGCCTGCTGCGGAGGAGGTTTCGGCAGTGATTTTGAACACTCCTATTTCGGCAGTGTTGGCTACGTGCGTCCCCCCACAAAGTTCTCTTGAAAAATTGGCATCAAAAGTAATGACTCTTACAAAATCGCCATATTTTTCGCCAAAAAGTGCCGTAGCGTTCATTTCTTCGGTTGCTTGTTTGATAGGTACATTTCGGCGTTCTTCTAAGGCTATGTTCTCTCTAATTTTCTGATTGACAAGGGTTTCTATCTTAACTAACTCCTCTTCTGTTATTTTTGCAAAGTGCGAAAAGTCAAATCTTAGCGCATTGTCATTCACCAATTGCCCTTTTTGAGCCACGTGTTTGCCTAACACTTCGCGGAGCGCGCTGTGCATAAGGTGTGTAGCGGAGTGGTTGGCTGTGATGGCTTTGCGGCGTATCGTGTTGATTTGTGCTTTTACTTGTGTATTGTTGTTTTCTGCTTGCAAAATGGTAGGTATATTTTCGGGGGTGAGGTGAATAACCAAATCATTTTCTTTTTTGGTATCAATGATTTTGACAGTGCTATTCCCTATTTGCAATGTTCCTGTATCACCTACTTGCCCACCGCTTTCGGCATAGAAAGGTGTTTTGTCTAACACTATTTGGTAAAAAGTTTTGTCCTTTTGTGTGATTCGGCGGTATTTGAGCAAATTAGCCGTACAACTTTCTTCATCATAGCCCACAAATTCTACGGCATCAGTAGGGTTGAGTTCTACCCAATCGTCTGTTTCTTTGGCTTGTGCATTTCTGGCGCGGTCTTTTTGGGCTTGCATCTCTACCTCGAAGCCTTTTTCATCAAGTAAAAGTTCGTTTTCTTTGGCTATGAGAGCGGTCAAATCTACTGGGAAGCCAAAAGTATCGTATAGTTTGAACACTTCTGAACCATTGATTTGGGTATTTTTGGTTTGTTTGGTTTGTTGAATCACATTATCAAGTAGTTCTAAACCATTTTCGAGGGTGCGCAAAAAGGCGTTTTCTTCCTCTCTTACTACATTGGTTACAAATTCTTGTTGTTGTATTAGTTCAGGAAACACCTCTTTGAATTGTTGGGCTAAAATAGGCACTAACTCGTGCATAAAAGGCTCTCTGAAACCCAAGTAAGAATACCCATAACGAACAGCGCGGCGCAAAATACGGCGAATGACATAGCCTGCTTTGTTGTTAGAGGGCATTTGCCCATCGGCAATGGCAAAAGCTACTGCGCGGATATGGTCGGCTACTACCCTAAGTGCTATATCGATTTTGGTATCTTTGCCATATTGCAAGTTGGCTTTTTGGGCTATGTGCTGTATGAGTGGCTGAAAAACATCAGTATCATAGTTAGAGGTTTTTCCCTGAATAGCCATACAAAGGCGTTCGAAGCCCATTCCTGTATCTACGTGTTTGGCGGGCAAAAGCACCAAAGATTTATCTGCTTTTCGTTCGAACTGCATAAATACATTGTTCCAAATCTCAATCACTAAGGGGTTATCTTTGTTTACTAAATCACGCCCCGATATTTGCTGCCTTTCTTCTTCTGTTCTAAGGTCTATATGAATTTCGGAGCAAGGACCGCAAGGACCTGTTTCGCCCATTTCCCAAAAGTTATCTTTTTTGTTTCCAAAGAGAATTTGATTTTCGGGCAAATATTGTTTCCAAAGTGCTAAGGCTTCTTCGTCTTTTGCTAAATTTTCTTTTGCATCTCCTTCGAAAACTGTGGCATAGAGTCTGTCTTTGGGCAGTTTGTAAACTTCTGTGAGCAGTTCCCAAGACCACGCGATGGCTTCTATCTTGAAATAATCGCCAAAAGACCAATTTCCGAGCATTTCGAACATTGTATGGTGGTAAGTATCGTGCCCTACATCTTCTAAATCATTGTGTTTTCCTGTTACACGGAGGCATTTTTGCGTATCAGCTATTCGTTGAGCAGGTGGATTGCCATTGCCTAAGAAAAAATCTTTGAATTGTGCCATTCCTGAGTTGTTAAACATCAAGGTAGGGTCATTTTTAGCAATCATAGGGGCAGAGGGTACAATGAGATGCCCTTTTTGCTTGAAAAAATCTAAGAATTTTTGGCGAATTTCGATAGAAGTTAGCATAAATATAGCTTTGTTTGTGGGCGCAAAGGTAAATAAATTTTAGCGATTTTCCTATCTCTTGTAGGGAGTAGTTGGTAGAAAAAGGTTATTTTTGAAAAAACTTTGGTTGGTATGACTCACTCTTCTCATCAAAAAAATTTACCTCCACCACTTAAAATTGATTGGTGGAAAGTGTATGGAATAGCAATTATAGTTTTAATTTGTTATTTTTTCTTGTATTTTGGTTTCCCGAAAGATGGTTTATTTGAAAATCTTTGGGGCGATTACTCCTCACGTACACAATATTGGTATGGAATGCGAGTGCGTTCCAATGTACCTTTGATGCCTGATAAGTTTATCACTCTATCGGCATTGTTAGGATTTTCATTATTGCTTGTTGTCAGTCTTACGAAAAACTATATTGCATTGGCTATCATTAGACGTTTATTGATGGTAGTGGGTATTTTATTGGTTTTGCCCATCAGTTTTTATCTATTTATTGTAGCATCATTACTTTTATTCATTTTTTTGATTGTAGGTATATTTTATTATGTTATAAAAGGTACATATCGATACATTCGATATGGAAAATTCTGACGAAATAAGAATTTTCATTGTATCTTCGCGAGTCAATAAACAAAGTTTGCTATATGTGCCTTACCGTAGATATTCATACGCATATTTTGCCTGAACATATTCCTAATTTTAAATCAAAATTTGGGTATGGTGGCTTCATTCATTTAGACCATCATCGTCCTTGCAGGGCGCGTATGATGATAGACGATAAATTTTTTAGAGAAGTACAAGACAATTTATGGGATGCAGAGGTACGTATGCAAGAGTGCGATGCCCATTCGGTAGATGTGCAAGTGCTTTCTACCGTGCCCGTGATGTTCAATTATTGGGCAAAACCTTTGGACACCTTGGCAGTGGCGCAGTTTCTCAATGACCACATTGCTTCTGTTGTTGAACGTTATCCTCAGCGATTCATTGGTTTGGGCACGGTGCCATTACAATCGCCTGAGTTGGCAGTGGTAGAGTTAGAGCGGTGCATGTCTATTGGTTTGGTAGGCGTTCAGATTGGTTCTCATATCAACGAATGGAATTTATCAGAAGAAAAACTATTTCCTTTTTTTGAGGCGGCATCTTCTTTGGGAGCGGCTATTTTTGTGCATCCTTGGGATATGATGGGGCAAGAGCGAATGCCCAAGTATTGGTTGCCTTGGTTGGTGGCAATGCCCGCCGAAACTTCTTTGGCTATTTGTTCTATGATATTTGGGGGCGTTTTTGAGCGTTTTCCAAATTTAAGGGTTGCTTTTGCGCATGGGGGAGGTTCGTTTCCTGCTACTATTGGGCGCATAGAGCAAGGATTTAAAGTACGCCCCGATTTGTGTGCCATTGATAATAATGTGAATCCAAGACATTATTTGGGCAAGTTTTATATAGATTCTTTAGTGCACGATGCCAATGCTTTGCGCTATGCGATTGAACTATTGGGAGAAGATGCCATAGCTTTAGGGAGCGATTATCCTTTTCCCTTGGGAGAGGCAGAACCGGGCAAGTTAATTAATTCTATGGAAGATTTAAGCCCTATTATGCGTGAAAAGTTATTGGGCAAAAATGCTTTCAAATGGCTCAATAAGGAAGTAGAAAGTTATGTAAAACTCAGTCTTTGATGTTTAAAGAGCCTTCAAATACTTTTTTAGCCAAACCCACTAAGTATATTTGTTGGAATGTATCATTGCCTATTTGTTCAAATGAAACAGAAAGGTTGCCTCCTTTGGTTTGTATTTGTATTTGTTTTTTCTTTTCTAAAGTGCTAAATACAATGGCTGCTGCGGTTACACCTGTACCACAAGAGTAGGTTTCATCTTCTACCCCTCTTTCGTAGGTACGTACATAAATGGTTTCTTGGTTTATTTTCTCCACAAAATTGACATTAGTTCCTTTTTCTTGGAATCTATCATTGTAGCGTATTTTTTTTCCTTCTTGGTATACATCAAAGGAGTCCAAATTTTCGACAAATGCGACATAGTGTGGCGAGCCTGTGTCTAAAAAATAGGCATTTTGTGGGTCTTTTTCTATCCCTTCTACATCTTTCATTTTCAGCTTTACCAATCCTTTTTCTATAAAAGCCTCGTGCAAACCATCTATAGCCATAAAAGTAGTTTTTTGTTTGATGATTTTGAGGTCAGCAGCAAATTGTACCGTACAACGCCCTCCGTTGCCACACATAGAGCCTTCGCTACCATCTGCATTGTAGTAACGCATAAGAAAATCAGCCTCTTTTGTGTTTTCTAAAAGGATAAGACCATCAGCTCCTATTCCGAAGCGGCGATGGCAGAGTTGTGCAATGCGGTTTTTATCAGGTATAAAAAAGTGTTGGCGATTGTCTATCATAATGAAGTCATTGCCAGTGCCTTGGTATTTATGAAAGTGCAGTTGCATATTTGTTAAAATAAAAAAAACAACGAAAGAGGTTTGTATATTTGCCTCTTTCGTTGTAAGATAAATAAGAATTACTTTGCTTTTTGTGCAAATCTTTTGTTGAATTTTTCTACACGTCCTGCTGTATCTACAAACATTTTTTTGCCTGTATAGAACGGGTGCGAAGTAGAGCTAACCTCTACTTTTACGAGTGGATAAGTTACGCCATCTAATTCGATAGTATCTTGAGTTTTGATGGTAGAACGAGTGATAAATTTATTGTCGTTAGAAAGATCTAAAAATACCACTTCTTTGTATTCGGGGTGAATATCTTTTTTCATTTTGCTTTTTTGAATATTAGAAATAAAGAACTATTGACAAAATAGGGTGCAAAGATAGTGTTTTTTTTTGAAGGTTATATTTTTTTTATAAATATTTATCTAATAAAAAAATGAGAGTAGCCATTGCTGCTGCGCCCATTTGCATTTCGCGTGGGTTTACTTTATCGAAGGTGTCAATGGCTGTATGATGGTAGTCGAAATAGCGTTGCGAGTCAGGTCTGAGGGCAATGAGTATAGTTCCTTGGTCGCGTAGGGGGCTGATGTCTGCGCCGCCGTATCCTTTTTTGATAAAAAAGAGTTGAAAAGGCTCAAGCAGTGGTATCCATTGTTGCATGAGTTCGAGTTTGCCTTGGTCATTGTCTACGGAAAATCCTAAGGGTATAAAACCACCAGAATCGCTTTCTATAGCTACTATGTGTTTTTCTTTTTTATTTTTTGCTTCTTGTGCGTAGGTTCTTCCCCCATTAAGTCCGTTTTCTTCGTTCATAAACATTACGGCTCTGATGGTTCTTTTGGGTTTTATATTGTTTTTCTTAAATAAGCGGAGTACTTCTATGCTTTGCATACAACCCGTACCGTCATCGTGCGCACCTTGTGCCAAATCCCAAGAATCAAGATGCCCCCCCACTACAATAATTTCTTCGGGTTTTTCAGTGCCTGTTATTTCTCCAATGACATTGTAAGAATCTACCTCGCCCAAGTTTTGGCAGTGTGTTTCAAGATAAATGAGTGTATTGGGGTCGTTTTTGATTGCCTTACTTAGTTTTTCGGCATCATTGGTACTGATGGCAACTGCGGGTATTTGGGGTACGTTGAGTTGGTAGCGGAGTGTGCCCGTATGCGGAATGTCATCGAGGTTAGTAGTCATAGAACGGACTATGACGGCGATGGCTCCATATTTTGCGGCTTCTGATGCTCCTTGCACGCGTTGGTTACTTGCCTGACCGTATGCAGTAAAGGTTTCGATATAGGCAGGATTCATTGAGCGATTGAAAAATACGATTTTACCCTTTATTTTTTCTTCTCCTAATTGTTTAAGGGTTTCAAAATCTTTTACTTCAATGATTTCGGCTTGCGCGCCTTTCTCTCCTGTGCCTATGGAATTGCCTAAGGCGCATACTTTGAGTGGTATTTTTTCGCTTTTGGCTATGATAAATGCTTTTTCTGCATTTCCTCTCACCCATTTAGGTACTTTTACGGGTTGAAGATAGACTTTGTCGAAGCCCAAGTTTTTCATTACTTTTTCACAATAAACAACCGCTTTTTGTGCTCCTTCTGAGCCTGAGAGTCTGGCACCTATTTGGTTGCAAAGAGTATCGAGATAATAATAGCCTTGCGGATTTTGGAGTGCTTCGGTATAGAGTTGTTGTATGACGATAGAATCTTCTTTGACGATGCTTGACTTTTTTTTGCCATTGGCATCTTGTTTTGATTCTTCAACAATAGTGTTACAAGCTGTTTGTACAAGTAAGATACTCATACAAACAGTAATCAAAGATGGGTATTTCATTTTTTATGATTAAGAGCGTTTACGCAAACGGATGTTTACTTTGCTTTCTTCTCCGTGAATAAGCCTTCCGATATTTTTTTGATGCGTAAGGGCTACAATGACAAACATAAGGAAGCCAAAAACAATCAAAATGGGATCATCTGGCGTAAAACGGGGTGTAAGCAATAGCAAAGGGAATGCTAAGGTAGCTGTAAGTGAGCCTAATGATACGTATTTGGAGGCTAAAAGTACGATTACGAATATAAACACACAAAGCAGCGTGAGTCCGGGCTCTATCGCTAACATCATACCTAAGAGTGTTGCTACGCCTTTTCCTCCTTTGAAGCCAGCCCATAACGGGAAAATATGTCCTACTACAGCAATGAGTCCAAAGATTAATTTATAGAATACTTTTTTATATAAAATAAATTCATCATAAGAAACTATTTCGAAATAAATGAGCAAATCAGCTAATGAAGTAGCAGACCAGCCTTTGAAGATGTCTATTGTCATCACAAAAATACCTGCACGCACTCCTAACACCCTAAAAGTATTGGTTGCACCTGCGTTTCCACTACCGTGTTGGCGAACATCTATTCCATAAAAGCCCTTACCCCACCATACTGCAGTAGGTATAGAGCCTATCATATAGGCAGTAATAGCCGCTAAAAGAATGATTAGTATATCCATCAGAAAAATAATAAAATGAGAAAATGAATATTTTGCTTGATTTTTGATTTAGTTTGAGCGCAAATATAGTACAAATATAATCGTTTTTTTGCAAAAAAACAATTTTTCTTCTTGTATATTTGGGTATTCATTAATCATCAACGAAGGCATGAAGATATATATATGCGTGTTATTATCGCTTGTATGCTTTTTTTCTACTCTAAAAGCACAATCACTAAAGCGTTTAGATAGCTTGCAGCAAGTTTTACGAAACTATGAAAAAGAGGATAGTACGCGAGTCAATATTCTTTCAGAAATTGCTTGGTCTTATCGCAATTTTTCTGCCGATACAACTATTATATATGCGCAAAAAGCCTTAGATTTGGCTAAAAAAATTAGTTTCAGTGGTGGTATTATCAAATCTTATAACTATTTAGGTGTTGCCTATCGTAATAAAAGCAACTACTCAAAAGCCTTTGAGTATTACATGCAAGCCTATAAAGAAGCCGAACGTACTAAAGACGATGAACAAATAGGTTACTCTTTGATTAATATTGCCAATATTTATCTCTATCAAAGTAATTTTACACAAGCACTTAAAGAGTTAGAAAAAGCACTTAATATTGCTGATAAGAGAGGCGACAAGAGAATGAAGGGTTATTGTTATTTGAATATGGGGCGCGCCTATAGAGGTATCAAAGCCTATGAAAAATCATTAGAGGCTTATTTATTTACTTTAGAAATACGGAAAGAATTAAAAGACCATCAAGGATTGACTACTATTTACTCTGATATTGGTGAGGTTTATCGGCTGCAAAATAATACTGACGAGGCTTTAGCCTATTTTTTTAAATCTTTAGACGAAGCCAAACTTGTCAAAAATAAAGGGGCAATGGTATATGCCTATAACAACATCGGGCAAATTTATAAAGACAAAAAACTATACACCCAAGCACTTGAGTATGCTGAAAAAAGCCTTGAATTAGCGCAAGAAATAGATTCTAAAAATGATGTAAGAAAAGCCTACTTAAATATTTCACAAATTTATGCGGCTCAACAGTTATTTGAAAAAGCCTATCAATTTCATCTGTTGTATTCGGCAGTACAAGACACGATTTTTAACCAAGAAAATACAAAAAAAATAAATGAAATCAAAGAACAATACGAAAGTGAAAAAAGACAAGCTGAATTAGCATTACTCAAAAAGGATAAGGAATTACAAGCCGAACAAATCAAACAACAAGAAATATTACAGAGCTCGCTTTGGATGGCTATCATTTTGATTACCTTAACAGTAGTGTCTTTGTTGGCAGTAGCCTTTATTATCTGGACTAACTACCAAAAAACAAAAGAAGTCAATACTGTTCTACAAAATCAAAAATTCGAGATTGAACATCAAAAAATGAAATTAGAGGAAATCAATAAAGTGATTGAGCGTAAAAATGAAGACATTACCGCAAGCCTTAACTACGCACAGCGCATACAAAAAGCCATATTACCCCCTAATGAAACTTTCAAACAATACCTCCCCAATCATTTTATTTTTTATCAACCTCGCGATATCGTTTCAGGAGATTTTTATTGGTTAGATGCCAGCGACCCCAAGCCTATCTACCAAACCATTAGCGTAGATGGGAAAGAGGAAAAAATTTTACTCCGCTTAGAAGCACCCAAATTAGTAATCGCTGCCGTTGATTGTACAGGACACGGCATTCCTGGTGCCTTTATGAGTATGATAGGCAACGACCTGCTCAACCAAATCGTTATTGATAGAGATATTTTAGAACCCGATAAAATACTCAATGAAATGCACAGAGGCATAAAAAAAGCCCTAAGACAAGACGAAACCCATAACCGAGATGGTATGGATATGGTAGTTTGTTGTATTGATTCTGAAAATAAAATACTAGAATTTGCAGGAGCAATGGGAAGCATTATTTATATGCAAAACAATGAAATGTTTGTCATAAAAGGTAATAAAATGCCCATAGGAGGCGAAAGGTTACTACATGAACGTAACTATACCAAACATACTATTTCCATAGAACAGCCTACCTCACTTTATCTATTCTCTGATGGCTACCAAGACCAATTTGGAGGCGAGCAAGGCAAAAAGTTTATGATTCATAGATTTAGAGATTTATTATGGCAAATACATAAAAAAGATATCAGCGAACAAAAGCAAATCGTTGAACAAACTTTTTATAATTGGAAGGCGCATCACGAACAAATGGACGACATTATGGTTATAGGCATACAACTATAAATAAAAAACAACGCTACAATTAACCAAAAATAGTATTTTGTACGTTTAAATAAAAATACACAAGTTTGTAATGCCATTTAAAATAAGCCTATTTTTGTTATGTAGTTGGCTAATTGGTTTTATACCTCTTTTTTCACAACACAATCCCAACAATCAAAACCTTTATACTTTATTGGAAAAAGGTGATTTTTTGGAACAAAATCACCAATTTGTAGAGGCACTTGATACATTCAAAGAGTTAGTAAAAATTGCAGAGAGCACCAATAACTATCAATTTCTGAGTGAAGGTATGCTCAAAATAGCACGAATGCATACACTCAAAAACGATTTCTCCACAGCCCTAAGATATTTGCAACAAACTGATAAAATCAATGAATTGGTTAATAACACACCTATAAAAATCAAAATTCTATTAGAATATGCCTTCTTACACCAAAAAATGGGCTATTGGAAAGAATCAGAGCGATACGCACAAGAAGCCCTACAACTTAGTAAAACCACTACTCAAAAAAACCTCATCAGCCAAAGCTACTTACAACTCGCACAATTATCTTCGCAGCTCAAAAACTATCAATATGCTGAAATATACATACAACAGGCATTTACTTTCGTAGAGGTTCAAAAAAATTTAACAATTTATCATCAAATTTTAAAAAATAGTGCTGAAATATATGCACAACAAGACCTCAAAGAAAAAGCCCAAACCGAGTATGAACAACTCATTTCACAACTTATCAAACAAAAAAAATATGGGTTTGCCGCACGCTCTCTCTGCGAATTGTATAGTCTTGACCAAAAGCTAAATACCTTAGAACAAGCCTTACAATATGCCTCTAAAGCAGAAAACAAAACTTTACAAACACAAGTAAACCTACTATTATTGGAATATTATACCTTAAAAAAAGACAAAGAAAAAGCCAAAACTTACTTACTACAACTCAATGAAAAAGAAATACAAACCCTCAGCACAGAAATAATCATACAATATTACCAACAACTCAGTCAGTACCAACGCCTTCAGAATCAACACCAAGAAGCACTACAATCATTATTAAAAGCGCAAACGCTACAAGATAGCACTACCAAAGCCATAGAAAATGAAAGATTAGTGGGCATGAATATCCGTTATGAAGCCGAAAAAAGTCTTTATGAATACGAACTTTTAAGCAAGCAAAAACAACAATTAGAGCAACAAAATAAAGAGCAACAATACCAACTTGATATTAAACAATACACACTTTATCTTAGCTTGATGAGTATTGTTACAATCTTATTTATTACCCGCTCTATATATACAAAACTTTCACAAACACAAAAAGCAGTAAAAGAGAGCCATCAACAAGCTACTCAACTCAGGCAAGAACTCAAAATACTTAACTCCGATATGGATACTTTTTTATACAAAGCCTCACACGACCTCAAAGGTCCTTTGGCTTCTATGGAAGGTATCACTAATTTAGCACTTATAGAAAGCGCGCAAAGCGAGATGAGCCACTATTTCCTCATGCAAAAACGTACTATCAAAGAAATGGAAATCTTGCTCATGAAGCTCATTGAGATAGGCGAAGTACGAAACCATAACACACATACTACTACCATTCCCATGAAAAGAGTAGTAGATAAGACCATCAAAAGTATGAAAAAAGAACCACACTATCCTTTTTTCAACTTTAAGGTAGATATAGATGAAAAGCAAGAAATATATTCTGATATAGAAATGTTAGATATTATTTTAAGCAATATTATCAAAAATGCTATTGAAAACATCAAAGAAGATGATATAGAGTACCAGCCCATTATTTATGTTAAATCTCATAAAGAAAGTAATTGTTTAATTATCAGAGTACATGACAATGGCAAAGGTATTGCTCCAGAAATGATGGCAAAAATGTTTACTATTTTTCAAAAAGGTACTAACCATGGAGGAAATCATGGTTTAGGGCTCTACAAAGCAAAAGTAGCCGCCTCGCGTATTAGTGCAAAAATCAGCATTGTAGATACCGAATGGAAAACCACTTTTGAAGTAAGCATTCCTACTTTGTCTTGATTAATCCGAAGAGTCTAATACTATTTGTCCTAAATCTTCATCAGGTTTTATCTGGAGGCGTATTTTCTTCACTTCTTGTATTTCATCTTGCCATCTATCAAAACGATAGGTTAATTCTTGCTTCTCATTCAAAATTGCTTCTCCGCCAATATCTGCCAACAACCTATTCATGACACTTTCTACCGTGCTTTGGTCTAATTTCTCTTCTTTATTCGCTTTATTTACCTCATCTAATAATATTTTAGCTTGTATAGCCCTGCCTTCACGTTCATAAATTACTTTTAAGAGTCTTTTTCTGATATTTTCTTGCCTCGCTTTCATACGTTTAGGCAATAATTGTATCCATCTAAGTATAGGTACTCCAAAAAAGATGATAGAAAAAACCAAAGGTACATAACCTAACAAATAAGTACCTAAAACGCCAAATGACAAATTATTGGGTTCAAAAATGGCTTCTAAGGTGAAAAATAAAGCAAAAGATAAATTAAAGGCATTTAAAAATCCAATACCTATATTAGTCCAAACACCATTACCTGTCAGTTTGTAAGGAGGCTCGTACTCATTCCAATACCATACGACTTTGCCATCTTTGCTTTTATCTGCACTTCTTGTTAAATTATAAAAATCACCATAGAGTATATTATTCTCGCTGATTTTGGCTTCTCCATCAAAGCGTGCAATAGATTGTGAGAAAAAATTTTCCGCTTGTTCACTCGTCCAACCTGCCAATGCTACCAATTCAGGCACTACTACTACTCCCTTTTGCCTTCTCAGATAGGCAGCCAATTCTTTTTCATTGGTCAAAGGGTGTGGGGCTAAACGCAATGGACCGAATACAAAATCATAAACAGCAGCTATAAAATCTTTGTTAGATTTAGAGGCTGCTTTTGCTCGCATTGCTTCATAGTCATCATAATTATCTCTGTATTGAGTATCTACATTATTCTTCTTATTATTTTTAATTTTATCTAAAGGCGAAGTCCGACTATCGTATTCTTTATAGTCATAACCACGTTTATCGGTAGAGTAATGATAGGTACTTCGAGATGTTTTCCAGTCAAAAATGGAAATGAAAAGTTCTCCCAAAATTTTGAAAAAACCATCACCCGAAGAAGAGGAAGAGGAGGAAGAAGAAGAGGAGGAACTATCACTACTACTATTAGCCGCAAACATAGCAATAATCATTGCTATCAGAATTACAAGAAACACAATAAAATACACTACTAAAGTAACCGCTATCCATATTTTAAAAAGGTAGACAAAAATTCCCCAAAGTTGCTTCTGTACTTTCGCCCAAAATTCTGCCCAAGTCGGCTCACCTCTTCTATGGGGAGAAGAACCAAAATTATAAATCAAATCACCGTTTTCGGTTACTTGCAGTCGGCAATCATACTTTGCCATCAATGCCTCTAAAATATCTTTTGCATCACGAATATTGATACCCGTAAGTGCTGCTACATCAGCTTGTGTAAGCCTACCCGAAGTGCGTGAAAAGTTGTTTTCAACCGTTTCCAAACTTGGTTGCAGAGAAGCAGGAATATTTTGCATAGTTACTTAGTATTTTCCGATAAAAATAGCAAAATTTGTGCGATTAAACAATTTCAATGGAAAATTATTTATGCTTACAAAGCGTATTATACCCTGTTTGGATATAAAAGACGGGCAAACTGTGAAAGGAGTACAGTTTGAAAATCTTGTTATTGCAGGAGACCCCGTAGAGTTAGCAGCGCGCTATGCACAAGAAGGTGCTGATGAGCTTTGTTTTCTGGATATTACTGCTACACTTGAAAAAAGAAAAACGCTGAAGGAACTTGTTAATCAAATCGCTTCACATATTAACATACCTTTTACTGTTGGTGGTGGCATTCAAAGTATTCAAGATATAGAAGTATTATTGCAAGCGGGGGCTGATAAAGTTACTATCAACTCTGCCGCAGTGCAAAACCCACAACTTGTAACCGAAGCCGCTTATCAATTTGGAAGTCAGTGTATGGTAGTAGCTATTGATGCTAAAAATATAGAAGGAAATTGGTTAGTACATACACATGGCGGTAAAAAACCTACCTCGCTCTCACTCTTTGAGTGGGCAAAAGAAATGCAAGAACGTGGGGCTGGCGAAATTTTATTTACATCTATGAACAACGATGGGCAGAAAAAAGGATTTGCCATAGATGCCTTGCAACAAATTACCGAAATGCTTACTATCCCTGTAATTGCCTCAGGAGGGGCGGGCAGTCAAGAAGATTTTGGTCATCTTTTCAGCCATACCCAAGCAGATGCAGGATTGGCAGCAAGTATTTTTCACTTCAACGAAATCAATATTTCATCTCTCAAACAATATTTATATGAACTCGGTATCCCCGTTAGACTTTCATAAAAATCCCGAAGGGCTAATTCCAGCCATTATTCAAGACGAAAATACCCAAAAGGTACTCATGTTAGGCTTCATGAACGAAGAAGCCTATCAAAAAACAGTAGCAGAAAAAAAGGTAACTTTCTATAGTCGCACACGCCAACGCCTATGGACTAAAGGTGAAACATCAGGGAATTTTCTATGGGTAAAACAAATCATAGTAGATTGCGACCAAGATACCTTACTTATAAAAGTACGCCCCGAAGGGGTAGTTTGCCATACAGGTGCTGATACTTGTTTTGATGAAAAAAATACGTTTGAAGCTCCTTTTTCATTTCTTTCTGCCTTAGAAAAACTTATCAAACAACGATTCGAAGAGGGTGATGAAAAATCGTATACCTACCAACTGCATCAAAAAGGCATTAATAAAATAGCCCAAAAAGTAGGAGAAGAAGCCACAGAAACCATCATAGAGGCTACCAATGGCTCCATAGAGAGGCTCAAAGAAGAAAGTGCCGATTTACTCTTTCATTGGCTTGTACTATTACAATACAAAAACATATCTTTGGCTGATATTATCACTGTCTTAGAAAAAAGACACCGCCCTCAATCTTAAGATAGTTCTTGTTTCAAAAACTGTGCTGTATAGCTCTCCTGATATTGTGCTACCTCTTCAGGAGTACCCTGACAAACAATCATACCTCCTTTTTGTCCGCTATCGGGTCCTATGTCTATGATATGGTCAGCCATTTTGATAACGTCCATATTGTGTTCAATAATCAATACTGTATTGCCTTTTTCAACCAATTTATTCAATACTTGCAAAAGGATATGGATATCTTCAAAGTGTAGCCCTGTGGTAGGTTCGTCTAAGATATAAAAAGTTTTGCCTGTATCTTTTTTGATAAGTTCAGTGGCTAACTTTACCCGTTGTGCCTCCCCACCTGACAATGTTGTGGCTTGTTGTCCTAAGGTGATGTACCCTAAACCTACTTCTTGAAGAACTTTTATTTTTCTAAGAATAGTAGGTTGGTTTTCAAAAAATTCCACCGCTTGGTCTATTGTCATATCAAGTACATCAGCAATTGATTTACTCTTAAAACGTACTTCTAAAGTTTCACGATTGTATCTTTTTCCTTTGCAGGTTTCACAAGCAACATATACATCAGGTAAAAAATCCATTTCTATTAATTTCATTCCTCCTCCCTGACAGTCTTCACAGCGCCCTCCTTTCACATTAAAAGAAAAACGTCCGGGTTTGTAGCCTCTTATCTTGGCTTCGGGGAGTTGTGTGAATAATGTTCTTATGTCTGAAAAAAAGTTCACATAAGTAGCAGGGTTAGAGCGGGGTGTTCGTCCTATTGGCGATTGGTCTACCTCTATTACTTTGTCTATATGTTGTAGCCCTTCTATACTTTCATAGGGTAGTGGATTTCTTTTAGCGCGATAAAAATACTGATTTAGAATAGGATACAATGTATCATGGATTAATGTGGATTTACCCGAACCTGATACCCCCGTGATACATATCATTTTGCCCAATGGAAATACCACATCTATATTTTTGAGATTGTTTCCTTTTGCCCCCTTAATGAGCAAAGTATTTCCTGCTCCTTCCCTTCTTTTTGCAGGAATATCAATTTTTTTCCTTCCACTTAGGTAGTCTGTAGTAAGCGTTTGTTGGGTCATTATTTCAGCAGGTGTTCCTTGTGCTACTACGCGCCCTCCGTGAATGCCTGCACCTTGTCCTATATCGAGAATATAATCGGAGCGCAACATCATATCTTTGTCGTGCTCCACTACAATGACTGTATTGCCCAAGTCCCTTAGATTTTGCAAGGAGCGAATCAATTTTTCATTATCGCGGGCGTGCAATCCAATACTTGGCTCGTCTAAGATATACAATACGCTTGTAAGTGCGGAGCCAATTTGTGTAGCCAAACGAATCCTTTGCGCTTCGCCACCAGAAAGTGTACGTAAGGGACGGCTTAAACTCAGATACTCTAAACCAATGTCTAAGAGTAACATTAATCTTTTTCGTATCTCCTTTAATACTTCTTGTGCTATTATTCGTTGCGTTTTATTGAGTCTGTTCTCTAATCCTTCGAGCCAATTGGCTAAAATACCCAAATTCATATCAGCTACTTCTGAAATATTCATTTGGTCTATCTTGAAGTGTAAAGATTCTTTTTTAAGTCTTGCTCCTTGACATTCAGGGCAGGTAATTGTTTGGATAAAATCTCTTACCCATTCTTGTATTTTTTCAGTACCTTCTTCGCTTTGTTTTTTCAGATAGGGAATAATACCCATAAAAGTACTATTCCAAGTACGTTGTGCTTTTTCTGAAAAAATAGCTACTGTATCTTCTGTTCCATACAATATTTCGTGAAGTATGGCTTGTGGAATTTTTTCTATGGGTGTGCTAAGGCTTAATTTTTTGGTTTTTAGCAAAGCCTCTATTTGTTTGAATATCCAACTTTCTTTGTATTCGCCCAATGGTGTTATCCCTCCTCTGCTTATACTTAGCTTAGGGTCAGGAATAATGGCATTTTCAGTAATGGTTTCTAAATAACCTAATCCTGTACAAGTGGCACAAGCCCCATATTGAGAGTTAAAAGAAAAACTATTGGGCGCGGGTTCATCATAAGAAATACCACTTGTGGGGCAAGAGAGTGCCGTAGAGAAATAAATGGGTTGCAATACAGGGTTAGTATCTTGTTCTTTTTCATAGTACATCAGCATTACTTGGTTATTTCCCTCTTTGAGTGCCATATTGACTGATTGAGCCAATCTGTGTCTATCTTTTGTTTGGGGTACTAATCTATCTATGACTACTTCAATGTCGTGAATCTTAAATCGGTCTAATTGCATTTTAGGGCTTATTTCCTCTATTTTGCTGTCTACTCTTACTTTAGTAAAACCCTTGCGTCTGATTTGTACAAATAACTCTCTATAATGCCCTTTTCTTCCTTTGATAATGGGGGCTAATAGTATAATTTTCTTTCCTTCATACTCTTTCAATATTTTATCTATGATTTGGTCTTCTGATTGTTTGACCATTTTTTCTCCCGTAACATAAGAGTAGGCTTCTCCTGCTCTTGCAAATAACAATCGGAAAAAGTCATAAATTTCGGTGGTAGTGCCTACCGTAGAGCGTGGGTTTCTTGTAGTCGTTTTTTGCTCAATAGCAATGACAGGACTAAGCCCGTTGATTTTATCTACTGCGGGTCGTTCCATATTGCCAATGAAAGAACGTGCATAGGCTGAGAAACTTTCCATGTAGCGTCTTTGTCCTTCAGCGTGCAAGGTATCAAATGCCAATGACGATTTTCCGCTGCCGCTTACCCCTGTAATAACAACTAATTGATTGCGAGGGATTAGAACATCAATATTTTTGAGGTTGTGTTCGTTCGCCCCGTATATTTCTATAGCATCTTCCATGAAAAAGATTGTGATTGAGTAGAGATTGAAAGTACAAAAATAATAAAAAAGCCCGACCCATTCAGGTCAGGCTTTTCTTTTTAAAAGTTTATATCAAAAATATTATCGTTTTTCTACTTTGAATGTTTTAATTGTACGATAAGAAGTAGTAGCATTACGCATAGAGCCGTTGCGCTCTTTAGTTTCTTGAACACTTACTTCCACAAAATAGAGACCTGCGCCTATTGTTGAAGGTACGCTTACTTCTACTTCGGTAGCATTGTTCATAGGTATTTCACGTAATAATACATTACCACTTGCTGCACTAAACACTCTTACGCGTACATTGCCTGAAATAGATTCAGGGAATGCCACATTGAATTTATCAACAAATGGATTAGGGAAAAGTATTACTTGGTCTTCTCCGAAAGCCGCAGTACTGATTTCTAAAATATCTAACATAGGTTCTGATACATCTACAGCAGTTACTAAAGAGTTGTCAGCAGTATTTACATCACTACCACAAGCATTACTTGCTGTAATTTGTGTAGAGATATTGAAACCACCTACACTTGTAAATTGCATTCTCACACGAATAACCACATTGTCATTATTGCTCAATGTACCTAAGTTAATTTGGCTCAAATCACTAATTGCTGATTCTTGTCCATTGATACTTACTACTGCTTCCATGAGTTCTACTTCATTAGGAAGAGTAATAGCTGCTTGAGTTTGTGCAGCAGTAGTAGAAGAGTTGCTTACTTGTACTTCGTAGGTATAGTCATTATACACTACTGCAGCATCAGAAGCTACTACAGGACTTACTGTTAAATCAAAGTTTGGACAACCATTTACTTGCGTTACGGCTGTAGAGCTATTATTATTAGGGTTGCTATCTGCTGTAGATTTAGCCAATACCGAAGCAGTATTACGTACTTCTTGAATAGCAGTCGCAGTAGCAGTAATCGTAACTGTTTTGCTTTGTCCTACATTGAAATCACCTAAATCGGCAGTACTGTTTGAGAAAGCAGCACCATTGATTCTGATGTTTGTCAATGAAGAAGGCATAATATCAGTAAGTACTACTCCTTTAGCAACACCAGGACCTGCATTAGTAACTTTGATAGAGTATGTCAAATCTTCACCTACTTGGGCTTGTGCTTTATTAACAGTTTTTACTACTGCTAAGTCGGCAGTTTGAGGAGTGATTACCTCACAAGTAGGAATGATTTTATGTACCAAATAGTCGCTATTGTCAGGGTAGCCATTGAGCATACCATAACCTACTGCGTTGGCATAAACACCTGCTCTAAATTCTAAAGTTTGGAAAGGTTTTCCTACGTTGATAGAAAACTCATGATTACCATTAGAACTCAATGACAATGTACCTACAAAGCTACCTTCTCCTACTTTTTCGCCTTTAGCGTTGTAGGCAGTCCAGTTACCTGTTTCAGCTTTGCTGTTGTTGTCATCTTCAAAACCATATAATCTTCTAAGGATTACGTAAGCACCGTTGAACTCTCTGCCCATATCTACACGCAATACTTCACTTTCGCGAGTATCTTTGTTGTAACAGATTTGAGGAAGTCTTCCACCTTGTACGCCTATACCAGTTCTTCCATTAGAACTATTGTCATAAGCAATTTTTTCAGCAGAGAACTCTGTATCGCCCCAAGCCTTGCCAGATATTTTCGCTTTTGACCAATCAATAGGTAAGCCAGAGCCACCAATTTGTTCGTCGCAAGCAATTACAGGAGCACAAGTAGGTACGATTTTGTGTACCAAGAAGTCGCTGTTATCGGGCACGTAAGCTGTTGCATTTCCAGCAGCTTTTACATAGATACCGGGTCTTAACTCAAGTAATGTAAAAGGCTCGCTTGTAGATACTTGGAACTCGAAGTGTCCATCTGTACCCAATGCTTTTACACCCGTGAAATTACCGTGTCCTACTTCTTCGCCAGCAGCATTGTAAGCAATCCAACAACCTGTTTCAGCTTGGTCGCGGCGTGCATCTTCTAAGCCATAGAAACGTTTGAGAGTTACAGTAGCACCTGTGAAAGTATTATGTAAATTGAAACGAATTACTTCGCTTTCGCCTGTGAGTTTGTTATAATCTACTTCAGGGAAACGACCTCCTGAAATACCAACACCACTGTTCGTACCAGAACCGTCAAATTTCACTTTTTCAGTATTAAAGTTAGCATCGCCCCAACCTTTTCCTGTGATGGTTACTTTTTCCCAATTTGTAGGGTTAGAAGAACCACCTACTACATCGCCACAAGCAAGTATGGGTTTGCAAGTAGGTACAATTTTATGCAACAAGAAGTCGCTATTGTCAGGAATGAATGCAGTTGCATTTCCAGTAGCTTGAGTATATACGCCAGGGTAGAACTCTACGGCTACGAAAGGTTTGGTAGCTGAGAAACTAAATTCAAAATGTCCGTCTGTATTGAGAGGTAATACACCTGTAAAGCCTCCTCTACCAACTTCATTGTTATCTTTATCATAAGCAATCCAGTAACCTGTTTCAGCTTGGTCGCGGCGTGCGTCTTCTAAGCCGTAGAAACGTTTAAGGGTTACAGTAGCACCTGTGAATTCTTTTCTGAAATCAACACGAATGGCTTCACTTTCGCGAGTATCTTTGTTGTAATCTACTTCGGGGAAGCGACCTCCAGCGATACCTACACCGCTATTAGTACCATTGCCATCAAATTTCACTCTATCATTGCGGAAAGAGTCATCGCCCCAAGCTTTTCCAGAAAGTGTAACTTTAGACCAATTAGTAGGGTTAGATGAGCCACCAACTACTTCGTCGCAGTCAGCAGTAGCAGTAGGAACGGGTTTAGAACCATTCAAACAAACTACACCATCTACATCATATCCATCGCCATCGTTTCCGAAGCTTTTAGGATTTGATTTATCTACTACTTTTACATATTGAGCCCACTCTAAAGAGCCTAAATCGTACTCACTGTCTAAACATTGGCTACCTAAAGATACCCAGTTTACACCGTCTTGTGAAGCAAATACTTCTGCATGTTCAGGGTATTTAGCACAAGTAGGATTGCCATAACTTGTTTCTACTACTCTTAAATCATTGCCATTACCATTGATGATGGCATCAGAGAATTTGAGTATGATATGTCCATTGAAACCTAAAGATACGAATGAACCTTTAGCATCGCCACCTTGTGGTGCGCCAAGTGCTTTGGTAGGGTCGCTACGGTCAAGGGCTACAGCAGTACCTTTTGAGTTGAGTCCTTGTTTGAACTCTACAACTTCAGCAGCAGAACAACCTCCGATAGGATCGGGAGGAGTGATTGTTTCCATACAACTGCTACTCATATCGCCCCAGTTCATGGTAGTGATATCGCCTTCGAGTTTAAGGTCTGTGATTCTATCACCAGTATTGATGTCTAATACTGACATTTCTTTAAGGCTATTGGAAGAGTGAATAAAGCTACCTTTTCCATTGTCAAGAATAGCCAATCCTGTGATTCTTCTATTGCGTTCGTTTCCTATTTTTTCAGCTTGTAGTGCTCCTTTTCCGCCTGTGATTCGGAATATTTGTCCTTTGTAGGCGATAGTAGCTAAATAGAAAGCTCCTGTTTGAGTAAAGGCAATGTCAGCACCGTTGATATCTAAGATACCTCCGTTGTAAGTAACTTGACCTAAATCTTCAATTACAGGTTCGTCTAAGTCATTGATAGAGAAAACTTTATCGCTATCCATAGAGCTAAAGTAGATTTTACCATTGGGGTGGAAAGCTACTTGGGTGATTTTGCCTGATTTAAGTTCACTGACAAAAACATATTGTTTTGTAGTTACATCTATGTATCCGAAAGTATTTCTACCTCCTTCTTCTATTACATAAAGGCGTTTTCCGTTAGGATGCAAAGCAATGTGTACTGAATTGTAAGGTACGCTTGTGTAGAGTTTAGTGGTTGCTACATTGGTGGTTAGGTTAGCATCTACGGTGTAGATATTAGAGATACCATCAGAAGAAGAACCATGGTCTACATAATAAACGACTTTACAAGCATCAAAGGGATACTCACATTTTGCACCGCCAGAGGCTTTTACTGTAGACTTAAGTGTATTACTTGCATCTTTCCAATAAATTTTGGTGGTATTAGGGTGTCCTGTAGTGCCTACTGTATTAGTGAAAAAGTAAGAATCGCCTGGAGGGGCTACTACTTTTCCTGTTTGGTTAGCACCATATACTTCCCAATCTACGTTGATAGGGAAACTATTAGGGTTACGAACTCTCCAACGTCTTGAAACTTCTGGAGCATCAGAGCACATTGAAGTAAGTAATAAGTCTTGTACTGTGGTCGTTTCTTGTGCTTGCGCGGGTTGGATAGCCGCTAAAGTACAAAATAGCACGAAACCAAGTAAAGTACTTAGCACTTGTTTTGTGTTTTTTTGATAATAACTTTTCATTTGTTTGATGTTACTTGACTTGAGTTTTTGTTTTTAAGGTTGTTTTAGAATTTATTAAAGGGGGCACAACTGGTAACTGATTTAAAAATAATAACTCTTGATATACTTAATACATGTAAGGGTGAATAAGGTAACCGTAATATTTTGCAAAATTATATAAAAAAATACTTTCACTTGTTGTTTTTTACGAAGAATTTGTAATATTAGTTTTAAAAATAAAAAAAAAGTGATTTTATTTGGGAATTAGAAAAAAAGCAGTAATTTTGCGCACTTAAAATCAAAAATAGTCAAAATTCAATGAGAGTCAAACACCTATATTTACAAGAACTAAATCGTATAACTATGTTACACGATATTGCAGCAAGTTCTTTTTCCTTTTTCGGAAATTGGACTGAGGCAGAGAGTTCGGGAGTCGGTTTGACTTTTAAACAAACAAAAGTGATGACTGACTATTTTTAGAGTTGCACTTTTTTAGCAAACCTAAGCCCGAATGAGCCTACTAAAATACGCTGATTCGGGTTTTTTGTTTTTGCGCCCTAATCAGTACAATGTAATAAATAAAGCAAAAACAGTTAGAAAAATCAAAATTTCACCAAAACTGTGATTAATTATGTTTAAACTGTTTAGTGTGCAACCAAAAGTAAACAAGAGCAAAAAGAGAGAATTGGTTGTGAAAAAGAAAAAAAAGAAGGGCAAAGTGATGGTGCTTTTGCACTTTGCGGAATGGTGCGAGAATAGCCAAACGATGCAGGTGTTTTTTGAACACTTGAAAAATCGTTTTGATGGTAAGGAAGTTTTGTTTGTACGTTTGGATTTTACGAACAAAACGGCTCAATATCAAACAGAATTGTTGGCTATAGCATTGCGTGTAGATGAGGTGGTAAATCGTTTTTCTGATACTGGATTTATTGTATTGATAGACCAGGAAAGCGGACAGCCTTTTGCAAGACTTACTTCTAAGGTTCATTTTTCCGAGATGGTAGTTACTATCCAAAATCATTTGGAGATGCTCAAAGACGATGAGAAAAAAGTAGAAGAAGTATTGAAAACAAAAATGAAATAATAATTGGCTATGGTATTTTTTTTAGGAACTCACTGATGAGCCTTTTTATCTGGATTGATAAAAAGGCTTTTTTTTATTCGTTGAGGTATTTTAGCATAAGTGTTGCCGTTCGTTCGGAAGCTCCTACTTCCCCGATTTTGCTCAGTAGCTCTTGGTAGTCTTGTAGCATTTTTTCTCTTTCTGAATTGCCTTTTAGTATATTTTTGAGTGCTTGTGTGGTATTTTTTACAGTGAAATTATTTTGTATGAGTTCTTTTACGATTTCTTTCTGTGCCACGAGGTTGGCTAATGAGAAGTGTTTTATTTTCACGAGTCGGATTCCGATAGAAAAGCTAAGTGGGTTGGTTTGGTAGACTACTACTTGTGGTATTTGGAACAGTGCTGTTTCGAGGGTGGCAGTGCCAGAGGTTACGATGGCGGCTTCGGCATTGGCGAGTAGGTTGTAGGTATCGTCGTAGATGATGCGTACTTGGGGGTATAGTTGCAGATTTTGGTAGAGTGTTTCGGGTAGGTTTCGAACTCCTGCTACTATGCATTGATAGTCGGGGAATTGTTGGCTTACTTCTAACATTTTGGGTAGCATGTGGTGCAGTTCTTGTTTTCGGCTGCCGGGTAATAGTGCGATGATGGGTTGGGGGTTTAGTTGGTATTTTTCACGGAATTGGGGGTTGGGTTGGAATTGTGCGATGGCATCTAAGAGTGGGTTGCCTACATAGTCTACTTTATAGTTGAATTGTTGGTAGAAGTCTACTTCGAAGGGGAAAATGACAAACATTTTGTCTATGATTTTTTTGATTTTGTAGGCTCTTTTTGTGTTCCATGCCCATATTTTAGGGGAAATGTAGAAGAAGGTTTTGATGTTGTTTTTTTTGGCGAATTTGGCTATTCGCAGGTTAAAGCCTGCATAGTCTATGAGAATGACTACATCGGGTTGGTATTGTAGAAGGTCTTTTTTGCATTGGGCTATGAGTCGGAAGATGGTTCTTAGGTTTTTGATTACTTCGGTGATGCCCATAAATGCCATTTTTTGGTAGTGTACTACGGGTTCTCCTGCGATTTGGCTCATGGCATCTCCTCCCCAGAAGCGGAATTGTGCTTTTGGGTCTTTTTTTTGTATTTCTTTCATGAGGTTGGCGGCGTGCATATCGCCAGAGCGTTCGCCTGCGATGAGATAATATTTCATGGTTTGTCTTTATAATGATAATACCTTTGCGAAAAGATTCACAAAGGTATTATATAAGATTGATAAAATTCGTATTTATTTATTTTATGCTAATTTGTGCATCCATTGGAATATGTCTTCGGCTTTTCCTGTTTGAATATCGGTAAGTGCTTTTTTGAGTTTGAAAGCCAAGCTATTGGTATCTAAGGGTTTGAGTGTATATTGGGTGTTTTGGTATCCAATGAGTGCTATGGGTGTGATGACAGCGGCAGTCCCTGCACCGAATACTTCCTCAAGCGTGTTGTCTTTGATGGCTTTTATTACTTCCTCTATGCTTATTTTTCTTTCTTCCACTTCTACTCCCATGTGTTTGGCTAATTGGATAAGGCTATCGCGGGTGATGCCAGATAGTACGCTATCGCCTGTTTCGGGTGTAAGAAGTTTTCCATTGATTTTTAAGAAAATATTCATGGTACCAAACTCCTCTAAGTATTTGTTTTCGCGGCTATCTGTCCATATTACTTGGTCATAGCCTTGTTGTCTTGCCAATTTCATAGGGTACATAGAGGCGGCATAGTTGCCTGCTGTTTTGGCATAGCCTACGCCTCCTTCTTTGGCGGCTCTAAGGTATTCAGTTTCTATTTTTACTTTTACGGGTGCTGCGTAGTAAGCTCCTACGGGAGAGGTAATGATCATGAATCGGTATGTTTCGGAGATGTTCATGCCCACCAATTCGTCAGTAGCGAACATGAAGGGTCTTATATAGAGTGTAGAGCCATTTTTAGAGGGCACCCAATCTTTATCTAAGCTGATAAGTTGTTGGAGTGCTTCCATGAAAAGGTCTTCGGAGAGTGCTGGCATACACATTCTTTCGGCAGAGCGGTTGAGTCGCTTTAGGTTTTCGAGGGGTCTGAAAGTAACGATTTCATTTTGAGGAGTTCTGTAGGCTTTCATTCCTTCAAAAATAGCTTGCCCGTAGTGAATAGCTAATAGAGAGGGTTCAAATTGTATTTTGTCGTAGGGTTCTATTCGTGGGTTTTGCCATGTTTGCTGTTCAAAATCTATGGAGAACATGTGGTCTGCGAAGATTTTACCAAATTGTAGGTTTTCGAAATCTACATTATCGATTCGTGATTTTTGTACCTTATTGATGTTAATGGGCATTGTTGCTATCATGGTGGGTTAAAGGGGTTTGGAGAGTGTTGTGATATGTATGATTATTATTTTTGCGCTATCCATGGAGTTTCTGGTATTTGGAGTTCGTGGTGCAGTAAGCGAGCGAGTACGAATAAATAGTCAGACAATCGGTTGAGATAGGGTAATATGTTTTCTGAAATTTTTTCGTGTTCGGTCAGTTCTATGACGTGCCTTTCGGCGCGGCGGCATACGGTTCGGGTTATGTGGCAGAATGAGATGGTTTGATGCCCTCCTTGTAGTACAAAGGAGCGTAGTGGTGGTACTTTTTCGGTGATTTGGTCTATGAGTGTTTCGATGGTTGTGATGTCTTCGGGGTATAGTTCGGGTAGTTTAAAGGTATTATTTTCTGATTCGTTGGCGAGTTGGCTGCCAATGGTGAAGAGTCGGTCTTGTATTTTTTTGAGTGTTGTGATTCTATTTTGATTTTCGGGAAGGTCTGCTAATAGCCCTATGTAGGCGTTAAGTTCGTCTATGGTTCCATAGGCTTGTATTCTTATATGTGCTTTGCTTACTCTTGTTCCTCCTATGAGTGAGGTAGTTCCTTCGTCGCCAGTTTTGGTGTATATTTTCATATTGGTTTAGGAAGTGATGGAATGATGATACAAATATAATTATTTTTATTATAAATTGAAATTTTTTTAGATAATTTTTTAAATGGGCTATTTTTGATTTGTTGAAATTTGATTTTAAATTGTTAATAGGTTGTTTTATGGGTTTTAGGTTTGCTTTTCCAAATTTTATTGCGTTGGGGTTAGGTTTTTTGGCTTATTATTCTACAAAAAAATTAAAAATAAGTTTAAAAATATAGTTATTTCGTAAAAAATAGTCAAAAAAATACGATTTTCTTAATAAATTATTAAAAAATATAAAAAAAACCTAATAGCTTTTTCACTATTAGGTTTGTGGTCGTTTTTTATTGGTAGTTATAATTGTTCTCAAGAATTGGTATTTAGCCCAATAGCCCCATTACAGCCATTAGTCCGGGTACAATCCAAGAAACCAAGCCTCTTACTTTTGATTTGGCATATTCCATATTTTTGAAAGCACTCCAAGCCGAAACAAATGGGTATACTCCAAAGGCGGCATAGCCCAATAGGAAAAAGATGATGGACAATCCGAAGCCTTTTGAGAAAAGAGTGGTAATGAGTAAAATGGTGAAGCCTAAGGAGGAGATGAAAAATGCTCCTGTATTGAAAGTAAGCATCTTACGAGAACTCACGTGTAAATCGCTCATAGTATTTATTATTTTTAGTTAATTAGTTTCGTTTTTTGTTGAAACTTACAGATTTATTCGAACAAAAGCAAATAAATGTTGCATTATTTTTAGTTGGGCTTGATTTGGTCTTTGAATTTCCAATGTGTATCTGTGGAAACAAACTCTACGACATCGAAAAAGTCGTTGTTTTGGGGTTTGGTGTCGTTGCCCTTTTGGGGTTTTCCTTGTGTGATGGTGTATTGTAATTGTCCTTCTTGCAGGATTCCTTTTTGTGCTAAGTAGCGTGCGATGAGTGAGGCGATTAATGCTTTATCGGGTTCGCTGGCTTGTGCAATGAGGTAGAGGCGTTGTGCGGCACGTGTGAATGCTACATATAGGGTATTTAGATTTTCGATGAAGTTGAGTTCTTCTTCTTTGTCTAATTGGTTTTTTATTTTTTGTACGTTTTCATTGTCTTTATTATCTTCTGCTTCTACTTTGATGGATTTTTTTAGTTCTGCATTGTTTTGCACCATAATAGAAGAAAGATGTTGTTCGCCGTCGTTGATTTCAAGAAATGGCAGGTCGTTGTCTTTAGTTTCTTGGACAAGTTCTATCCATAGGGTGCCTCCTTTTCTTTCTATTTCCCAATCGAGAAATGGGCAGATTACGATGGGGTATTCTAAACCTTTGGAGCGGTGTATGGTGATGATTTCGATGGCGTTTTGGGCATCGTTGCTGATGGAGGTGTCTTGTCTTTTGTCTTCCCAAAAGAGTATAAAATCGGCAAGGTTGTTATTTTTTGAATTGACTTTGAACTCGAGTATTAAATCCATGAAACGGAATATATAGGCTAAATGCGGCTGATTTTCTAAGATATGGAAAGTTCGTAGTAGTTTTTCAGCCAATTCATAGACACCGAGTTGTTGTAGTTGTGTATATTCGAGGATGTAGCCGAGTTGATGCAGGGCTTGAAAAAAATATGAAATGGGTTGATGAACCGTTTGTTTGATGGCTTCGTTGGTATCTTCGTCTGGTATTTGTTTTTGTATGACTACATAGAATAGATAGAGTGCTTCTGATTTGGCGAGCTTGTCATCGGGTTGGTTGATTACTTTCATCATGGCGACAAGGAAGACGATTTTTTCATCGGAGGTGAGTAGTAATGAGTCGCGGGAGATGATGGGTATTTTTTGTTCTTTGAGATGGTGTGCTATGTATCGGGCGTTGATGTTGTTTCGGCTTAGTATGGCAATGTCTTGGTATTGAAAACCATCTTGGAGGCATTGAGCGATGATGAGGTCTATTTCAGCGAATGTATCAAGGATATACTGTTCTTTGTTGCCTGTTGTTCTTTCAATAAATTTGATTTCTACGTGTCCGTCTGTTTGTGTATTATTAGGTGGAATTTGCTGTTGAAAGTAGTCGTCATAGATAACTGCCAATAGTGGGTAGTTGTGTTGATGTACTTCAACGATTGTTTTAAAGAAGTCATTATTAAATTCTATGATTTCTTTGGCACTTCTGTAGTTAGTATTGAGTTGTGCGGGTTGGTAGTTTTGGGCAATGAGAGAGTATCGGTCTTCGAGGAAAGGCAATCCATTTCTTCCAAATTTAATCAGTTCTTCTATTTGGTTTTTGTAAAGGTAAACGAGTTGTTCCATTTCTCCTCCGCGCCACCTATAAATGGCTTGTTTGGCATCTCCTACAATGAGGTTGAAATTTCCGTTGGCTAAGTTATTTTCTACGAGTGGTAGTAGGTTGAGCCATTGTAGTACTGAAGTGTCTTGGAACTCGTCTATGAGGATATGGTTGTATTTTTCGCCTACTTTTTCATAGATGAAGGGCACGGGCTCGTGGCTTATGATTTCGGCAATTTTTTTGGTAGTATCGGAGATGTGTATTGTGTTATTTTCAATTTTTACTTTTTGCAGTTCTTTTTCTATTTCTTGAATGAGCGAAAGTTTGTAGATGTGCTTGAGTGTCATTTCGGCTAAGATGTAGCTGGCTTGGTGATTTTTTTTGATTTCCTCGATACTTATGATGGTATTTAGAAGCCCTACTTTGATGGTATCTATGTTTTTGTTATAGTTTTTACTTTTAGAATACCATATATCGTCATTGACGGCTTTGGCTACATAGTTATTCATGGGTTTGAATATTTTATCGCGGCGTAGTTCTTCTATGTGTTTGAAATAAACACCTACTCCTTTATCGCCTTGAAAAAATTCGTTGAGTTGTATATTGTTCTCTTCTATGAGTTGTAGTGCTATGCCTGCGTGGTGTCGGAGGATATTTTGAACATTCTTGAGGTAGCTTTCAGTTTTGTGTTTTATTTGGAGGAAATCGGTGAAGGAGAGTTGTCTTATTTTCTCTATGTGGTTGTAACTGCGTTCATTGACCAACTCTTGTGAGGCAAATTCTACTAATTCAGTGCCGATTCTATTCCAGTTTTTTCCTTCGTTTACTTTTTCTTTTGCCCAACTGACTACTACATTAGAAAATTCGGTTTTATCGGGCATACCTACTTTTTCGAGTACGCGCTCGATGGTGGTGCGGAGCAATCGTTTGGTGTCTATGTCTAATTCGTAGTTGTAGGGTATGTTGAGTTCCTGTGTGAAAGCATTGATGACCATATTGATAAAACTATCAATGGTGCTTACGGCAAAATCGGTGTAGTTATAGACGATTCTTCGGAATACTTGCTCGGCGCGCTGGCGGAGTTGTTGGGTATCTAATGAGATTTTGTATTCGTCATAGAGTTCTATTTTGATGGTATTGAGCAGTATTTCTGCATTTTTTTTGTCTTTTGCAGTGAGTTTATCGAGGTTTGCAAATTGTTTGAGAGCTTTCAAGATGCGTTCTTTCATTTCATTGGCAGCATCGTTGGTAAAGGTAATGGCTAATATATGCCGAAAATAAGCAGGATTTTCGGATTTGAGTGCCAATTTTAGGTATTCTTTGGTGAGTGTATAGGTTTTGCCTGAACCTGCGGAGGAACTATAGATTCTGAAACTCATAATTGATGATTTGCCTTTGAAAGTATTTGCAAATATACAATAATTATTGTTTGGTGTCTATTTTTGGGGGCAATAATTTATAGAGTACGGGGGTAACTAAGCGTGTGAGTAAGGTGGAGCTGATGAGCCCGCCGATGATGACCCAAGCCAAAGGCGAATAGAGTGGGGATTCTTCTAATACTAAAGGTATGAGTCCGCCGATGGCGGTAAGGGTGGTGAGAATGATGGGTATGAAACGGGTTTCGCCTGCTTCTTCAATGGCTTGGTCGATGCTGAGTCCGTTTTCGCGGAGTTGATTGGTATAATCTACCAAGAGTATGGAATTTTTGATTTCGATGCCTACAAGTGCTATCATTCCAATAACGGCAGTAAAAGAAAAAGTATTGCCTGTGATGAGGAGTATAAGCACCGCGCCAATGATGCCTAAGGGTACTACGGAGAGTACGATGAGGGTGCTTTTAAAGGTTCGAAATTCTAAAATGAGAATGGCTAAGATGCCAAAAATGGTGAAGATGATGACATTGCCAATACCGCCAAAACTTTCTTGGCTGTTTTCTAACTCTCCTGCCATTTTGTAGCTATAATCTTTGGGGAATTTGTGCTTTTCCAATTTCTGAATTACTTCTTGAGTAACTCTGCTGGTGAGGAAGCCTGATTTTACATAGCTTGAAATGACGATGTATCTTTCTTTGTTGAAGTGTCGAATGAGGGTAGGCGATTTTTGTAGTTGTATGTTGGCTAAGTGTTTGAGGGGTATGAGTGTGCCGTTGAAATTGCTTACATATATTTTGTCGAATACTTCCAAATCTTGTCGGTTGTTGCGTGGTATAGTAATGTTGATGTTGTATTCTTTGCCTTCTTCGTCTTGGAAAGTAGCGATATTGAGTCCAGCGATGCCCAAACGAACAGTACGGTCTATTTCGGCAGTAGCAATGCCTAACATTCCTGCTTTTTCGCGGTTGATGTCCACTTTTACATCGGTGTTGAGTGAGGTAAGTGGATTGTTTACATAGATAGTGCCCTCTGTATTTTTGATTATGTTTTCTACTTCAAAGGCTAATTTTCGGAGAGAATCTAAATGATTGCCAATGATGCGTACTTCTATGGGAGCTTCCAAGGGAGGTCCTTGTTCAAATTGTTTTACTTCTATGCGTGCTTTGGAGTAATCTTTGAAGTCTTCGCGTAATTCATCTATGAAATGTTCTAATTCGTTTTTGTCCATTTCTTCAAGTTGTACAAAAAACTCGGCATAGTTAGCAGCCTCATTTTTTTGTCCTATATTATAGTATACTCTTGGGTTTCCTTTCCCTACATTGGTAGTGTAACTTTTGATGGCTTCTTTTTTCTTCAATACTTGTTCTATTTCCTTGGTCATGCGTTGTGTTTCGTAGAGGTTAGTACCTAATGGAGCTTCCAAACTAATGAGAAATTGGGGTTTGTCAGATTTTGGGAATACACTCATGCCTACAAAAGGTATCAAGGCTAACGCACCTACAAAAATAAGCCCTGAGATGATAAGTGTAAGGATAGGATAGGCAAGAGCTTTGTTTAAAATTTTTCGATAAGAGCCTGAAATGAACCTTTTGAGTAGTCTTAAAAATAAATTTCCTTCGGGGTGTGCTTCTTTTGAGAGAATAAGACTGGAAAGAAATGGCACGATGGTAATGGATACAAACAAAGAGGCTAACACCGTAGTAATCACTGCCATTGGCATACTTCTGATAAATTCGCCAGCAGCTTCAGGCAAAAAAGCTAAGGGTAAAAAGGCTAAAATAAGCACTGCGGTACAGCCTAAAACCGCCATTCCAATTTGTTTGGTGGCTTCGATAGAGGCTTCAAGGCGTGGGTGTCCTAATCGTAAAAATCGTTCTATGTTCTCGACCACCACTATAGAATCATCTACCAACAACCCCAGTGCAACAACCATTCCTACGATGCTCAGTTGGTTGATACTATAGCCTAAATAATCGAGTATGGCTAAACCGATGGCTAAGGAGAGCGGTATGGAAATCATCACTACTAAAGAGGCTCTCCAACCTAAGGGCAATAAGGTGAGCAACACTAAAAAGATGGCAATGATGAAATCGCGGGTAAAATTGCCCATTCTTTTGGCTACACTTTCTGATTGGTCGAATACTTTACTGAAGGTAATATGCTTGGGCAATTCTTTTTCAAACTCTTCTAAGATGGGTTTCATTTGTGCTCTTACGGCAAAAATATTTTGTTTGTCTTTCATACTTGCCGTTACAAAAACGGCTCTTTTGCCATTGAAAGAGGCTATATGGGTTTCTTCTTCGTAGTTGAAGCTAATATCGGCGATGTCTTTGAGTTTGACTATTTCAGTACCATTGGCATGGACTACAATTTCTCTGATTTCTTCTAAGTTGAGTAGTTTTCCGCTGGTTTTGACATTGAATTTTTTAGCTCCTATTTCTATACTTCCTGCGGGAATGTTGGTGGCTTCGCTTTGAATGGCTTGTATGACACGGTTGATGGGAATTTTGTTTTGTGCCATTTTTTCTAAATTAACCGAGATGCGGACTTGTTGTTCAGGGAAGGCTTGCACAGTAGCATTTTTGAGGCTTTTTACTTTCTCAAATTTGTCTTTGAGTATTTCACCATATTTTTCTAATTCTTTGTAGGGGGCAGTTTCTGATTGAAGGGCGGCTTGCAAAATGACTACATCAGAAGGGGCAAATTTACGTACTTCGAGCAAGGGAATATCTTGTGGAAGACGGTTGCGGAGGTTGTTGAGTTCGCGCACTACATCGCCATATTTTTCTTCTCTATCTGAGCCAAATTGGAACTCTATGCGCATAATCATCAAACCATCTTCTATATCGGTCTTGATTTCGGCTATGTTTTCTAATTCGTACATGACATCTTCTATCGGTTTTACGAGCAACTCCTCCATGTCGGTAGGGGTAGTGCCGGGATATACAGCCACAACCAAGAAAAAGGGGACTATCATTTCGGGGTCTTCACTTTTGGGCATGTTAAATAGTGAATTGAGCCCTAAAGCCAATACCATAATAAAAATGATGATGGTGAATTGATAGTTTTTGACTGAAAAATCGACAAGACGCATGGGTATTTGGGTGTTTTTTTATATTACAACGTAAAATTAATAAACAGTGTTCAGTAAATATATATTTTTTTAATCCTTTTTAGGCTAATATGTTGATAATCAAAGTATTTTATTCATTTTTTCAAGAAACCAATAAAATATAGATGTAATATTTTGCAAAGTTTTTGCTGCTATGCTATTTTTGAAGTGAAATTACCTAATCATAATTATGCATAAACTCTACTTTATATATTTATTCAAAAGTATATTTTTGTTATGCCTAATTTTTGCCTATAGTTTAGCTTTGCAAGCGCAAAATAAACTTACAGATAGTTTAGAAAATTTATTAAAAACCAAAGAACTCAGCGAAGCAGACCAAGTAGTTGTCTATACTGCTTTGTGTTGGAACTATAGAAGTGATAACTATCTTAAAGGGTTAGAATATGGTCGCAAAGCTATAGAATTGGCTGAAAAAGTGAAAGATTACAAAAATTGGTCGGAAGCAAGTAATTTTACAGGGGTGATTTATCGTAACTTAGGCGACTACCCCGAAGCGATTCGCCATTATTTCCAAGCCCTTAAGATAGCAGAAGAACATAGGTTGAAAGCCCAAATCGCTTACTCTAATAATAATGTGGGTGAGATATATAAATTTCAGAAGCAATACAAAGAAGCACTCGAATTTACGCAAAAAGCCATAGACATGTTCGAGGAACTGAAAGATGAGCGCGGCTTGGGTTATGGTTATATTCGCCAAGGTGAGATATACCAAGATATGAAAGAATATGACAAGGCATTTGAGATTTTTATGAAATCGTATCAAATTCGCCTTAAAAAAGGAGATAAAGACAATATTCAATCTTCTTTGGTGCGCATTGGAGAAATTTTGGCAAAACAAGCAAAATACAAAGAATCGCTGAAATACCACCAAGAAGCCTACGATTTGGCAGTAGAACTTAACAATAAAAGAGCTATCATTCTAAGTACTATTAATTTAAGCAGTGTTTATTTGGCACTTGGCGAAGATGAAAAGGCTTCTGAATTGGCACTTAAGGGTTTTGATTTATCGCGCAAAATAGGTTCTAAGGAGTATGTAAGACGCTCAAGTAAAATACTTACGAGCCTCTATGCAAACAAAAAAGATTTTGTAAAAGCCTTTGAGTTTCAGACTATTTACTCCAACATCAGTGATTCATTGGTCAATGAAGAGAATAATAATAAACTTTTGGCTTTGCACCGTGATTATGATTTGGCACGCAAACAAGTAGAGATAGACTTGGCAAATAAAGACAGAGCTATACAACAAACTATTAGTTTTACAGTTGTTATAATTTTAGCATTGGTCTTTACCGTTACTTTTTTATTGTATCGTTCTAATCAGGAGAAGAAAAAAGTAAATGGTTTGCTTACTACACAAAATCAGGAAATAGAAACCAAGAATTCTATTTTAAAAGAGCAAAATGAGATTATCGAAAAGAAAAATGATGACAATATTTCTAGTTTGCTCTACGCAAGACGGATTCAGGAGGCTCTTCTGCCCGAAACTAAAAATTTAGTGGGTATCAAAGAAAGTTTTATTTATTTACAACCACGCGATATTGTATCGGGCGATTTTTATTGGTTTCAGGAATTAGAAGACCGTACTATCATTGCGGCTGTAGATTGTACGGGGCACGGCGTTCCGGGAGCTTTTATGAGTATGTTGGGGATTAGTGCGTTGAATAATATTGTATCGTTGAAAAAAATCTACGAGTCTGACCTTATTCTCAAAGAGTTGAACCAAGATATAGATAAAATGCTTAGGCAGGCACAAACGAAAAACCGTGATGGTATGGATTTAGCACTCTGTGTGATATACAAAAATAAACCCATTGTAGAATTTGCGGGTGCGCACAATCCACTGATTTATATTCAAAACCAACAACTTACGCAGGTGAATGCTACGAAGGCTTCTATTGGTGGTTTTTTATCGGAAGTAGTATTTGAAAAAACAACCATAGATGTAAGTCAAGGGGCTATGCTGTATATGTTTTCTGATGGTTTGCAAGACCAATTTGGAGGACCTAAGAATAAAAAATTTATGCTCACACGCCTCAAAAGTTTGCTTTATGAAATACACACACTGCCTATGGAAGCGCAAAAGAGGGCTCTTGATAGTGCTATGATGCAGTGGATGGAAGAGAGCAACCAGAAACAAATAGATGATATACTTTTGATTGGTATTAAGGTATAGTACTTTTTTAGGGCCACTCAGTAGTGATTTCTCCTGTAAGCAAAGAAAATGCATAAATAATATTCTTACTACTTAGGTAGGCATAGTCGCCAATAAAAGTATAATCAATGATGGGTTGTACTTCTTGCTCAAAACTTTCTTGTGTACGTACTGAACCTGTTTGGAAATCAATGATTTTGAATTCTATTTTGCGAGTATCTCTAAAAACTTGCCACAATAATACTTCTTTGTTAGACGCATAGACAAACCAAAATTGACTCATTTCTTTGTTTTTTTGGTATTCAGCCAATTGATGCAACGATAAGGAGGCTTGCAGAGGTTGTTTCCAAAGTATTTTGCCATCGGCTAAACTGATAGCCCATAGTTCGCTGAAATCTGAGTTGAGGCTTTTGGCTTGCACGAGCAATGTATTGTTTTGCTCTAAAAAAGGGATTAATTGGTAGTTTTCATCACTAATCAAAATGCGCGGTATTCCTTTGCTGAGGGTAATGGCACCAATGGCATTTTTGTTGCCTATTTTTATGGCAAAAAGGCAATCATAGAACGTAAGGAAATGGTTGTTCTTCTCCATTTGCCAGTTTTTAGGTAGGTTGGCTGTCCATACGAGTTGGCTTTTGGGCATTTGCCAATATTGTAGTTTGGGGGGTTCTTTATCGTTGTTATTTTGAAGTACTAAAAGGTGTTGCGGGCTTTTGGCTAACCAATACTGATTTTGAGGCGCAATTTTTACTTTTTTGCCTGCTTTTCCTGTATTGATTTGAAAGGATTGTAAACCTTCTTTATCGGCTACCCATGCTAAATTTTGGGTAATTTTGATACCCCATTGTTTATGTTGTGTAGGGTTTGCAGAGAGTTTCTGTTGCCAAAGAGGTTTGCCTTTTTCTACGCTAAATGCTTGCAACATATTATTTTGAGAGAGCAATAGTATTTTACCTTCTGCGATAGCCAAACAATTTTGGCAGTTGGGCATTGCCGCACTCGTAAGGCTGATGCTCCATAATGCCTCACCTGTATTTACATTGATAGCTTTGAGGAAATATTGTGAGGAAATATATAATTGTTTTCCAGAGATGATGTAGTTCAGATAAGGGATTTCCTTTTCGTCTATGTCTTCGAGTGTTTTATCCCACAAGAGTTCATATTTTTGAGGCATTTTAAGGCTTAAACTTATAGGGAGTGCAGCCGTATGTGCTTTTTTGTCTTTTGAAAGTAAATCATCGGGTAGTAGTTTAGGTACATTTACACGGTTGATAATCAATAAGTTACTCTGGTTGTTTTCATCTTTGATGGCTATAGGTTTTTGCCACATCAAACGCGTATTATTTTCGGTGTAGGTCTTGAATATTTCGGGAAGCCCTTTGATGGGGATGAGGTCAGGGACAAAAGCTACCCCTAAAATGAGTGCTAAGAGTGCCGAAACACCTACATTGAACATAGCCCAACAACCCTTTCGATTTTCTTCTTCTGACATAGTGTATAAGTATATAAACAAAAAACGGTTAGTATTGCAAAATAATCTTTTTTCTGAGATTTAGACAAAAAACGGTTGTATTTCTTTGATTGATTTTAAATTTTCTAAATTTTGAACTGTTAGGGGTTTGCTGATAAAGTGAATAATTATTGGGTATTGTTGAGCACGTTCTATATCGTCGGGATTAATACTTGATGAAAGAATCAATATTTTGATTTTAGGGTACTGAGGTTGTATCTTTTGAACATAAATTTCTAAGAATTCCCAACCATCCATGTGTGGCATATTCAAATCGAGAAAGATGAAGTCAACATCATTTTTTTGAGCCAAATAGTCTAAGGCTTCTTCAGCACCTATGAAAGTGATTACTTTTTTAGCTATATTTTGCTTCTTTAGCATTGTTTCACAAAACATCAAGGTGATTTTATCATCATCTATGCACATTATTTGAGGAATCATAGTTTTTTTTTGTTATTTATATTGTGAGTAATTATATATTGATTTGACTTTGCCATACGAAATAATCTTGTGGAATTTGCCACTCAAGATTAAGTAATTTTTGGGGCTCGAAGATACCAAATAGGGTAGAACCGCTGCCACTCATAGCGGCATAGAGCGCGCCTGCTTGGTAAAGTTGTTCTTTGATGCTTTGGAGTAAGGGATATTTCTCAAACAGGGGTTTTTCAAAATCGTTGATAAGGTGATTTTCCCACGCTTTGAGGGGCATTTGTAATGCTTGTTCAAGAGGCATTTTGGGCGTGTTAGGCACTACTTTTTGGTAGGCTTCAGCAGTACTGATGTGTAGGTTGGGGTATATGATTAATAATGCGTAATGGGCTATTGATACTTGAAAAGGAGTTAGTTCCTCTCCCCTACCCTTTCCTATGGCGGGTGTATTCTGTAAAAAAAAGGCGCAATCGCTTCCTAATTCTTTGGCAAAATGCCATAGGTCTTCGGCAGAAAGTTCTAAAAAAAACATTTCGTTGAGGGCTTTGAGCATATAAGCCGCATCAGCCGAGCCTCCGCCTAAACCTGCACCTACAGGGATATTTTTATGGAGGTGAATTTGTAAAGGGGGGAGTTTAAAATATTTTTGTAATAGTTTGTAGGCTTTCATACAAATATTAGGTTGATTGTCAGCAGGAATATCAATGCCTGTTTGTGTGAAAGTGGTTTCTTCTTTATGGGGGAGTATTTCTAACACATCTGTAAGCCCAATAGGGTAAAAACAAGTGTTAATTTCGTGGTAACCATCTGAGCGTTTTTTGATGATTTGCAACCCTAAATTGATTTTGGCATTTGGAAATACAATCATAAATAAAATATTGATTTGGGATTGTAAAAATAGTAAACATTTAAGATTTTTAACCATACCCAATCAAAATTGATTTTGGCAGAGGCAAAAAAAGTAAACCTTCTTAGAAAAGTACAATTTTCAAAAAAATCATTAAAATAAATGTTAAAGACAAAGTACGGCTATCCTAAAATTAGCCCTTTAGAGATACATTCGCATTAGAACTCAAGGGGTTGCTCTGTTTGTGATATTTGAAAAAGAAAGCTCTTTTTTTGTTCCTTATAAATCAAATTGACTACATTTACTTGGTCTTCGTATAGTTCAGTGATGAGGCTATTTCTGAAAATAAGCCCTTTGAGAGCTTCTTTGCAAGGAATCTCAAAATAAAGCATCGTAACATCGGCTTGTGATTTTCGCCCTACGTATTGAAGTGTTTTAGGTTCTTGGTTTTTGATGATAGCAAAATGATAACTAAGGTAGGCTTGTATGAGTGGCTCGTATTTTTTAGACTCATCAAGGCGAATCATTTCGTATTTTCTTTGTGTGATATTGGGATTTGTAGGGCTTCCAAAAATACTAAGCACCAAATGTGCGTATCTTTCTTGTTCTAAAGACGCTGTAAGTGCGGCTTCGAAATCGTCTGTAAAAACGGTAAGAATGACCTCAAAACTTTTGGTAGAGGCATTGTATTGCATATCGGCTAAACTGCTATGAAAGTCGTGTGGAGGTGTTTGGGGTTGGTTTGTAAAGAACAATAACAGCCAAGTAGCAATTTGAGCGAGCAACATTTTGCGTGTTTTTTATGGTTAAGGTTACAAATATAGCAAAAAACAAGCATTTAAGTAAATAGAACAATAAAAAATGAAGGCTCTTATATAAAATCCGAACAAAATATTTGTAAATTTGCACCCACTTATGAAAAAGTATTCCTTCTTTTATCTGATTGCTTTGGCTATCATTTTACTCGATCAAAGCACAAAACTTTTGGTGCATTTCAATATGCGCCCTTACCAAGATGAGATTCCTTTATTAGGCAATTGGCTCAAAATCAGTTATGTACTGAATGCAGGTATGGCTTTTGGCATCACACTCAGCACTCCCTATGGAAAACTTATACTTACGGTGTTCAGAATCATCGCTGTAATAGCCATTATTTATTATATAAAGTATTTGGTTGATAAAAAGGCACATAAAGGCTTTATCGTTTCTATTGCTATGATATTGGCGGGTGCATTAGGCAATGCTATTGATAGTATTTTTTATGGTGTTTTTTTGGGCAATGCGCCCGATGGCTCACCTACGCCTTGGTTTCATGGGCAGGTAATAGATATGATTTATGTAGATATATGGAAAGGAATTGTTCCTAATTGGATACCTATTATAGGTGGGGAATACTATGCTCTTTGGCCTGTTTTTAATATTGCGGATAGTGCTATTTTTGTAGCCGTTACGATTATATTTATTTGGCAGGGTTCTTTTTTTGAGCCTAAAAAAGGAGAAGAAGAGGAAGTCAAAACAGTCGCTTAGTTGCTATTTTATTGGCACTCACTCGTGATGAGGTACTCACCCTTAGAGTTAATAGTAACATTGGGCAGTTGCTTGCATTTTTCAAAATAATCATACCCTTTTTTAAGTTGTCCCCAAAATTTCTTGAGGCTTGTTTCGTTGGTTTCTTCCTCAAGTCTTTTCAAATTGTTATTTGTTAGTCTTGTAGGGAAAATACTCACTGGTACGCGTTCTTGCCCGTCCGATTTGGCTTCAATAGCCAAAAGGTATACTTCTTTGATGAAGTCATCTGTAATGGCAATACTACTCACCGAAATACAATCTCCGTGAATGTAAATGTCACTCCCCGTTTTGAGGCTATCACTTCTGATACGGTCGGCACGGTTAGGGTAGTTCAAACCCAATGAAAGATGGTATTTGCTCGAGGCATTGTAGCGGTCTATATGGTAAAAACCTTCAGGAATTTGCCCATCTCCGTCTTTTCTCTTAGGTCCTATTTTTCCGCTGAGTTTGCATATTTTATAGGTTTTCAGGAGTATGTATTGTTGGCTTTCGCGTGCTTTTACCCATAACTCTAATTCTTGTTCTTGTTTGAAAACACGCAAATAAATATCGATAGAAAAAGAATTAATGCCTTTGCTTTTGAGCAAAGTTTTGAGTGTGTCGCGTTTGGCTCTGAAGGCTTCTCGTACTCTGATGTATTTCAGTTGTTTTTCTTTGAAAGAAGTATCAAGCTGTTCTAATTTTTGAGTAGAGGTGTCTACTTCTGCTTTAGTTTCCTTTTTGTCCTCACTCTTGAAAGTACCTTTTTTGAAAAGCTCATTGCCTAATAGAACAATGACCACCAAGACAATAGTGATTGCTAACCAAACATTAAAGTTTTTTTTAGGAGATTGATTATTCTTTTGTTGGTTGGTTTGGGTAATTCCTTTGGCTAAATCGCGGTGTTTCATAGGGGTTTATACAAAAGTATTTTTGATTTCAACTAACTTCCTGCAAAAGGAGAACCGAAAATGCCTACTGCAAGTTCAATCCAAATGAGTAAAAAAGCCATTAACAAGAGTGCTGTAAGTAGTACTTTTTGGTAAGTTGTTTTGGTGTTGCGCATGATAAATTCAAAAGACAACCCTGTGAAACTAAGGAGGCAAAAAGCAACTAAGAAATCGAAAGAACTCCATGCAACTTCCTGAGTGAATTGCATTGCTACGAACGGAATGCAGAGTAATACTACTACAGAAAATAAAATGCCTAAAAGTCTTTTATTTTGTTTGAATAAGGATATTGTGTTTTTTTCCATTTTTATTGTAAAGTTTTAAGAGTGATAACGAATTTGATAAAATTAGAGTCATTAAATATTGTTAATTTTTCTCAATAACTGCCCTGATATTTGCGAATAACCCACTCAATAGTGAACAAAATCAGTACTAAGAAGAAAACCCATTTCAGATGAATGGCTTCGTTGAGTGATTCGGTAGTGTGTATGAGGTCGGGTTTTTGTGTTTTTTTGACGTATTCGTTCATTTTTTGCCATTCTTCGGGCATAAAAAATTTGCCTTGTGTGCGCTTTGCAAGTTCTTTGAGCATTGCGTGGTCAGCAGTATAGTTGATAGATTCTAATTGTATCTCTTTGACGGTGAACTGCCCTGTTACAGATTCTACATTGTTTTTTTGTGCCATACTTGCTTGGTATCGGTACACGCCTTTGGGAAGTCCGCTTCTTTCAAAACGGCTATTAGAGGCTGTAGGTGCTATGTTGTAAGTATAGGTTTTTCCGCTTTCGTGTGTGATGGTGAGGTTTATTTTTTGGTCATAAACGCGTTCGTAAAGGTCGTTGTATACTTCGGTTTCGAAGACTACTTTCTCGAAATCATAAAATTCTTCATTGATAGGATACACGCGCAATTTTCGGCGGTCTTCTTTGGTGGTCATATATTGCACAAGTCGATTGAGGAAGTCATCAAATACTTCGTGTTTTTCGGTGAGGTTGTACTCTTCGATGCGCCATTGCCATATACCTTCGCCTGCTATCACTGCCATATTGCGGTTGCCTGTAGTATTCATCACAATAAGGGCTTTGGCTGTTTCTACATTGCCTACTTTTTGTGTAAGAATTACGTCTGCGCCATTGGGTATGCTGTATTCGCCAAAAGGTACGGTAAGGGGCGGAAATTTATTGAATAAATTGGCTTTTTCGGGGTCAAGATTGAGGCGTGTAAAGTTTTTATTAAAAACAGGTGTTACTTTGTCTACTTGCCCCATGCGGACATTGATGCGTAGTGCATTATTTTGTTGATTGAAATTAGCTATATCACTTTGCGCACCTAAGACAAAAATAACGGGTGTATTGCTTTGTTTAAATTTTTGCAACCATTCGTTTCCTTGTTGATTAAGATTGGGTATTTGGTAGAAAAAGACCAGGTCGTATTTTTCTTCTTTGATGGGTTGTAGCCCAACAATAGCTGTAGTTACTTGGTAGTTTTCATTTTTGTTAAGAGTACTTTTAAGTGCTTTTATATCGGGGTGAGGAGCGGTGGCTATGATGAGAATTTTTTCGCGCCCGTCTATCACTTCCACATATACATCTCTTGTGTTGTTTTCTGTACTAAACTCACCTTGAATGGCTTCTACGCTGATAGTTAGCCTTTGAATGCCTTTTTGTTCGGCTTGTGCATAAAAACTGACGGTTTGCAAATCGTCTTTTGCGCCAAAGGTAATCATTTTTTTGTCTATCACTTTTCCGTTTTGGCTCAAATACACCATCGTACTTTTTCCTGCAAAACCATTGCTTTCTATATCGGCAGTGATGGGAAATTTATTGCCCAAATAGGCTACTTTATTGGCTAAAACGGTCTGTATGCGTATGTCGTTTTTAGGAGTAGGGTCGCCTAAACCGATGGTAATAATAGGAAAGTTGAAATTTGCAAATAGAGGCGAAGCACCTTGGTTATAGATGCCATCAGTAAGTAGAATTACTTTATCAATATTTCTATTTTCGTAATTGTTTTTAATGTTTTGGAGCAACTCATAAATAGGAGTACTGGGGTGCTGAAAGCTAACTTTCTGAAAATTTTGAAATTTTTGGGTGTTTTTGTCAAAAAAATCTATTTCTACTTCTACTCCCTCGCTTTGTAATTGACTGATGAGCGTGTCAAGTTTTTTTTGTACTTCTTGTAAAGTAGCGGCAGAGGTAGTCGCTTTTACGGAGAGTGAATTATCTAAGGCGATGACAACTATAGGTTTTTCTAAAGTATTGCTAATGAGGCGAATCAATGGATTGATAAATAAAAGAACCAATAGCACCAGCACCCAAAGGAAACGCCCTAAGGCAAGGGCATAGTTCCAATTTCGCGACCAAGGGGATTTGTTGGTATAAAGCAGAAAGCTATAGCCCAATGCAATAAGTATAGCCAAAAAGAGCCAGCCCCAAGAGTGTTCGCTGATAATTTTGAGTTGTTCCATGTAGTTTTTTAGCCTAAAATAGTTTTCAAACTCTCTTCGTGTGCTTGCAAAATGTGTTGTATATCTGCTTCTGAAAGTGCAGTAGAAAGAAATAAACTTTCAAACTGCGAAGGGGCTAAATATACGCCACGCTCGAGCATAGCACGGAAGTATTTACCAAAAAGTTCTGTGTTGCTTTTTCGTGCCGAATCGAAGTCATAGATTTCTTCAGCAGTAAAAAACAAGCTATACATAGACCCTATATGGTTGATGGTGTAGGAAAGACCTAATTTTTGGTTGATTTGTTGCATGCCTTGTATAAGTTGTTGGGCTATGTCTTCCAATTTTTGGTATACTTCGGGGTGTTGGTTTAGGTGTCGGAGCATCGCCAACCCTGCTGCCATTGCTATTGGGTTTCCAGAAAGTGTGCCTGCTTGGTACACAGGTCCGGCAGGGGCTACGTAGTCCATTAGTTCTTTTTTGCCACCATACGCGCCTACAGGCATTCCTGCGCCAATAATTTTGCCTAATGTAGTAAGGTCTGGAGTAACGCCCAAACGTTCTTGCGCGCCTCCTTTGGCTAAGCGGAATCCTGTCATTACTTCGTCAAAAATAAGAATAATGTCTTCGGCATCACAAATTTTTCGGAGTCCTTCTAAAAATCCTTTTTGGGGTGTTACTAAACCCATATTACCCGCTACAGGCTCTATGATGATGGCGGCTACATTGCCTTTGTGGGTATGTACTAATTGCTCTACGGCTTCTAAATCGTTGAAAGGCGCAATGAGTGTATCTTGGGCTGTTTGTTTGGTGATGCCTGGGCTATCGGGTATGCCTAAGGTGAGTGCGCCACTGCCTGCTGCTATAAGGAAGGAGTCGCCATGTCCGTGATAACAACCTGAAAATTTGATAATTTTATCTCTGTAGGTATAACCTCTTGCTAAGCGAATGGCACTCATGCAGGCTTCCGTACCTGAATTGACCATGCGTACTTTTTCTATAGAGGGTACCATTTGTATAATAAGTTCGGCGGCTTCTATTTCGCGGGTGGTGGGTGCGCCAAAAGACAAAGAGGCGGGTAAGGCTTCTTTGATGGCTTCTTCTATGAGGGGGTGTGCGTGTCCTAATATCATAGGACCCCAAGAGTTGATGAGTTCTATGTAGCGGTTATCGTCTTCATCGTAGAGGTAAGCACCTTTTGCAGATTTGATGAAAAGGGGATTTCCGCCTACGGCTTTGAAAGCGCGAACAGGAGAATTAACACCTCCGGGTATAAAATTTTTAGCTTTTTCGAAAAGTTGTTGGCTTTTGGTGGTATTGTGCATGTGCTTTTTTCTATACTGATATAATGAGGCAAATATACTATTTAATTGTAGAAAAACAAACTTTGGAAATCATTCTCTTGGCTTACCACTTGTAAAGTAACGCATCTATATAGGCTACTTTTTTCATATCTGCTATTTCTGCGGGGTTTGCCAAGGTAGGTTCGCGGTTTTCAGCCATAAAGGTAAACACAGGTATAGATTGTATGAGTTTGCCTTTGTAGATATAATGGTGTAAAAAATAGGCTTGCCTTACGCCTATGCGGTGTACTTGGTCAAAAAGAAAGTTACCTAAGCCGTGAAAAATGGCTTTTCCTTTTCTGAATTCTATTTGTTGTATCTGGTGTGCTTGTGAGCCATATACCACATCGGCACCAAAATCTAATAACTCGTATGAGATTTTAGTTTGGGAAGGTGTGGGAGCGTAGGCATCTACCTCTGAAAACTGTACGCCTACAAAAATGAGGTCTGCCTTGAGTTCTTTTCTCATTTTCTCTATTACTTTTTTTGCTTTTTCGGGTTCATATCTATTCGCGCCAATGGTTTTATCGGCACATTCTCCTGAGGGACAAAGCTCATTGAAACCGATGAAACCTATTTTTTTGCCATCTTTTAGCGTGATGATGAGTGGAGTATTGGCTAATTCTGGGGAGAGCCCGCCGCCAAAGGTTTGGAGTTGGTGTTTTTCGTACCATTGCATTGTTTTTTTGTATGCCTCTGCGCCATAGTCTAAATTATGATTGCCTGTAAGCTCTATAATATCAGCACCAAGCGCAAGAATGGGGGCAAAATGGGCTTCTTTGGTACAAAAGCTATAGGCAGCATTTACGCCTTGATAGTCGCAAGGGTCGCTGATGCTTACTTCGTTGCTGATGTGTACGAGGTCAGCATTTCGGAAATGAGGCAATAAATTTTTGACCAGAAAATCAGTTCCTTGTTGGTCGGCTAATGCGCCCATGTGTCGGGTAATAGCTGTTACCCCTGTGAGGATAAAGTGAGTAACGTTTTTTGAGAAATCAAAAGAGGTTAAATTTTTGTCGGGATTGGTAAGCGGGTACTGTTTTGCATTGCTAAAAAACTGAATTCCGTCTATGGCTAAGGCTTTGAATTGTGGTATGCTGTTTTCAAGGTCTATGATAAGAAGTTCGTCATTTTTGGCAAGTGGCACAAAATCTTCAAGCGATTGGATAATCTTGTTATTTTCACAACCAAAATATTGCTTGGCTTTTTCTTTGGCAGTTGCAAAAAGGTATATTTTGCCTGCACAATAGTCTTTTTTGAGTGTTGCAAGGCTTATATTTTCTTTTTTACTTCCGAAACCTGTAACCACTAATAGAGGGATATTACTTTGCTTGTTATCTGTTTGGGTTTGTGTTTCACTATTTTGGGTATCGTTGTTTGAGTTGCAACTCACCAAGATTGATAAAGCAATAAGAATGGGGGTAATTATTGTTTTCATTTAACTTATTTTACTTCTTTTGATGAGGTAAGCATATAAAATTTGTTCAAAACCTTGCCTTACATCGGCTTCAATCCAATCTATTTTGTATTGTCCGCAGCGTAATTTAAGTGCTTGATGAAAATTTTTGGCTTGTTCCTGAAAATAGGCTTTTACTTGCGAAGGTTGTAGTTTTACTTTTTCTTTGGTTTCGAGGTCTATAAATTCATAGGGTCGGTCTTCGAACTCGAAATCTAATTCGGTTTTTTTATCCATCACATGAAAGAGCAATACTTCATGTTTGTTGTGCTTTAGATGTTGCAATGCTGCAAAGAGTTGGTCGGCGTGGGCTACATTATCGAGCATATCGCTAAAAATGATTACTAAGGAGCGTCTGTTGATTTTTTCGGCGATTTGATGAATGGTTTCGGCGATGTTGCTTTGCTCTACTGTGGGGGGGGCTTGCAGTTGATTTTGCAGGGCTATAAAAATTTTATTGAGGTGTGTGGAAGTCGATTTGGCTGGGAATTGCTCATATATTTTTTCGGCGAAAGTAGCCAAGCCTACAGCATCTTTTTGTTTTTGTAACATATATGCCAATGAAGCGGCTGCTAAAATGCTAAAATTGATTTTTGCCCATTCAGGTTGAGGATAGTACATAGAGGGCGATATGTCTATGAGCAAATGTGCGCGTAAATTGGTTTCTTCTTCGTATCTTTTGGTAAAAAGTTTATCAGTGCGTGCATATACTTTCCAATCTACATGTCGTGTGCTTTCGCCTGTGTTGTAGAGTCTATGTTCGGCAAACTCTACCGAGAACCCGTGAAAGGGTGAGCGGTGCAAGCCTGTGATGAAGCCTTCAACCATTTGTTTGGCTAAGAACTCTATATTTCCAAACTCACGGATTTCTGCTAAGTTTTGTAAATGGAGGTTTTTTTTCATGTTTGTAGAACAAAAAATCTTTTGAGCCAACTTTCGGCAGCAGGCTGATAGAGTTGTGTAGCAAGTTGGGCAACGGTAGTGATGGCTACATTAACAATGAGGTCATTGGGTAGTATTTCACCTTCTTGTACATAGGTTTTAGCCATTACAATTGTGCAACTTTTCCATTCGTTTTCGTGCTGATATAGTAGGTTGGAGCGGTCTAAGAGTGATAATTGGAGCTCTTTTTCTATGTTTTTAAGACAAGCCACTGAGCCATCAATGGCACAACCACTGGTAGAGAAGTTCGTTTCGTCAGCCGCAATGATGATGATGCGTTGTGCTACCAATTGAAAAGACGCCTTGACAGGGCGTTGATGACTTTGCCAACTTTCCACAAATTGAGTTAAGCTATTATATATTTTTTGTTCTTCTTCTTTTGTCCAAGCCCTTGAAGCAGTATATACCCAGATGCGTGCTTCGGGAGGAAGGGTTTCGAATGAAATAAACATAAGAAATAGTACTGTTTTAGGGTTTGTATTTTATTTACCTTTGAATTGTGGTTTTCTTTTTTGCATAAAAGCCATTACACCTTCTATAAAATCATCGGTTTGAAAGTTAGCAAGTTGGTTATTGGCTTCTGCCTCAAGAGTTGTTTCTATGCTGCCTTTCAATGCTTCGCGGAGGTTGGCTTTGGTTTTTTGGATTGCTACAAAAGGTCCGGTGGCTAAAAATTGTACCATTTCGTCTACTTGTGCATCTAAGTCTTCGTCTTTGCAAAGTTGATTAACCATACCCCATTTTTCGGCATCTGCGGCAGAAATTTTAGCAGCTTTGACCATCAATTCGAAGGCTTTTTTGTAGCCCAATGCTTCTACCATCCAATAAGCACCACCACCATCGGAAGAGAGTGCTATGTTTGTAAAAATTTGGCTAAACATTGCATTTTCTGAAGCATATACCATATCGGCAGCTAAGGCAAAATTAGCTCCAATACCAGCCGCCACGCCACGTACTTTGGCAATGATAGGGATATCAATAGTACGCATAGTAAGTACTAAGGGGTGAAAAGCGGTGCGTAAGTAAGTAGTTACGTCATACTGTTTTGGGTTTTGCATTCCGTTGCCTGTTAGGTCGGCTCCGCTGCAAAAGTTACCTTCTGCACCTGTTATGACAATTACGCGTGTGCCGTCAAGTTTGCTTGCGCCTAAGGCTTTCAAAATACTTGTGCCCATTTCGGGGCTTACAGAGTTCTTAGATTTTGGGTTGTTGATAGTGATGGTTTTTACGTTATTTTCCAAATGAATAAGAACTTTTTCGGTGGTAGTAGCTGTAGTATTCATGAGTGATGATGTTGTTTTTTTTGTTTTACAAATATAATATTTATTTTGCGTAGTATTTAAACTTATGGCAAAAATTCTTTTTTTGGTGCCCTATCCTTCGGGGGAGGCTCCTTCGCAACGGTTTCGTTTTGAGCAGTATTTTGTAAGTCTAGAAAAGGCATCGCATCAATACGAAGTACACAGTTTTTTAGACGTAGGCACTTGGCAAATTCTTTATAAAAAAGGGAATAATTGGGCAAAAATCAAGGGGATTGTGAGTGGTTTTTGGCGAAGATTTCAGCTTTTATGGGGTCTTAAGAAGTTCGATTTTGTGTTTATTCACCGCGAGGCTACCCCCATAGGTTTGCCTTGGGTAGAATGGTATATAGCCAAAATAGCCCGAAAGAAAATTATTTTTGATTTTGATGATGCAATTTGGTTGCCTGATAGTGCAAAAACAGGTTTTCTGAAAAAATTAGTGAAGTGTTATTGGAAAACAAGCTATTTGTGTAGATATGCCTACAAGGTAAGTGCGGGCAATGATTATCTCTGTGATTATGCACTTCAGTATAATTCTAATACTTTTTTGAACCCTACTACTATTGATACAGAAAATCTTCATAATCCATTTCATTTCGAACAGCTTACATCACTAACACGAACAAAAACAATCGGTTGGACAGGCACACATTCTACACTGATGTATTTGGATTTTTTAGTGCCTATTCTCCAAAAATTGGAGCAAAAATATGCCTTTGTATTTTTAGTGATTGCCAATAAAATGCCTCATTTCCAATTGAAATCGCTTCGGTATGTTCCTTGGCAAAAAACAACCGAAATAGCCGACCTCATGCAAATGGATTTAGGACTGATGCCTCTCACTGATGATGCTTGGGCGAAAGGCAAATGTGGTTTTAAGGCTTTGCAATACATGAGTTTGGGAATTCCTGCGGTGGCTTCGCCTGTGGGCGTAAATACAAAAATGATTGAACATGGGAAAAATGGTTGGCTTTGCGATACCGCCAAAGAATGGGAGCTAATACTGACTCAATGGCTCAATGATGAAGGATTTGATGAAAAAGAAATGAGCGCAAATGCAAGGCAAAGTGTAATACAATATTATTCAGTAAAAAGTAACGAACAAAACTTTTTACACTTATTTGAACATTTATGAAACTTTTTGGAGAGCAAAAAAGTTTTATTTTTAGACTAATCTAAAAAATATTTAATTATATATCTAAAATAATAAATAAAAACCTTATATATGCATACCGATTGGAATACTCTTTTATTTGCTTTCAGCCTTACACTTTTTGCTGGTTTAGCCACAGGAATAGGAAGTGCGATGGCTTTTTTTGCCAAAACCACTAATACCAAATTTTTAGCCGTTTCTTTAGGATTTTCGGCAGGTGTAATGATTTATGTATCTTTTGTAGAAATTTTTTTTAAAGCAAAAATATCTCTTACACAAGCCTTAGGTGAGCGAAACGGAACTTATATGACTGTAGCGGCTTTTTTTGGGGGTATGCTTTTTATTGCATTGATAGATAGGCTGATTCCTTCGTTCGAAAATCCACACGAGGTGCACAAAATAGAGGATATGGAGAATGATGCAGAGGCATCGGCTTATAAAATGCGCAGCGGCTTGTATAAAACAGGCATTTTCACTGCTTTAGCCATTGCTATTCATAATTTTCCCGAAGGATTAGCCACCTTTGCAAGTGCCCTCAACGACCCTACACTTGGTATTCCTATCACAGTAGCCATTGCCATTCATAATATACCCGAAGGCATTGCCGTTTCTATACCTATTTATTATGCTACACAAAGCAAAAGTAAGGCTTTTGGTTATTCCTTTCTATCTGGACTATCAGAACCTATAGGAGCGTTAGTGGGATATTTGTTATTGTATTCATTCTTCAACGAACTTACTTTTGGGCTTCTTTTTGCCTCAGTAGCGGGCATTATGGTTTTCATCTCCTTAGATGAGCTACTCCCTTCTGCTGAACGCTATGGCGAACATCATTTGGCTGTGTATGGTTTAGTCGCTGGTATGGCTGTAATGGCTCTCAGTTTATTACTTTTCATAAAATAACAAGCTCTATTATTTTTGTCAATAAAAATAAAAAGTATGCAAAAAAGATTCAACGATACAGGACTTTGTATTCCTACTAAACATTTTATGGTAGATATTTCTCATAAAATGGAGAAGATAATGGCATTGATTGAAAATGGAGATTATTTTACAATGAATCGCCCTCGTCAGTTTGGCAAAACAACTACTTACCATTTTTTGTACACTTTTCTCCTGCAACAACCAGAATACGTGGTCATTCGCTTGAGTTTCGAGTCTATGGGGCAGGTAATGTTTAGTAGTGAAAAATCTTTTGTGAGAGAATTTTTAGGGGCTATTGCTGATATTTTGCTTATTCAAAACAAGCAATGGTCTGATTGGTTTTTGCAAAAACAACAAGAAATTGAAGCCTTAAAAAGTTTGGGAAAAACCTTGAGCGAGTTTGTTTTTAAGGAGCAGAAAAAAGTAGTTTTGATGATTGATGAGGTAGATAAATTTAATAACAATGATTTGTTTCTCCAATTTTTAGCTATGTTGCGAGATAATTATTTATCCAGAGATAGTGGCATAATTCCTTTTTTACAATCTGTTATTTTATTGGGCGTTCATGATATTAAAAATCTAAAACGCAAGATTCGCCCCGAAGATGCTCATTCGTTGAACAGCCCTTGGAATATTGCCACTGATTTTACTGTAGATATGAGTTTCAATGCCACAGAAATTCAAACCATGCTCAAACAATATTGCGAAGAAACCGATATAAGTATGAATATTCCCGAAATAGCCGAAAAAATTTATTATTATACTTCGGGCTATCCTTATTTGGTGAGTAAAATGTGTAAAGTCATTGATGAAATTATTTTGTCTAAAGCAGATAGAAAACATTGGACTATGGAAGATATAGAGGAAAGTTTTAGGTTTTTGGTCAATCCTGCTTACACAACTACGCTTTTTGATGACTTAGCCAAAAATTTGAACAACAATCCTGATTTGTATCAACTTGTTTCTGATATTGTTATTAATGCTGAAAAGAGAACTTTTAACATTGGGAATCCTGTAATTGCTATTGCTCATACCTATGGTATTTTAGTTTATGAAAATGGCTCTGCTGTGGTGCATAATCGTATTTTTGAAAAAAGGGTGTATGATATGATGCTTTCTGTGCAAGAAACCAAACCTTTGCAACCTTCTTTTTCCTACGGACAATTTGAAAGCAAAAACCAACTTTTGTTGAAGGAAATTTTGCTTAAGTTTCAGGAATTTATGCAAGAAAATTATAGTTCTAAAGACATTTCTTTCCTAGAAAGAGAAGGCAGGCTATTGTTTTTGTCTTTCTTGAAACCGATTCTCAACGGCAAAGGCTTCGATTTCAAAGAACCTGTTGTAGGTGATGAGCGAAGAGTAGATATTGTGATTACCTATCTTAACCAAAAACATATTCTCGAACTCAAGATATGGCGAGGCGAAGAATATCACGAGAAAGGCTTACAACAACTTAGCGATTACTTGGATTTGCACCAACTCAAAGAAGGTTTTTTGCTCATTTACGATTTCAGAAAAACCAAAGAATACAAAATAGAAGACATCAAATTTCAAGACAAAGACATTTTTGCGGTATGGGTATAAAAAAAGCTGAAATCTTAGTTTTTCTACACTTCAACAACTTTTCATTACATAAACAACCACAAATATGTTAAAAATTCGTTTTTTATTATATCTTTGCAAAAATAAGCTCACAAACCAAAAATCAAATATTAGAAGTTTTATGAATAAAACAGACCCTTCTATACCTAAAAAAAGAAAAATATGAACAAAAAAAAGAAAAATAAAGACTATTCAAAAAGAAGCAAAAAAACCCCTCCCACCTCCCAACTCAAAAACCGCATAGAAAAACTGCTTCACAACAACCCAAATAAAACCTACTCACTCAAAGAAATTTTAACCCTTACGGAAGCGATTGCTCCTATTGAAAAAGAACAAACTGCTGCGATTGTTAATAACATGCTTATAGAAGGAAAGTTAATGATTGTAGAAGGAAAAATAAAAAGCAATCGTACCTATAAAACCATCAAAGGAAAAATAGATTTTGTAAACCCACGCTTCGCTTTTTTAGTCCCCGATGCCGAATTTTCTGACATTGGCGACCTAAAAATAGATGCCGAAAAACTCAACTCAGCCTTAGATGGCGATTATGTAGAAGCACTTATTTATAACAAAGGAAAGAAAAATACAGAAAATTGGCAAGCAGAAATACAAACCATTCTTACACGTTATAGAACAGAATTTGTAGGGCGTATAGAAATTTCAGAAAGATATGCCTTTGTCATTCCTGATAACCGCCGCATGTACTACGATATTTTTGTACCCAAAGACCAAACACAAGGAGCTAAAAATGGACAAAAAGTAATCGTCAAGGTCGTAGAATGGCACCGCTTAGATAGCAACCCCGTAGGCATCGTAACTGAAATATTAGGCGATGCAGGTGCTAACGATACAGAAATGCACGCTATCATGGCAGATTTCAACTTACCCGTTAATTTCCCTAAAGATGTAATCACTGAAGCCGAAAATATTGAAGCTAAAATACCCACTAAAGAAATAGCCAAAAGACGTGATTTCAGACAGATTACTACTTTCACCATAGACCCCGAAGATGCAAAAGACTTTGATGATGCCCTCTCCGTACAACGCCTCGAAAATGGCAACTGGGAAATAGGCGTACACATTGCCGATGTTACTCACTATGTTCCCACAGATAGTTTTCTCGACCGCGAAGCCTACCTGCGTGGCACTTCCGTATACCTTGTAGACCGTGTCGTGCCGATGCTCCCCGAAAGGCTCTCCAATCATATTTGTTCTTTAGTACCCCATGAGGATAGACTTACTTTTTCGGCAGTTTTCGAGATAGATGAAAAAGCCAACATCATTAACCGTTGGTTTGGTAAAACCATCATTCACTCCGATAAACGTTTTTCTTATGAAGAAGCACAAACAGTATTAGAACAAAAAGAAGGCGTTTTTGCTCAAGAAATCCTATTCCTTAATCAATTAGCCTATACACTTCGCGAAAAAAGATACAAAGAAGGTTCTATTAGTTTCGAAACAATAGAGGTCAAATTCAAGTTAGACGAAAATAAAAAACCCATTGCCGTATACATTAAAGAACGCAAAGATGCCCACAAACTTATTGAGGAGTTTATGTTGCTTGCCAACCGAGAAGTAGCTGACTTTGTCTATCACCTCAACCCCGATAAGCCACTCACGATGGTCTATCGCACACACGAAGAACCTATAGAAGACAAACTCCAAAATTTTGCTGTATTTGCCAAACGCTTTGGCTACCAAATCCAAACTCAAGGCAAAGGAATTGCTCAATCACTCAACCACCTCACAAAATCTGTAGAAGGCACTGCACAACAAAATATATTGCAAAACCTTGCCGTGCGAACAATGGCAAAAGCCAAATACACTACCGAAGATACGGCACACTTTGGGCTTGCATTCCCCTTTTATACCCACTTTACCTCACCTATTCGCCGCTACCCCGATATGATGGCGCATAGACTCCTCCATAAATACCTAAGCAACCCCAACCCCGAATCACAAACACTCTATGAGGCAATGTGCCGATATGCCTCTGACCGCGAACGCTTGGCAGCAGAAGCCGAAAGAGCCTCCATTAAATATAAACAAGTGGAGTATATGCAACAATTTGCGCTTAATAATACTGCCTACGAAGGAGTGATTACGGGCGTAACCGAATGGGGTTTTTATGTCGAAATCAACGAAACCAAATGCGAAGGCCTTGTACGTGTTGTAGACCTTACAGATGATTATTATGATTTAGATACTGAAAACTACAGACTTGTTGGCAGACGCAAAGGACGCATATTTGGCTTTGGCGATACTGTAAAAGTAAGCATCAAGGAAACCAATCTCGAGAAAAGAACCATTGATTTGTATTTAGAGTAATAAAAAAAGCATAATTTTGCACCCTAAAATATCTATTTAGTCAAAATGCTCGAGACCATAGAAGCTTGTCCTATCTGCAAACACACCAATTTTACACCCATCGTAAAATGTAAAGATTTTACTGTCAGTCAAACCTACTTCGAGGTAGTCGCCTGCCAACAATGTGATTTTCACTTTACGAACCCACGCCCCAACATCGAACAAATAGGACAGTATTACCAATCAGAAACCTATATTTCGCATAGTAATACACGCAAAGGAATCATCAACCAACTGTATCATTGGGTAAGGCAAATTACCCTAAGAAGAAAAGTAAAACTCATCAATGGCATTTACCCCAAAAAAGGCAATATATTGGACATAGGCACAGGTACAGGCTATTTTTTAGCCGCCTGCCAAAACAATGGCTGGCAGGTAATGGGCACAGAACCCGATGAAAAAACACGCTTACAAGCTGAAAAAAACACCCAGAAGCCTATCGTTAGTCATATTTTTGATGAAACATTACAAAATCAAAAATACCAAGTGATTACACTTTGGCACGTCTTAGAACATATACACACCCTCCATGAAAGCATAGAACAACTCAAAAAATTATTGGCAGATGATGGCAAACTCATCATCGCAGTCCCAAACCATAATTCCTACGACCGCCAACATTTTCAGGCTTTCTGGGCTGCCTACGACCTCCCAAGACACCTTTATCACTTTACACACAAACACATAGAACAACTTTTCAATACGCACGGATTCACCCTGCTCAAAGTACAACCCATGTATTTCGATGCTTATTATATAGCACTCATGAGCCACCAATACCAATATGGCAAAAGTCGTTTCCTACAGTCATTCTATCAAGGCTGGCGTTCTAACCGCTATGCTGCCAAAAACCAAAACAATTACTCAAGTAACGTTTATATTTTAGAAAAAAAATCAAATTAAAGAAAAAATCAAATTTGTAATTATCTTTGCAAAAAAAACTACTGATATGAAAATAGGCATTGAAAAAGGAAAATTCTTCAAATGGATTGTCATTACTTGGATTGCATTTTTTGCCACCCTACTCATTGTCTTACTCTACTTTGTTGCCTTAGAAAGCAATTTTCTAAATCTTTTTGGAGAAATCCCCGGCTTAGAAATCTTAGAAAACCCACGCAGCGAACAAGCCTCCGAAATCTATACCGCTGACAATGTACTAATGGGCAAATACTACCGCGAAAATAGAACTCCTGTACAATACGAAGAAATATCCCCCTACCTTATCAATGCACTCATCGCTACTGAAGATGCTCGCTTCGAGGAACACTCAGGCATAGACCTACAAGGATTGCTTCGCGCCGTTTTTTATTTAGGGCAAAAAGGTGGAGGAAGCACCCTGACACAACAGTTAGCCAAAAATCTATTCAAACTCCGCAAAGAAGACCGATACAAAGGTTGGCTCTATGACGTACCCGTACTGAAAACCTTAGTTATCAAGAGCAAAGAATGGATTACTGCCATCAGAATAGAACAACGCTACACCAAAAAAGAAATCATCACCATGTACCTCAACACGGTAGAGTTCGGTAGCAATGCTTACGGTATACAAACCGCCTCAAAAACTTTTTTCAACAAACACCCAAGCCAACTCAATATACAAGAAGCTGCTACCTTAGTAGGTCTTTTGCAAGCCCCCTCAAAATATAGCCCTATTTCTAACTATAATAACTCTATCAGAAGACGCAACACTGTAATAGGGCAAATGCTCAAATATGGCTACATCAATGAAATTCAAGCCAATACAGCACAAAAAAGACCCATACAACTACAATATGGGCAAGAAGAACAAGTTGCGGGGATAGCCCCTTATTTCAGAGTGGAAGCCAAAAAATTTCTATTAGAATGGGCAAAAGAAAACAACCACGACCTCTACTCCGATGGCTTACGCATTTATACAACTATAGACTCACGTATGCAACAATACGCTGAAGAAGCAGTCAAAGAACACATGATTAAGTTTCAAAAACTCTTTTTTGAACACTGGGCAGGTAGAAACCCTTGGGTAGATAAATACAACCGCGAGTTACCCAATTATATAGAAAAGATAGCCAAACAAACAGAAAGATACCAAGCCCTCAAAGAGGAATACCCCAATAACGAAGCTGAAATAGAGAGAATAATGAATACACCTGTCAAAATGCAGGTTTTCACATGGGATACGCCTAACAACATACGCGATACCACCCTTAGTCCTATGGATTCTATCCGCTATCATCAGCATTTCCTACAATCGGGTTTTATGGCTATGGAGCCTGGAACAGGGCATATTAAGGCTTGGGTAGGAGGTATTAACTTTAAGTTTTTTCAATATGACCACGTAAAACAAGGAACAAGACAACCCGGCTCTACTTTCAAACCCATAGTTTATGTTGCCGCCTTAGACAACGGATATACTCCTTGTTCTATTTTCCCTGATGTACCTGTTACTTTTGGGCGAGGAGGCAATAGCTGGACAGCACGCAACTCTTTTGGCTCTTATACAGGCAAAGACATGACGCTCCGCGAAGCCTTAGGGCAGTCTATCAACTCTGTAACAGCAGGTATTACTAAAAAAATAGGTGTGGAGCTTATTATCCAATATGCAAAAGAATTTGGCATCACAAGCCCCATAGACAATAGCCCTCCTATTTGTTTGGGCACTTCCGATGTATCTATTTATGAACTTCTGGGTGCTTATTCTACTTTTGCCAATCGTGGGAAACATACCATTCCACAATTTATTACTCGCATAGAAGACCGCAACGGAAATATCATTGCCGAATTTCCTCCTAAAATAACTCCTGTCATCAGCGAAGAAATTGCGTATTTAATGGTGCACATGCTTAAAGCAGCCGTAGAGTCAGGCGGTACCTCCACAGCACTACATGGCTATGGCATCACGGCAAAAAACGAAGTTTGCGCAAAAACAGGTACTACTCAAAATAACTCTGATGCTTGGTTTATGGGCTTTACCAAAGAATTAGCGGCAGGCGTATGGGTAGGTGGCGACAATAGAAGTGTGCGTTTTAGAACTATTGTGCTGGGGCAAGGAGCCGTATTAGCCCTCCCTATATGGGGTATTTTTATGCAAAAAGTATATGCAGATGAGTCCTTAGGCTATCCAAGAGGTGCTTTTGCAAAACCCGAAAATCTATCCATAGAGTTAGATTGTGCAAAATTAGAAGAACAACTTAGCGAAAAATTAGAACGTGCTAATAAGAATCTGAACTAATGCGTCATTTTCATTATCTTTTTTCATCTTTGTTTCTATCATTGTTCATAGTAGCTTGTAGCACTATAAACAATGGCAATGAAGTAAAGGAAAAAATTATTCCAATAGATAGTTTAAAGATGATATTGATCGATATTCATATTGCTGAATCGCAAGTAGAAGAATTATTGCTTTCTACACCCGATTCTCAACAAGTCGCTTTTTATAAAATCCAGAATATCATTTTCAAAAAATATAAAACAGACTCTATCACTTATTTTAGGAGCTATAACTACTATGCCAGTCAAATGAAAACCTTAGATACGATGTATGAAGGCATTGTAGATAGCTTAAGTCTGATGCAAAGTAAAGCTGAGTTTGAGCAAAGTATTAAATTAAAAACACTCAAGATGAACGAAATGCAGTTGGGTATTCTTAAGCAAATCAAACAACTCAATATTTATCAAAAAGATAGCCTATGGATTTTACCCTCTAACAAACTTTATAGCAATAATAGGTATATACAGGCGCACATAGAATCGTTATACAATAATCCTACACGATTGGAAAAAATCAAAACAGAAGCTGCCACAAATAATTTGCATGAGATTGTTTTGATTTACAAATATGCCATCAATAAGATACAAAACCCTCTCAGTAAAGAGTAACCATGCTTACTTATTGCCCATAAACTTTTTTATATATTTCTTGCGCTACTTTGGGCGTTTGTAGGCTCATATTCATTTTATACTCAGGAATAGTAATCACTCTACCCGTTTTTACTATATTCAGAGCCAGAAAAGCAGGGTTTTTATAGGCAATTTCAGCACTTTTAGTACTCATAATTAAAAAAGTAGGCTCTGCTATTGCTAAATTTTCATCGTTTAGTTGCGTAATTTCGTCCCAAGAATCACCCGCATTTATACACCCTGCATAGGTTAAAATGGCATGAATAGGGGTGTTTTTTCCTAACATTAAAATACTTTCCGCAGTAGAAGCCTTGATATATAGTAGCCTTATAGGTTGTTTTATTTTAGCTGTTTTATTTTTAAGCGTCTGCATTTCCTCCTTGAGTTGATTTACTAACTGCTCGGCTTCTTTATTTTTGTTCAGTATAGTACCTACTGATTGTAAAAGTTTGAGCAAATCTTCAAAATTTTGGGGTTCTTCAAAAAGTTCATAAGCTACCTTTTCTCCTTTCATCAAATTTACTATTTCTTCGGGGCTGTCTTTTGCCCAAGAGAGTACCAAATCGGGTTGATGTGTGCGAAGGTGTTCTGCTCTTAATGATGCGCCATAACCTACCTTAGGTCTTTTGAAGGCGGTGTCTTGAGGTAAGGCTTGGTCATAAGCAATGATTTTTTCAGCAAGCCCCATCTGCCTTACAATGTCTGTAATTGTATTGCCTATACAAATGATTTTTTGGTAGTTTTTCGCTACTTTTTTTTCATCTCTTTGTGAAATGCTGTCTGTATTAGTTTCCTTTTTTGTTTCTTTTTGAATACTCTCGCAAGAGATACAAAATAATAAAACTAAGCAAGCTGCGTATTTTTGATATTTTTTTTGCACTTTTTTATGTATATTTATGTTTCAATTCTAAAAAATGAACGTATGTTAAAGAAAAAAGTAGTGAGTTTTCGTTTCTTTTTAGTAAACATAATTTTACTTAGTCTTGTATTGGTGTATGCTTGTAAGCGCATAGAGGTAACACCTTCCACTAAAGAACTTCTAACTAAAAATAGTTGGAAAGGAGATAGTGTTCATATCTCTTTTCAGAGTGTAGTACCTTTGAATGTTCCCCCTATCCGTCAAACTTTAGACAATTTTAGTCTACAATTTTTTGACAATGGAACATTTGAAAGTATATATGTGGGTCAAAAATATCAAGGAAATTGGGAATTACAACAAGATAAGTTACTTGTTTTGAAAGGTTTACCCGTTAATGATTTAATCAGCACTTTCACTCAAACTATCCAAAGTCAGGGTTTGAATGTTCCTCCTATTACTTTTCCTGAAAGTTATGAAATAGAAACACTGAGCGATAGTTTATTGATATTCAAAGGTAAAACACAAACACAAGTACAAGTACAAGGAATACCTTTCCCTGTACCTGTTACTATTGAGATTCGTATTAGACTCCGTATGCCTTAAATCCTTCGGGGGTTAGTGTGCTAAATATAGTTCCTCCTGCTGTAAATACAGATTGGTAGACATATTGTATGCCTTTTTGCTGTACATCGGGGCGCAAGGCGGGCGTACTAACCAAAGAGAGGTTTTTGTTTCTATAGAGTCCTCCGTGTTCGGGGCGAGTTACTCTGAATCCATAATTTTTCTTGAAATGTTTGGCATTTGTCCAAAGGTCTTGACCGTCCCAATACAAAGATTTGGCTTGTTGTATATCAGCGATATGATTGCCTAAAAGCACTCTCAAACAACCCATGTGTGCATATTTTCTTCTATTGGCATCTCCTCCTGAAAAATTTTGATATTCTTGGTATTGGGTAGAAACCAATGCTTTGGCATAGTCAGCGTTGCTAAGTAAATCTACAAGGGTGTAGTTTTTGTTGAGTTTTTTGCTTTTCGCTTCGCAATAGTTGAACATAGTAACTGCTATACCATAGCCTTCTCTTTCCATTTCTGTGGCTACATCTCCCATTCCTAACTGTGTTACTAAATTGGTAGAAGCGGCTTCGGCATAAACGACACCTGCCCATTTCATAAATAAGTCTGCGGGAATAGCGATTTTCAGGGGCTGGTTGTTCCAGTATACTTGCCCTGCACCATTATTTTCTATTTTAGCCCCGTCTTTGGTGAGAAATAAACTGTTGCTCATAATACTTTTGTTTGATGATGAATGTGTAAATATAGTTTTTTTTCAAAAAAAAAAGCCATTATCTTTTGAATAATGACTTTTTTTATTTTCAGTACTAACTCTGTAGTTCTTTATGTTTGCTTGAACGCGAGCTTTTTCTTTGGTCAGTGGTCATATTTTCGTACTCTTCTTGTTCATATACCAAGATGTCTTCATAGTCGCGTAAGCCCGTACCGGCAGGTATAAGATGCCCAACGATTACATTTTCTTTCAAGCCCAATAGATAATCGCGTTTTCCATTGATGGCTGCTTCGCTGAGTACTTTGGTTGTTTCTTGGAAAGAGGCTGCCGAGATGAAACTATCTGTTCCTAATGAGGCTTGCGTAATCCCTTGCAATGTAGGTCTTGATACAGCTGTTTCGGCTTCTCTCACCTTCACTATTTTAAGGTCTTTGCGCTTGAGGCTTGAGTTTTCATCGCGTAGTTCCCTTGCTGATACAATTTGACCTGCTTTGAATTTTTGTGATTCGCCCGCGTCTGTTACTACTTTTTTGTCTAAGATATTATCATTTTCTTCTCTGAAAGTGAATTTATCTACAACTTGCCCTTGTAAGAAATTAGTATCTCCGGGGTCAATGATTTCTACTTTTTGCATCATTTGTCTTACGATAACTTCAATGTGTTTGTCATTGATTTTTACCCCTTGCATACGGTATACTTCTTGTATTTCATTCACCAAGTATTCTTGCACGGCTGTGGGTCCTTTGATGGCTAAGATGTCGGAAGGAGTGATGGCACCGTCTGAAAGTGCTTGTCCTGCTCTAACGAAGTCGTTGTCTTGTACTAAAATAAGTTTAGATAAAGGCACAAGATAGCGTTTTTTGATTCCATCTCTGGATACAACAAATATTTCGCGGTTACCACGTTTGATAGTACCATACTCTATCACACCATCTATTTCACTTACAATAGCAGGATTAGAAGGGTTTCTTGCTTCAAAAAGCTCTGTTACACGAGGTAGACCTCCTGTAATATCGCGTGTTTTACCGATATTGCGAGGTATTTTTACTAATATTTGCCCTGCTTTTATTTTATTACCTTCGTTGGCTACCAAATAAGCTCCTACGGGTATATTATAGGCTTTAAGAGTGCTATCATTGGCTTTTACAATGATAGAGGGGTTCTTTGTTTTATCTCTGGTTTCGATAATTACCCTTTCACGGAAGCCTGTTTGTTCATCTGACTCTTCTTTGAAGGTAACGCCTTCTATGATAGCATCGTACTCTATAGTACCATCTATTTCGGAAAGGATTACGGCATTGAAAGGATCCCAAGAACAAATATCATCATTTTTCTGTACTTCTTGTCCTTCTTTTACTTTAAGCAATGCGCCATAAGGCATGTGATTCGTGATAAGTACGCGTTTGGTTTTGTGTTGTAAAATTTTCACCTCACAAGAGCGTCCTGTTACTACTTCTATAGTGTTTCCTTCAGCATCGGTAGTTTGTACAGTTTTTAATTCTTCAAACTGAATGATACCTTCAAATTTTGCTTTCAAGGAAGCATCTACGGCAATGTTAGAAGCAGTACCCCCTACGTGGAATGTACGAAGTGTAAGCTGCGTGCCCGGCTCTCCGATGGATTGTGCCGCAATAACACCTACTGCTTCGCCTTTTTCTACCATGCGCCCTGTTGCTAAATTACGTCCGTAGCATTTATCACATACTCCTCTGCGAGTTTCGCAAGTGAGTACGGAGCGAATTTCTACGGCTTCAATGCTTGTATTTTCTATTCTTTCAGCAATTTCTTCGTTGATTTCACCTCCTGATTCTACAATGAGTTCATTGGTGAGAGGGTCAAAGAGGTCATGCACTGACACACGCCCTAAGATACGTTCAGAAAGTGCCTCTACGACATCTTCGTTATCTTTGAGTGCTGAAATTTGAATACCCCTTAATGTTCCGCAATCGGTTTCAGTAATGATTACATCTTGTGCTACGTCTACCAAACGTCTTGTGAGATAACCCGCATCAGCAGTTTTGAGGGCTGTATCTGCCAAACCTTTTCTTGCACCGTGTGTAGAGATAAAATATTCTGTTACATCTAAGCCCTCTTTGAAATTGGAAATGATGGGGTTTTCAATGATTTCACCTACCGAACCTTGTATATTTTTCTGAGGTTTAGCCATTAGCCCACGCATTCCACCTAATTGACGAATTTGCTCTTTCGAACCACGTGCTCCAGAGTCCATCATCATATATATGGAGTTGAAGCCTTGGCGGTCGTCTTGCATTTGTTTCATGAGTGTATCTGTGAGGCGATTATTGATACGCGTCCAAATATCAATTACTTGGTTATAGCGTTCATTTTCAGTGATAAGCCCCATAGAGTGGTTCATGTGGATTTCTTCTACGCTTTCTTTGGCTTGTTGGATAAGTTCATTTTTTTGTTTAGGGATAATGATGTCACCCAAACCAATAGATAAACCTCCTTTGAAAGCCATCTGGAAGCCTAAGTGTTTAATATCGTCAAGGAATTGTGCGGTACGTGCTACTCCTACGGTTTTAAATACTCTGGATATAATTTTTTGTAGTTTCTTTTTGGTCAATAATTCATCAATAAAGCCTACTTCTTCGGGTACATATTGATTGAATAATACTCTTCCTGCTACAGTTTTGATGATTTTTTCTTCTGTCTTCTTAGTTTGCTCATCGTACACAGGGAATCGTACTTCTATATGCGCGTTTTTAGAAAGTTGTTTTTCATTAATGGCTATGATTACTTCTTCGGGAGAGTAATAGCGTCTGTTTTCGCCCAATACTTTTTCTTCTTCTGTTCCTACTTTGCCTTTTGTGAGGTAATAGAGCCCGAGCACCATGTCTTGTGAGGGAACGGTAATAGGAGAACCATTAGCAGGGTTAAGGATATTATGAGAAGAAAGCATCAACGTAGCTGTTTCTAAAACGGCAGCATGCCCTAATGGTACGTGAACCGCCATTTGGTCACCGTCAAAATCTGCGTTGAATGCAGTACAGCAGAGAGGGTGTAGTTGAATTGCTTTTCCTTCAATGAGTTTGGGTTGAAAAGCCTGAATACCCAATCTGTGCAATGTTGGAGCACGGTTAAGCATTACAGGGTGTCCTTTGAGTACGTTTTCGAGGATATCCCAAACTACGGGGTCTTTTCTATCTACAATTTTGCGTGCTGATTTAACTGTTTTTACAATTCCACGCTCTATGAGTTTACGGATAATAAATGGTTTGAAAAGTTCTGCCGCCATATTTTTAGGCAATCCACACTCGTGCATTTTCAACTCAGGTCCTACAACAATAACAGAACGACCAGAGTAATCAACACGTTTTCCTAATAGATTTTGACGGAAACGACCTTGTTTTCCTTTCAACATATCAGAGAGTGATTTTAGAGCACGGTTTCCATCTGCTCTTACCGCATTTACTTTTCTTGAGTTATCAAAGAGTGAATCTACAGCTTCTTGTAACATACGTTTTTCGTTGCGCAAGATTACTTCAGGTGCTTTGATTTCGATGAGTCTTTTAAGGCGATTGTTACGAATAATCACACGTCTGTAAAGGTCATTCAAATCTGAGGTAGCAAAACGCCCACCATCTAAGGGAACTAAGGGGCGAAGTTCAGGTGGAATAACAGGTACCATTCGGATAATCATCCATTCGGGTTTATTTTCCACTCTTTTTTGAGAATCTCTAAACGCTTCTACGACTCTGAGCCTTTTGAGGGCTTCTGCTTTTCTTTGTTGTGATTTATCTTTAGAGGCAGAGTCCCTTAAATCATAAGATAGTTGTTCCAAATTGATGCGTGAGAGTAGCATTTCTAATGCTTCTGCACCCATTTTGGCAATGAATTTATCGGGGTGAGTATCCTCAAGTAATTGATTTTCGCGAGGGAGTTTGTCCATGTAATCTAAGTACTCTTCTTCGGTAAGAAAGTCTAATTGATTGACTCCTTCTTTAGAAAGTATACCCGCTTGTACCACTACATAGCGTTCATAATAAATAATTTGGTCTAATTTTTTGGTGGGCAAGCCTAATAAGTATCCTATCTTGTTGGGTAGTGAGCGGAAATACCAAATGTGTGCTACGGGTACTACTAACTCGATGTGCCCCATACGCTCTCTACGTACTTTTTTCTCGGTAACTTCAACACCACAACGGTCGCAAACGATACCTTTGTAACGAATACGTTTATACTTTCCACAGTGGCACTCCCAATCTTTGACGGGTCCGAATATCTTTTCACAGAACAGCCCTCCCATTTCGGGTTTATAGGTTCGGTAATTGATGGTTTCGGGTTGTGTAACCTCTCCGTATGAAGATTCTAAGATAGACTCGGGCGATGCCAGACTAATGGTGATAGTCTTGAAATCTGTAGTAAGTTTTTTATTTTTTTTGAATGCCATGAGTGAGAATGAACTTAAAATTTTTCAGTTGTATATATGTGTATATTTGAATCAGATAAAATCCTTTGTGGGAGTCTTAAAAACCCCACAAAGGAGAATGAATGCTTACTCTAAGGTAATTTCTAATGCCAACCCTCTCAGTTCGTGTACTAATACATTGAATGATTCGGGTATGTTGGGAGTAGGGATATTTTCACCTTTTACGATGGCTTCATAGGCGCGTGCTCTGCCTATTACATCATCAGATTTGATGGTCAGTAGTTCTTGAAGGACATTGGAAGCACCAAATGCTTCAATTGCCCATACTTCCATCTCTCCAAAACGTTGCCCACCAAATTGTGCTTTACCTCCCAAAGGTTGTTGTGTAATGAGAGAGTAAGGACCAATGGAGCGTGCGTGCATTTTATCATCTACAAGGTGTCCTAATTTAAGCATGTAAATTACGCCTACAGTAACGGGCTGCTCGAAGATGTCGCCTGTTAATCCGTCATGAAGGGGGGTTCGTCCAAAGGTAGGTATGCCTGCTTCAGCAATTTCGCTAAATACGTCATGTTCTGTTGCACCATCAAAGATGGGGGTTGCATATTTTTTACCTAATTTGAGCCCTGCCCAACCAAGTACTGTTTCGTAAATTTGCCCCAAGTTCATACGAGAAGGTACGCCTAAGGGGTTCAGTACGATATCTACTGCCGTACCATCAGAAAGGAATGGCATATCTTCTACAGGAACAATACGTGCTACTACACCTTTGTTTCCGTGTCGTCCTGCCATTTTATCTCCTACTTGCAGTTTTCGTTTTTTGGCTATGTATACTTTAGCAAGTTTTACGATGCCTGCGGGCAATTCGTCTCCTACTTCTAAGGCAAAACGTTCTCTTTTAAATTCTCCAGAGATTTCGTTTCGTTTCTTATTGTAGTTTTTGATCATATCTACCAATAGTTCGTTGAGTTTATTATCATCAGTTGCTTTCTCAAAAATGAGGTCTCCGATGAGGTTTGTTTCTTCAGGAACATTGTAGTTACTTTCATCGCGGTATACATTTTTATCAGGGAAAAGATTTTCACGTATGTTTTGGGCAGTATATTTTGCTCCTTTGGGGAAAATTTCGTCTCCAAATTTATGTTTTACGCCTCCTGATACTTTTCCTTCTAATACTTCTGTAAGTTTATTGATGAGTTTTTCTTTTAGCTGAATGAGATTACGGCTATAGTTTTTCATCAATACTTTCACATCGTCTTTGACTTTAGCGCGAATGTCTTTGTCTTTTTTAGGTTTTGAGAAAAGTTTAGTATCAATCACAACACCTTTCAAAGATGGGGGTGCCTTAAGGGAGGCATCTTTGACATCGCCAGCTTTATCTCCAAAGATGGCTCTAAGTAGTTTTTCTTCGGGAGTAGGGTCTGATTCGCCTTTAGGGGTAATCTTACCAATGAGTATATCACCTTCTTTTACTTTTGTACCTATTGAAACGATACCATTATCGTCCAAATATTTGATTGCTTCTTCGCTCACATTAGGTATTTCGGAGGTAAGTTCTTCTTCTCCACGTTTAGTATCGCGTACTTCGAGTTCAAACTCTTCTACGTGTATCGAGGTATAAATGTCTTCTCGTACAACTCTTTCCGAAATTACGATAGCATCTTCAAAGTTGTACCCCTGCCAAGGCATGAAAGCAACCATAAGATTTGCTCCCAAAGCTAATTCGCCGCCTTGTGTGGCATAACCTTCGCAAAGCACTTGCCCTTTTTTCACTTTTTGCCCTTTATGAACAATTGGTTTGAGGTTGATGCAAGTATCTTGGTTAGTGCGTCTAAACTTGATAAGGTTATATGTAGTGAGGTCGTCTTCAAAAGAGGTCAATTTTTCTTCAGAAGAAAGCTCGTATCTGAGTACTATTTTGGTAGAATCTACAAAATGTACTTCTCCTTCTTTTTCTGCAACAATAAGTGTACGTGAATCACGTGCTACATCTGCTTCCATTCCTGTACCTACTATAGGAGCTTCAGGGCGTAACAAAGGTACTGCTTGGCGTTGCATGTTAGAGCCCATAAGAGCACGGTTTGCATCATCGTGTTCTAAGAAGGGAATTAGGGAAGCAGCCACCGATACAATTTGATTAGGGGCTACATCTACGAAAGAGATTCTATCTGGCTCTACAAATGGGAAGTCGCCCTCGTAGCGTGTTTTTACTCTATCAGTAGTGATATTTCCTTTTTCGTCTATTTGAGTATCTGCTTGGGCTATGTAGTGTTTGTCTTCTTCTTCAGCAGTTAGGTAAATTACTTCTCTACTTACCACCCCTTCTTGAGTTTTTCTGTAAGGGGTTTCGATAAAGCCCATTTTATTTACTTTTGCATATACGCAGAGAGAAGAGATAAGACCAATATTAGGACCTTCGGGTGTTTCAATAGTACAAAGCCTTCCGTAGTGTGTGTAGTGAACGTCGCGCACCTCAAACCCTGCTCTTTCTCTTGAAAGCCCCCCTGGTCCTAAGGCAGACATACGCCTTTTGTGTGTAATTTCGGAAAGAGGGTTCGTTTGATCCATAAATTGAGAAAGTTGGTTCGTTCCAAAGAAGGAATTGATCACAGAAGACAACGTTCTTGCATTGATAAGATCTACAGGCTTGAAGTCTTCATTGTCTCTTACGTTCATTCTTTCTCTTATAGTACGTGACATACGAGCAAGCCCCACGCCAAATTGGGCATAGAGTTGTTCGCCTACGGTTCTTACTCTACGATTGCTAAGGTGATCTATATCATCAACTATGGCATTAGAGTTGATAAGTTCTATCAGGTGTTTGATGATAGAAATAATATCTGTTTCTGTAAGCACTCTTACTGCATCACTGATATCTATGCTTAACTTTTTGTTGATTCTATACCTTCCTACTTCGCCCAAATCGTAGCGTTTTTCGCTGAAGAATAAACTATGAATAATCTCTCTTGCGGTTTGCTCGTCTGGCGATTCTGCATTACGAAGTTGTCTATAGATTTGGTCTAAGGCTTCTTTTTCAGAGTTGGTATTGTCTTTTTGTAAGGTATTATAAATGATAGCATACTCGGCTACATTGACATCTTCGCGGTGCAATATAACATATTTTACACCTGCTTCTAAAATCAAATCTATGTCTTCTTCTTTAATAATAGCATCTCGCTCCAAAATAATTTTATTTCGGTCTATTGATACTACCTCGCCTGTATCCTCATCTACAAAGTCTTCTGTCCAAGTTTTGAGTACCCTTGCGGCTAATCTTCTACCAACAGTGTTTTTTAGGTTTTGTGCAGTAGCATCTACTTCTTCTGAAAGATTGAAGAGGTCAAGAATTTGCTTATCTGTACCATATCCGATAACACGTAAAAGTGTAGTTACGGGGAATTTTTTCTTACGGTCAATATAGGCGTACATAATATTGTTTACATCAGTAGTAAACTCTATCCATGAGCCTTTGAACGGGATAATACGGGCAGAGTAAAGTTTAGTGCCGTTTGTATGTTTGGTCTGTGCAAAGAATACACCCGGAGAGCGATGCAATTGAGATACTATCACTCTTTCAGCTCCATTAATAATAAAAGAGCCGCGAGGGGTCATATAAGGGATATTACCTAAGAATACTTCTTGCTCACTAGTTTCGAAGTCTTCGTTGTCTTCATCGTTGCACGATAAACGAAGTTTCGCTTTGAGAGGCACAGAGTAAGTAAGCCCGCGGTCGATACACTCATCAACGTTGTATTTAGGCGGGTCTATAGAGTAATCAATGAACTCGAGCACAAAGTTTTCGCGAGAATCCGAAATAGGGAAATTCTCCATAAAAACTTTATAGAGCCCTTCCTGTTGTCTTTTTTCAGGTGGGGTTTCGAGTTGGAAGAAATCTTTAAAGGACTGCAACTGCACGTCCAAAAAATCAGGATAATTAACAAGTGTTTTTACTCTTGCAAAGCTAATTCGACCTGTTTTGTTGATATGCTGCATATCTTAGTATTTTGAGTAAATGAAGTTACTTGATTGAATGAAAAAAAAGAACACAAAACATTATATAAACGGCAAAAGACCTGACTTTTTTCAAGACCAGGTCGGGAAAGCATGCCTTTTTGAATGATGTATAATGATGATCAAGACATTAAGACATGCTTTGTGTTGTATGAGTTTATTTAATCTCCACTTCAGCACCTTCGGCTTCCAATTGCTGTTTGATAGCTTCAGCTTCTTCTTTGCTGATACCTTCTTTTACAGCTTTAGGCGCGCCATCTACAAGGGCTTTTGCTTCTGTAAGTTGTAGTCCTGTAAGGTCTTTTACTACCTTTACTACTTTCAATTTGCCAGCACCAGGGTTTTTAAGGATTACATCAAAAGAAGTTTTTTCGGGCTCAGCAGCACCTCCACCTTCTCCACCACCTGTAGGCATAGCTACTACTGCGGCTGCAGCAGCGGGTTCGATACCGTAGTCATTTTTAAGAATGTCTACTAATTCGTTTACTTCTTTCAAAGTCAAATTAACTAATTGCTCTGCAAATGCTTTCAAATCTGCCATTGTCGTAATATGTTTTTAAAATTTAATAAATGAAACCAATATATAATAAAATGAATTATTCTTTTTCTGAAAGTGTTTTGAGCACTCCGGCTACTTTCGCACCGCCACTCTTCAGGGCAGATACCAAACGGCTTGCAGGAGATTGTAACATGCCAAGCAATTCTGCCAGCATCTCTTGTTTGCCTTTTACTTTGGTAAGTGTTTCCAGCATATTATCGCCTATATAAAGTGCTTGAGCGATAGATGCGCCTTTGAGTATAGGAAGCTCAGATGCCTGTTGCTGACGGAAGCTTTTCAGCATTTTGGCGGGTTCACTTCCTGAGTTAGTTGCGAAGATAATTCCTGATGCCCCTTTGAGCACACTTTTATCAAAGAATTCTGAGTAATCGCCCTCTGTTTGCACTAATGCTTTTTTGATGAGCGTATTTTTGTATACTTTGTATTCAAAACCTTTTTCAAAGCAAAGTCTTCTGAATTTATTGATAGACTCTACTGTCATTCCCCCTGCGTTGGTAATATAGAAAAAAGGGTTTGCTGCGAATTTTTCTTTTAATTCCTCTATGATTATTTCTTTTTCTTCTTTAGTCATCACGTTCGGTGTTTAAAACTTTCAACCATTTTTTTCTTATAAACCTGCAATTGAGCTTTTATCTACAGATACTGAGGGGCTCATGGTGCTTGATATGTAAATTGTTCTTACATAAGTGCCTTTAGCAGAGGCAGGTTTCAAGCGTACAAGTGTGTTTAGTAGTTCGTGGATATTTTCTTGGAGTTTTTCAGGTTCAAAAGATACTTTCCCTACGCTTGCATGGATGATACCCGTTTTGTCGACTTTAAAGTCAATTTTTCCTGCTTTTACTTCTTTCACAGCATTTCCCACTTCCATGGTTACTGTACCCGACTTGGGGTTAGGCATTAAGCCTCTTGGTCCGAGTACTTTTCCCAATTTACCTACTTTTGCCATTACAGTAGGCATGGTAATGATTACATCTACATCAGTCCAACCTTGTTCTATTTTTGTGATATACTCATCAAGTCCGACAAAGTCTGCGCCGGCTTCTTTGGCTTCGGCTTCTTTGTCAGGTGTGCAAAGTACTAATACTCGTACTTCTTTCCCCGTTCCGTGTGGTAGGGCAACTACGCCTCTCACCATTTGGTCTGACTTGCGCGGGTCGACGCCCAAACGTACATCTATGTCAAAGGAGGCATCGAATTTTGTAAAAGTGATGTCTTTTACAATATTGATAGCTTCATTCAAATCATAGGATTTGTTTTTGTCGTATCGGGCTACCGCTATTTTTTGTTTTTTGGTCAATTTAGCCATTCTGCTTTACTAAATGAATGTATGTATGAAAATATAAAGTATGAAAACCTTGAATATGCATTGAATTATGCTTCCCAAGGAGCTTTTCCGTTAATGATAACGCCCATGTTTCGAGCTGTGCCTGCGATCATTTTCATGGCAGACTCTATGGTGAAGGCGTTGAGGTCAGGCATTTTAGTTTCTGCGATCGTTTTAATTTGATCCCAAGAGATATTGCCTACTTTTTTACGATTAGGTTCTGCCGAGCCTGTTTGTAATTTGATTGCTTCTAAAATCAATACAGCGGCTGGGGGTGTTTTAACTACGAACTCGAAAGACTTGTCTTTATAGTAAGTAATCAATACAGGTAGCACTTGTCCTTGTTTTTCTTGGGTTCTTGCATTGAATTGTTTGCAAAACTCCATGATATTAATACCTTTACTACCCAATGCAGGTCCGATTGGGGGAGAAGGGTTGGCTTGTCCTCCTTTTACTTGCAATTTTAAATAGCCTGCTACTTCTTTTGCCATAATGTTTTATATTAAAATAGAGATAAATATAATTTGCTTATTCGTGTTTTTCTACTTGCACGTAGTTTAGTTCTACGGGTTGGTTTCTTCCAAATATTTTTACGGTTACGTTTAGTTTCTTTCTGTCTTCAAATACTTCTTCTACTGTTCCAGTAAAGCCATTGAAGGGTCCGTCCATTACTTTTACTGTTTCGCCTACTACATAAGTAGTTACTAACTTTTCCCCTTCTTCGTTGGCTTCATCTACGTTGCCCAAAATTCTATTCACTTCAGCTTGTCTAAGAGGGATAGGTACTTTTGAGATTCCTTGATTAGAGCCCAAAAAGCCCAATACTCCGGGTATGGAGGTAATTACAGGAATGACTTCTGATTGTGATAAATCAGCATTAATTAGCACATATCCGGGAAAGAAATTTCGCTCTTTTGCTTTTTTCTTTCCATTTCTGATTTCATATACTTTTTCAGTAGGAATCAGAATTTGCGGTACATAATCTTGTAACTTACGTTTAGAAATTTCGTTTTCTAAGTAATTTTTTATCTTTTTCTCTTGCCCTGCTACGGCTCTAATTACATACCACTTTAATAAAGTACTCATTGTGTTTGAACGATAATTTTTTAGAATGATTCATAAAATGCATTCATAGCACCATCGAAAACAAAATCTATAAGCCCTATTACTAAGGCAAACAAGATTGAGGCAACAATTACTAAGGTAGCATTGTTTTGTAACTCGCTGTATTTAGGCCAAGTAACTTTGGTTTGAAGTTCTTCAAAAGATTCTCTTACAAATTTTCCTACTCCACCAAAAAGTGCGAAGAATTTTTTCATGTTCGTAATTTAATTTAGCACGGGTGGAGAGATTCGAACTCCCATCAACGGTTTTGGAGACCGCTATTCTACCCTTGAACTACACCCGTGTATTTATTTGTTAGTGTATAAAAATGCGCTCTTTTTGTGTAATCATCAAGAGCGCATTAAAAAGAAATATAATGAGTTATGCTATGATTTCAGTTACTTGACCTGCACCGATAGTACGTCCTCCTTCGCGAATAGCGAAACGAAGTCCTTTCTCCATAGCTACTGTGCTAAGAAGTTTTACGGTGATGGTAAGGTTATCGCCAGGCATTACCATTTCTACACCTTCGGGAAGGAATACTTCACCTGTAACGTCTGTTGTACGCATGTAGAATTGAGGGCGATATTTGTTGAAGAAAGGAGTGTGACGTCCGCCTTCTTCTTTTGAAAGCACATATACTTCAGCTTTGAATTCTTGGTGAGGTTTTACAGAGCCTGGTTTGCAAATTACCATACCACGACGGATTTGGCTTTTCTCAATACCACGCAATAGTAAGCCTACGTTATCACCTGCTTCACCTCTGTCAAGGATTTTGCGGAACATTTCTACCCCTGTAACAGTTGATTTTAAGTTTTCAGCACCCATACCTAAGATTTCTACGGGATCGCCAGAGTTAATCACGCCTCTTTCTATTTTACCAGTAGCTACTGTACCACGACCAGTGATAGTGAATACGTCTTCAACGGGCATTAAGAAATCTTTTTCGATATCGCGCACAGGCATAGGGATATAAGAATCTACTTGTTGCATAAGTTCTTCGATAGTCGATACCCATTTAGGTTCGCCATTCAATCCGCCTAATGCAGAGCCACGAATGATAGGAATATCATCGCCAGGGAATTCGTAGAAGCTCAATAATTCGCGAACTTCCATCTCAACGAGGTCTAAAAGTTCGGGGTCATCTACTAAGTCTACTTTGTTCATAAACACTACTAACGCAGGTACACCTACTTGGCGAGCTAAAAGGATGTGCTCACGAGTTTGAGGCATAGGACCATCTGTAGCAGCAACTACAAGGATAGCACCGTCCATTTGAGCGGCACCTGTAACCATGTTTTTTACATAGTCAGCGTGGCCAGGGCAATCTACGTGTGCGTAGTGGCGGTTATCTGTTTGATACTCAACGTGTGCAGTGTTGATAGTAATACCTCTTTCTTTCTCTTCAGGAGCATTGTCAATAGAGGAGAAATCACGTTTTTCTGCTAAACCCTTGTTGGCTAATACTGTAGTAATGGCTGCAGTCAAGGTGGTTTTTCCGTGGTCTACGTGTCCGATAGTACCGACGTTTACGTGAGGTTTGGAACGGTCAAAGGTTTCTTTTGCCATGTTTTTATAATACTCAGTTTAGAATGATAAAATTTAGTACAATTATTGTATAAAAAAAATTAGAGCCAATGAGGGGAATTGAACCCCCGACCTCGCCCTTACCAAGGGAGCGCTCTACCCCTGAGCTACATCGGCTTTTTAGGTTTATAGTAAGTTTATAAAATCAAAGAGCGGGAGACGAGGCTCGAACCCGCGACCTATAGCTTGGAAGGCTATCGCTCTACCAACTGAGCTACTCCCGCTTGTAATTTTGCTTTACTTATATAAATTATAAAATATAAATGCAGCTTTGGTTGTTCTAATTTTTAGTGGGGAGAACAGGATTCGAACCTGTGAAGTCATAAGACAGCAGATTTACAGTCTGCCCCAGTTGGCCGCTTTGGTATCTCCCCTTATTTTAAAAGTGGTGCAAAGGTAGTATTTTTTTTCTTCTCTGCAAAGTTTTTTGATAAAATTATTCAAAAAATCTACTTTTTTATTTCAAAAAGTAGATTTTTTTAGTTGTTAATGTTATTTTTTTTCTTCTATCGGTGCTACTACAGTTTCTTTTTTGGCTGTGTCTTTGGCTGTAGAGTCTTTCTTTTCTTCTACTTTTTCTTCTTTTTTCTCTTCAGTTTTTTCTTCTTTTACTTCTACTTTGGCTGTGTCTTTTTTCTCTTCAGTTTTTTTGGCACCGCCGCAAGAAGTGAGGGCAAATACGCCCGCTACTGCAAATGTTAAAAGTACTTTTTTCATGGGATATTTATTTTTAGATTGTTTTTAGATTTTGGTTGCAAAGGTAATAAAAAAAAGGAACTTTGGTTGCAAAGTTCCTTTTTTTGTAATGAGAGGAGCGAAATTATTTTTTCTCTTCTTTTTTCTCTTCTTTTTTCATTTCGCCACCTTTTGAAGAATCAGCTTTAGCTGTAGAATCTTTCTCTACTACTACTTCTTTAGTTTCTTCTTTTTTCTCTTCTTCTTTCACTTCTGTTTTAGCAGTGTCTTTTTTCTCTTCAGCTTTTTTGCCACCACCACAAGAAGTAAAGGCGAATACGCCTGCTACTGCGAATACTAAAAATACTTTTTTCATGTTTCTTAAATGTTTTAAATTATGTTTTTAGATAGAACTTTTAAAATATACGCAAAGGTAAGAGGTTTTATTGTATTATCAAAATTTTTTTTTATTTTTTTCTAAAGAATATTTGTATAGGTACTCCGTCAAAGTCAAAGTGTTTTCGGATTTGGTTTTCAAGAAATCTTTTGTAGGGGTCTTTGATGTATTGGGGTAAATTGCAAAAGAAAGCAAAAGTAGGGTTTTTGGGTGGTAATTGGGTGATGTATTTGATTTGTACGTATTTGCCTTTATAAGCGGGTGGTGGATAGTTTTCTATTTCGGGCAATATGGCTTTGTTGAGTGCTGATGTTGACAGTTTTTGTGCTCTTGCTTGGTAGATGTCTATGGCTTTGTTGATGGTTTGAAAGATGCGTTGTTTTTCGATGACAGAGGTAAATATAACGGGAATGTATGCCATTTCGCCTAATTTTTTCTTGATATGTAGTTGAAAGGCTTGAGCGGTTTTGTGGTCTTTTTCTATCATATCCCATTTATTAATCATGATGATGATGCCTTTATGGTTTCGTTCGGCTAATGAGATAATATTCATGTCTTGCGACTCGAAGCCTCTTGTGGCATCTATCATTACGATACAAACGTCTGTTTCTTCTATCGCTCTGACGGTGCGCATAACGGAGTAGAACTCGATATCTTCCTTGACTTTGGTTTTTCGGCGAAGCCCTGCTGTGTCTATGAGTAGAAATTCTTTGCCGAAGGCTTTGTAGTGTGAGTGTATGGCATCTCGGGTGGTGCCTGCTAAATCGGTAACGATGCTTCTTTCCTCACCTAATAATACATTGATAAATGATGATTTTCCTGCGTTGGGTCGCCCTACGATGGCTATTTTGGGTAGGTGTTCGTAGGGGTCTTTTTCATCGCCTTTTTGGGGTAGTTTTCGCACTACTTCATCAAGGAGGTCGCCTGTGCCTGAGCCATTTTGTGCAGAGATGGGAAATATTTCGCCGATGCCTAAGGCATAAAATTCTCCTGCAAGATGGCTTTGTATGGGTTGGTCGGTTTTGTTGACGACAATGAGGGTTGGTTTATTGTAGGGTCTGATGATGTTTGCAAACTCTTTGTCTAAGTCAGTAATACCTGTTTGTAGGTCTACGACAAAGAGTATGACTTGTGCTTCTTCTACGGCTATTATTACTTGATTTCTGATGGCATTTTCATAGGTATCTTCGGAGCCTTCTACGTAGCCTCCTGTATCGATGACTGTAAAGAAATGTTCTCCCCATTGTGCTTTTCCATAAATTCGGTCTCTGGTTACGCCGCTTTGATTGTCCATGATGGCTTTTCGCTCTTCTATGAGTCTGTTGAAAAGTGTAGATTTACCTACATTGGGTCTTCCTACGATGGCTATTATATTTGTCATGGTTGCAAAGTTAAGTTTTATTTTTGTTTCTTAAAAAAGAAGTTTTAAAACTTGTATTTATTTTATATTTTTTTGAACTTGCGTGCCTAATTAAACAACAAAGAATTAATTGATAAATTATGTTATTACAAAATACGATAAAAGAAGTTTTTGAATTGTTTGGTCTTGGTAGCCAAGTTTGGTCTTATAGTAGTGGCACAAGAGTAGGCGTTTCTTTGGGTGGCAATAAGTTGGCTGTGCATACTCCTATTGATGGAAGTTTTTTGAGTGAGATACCTACGGTAACTGTTGAAGATTATCAGGCATTGGTGAAGCAGGCTTCTGAGGCTTTTGTTGTTTGGCGTAGTATACCTGCCCCTAAACGTGGAGAGATTGTGCGTCAGATTGGTGATAAGTTGCGTCATTATAAAGAACCTTTAGGTAAATTGGTAAGTATTGAAATGGGTAAAATTTACCAAGAAGGATTGGGCGAGGTGCAAGAGATGATAGATATATGTGATTATGCTGTGGGGCTTTCGCGCCAGTTATATGGCATAACGACTCACTCAGAACGCCCCGAGCACCGTATGTACGACCAGTACCATCCTTTGGGGATTGTGGGGGTTATTTCGGCTTTTAATTTTCCTGTGGCGGTTTGGTCTTGGAATGCTATGATTGCGGCAGTTTGTGGCAATGTATGTATTTGGAAACCTTCTGAAAAAACACCTCTTTGCGCTATTGCAGTTCAAAAAATTGTATCAGAGGTTTTGAAGGAAAATAATTTGCCAGAAGGTATCTTTAATGTGATGATAGGAGAAAGAAATGCAGGTGAATGGCTTTCTGATGATAAAAATGTGGCGTTGGTTTCAGCTACGGGTTCTACACGCATGGGTAAGGCTGTGGGGCAACGCGTGGCGGCACGAATGGGTAAATCATTACTGGAATTAGGAGGGAATAATGCTATTATCATTACTGAAAATGCCAATGTAGAAATGGCACTTCGTGCTACTGTTTTTGGAGCTGTAGGCACTTGTGGGCAACGTTGTACAAGTACGCGCCGCTTGATAGTACATGAGAGTTTGTATGAGAAAGTAAAGCAAATGTTAGTGAAGGCATACAGTTCTTTGCCAATCGGTAATCCATTAGAAGGAGGTGTATTAGTAGGTCCATTAATTGATAATTTGGCAGTAACCCAATTCAAAAATGCACTTGAAAGCCTTCAAAAAGAAGGAGGCACAGTGTTAGTTGGTGGCGCAATATTGGAAGGTGAAAAATATGAGGGAGGTTGCTACGTAACGCCTGTAGTAGCAGAAGCACAAAATCACTATAGTATAGTGCAAGAAGAAACTTTTGCTCCTATATTGTATTTAATGCGTTATTCGGGAGGTGTAGAGAATGCTATAACGATTCAGAATGCTGTGAAACAAGGGCTTTCTTCTTCTATTTTTACACAAAATTTGTTAGAAGCGGAACAGTTTTTATCGGCTTGGGGCTCTGACTGTGGCATTGCGAATGTGAATATTGGCACATCGGGAGCTGAGATTGGTGGTGCTTTTGGTGGTGAAAAAGAAACAGGCGGTGGCAGAGAATCGGGTTCGGATAGTTGGAAGGCATATATGCGCCGTCAGACGAACACTATTAACTATAGTACACAACTTCCTTTGGCACAAGGTATACAATTTGATATTTCGTTATAATTTTATGATGATTGTGTTTAAATCATGATAATAATTTACTAAATTGCAGTCCAATTATATTTAACATTCTTACTATGAGTACATCAAAATATAATATAGTGATGTTGATAGATGATAATGAAATAGACAATCTCATTAATCAGCGCATTATAGAATCGTCAGGCATTTGTAATATTATATTTACGCACACAGGGGGTAAAAGTGCTATAGAATTTTTGAAAAATGCTGAAAAGATAGCCCAAAAAATGGGAAAAGAGAATTGCCTTCCTGAAATTGTTTTTTTAGATATAGACATGCCTCTTATGGATGGTTTTCAGTTTTTAGATGAATTTGAGAAATTACCCACTACTATTTTAGAATATTCAAAAATTGTAATGCTTACTTCTTCTATTAACTCGAAAGATATTAAAAGGTCTAAGAAGTATGACTATGTAAAAGAATTTATTAATAAGCCACTGACTAAAGAAAGTTTGAAGTTATTGGCTATATAGCACTCTAAAAATTATGAAAACTATAGTTGAGAAATATCAACAGTTTTTGTATGAGCTTTTGGCAAAAGATGCTGAGGGGCAATTTGTTTTAGATGATTGGCAGACCCTTTATGATTTATTATTTGGTTTGTTTGCCGAATCACGCTTATTGCATGCCGAAGTAGATACTTTGATAGAACTGCTCGAACGTGAAAATGTGCGCCGTAGAATGGAGTTAGCAGAACGTTTGAGTTTGTTTATGCCTGCTCTTTTGGAGCGTTCATTTATGTATATTAATACCTTAGAGAAAGATGTACCGCCTTTTGCTGTTGCTTCTAATCTCTTCTATGCTTATTGGACTTTTGCTTCTTATGCCAATTATCAAAATAATCTTCTGCCCGTAGAGGAAGAACTTTTAGGGAAGTTTTGTTATTTTTTAAAGCATAATCGTTTCTATAGGCTCAATTTAAACTATCAATGGCTTTCGGGAGCAAATCTTCGTAAGGCGCACCTGAAAAACGCTTTGCTTTCTAATACACTCCTTTCAAAATCTAATTTGATTGATGCTGACCTCCGTAGTGCTGATTTAACAGAAGCAAACTTAGAAGGAAGTAATCTAAGTGGCGCATTGCTGAGTAATGCTCTTTTAGAACGTGCTTTTTTAGGAGGTGCAGTGTTGTTTAATGCAGACCTTCGACATGTAGATTTAAGGACGGCTATGATTCAGGAAGTGGAGTGGATGGGAGCTAATCTAAACCATGCTATTTTTACGGGACAGATATTAAAGGGTGTTAATTGGAGTCTTACGAGTTTGGTAGAGGCTCAGGTAATGGATTGTGATTTGGCTGGGGCAAATTTAATGCGTGCTGATTTGCAACATTGTAATTTTACGGGTTCTGTACTTTCCGATGTAAATTTTAGCCAAGCAAATTTGCAAACTTCTATATTGTATCGCACTCAATTGGAAAGGGCTGATTTTTATAAAGCGAATTTGCAAGATGCTGACCTCCGTCAATCTGACGTGCGTGGCACTTTATTCAAAAGTGCTATATTTAAAAACACCCTGATGGATAATCGTATTTATGATTATGCACAGTCGCAGGGTGCTGTTATTCAGTAGTTTTTAGCGTTGTTGTTCTAAAATGAGTTTATCTAAGGTGTTTGTGGCTACCGAATGGTAATTTTTGCGTGCTTTCTGATAAATTTCTTTGGCTTTTTGCGTGCCTTGTTCTGTTTTTAACATTGCTTTATAGATGGGCACTAAGAATTTTCTTCTGCCTACATTCATTAAGAAATTTTCGGCAGGTGCAAAAGCAGGTGTGTAAGACAATGGTAATGTTATTTGTAGCCATTGTGTGATGATTTCGGCATTGCCTGATTGCGAGAATTTGAACTGTTGGTCTAATTTTTCTAACTCATCAGTGGAAATTTCTGCGGGGAGTTGCTCTATGAAGTGTAACCATTCGTGCGTAGTCCATTGTTGTGTATTTAATTTTTCAGGTGGTGTGCCATTTTTCCATTTTTTAAGTTGTTTTTCTACTTCTATGAATCTTTCTGGGAGCGTCAGTGCAAAATTGGAGGGCAGCCCCGGTTGGTAAATCCAAGCGTTGAGGTCTATAGTTTGGGTTTCGGGAAGTTCTTTTTTGAGGTATTCCAAAAATTTTTCGGTATCCATTCCTTGAAAGGCATTTTTTTGAAAATATTGGTGTAGAAAAGCATCAAATTTAGGTCTTCCTACTTTTTTCTCGAGGGTTATGAGGAAAAAATAACCTTTTTCGTAGGCTATTTCAGATACACCCTCATCTGGGTCGCGGTCTTTGAGGTCTAATTTGAGTCTTGTATCGGGATTGTCTTTTCCAAAAAGCTCAAGGGTATGAAGGAGGTCTTGGTATCCTAAATAAGCCAACATTTCGGCATAAGATTTTCCCATCATGGCTTCCATGATGCGTCTTTCAAAGTATACGGTAAATCCTTCATTTATCCAGAAATCATTCCAAGTGGCGTTGGTTACTAAATTGCCTGACCAAGAGTGTGCTAATTCGTGCGCAACAAGAGATATAAGCGACCTATCTTCTGCTATGATGGTAGGTGTGGCAAATGTAATACGAGGGTTTTCCATACCTCCGAAAGGGAAACTTGGAGGTAGGACGATGAGGTCATATCTTTCCCATTCGTATTTTCCGTATAGTTTTTCAGCTAATTGTAGCATATTTTCAAGTTCGGCAAATTCATATTTTGCTTTCTCCAGTGTATTATTTTCGGCATATACCCCTGTCCTTTCACCCAATGGTGCGAATTCGAAATCGCCGATAGCTAATGCTAATAGATAGGCTGGAATGGGTTGTTTCATTTCAAATTGATAGATCCCTTCACTGTTTTTGATTTGTGGATTTTGGGCACTCATTACCGCCATGAGGTTTTTAGGTGTTTTTATGGTGGCAGTATAGGTAAATCGTATACCTGGGCTATCTTGGCAGGGCACCCAAGTGCGGGCTAAAATAGCTTGTGATTGGGTGAATAAGAATGGATTTTTTTTGCCTGCTGTTTGCTCGGGGGTGAGCCATTGTAACGCGGCGGCTTGGGGGTGTGTTTGGTATTCTATGGTGAGTGTTCCTTGATTGAGTTGGGGGTTTATGTCTATGATGAGTGCTTGCCCCAAATATTCTTTAGGTTCTGTTAGTTGAAATTTAATCGGTTGGTTGTTTTGGGTGATTTGCAATATATCTAAGTCGCGTGTATCCAGATGAATTTGTGAGGTTTGTGCTATATTTTTGTACTCTAATGTAGCTTTTCCTTTCAGGATTTTATTGTCAAAATCAGCCTCTAAGTTTAGGTTTAGATGTGTAATATAGGCTTTTTGAGGCTGTGCAAAAGAATGTACGTCTGTGTTGTTGTTTTGTGCCATTGTTTTGTTCAGTAAAAATGTACAGAAAAATAGTAAAAATAAATTACGCATACAATTGTTTTATAAATTTTGATAGAGTTTCTTTAATTCTTCTCTTTTTTGTTGCCAAGTATAATATTTTTCGATGTGTTTTTTGGCATTTTGTGCTATTTTTTGAAGAGTTTGCGGTTGTTCAATGTATTCTTGTAGGGTTCTTGCCCATTGTTGGGGTCTATCGGGTCTGATAAGTATACCATTTTTTTGGTGTGTGATAATTTCTTGAGTGGCGGGCATTTCTGAGGCAAAGATAGGGGTAGCGGTTGCCATTGATTCTAATATTTTGATAGGACAACAACCTTGTGTAATATTGCGGCTACACTCAGTGAGAGGAGCTAATGAGGCTATTGCATGTTTGAGATAGTTGGCAAGTGTTTTTTTACGGAGTTGGTATTGCCAAATGATTTTGGCACTAATCCCTAATTTTTCAGCTATTTTTTTGTAGGGTTTAGCTGCTTTTGCTTTTACTGCCGAACAGATGACAAGATGTAAATCGGGTTGATGGTTTTGTAGTATTTGAAATGCTTTAAAAAGTGTGTTAATACCTTGCCAAGGCTGTAATGCGCCTATGTAGATGAGGTATTTTGGGGGAAGATGCGTGGGTTTTTGAAAGGTCTTTGGTATGTCAGCACCATTGGTAATGACTGTGATTTTTTCGGGGGGAAGATTGTATTTTTCTATTATATTTTGTTTTATAGTATTAGAAGGTGTAATAATGTGGGTAGCATTTTCTAAACAGAATTGCTCTTGTTGTTGTATTTTATGAATGGTGATGGGCAGTATTTGTGGATAGCGATAAGGTAGCTCAATAGAAGTGAGTGCATTTACTTCGAAAATAGTATGGAAGTTCTTTTGGTATTTTTTCTGATGGAGTAAAATAGGGATTCCACTCCATATATCGCGAAAATGGGCTATTTCAAGGTTATTTTGTTGGCTTAGATGTACACTTACCCACTGCATATATTGTTCTGTGCGTTGTAGGTAGTTTTGTTGTTGATTTTGAAATCGATGAATTTCTATATTTTCTTCTTGTTGCCATGTAGGTAGTTTTTCGTTGCCTACTACCAATAGTATCCCTCCTTTTTTATATTCAAATAGGGCTTTGGCATTGTGGTATATGTGTATAGCAGCTCCTTTGGCAGAGGGATATACATCAAAAGCCGCAAATAGGGCTTTATGATGCAGTTTTTGGGGTTCGTTTTCTAATGATTGCATTGAGTTCTTTGATGAATGCAATGATGACACCAAGTGCTAAACCAATTGAACCATAAATAACAGAGTTTTTCAGGAAGCCTTGCCCCCCTCCTTTTTGTGTAGGAATGAACGATTCGATAAGGCGTACATTGTCTAATTGTTGGAGTTGATCATTATACACCATCTCGTTGGCATAGAATCCCATGGTTTGAAGCAATGTAGATGCAGGATCAATATGTATCTCTTTTCCTTTCTCTAAGTATTCTTTCATTAGTACTCTGATACTATCCAAGGCTTTGCTTTCTTTCTGAAGTCTCGTTAATTGTTTTTTGATATTTTCTCTTCTCATTTGTACTTTTTGTTGTACGTATGGCAAATGATTAAGATAGTGAATAATTCCTGCTTGTAGACTATCTAGTACTTTATTATCACTAATTTTCACTTTGATTACCAATACTGAGTCACGAGATTTGTAAATATCATTGTATTTGATATCTATGAATCTTACGTTGTTGGCTTCTATAAAGAGTAATTTTTGGCTAATGTTTTCACTGAGATTAATTTTTTTGGCTAAGACAGGTGTGTTACCTTCTTGCAGAATAGTGTTTAAGAAATTGACTACCCCATATACTTCTACATCACTAAGATAACGTGTGCTGATAATCATTTGAGATTCGTACACGGGTTTGGCTGTGCTTGCTAAATAGAAGCCCCATCCAGCTCCTAAAAGGGCTGTTATGATGAATATGTATAAATTTCTTCTGAAAACAGCAATGATACGGACTATGAGTGTGATAAGGTCTATGTCCTCTTCATTGGTGTTTTGAGTATTTTTATTAGTATTTTCGCTCATTTTATTTGTTTATAAAGTATTACTATAAAAATCAGTGGCAAATGTATGATTATTTTTGTAATTCTGTATGTTTCTCCTGAAAAATAATGTCAAAATGTTTGAGTTCTGCAAGTATGGGTTCGTACCATTGTTTGTAAATGGGAATCATTACACCATACTCCTGAATTTTATTCTCTGCCACTAATTTGGTAGCGATGGCTAAAGGCAGCCCTACGGTTTTGGACATGGCGGTGTGGGTGGCGTTTTCACCTTTCACGATTAGATTGGCTGTAATTTGGTATTTTTTATTTTGAAGTTCGTATTGAAATTGGTGTTGCATAAGTACAAGGTCTTTGTCTTGTGGTGCTATTTTCCATTTTTGCTCTAATTTTTTTTGTAGTATTTGTGCTGAAGTGAGTGTTTCTTTTGTGTTGATATTTTCATCTTCCTGAAGTCCTATCCATAGTAGTTTTTGGAGAGATTCGTCATCTTTAGATAATTGTAGCACTTCTGCTAATTTGTCCTCTATACTTTTATTGTTATCAGTATTGGGTAAAAAAGCTTCAAACCACTCTGCCCAGGTGCTAAGGTTTTCTATGGGTAGGGAGTCGTCAGTGATGCCTAACCTCACGAGGTTGTTCCAAGCTTTACAATATCCTTTTTTTCTGATAGTACCTCTCAGCATGGTGGGTATGTCGTCTAATTGATAGTGTGTTCGATAACTAAGGGAATCACGGTTGGGGTATGCTTCGTAATCACCTACGGTTTCAAAATATAGATTGATAGGGTTTGTAAATAGTTGGGAATAGGGCACATATTTGTATTTTCCTTGGTAGATGTATTGTGCGGGAGTACCTTGTCCTGCTAAAACTACATTTCGGGGATTCCAGGTAAATTTGTACCCCCATGGGTTATTGTCAGATTCGGGGGCTATGAGTCCTCCGCAGAAAGATTGGAAACTAGTGATTTTACCGCCTTGTGCTCTTATTTTATCTAAGGTTTCCATTGCTGACATGTGGTCTATGCCGGGGTCTAAACCTGCCTCGTTGAGGAAAATAAGTTTTTTTTCTTTGGCTTCTTGGTGTAGTTGTTTCATTGCCTCTGAAAGGTAGGAGGCTGTTAGGAGGTGTTTTTCGTATCTGAGGCATATTTTAGCTACTTGTAGATGTAGTTGTGGTGGCAATAGTGAAATTACTATGGTGTTTTGTGAAACAATGGATTCATATTGCTCTTCATTATTGTTGGGTTGTATGGTTAGGGTTTTTACCCAAGGGTATTGTTGTGTTTTAGCTTGTAGCGTTTCTTGCGAAATATCGGCTATGGTAAATGTTATATTGCTCTTGTGGCTATATTGAGCTATGTAATCAATAAGATGAGTGGCAGACCTACCCGCGCCTAAAAGTAGTATAGATTGTTGTTGCATAATAAAGGCATTTATTAAAAAAAACAGCCTCTAACTTGTGGGTTATAAGGCTGTTTTATTTGTGTATGTATGTGTCTATTTATTTCTTGCTTTATTTAGTTCTTCTATGAGTATTTTGTCGGTAATGATTTCTGGTTCTTGTGGCTCTACTTGGTGTATGTTGATTTGGTAATAGTTCTTTTTATAGTAGAGATAATACTCTTTGCCGTGTTCGTTTTCTAAGATAATGAGTTGCTCTCTTGCACCTTCGGGATTGATATTGAGGAAGAGTTGGTCGTTGTAGAATTGGTATAAGATTTTTTCTTCTTTCTCGGCATCGTGCCCTACTGTAATATCTCCTGAATGGTCATCTTTGTTGTCATTTTCTAATATTTGGGTAGGTAGTACTACCTTTACTCCTGTGTAGGTAGTATTTTGTGTTTTTGTATTAGCAAATGTATTCTGTTGTTCTATTTTGGCTATTTGTTGTTGATTGATTTGGTTGTTATTATACATAGTAGTATTGTTGACAACTTCTTCTTCTTCTGCCACTACAGAGGTTGTTACATTCAAGTCATTTGTGATGTTGTTAGTAACAATCTGATGTGTTTCAGATTTAATGTGTGCAAGGGCAACTTTATTTATATTTGTGTTGCTGTACGATGTTTTTGAGAATTGGCTACTTCCCCAAATGATTGTGATGAGAGTAATAGAAAATAATGCAGCAAGGTAATGATAGGTATAATTTTGTGTAGGAATAACAATATTATCAAGTCTTTGTTTGAGTGCTTGCTTTCGGTGATTTTGCAATGCTACTATGATTTCTTTTTGTAGCATTAGTTCGCTCTTGAGAGAAGGGTCTTTCTCGCACTCGTAGAGTAGTTGTTGTATTTCTTCGTGAGAGAGTTGGTTTAGCCAGTATGCTTCTATTTTGTCTGTATTGAAGTCCATATTATTCTCAAAGTTAAACATGTGTTAATCCAAAAAATCTGTTGCCTTGTATGTTTTTTTTATTAAATTATCTAATTCTTTTTTACACTTATATTTTTTTGTTTTGGCGGTATCTGCATTGGCAAAGTTCATTAGCTTGGCTATGTCTTGCATGTTAAACCCGTCAAAATAATAATAAGTTAGTACTTTTTTGCATGTTTCTCCTAAACTGTTAATGCATTTTTGGATAATATGCAATTTTTCTTTATCCCCTACGTTTATATCTTCAGCGAGCAGTTCTTTATTATCTTCTATATCTTCTTGGTTGGTAAGCCTCATTTTTCTATTGAGTTCTTTGTGCCAAAGATTTTTAGCTATAGAGTAAATATAAGTACTGATTTTTGCAGTCAGTGTAAATTCGGGCTTGATAGCATTCTGCCAAAATACAATGACTGCCTCCTGATAAATATCTTTTGCTTCGTCTTTAGAACCTCTTTGATTAATAATCATTTTGGTAATGGTTCTAAAGTTTTTTGTGTAGATATAATCTAAGGCTGTTTCGTCTCCTTTTCTGATTTTTTCGATGACTTCTTGGTCTTTCATCAGAATGCTTTCATGGGTTAAATACTTTTATAACGAAAGAAGTAACCATAGATTGCGTTTTTTTTTTATTTTCCTATTAAGATAAATGGTGCCCAAAAGTATGGGCTGGCATAGTCTGATTCTTGAATCATTTTGATTTTGGCTAAACGCAATGCGTGGCTGAAGTCGAAGTATTGTCTTTGATTATAGTCATTGAGCATTTGTTCATAAAAATCTACCATTAATTCGGCGGTTGATTCATCGGCAACTTTCCAAAATGACACCATAATATTTTGAGCACCTGCATAGAGCAATGCGCGTGTAAGTCCTATAACGCCTTCTCCTTTTGATATTTTTCCGAGCCCTGTTTCACAAGCGGAGAGCGTAACGAGTTGGGCATTGAGAATGAGGTTATAAATTTCATTGGTGTAGAGTATGCCATCTTCGGAATTGTTGGCATCTGTTTTTAGGTGTATATTAGAGAGCTCGGGGTTATTCTCATTGACTACACCGTGTGTGGCAAAGTGAAGGAATTTGTATTTTTGAATCTCATTGGATTTGACGTATTTTTCTTGGGCTTTTTCACTGATGAGTATTTGTGCTTGTGTGCTTTTTTGGGTGAAAATTTTACCAATGGCATTGACTTCTTTCTCTGTGCCGGGCAGTTTGGTAAGGCGTCCGCTGTCGAACTCTACGGGTGCGCAAAGGAATATATTATTTTCCTTTAGCTTATATTCTTCGTTCTTTTGCAGGTTTTGCCCTAACAGTGTGGCAGAGTAGGCATAACTAATGGCATGGTCGAAGAGAAGAAAAGGCATTTTAGAGTAATCAGTGATTTGGTCTGTCTTTACTTCTTTGGTCAGTAGTGCCTCAAAGGGCAATATGCCTAACTTTCCATCGGGGATGATGACTACTTTTTCGGTATTTTGGGGTATGTCTTTTGGGAAAAGCTCGCGATAGATGGTATGGGCGATTTTTGTATAGGCTGTTTTGTTGTTGAGGTGTATGGCATTGCGCATCATCACTACATATTTATTGAAGTCTTCGGTCTGTGTTACTTCATATATTTTGTAATTGTTTTGGGTGATTTTGAATATATAAATTTGTTTGGTTTTGTCAGCTATGGCATAGCTAATGACTACTGTTTCTTTATTTATGTATGTCTGTAGTTCTTCTATGGTGATAGGATTGATATTGTATTTTAGATTATAGTATTGGGGGTATTCTGATTCCATTTTTTGTATGAGCTTTTCATACCCTTCATTGAGCTGAAAGATTTTGTCTCTATAGGTTTTTTCTTCAACTTCCGTAAGGTTGCTTTTGGTGATTTGTTGTTCATAATAGGCTATTTCATTTTTAAACTGTCTTTCGGCTTGTAGTATAGATTCTGGAATATTGGCGTAGTTTTTTGCGCTGGTTTCGACTAATGAGCCTAATAATACTGCTGATTTATTTTTTTCGGAAAAATAGAAGGCTTTTTCTTCGTAGACTTTAGCATTAAGACTTACTTTGCTGAGTGCTAATGATACTCTGATGGCATCTTCATAAACTTCGGAGGCTATTGCGCCAAGTGCTATTTTATCATTTTTATTGGTGCGGTGTTGTCGGAGGTGTTCTACCAAGAAATCGCAAATGGTTAGTATTGCAAAGGCTTGTTTTAAATCATTGTGTTTGAGTGATTTATTGAAGTGTCTTGTTTCGAGGGTTTGTGCTTTGGAAAGCATTGAAACAAGTAGGGTATTCCCGTTGTAATAGTTTTTATAATTATCGGTTGGGTCGCTGAGGGGATCTGTGTTATCATAAGTAATTAGATTGCTTGTGATGGCTAATTGATAGCTTTGCAGTGCTTTTTCGTAGTTTTCTTGTTGTAGGTATAAATTTCCGATAAGGTTGTAGGTATTGGCAATTTCAGGGTTTTTGTTGCCATAGTTGGCTTTATAAATTTCTAATGCTTTTTCTTGGTATTCTAATGCTTTTTGAAATTCATTTTTTTCTTGGTAGGTCTGCCCTAAATTGGTGTATATAAATGCGACATTGGGGTGTGTTTTTCCTTTGGTAGCCGTCCAAATTTCGAGCACTTGGTTGAGTTGGGAGAGTGCAGTTTCATATTTTTTTTGTTGACGATTGATGATGGCTATATTGGTGGTGGTGGTAGCTATGTTAGGGTGATTGGGGTCGTACACTTTTTGGTAGATATCGAGTGCTTTTTCATAGTTTCGGAGTGCTTCGTTGGGGTTTTCACGTGTGTAGATGAGCCCTATGTTGTTGTAAACGGCGGCTACTTCGGGGTGTTGTTCGCCATAGATTTCTTTGCGTACACGAAGTGCTTTTTGCATAAAGTCTAAGCCTTTTGCGTTGTTGCCTGTATTCCAATATACAATTCCTTCGCTATTGTAGCAGGTGGCTATTTGTGATTTACATTGGTTAAAAAATTTGTTATAATAGGAAAGTGCTTTTTCGAAGTAAAATATAGATTGGTTGTTATCGCCTTGGTAGAGGTATATATTTCCATATACATCATACACATCAGCTTCTAAAATAGGATATGCATTTTGGTTTTCTATCAGTACTTTTTCGCAGATATTGAGTGCCAAATCTAAATTGCCTTGCCTAAGATTAAGCCTTGCTATTTGTATTTGACAGTCTAAGTATCCATATTGTTTTTGCTGTTTTTGGTGGTATTGTGCTACTTTAGTAAATTTAGAAAGTGCTTCTTCGTATTGGGCATCTTCTATGTTTTGTTTGGCTTCGTTGTAGAGTCTTTGAATGTTTAGGGAGTCTTGTGCAAGGAGTAAGGTTGCAGAAAAAATATTGAAAAAAAGTAATATAAGAGTCTTTTTCATTGCAGTTTAGGTATTTTTTTTAGAAGAATGACATTAAAAGCTATAGGCATATCCTATGGTGAGTACATATTCTCTTGAGAGTCCGTCTGGGGTTTTGTCTCGGGTGATAAGTTTGAACCCTGCTATACATTTGATGGCAGAGCGAGTAGAAAAAGCGTAGCCTACGCCTGTTAGAAGATTAATAACTGTACCGCTTGAATTGACTACTTCTACTTCTTTGCCTGTTTGGTCTATGATATTATCATTGTTAAGTCTATGAATGGCTAACAGTCCTATGTGTGCGTTGTATCTTGAAAAGCGCAGATTACGCTCTATGCGAAGCATGATGTCTGTTCCTCTTTTGAGTTGGTTGGCATTGGAGTATTTACTTACTTGGTAGGGTACATTTTGGGTTTGCCATTCTTGCCAAAAAAATTGATTCCCGTTTCTATTAAAGGGGTGTTGTATGCCTGTAGCAAAGAGCCAATTGCGCGTAAGTACGGAGCCTCCTAACACTAAATCATAAGTGCCTAAGGTTGTTTGGTAGTACATAGGCAGGGCTAATCCTTCGGGGCTTTTTAGATTTGCATCACCTGTTGGAATTTTAGCACCGACTGTAAAATTGAGTTGGTAAGTAGGCTTATTGATTAGATTGCGTGTATAACTAATAGAAATATCTCCTAATCCTTGTGTGGTAAGGCTTTTATTTTCGTCTCCTGCGGTTTGTACTATAGTGTAGGGGAGTTTGAATTGGAATGAATTTTTAGCACCAGACGAAAAACCAATGTCTATGGTAGTGGAATGTATCATATTTTGAAACCGTGTTTCGGCAAAATATTGGCTGATTTCTACCGAACGTAATTTTACCTGATTTTTTCTTCCAAAACTTTGGTCAGGTTTCATAGAGCCCATAGTGCAAAAACCTGCATCGCTACAGCCTTGCGCTTTTATTTGATTAGTGAAAATGAGTAAGAAGAGGAGTACTGTTAGTATGTTTTTCATAATTTGTATGTGTATATAAATTACCTTTATATCATCATAAAATTACGTTTTTTTTATAGAAAAGGTAAAAAAATTACATTATATTTTTATAGCTACCCTTAAAAAGAGGTGTCATTTTTTGGCATTAATGGTTTTGCTATTTATTTTTTTGGGTAAAAAATCTGTGTTGATAGCCTATCTGAAATACCCAATCGCGCGCCAATCCGTCTATGTGTGCGGTGCGTGTCCATTCATTTGATATTTTGCGAGCAACTAACAATTTTATTCCTGATTGTGCTGAAAATTGGTATCCGATGCCTGCCATTGCTGAAACGACTATGCCTTGTGTATTTTGGACTAACATTTTCTCATTGTCGTTCATAGTTACTTGGTCGGGGTTGAGGCGGTAAATGCCTAAAGCCCCTACGAAACCATTGAAGCGTGCAAATCTATAGTTTCTTTCGAAACGGAACATAAGATCAGTGCCTCTTCGAAATTGATTATTGGGGGCGAAATTGTTAATGATGTCTGCGTATTGAGAGTCTTGCCATTTTTGGGGGTCAAAGGTATTTTTGCTATTATTGAGGGATTGTTGATAACCCAATGCAAACATCCATTTATTGGTCATCAAAGAAGCTCCTACTATGATGTCGTTGCTACCCATTCCACTTTGGTAATAGAGTGGGAGCACATGTCCTTCACTATTAGTGAGGTTGCTTTGCCCTATAGCGAGGCGTGTACCTATGGTGAGGGCTATCCTTAGTTTGGGTTGTTGCACTATAATTTGGGTAACGCTTAGGAATAAATCTCCTATAGATTGTGTGGTGCCTAATTTTCCGTGTACTATGTTGTAAGGGATACGTGCTTGAAAGGAAGTTTTTGTCTTGTAGCTTGCATTAATATCTATGATGGTAGAGTGTATCATATCTTGGAATACAGGCACTACGCCCAAACTTTGGGCTACTTCAATGGACTGTATGCTCAGATTCGCCCTCTTATCGAGGTATTGATTGGGTCGCATGGCACCCATAGTGCAAAAACCTGCATCACTACAGCCTTGTGCTAATAATGATGATAGGTTACTTATGTAGAAAATGAGTAAGAAAACAATGTGTTTTTTCATGGTTGTTACATGGATTTAGCATAGTAGCAACCTATGGTATAAGCAAAAAGTTTTGTTAGTAGACTTGTTTTTTATGTCTGAATTACGCCTACATTGAAAGGTTTTTCTATGGGTGCATGGTTGGCTGCTTCTATTCCCATGGAAAGTATTTTTCGTGTTTCTAAAGGGTCAACAATGGCATCTACCCACAACTGCGAAGCGGCATAATAGGGTGATAGTTGTTCAGTGTAGCGATTGGTGATTTGCTCTAAAAGTGCTTTTTCTTCTTCGGGCGATACGGTTTCGCCTTTAGCTTTTCTGGTAGATACTTGTATTTGTAGTAAGGTTTTGGCAGCAGAGGCACCACTCATTACGGCTAATTGTGCTGTAGGGTAGGCGATAATAAGGCGAGGATCATAGGCTTTTCCGCACATAGCATAGTTGCCTGCACCATAAGAATTGCCTACAATAATCGTAAATTTGGGTACTACGGAGTTCGCAACGGCATTCACCATTTTTGCACCGTCTTTGATAATTCCACCTTGTTCGGAGCGACTACCTACCATAAAACCTGTTACATCTTGAAGAAAAACCAAAGGTATTTTTTGTTGATTGCAAAGCATGATGAACCTTGCGGCTTTGTCGGCGGCATCTGAATAGATAACCCCTCCCATTTGCATTTCTCCTTTTTTGGTTTTTACCATAGTTCTTTGGTTGGCTACAATGCCTACTGCCCAGCCGTCTATGCGTGCGCGTGCGCAAACGATGGTTTTTCCGTAGAGTGCTTTGTATTCTTCGAATTCGGAGTTATCAACGATTCTTTTGATGACTTCTCTCATGTCATAGGATTTTACCCTATCAAGTGGTATGATGTGGTGCAGTTCTTCTATTTTCTCTTTTGGCAAGGCGGGTTTTTCGCGGTTAAAGCCTGCTTGATTGTTAGTGCCCATCGTACTAAAAATTTTTTTGATGGCATCTAAACAGGCTTCGTCATTGGGGTATTTATTATCGGTTACGCCTGAGATTTCGCAATGCATGGAAGCTCCTCCTAAGGTTTCGGCGTCTACATCTTCGCCTATAGAGGCTTTTACGAGGTAGGGTCCTGCCAAGAAGATAGAACCTGTTCCTTCTACTATCATGGCTTCATCGGACATGATGGGTAGGTATGCGCCTCCTGCTACACAACTCCCCATAACGGCAGCTATTTGCGGAATCCCCATAGAAGACATAATAGCATTGTTGCGGAATATGCGTCCGAAATGTTCTTTGTCAGGAAAAACTTCTGCTTGTAGGGGTAAAAAGACTCCTGCACTATCTACTAAATAAACAATAGGGAGGCGGTTTTCCATTGCTATTTCTTGTAAGCGAAGATTTTTTTTGGCGGTGATAGGAAACCATGCACCTGCTTTTACGGTGGCATCATTGGCTACTACTATGCAAATTCTACCACTGATGTAGCCCATTACTCCTACAACTCCTGCGGAGGCTACGCCTCCTTCTTCGGCATACATGCCCTCGCCAGCGAAAAGCCCTATTTCGAAAGTGGGTTTGCCTTTGTCTAATAAATAGGCGATTCTTTCGCGTGCCGTGAGTTTTCCTTTTTCGTGTTGTTGGGCTATTTTTTTTGCCCCGCCTCCTAAGGCTGTTTTTTCTGCTTTGTTGTAGAGTTGTGTGAGAAGTTCTTGCATAGATTTTTTATTTTTCGCAAAGGTAGTATTTCGAGATAGAAATAAAAAATTTAGCTGCTTGTTTTCAAACACTCCCCTATTTTTAGGCAAATACTTTGACTACTTGGTTGATGTGTTCGGCATCATAGGCTTTTGCTTGCCAATCTTCTAACCTTTTATTCATTACTTTGAACCAAAGAGGGGGTATCATTGATAAAATAATCATTACAGGATAGCCAAAGGGTAGTTGAGGACTTTCATCGAAGTGGCGTAAAACTTGGTAAGGTCGGGCTGCAAAGGCGTGATGGTCGGAGTGGCGTTGTAACTGAAATAGTACTAAATTGCTTACAAAGTGGTTCGCATTCCAAGAGTGCAAAGGATTGACACGTTCGTATTTATTGGGTGCTATTTCGCGTCTTACTATGCCATAGTGTTCTATATAATTGACACACTCTAAAGAGCAAAACGCAATGATACTTTGCATAACGAAGAAAACAGGCATTAACCAATACATTGTAATGGATTGGCTTCCATAAGCGAGTGTTAGCACCAAACAAAGCACTATTGGGAGTATTACGTACCAAATCATGGCATTTCTGAAACTCCATACTTTTTGTGAGGCACGTTCTAATCTTTGTTTTTCTATGTTCCAAGCACTGAACCAGCCGCCAATAATACTTTGAATCCAAAAGCTGTACACGGTTTGGTTTTTGTGCGAGGTGGCAGGGTCTAAGGGGGTAGCTACGTGCACATGATGTCCTTTGTTGTGCTCTATAAAAAAGTGCATATAGCTCACTGTCATCAAAATTGCTTGTGAATGCCACTGTGCCAAAAGGCTTTTGCGATGCCCTAATTCGTGCCCTATATTAATGCCTCCACTATTGAAAACACCTATACTAAGCAATAAACCCACCATTTGTAGGCTATTGAGTCCGTCAAAAGTAAGTACATAGCCTGCCCAAATGAGTACGCCCCATTGAAGATATACCATAGAATAGACTAAAATATCAAAGTATATATCTTGAGTGAGTTGCTCGAATTGGTCATGGGTTACATTATTAGGGTCTCTGCCCACGATTTCGTCTAAAATGGGTATGATGCCATAGGCATAAATAAGCCCTGCAAATGTCCAATATCCTCCTCCGAAAAGGTAGTAACTAAATAGTATTACTGCTACTAAGCTGTATGACCATAGAAAAGCCAATTTTTTGAACCCTGTCATTGTTTTAAAGTGGTGTTTGGTGGTAAAATCTGATTTGCATATAGCACAAAGATAGTAATTTTTAGGATAGAAATTATTTAAAATAGTATTTTTTTAGGTATTTTATTACTTCAGTAAAACCAAAAGCAGGATTAAGCAGTTTTTTGTTACATTCATTGTTTCATTTTAACTACTTATTTATTTTATAACTTCAAAACTATGTTATCATTACAAAAACAAAAAGGAAATTTTTATCTTTTTATCAGCCTTACCTTATTCCTGTTGATTGTTATGCCTTCTTGCAAACGCATACAAGCGATGGAAGTACGCACACAACGCCCTGCAAAGGTTACGATTACTTCCGAAATCAAGAAAATCGTCATTGTCAATCGCTCTAAGGGAAGGGTTACCTCTATTTTAGAAGGTATACTTACGGGTGAAAGCCCTGAAAAAGACAAACTTTTGGCAGAAGAATGTTTGAGAGGCTTAGAACAGACTTTGGCAAAAAGTGAAAGATTTACTATAGCCCGCCACGACCAAACTTTGCAAGCCGCTACAGGGGCAAGTTTACAATTTGGTGCTCCCTTAGATTGGGAAACCGTGAATCAAATTTGTACGCAATATGGCGCAGATGCAGTATTGGCTTTGGAGTTTTTCGATAGCGATTATTCTGTAACCAATCTTACCAAACCTGAAGATTTACAAGGCAAAATACTTACCAACCAAGACGGTACGCCTATTTTTTATGCAAAAGGTACTGCCAATGCTTCAGCAGGGTTTCGATTGTACCATAATGCAAAAAAGAACATTGCCTACTCCGATTATTATAAATATACGCGCAATTGGACAGAGCAAGCCAACACTGTCATAGAAGCTGCCGCAAAAATCATCAAAGGCAATGATGCCATCAAACTCGTAAGCTATGACAATGGTGTGGCATTTGCTAAAAGCATTGTACCATTGTATTATTGGGAAGACCGCTCTATGTTTTTGAGCAAGGAATTTGACTCCCAAAAAGCGCAAAGACAAGCACTCGCAGGCGATTGGGAAACGGCTGCCATCACTTGGGAAGGGGCTTATAACCGCCTTTTTGATAGCAAAGAAAAAGGAGAAGCCGCCTACAATTTAGCACTTACCTATGAGGTTTTGGGCGATTTAGAAAAGGCTAAATTTTGGATAAGAGAATCTTATACCCTTACTGGCAATAAAAAAGCCCTTTATTATGCCGAAATCATTGATGGACTCATCGCAGACCAAGAAAGGCTCGAAAACCAAAAGTAGAATCATTCTTTTTTCTTAGTTTTGCAACTTTACTCATCTATTACAAAACCATTTAAAAAAACTATGCCCGGTTCAGAGCTTATAGGACAAGAAGAACGCAAGGAAATTAATGACGTTCTTGAGTCTGGAATTTTATTCCGATACAATCACGAAGACTTACGAAACAACCATTGGAAAGCACGCGAGTTCGAGGAGGAGCTAAAAAAATTTACTAAAGCTCCTTATGCGTTGATGTGTTCCAGCGGTACGACTGCCGTTGCTATTTGTATGGCGGCTTGTGGTGTAGGTTTAGACGATGAGGTCATTGTGCCTCCTTTCACCTACATTGCCACCATAGAAGGGGTATTCTTGGGGGGCGCAAAACCTGTTTTTGCAGACATAGACGAAACGCTCTGCCTCTCCCCTACTGCTATAGAAAAAGCCATCACGCCCAAAACCAAAGCCGTAATGTTGGTGCACATGTGCGGCGCAATGGCAAAATTAGACGAAATCATAGCAATCTGCCAAAAACACAATTTAATACTCATTGAAGATACCGCGCAAGCCTTAGGAGCTTCGTACAAAGGTAAAATGTTAGGCACGTTTGGCAAAATGGGAAGTTACTCCCTTGATTTTTTCAAAATCATTACCGCAGGCGAAGGCGGGGCAGTAGTTACTAATGACGAACAAATGTACCTCAATGCCGATATGTTTCACGACCACGGACACGACCACATAGGCAACAATCGTGGTGCTGAAAAACACCCTGTTTTGGGTACGAACTATCGCGCCAGCGAATTGCACGCTGCCATTGCCGTAGCACAAATTAGAAAAATAGACCATATTTTACAACAACAACGCAAGCACAAAAAGAAAATCAAAGAACGATTGGCGAAGTTCTCACAAATTACTTTCAGACACCTACCCGACCCCGAAGGTGATTCGGCTACCTTCCTTTCCTTTTTCTTGCCCGATGAAGCCACTGCCAGAAAAACTACAAAAGCACTTGCGGAGGCAAAAATCGGCGGTATTCAATATTGGTATGACAATAATTTTCACTATATCAGAAATTGGGAACATTTGCGCGGTATGAAGAGTCTTTTTAAGATACCCGCGATGGAACAAGCTCCGCAAGACTACGCCACTATCCAATTCCCTGCCTCCGATGCCATTATGCAACGATTGATTTCTATGGTCATTCGCATCACTTGGACTGATGAGGAAGTAGAGGCTTTGTGCCAAAAGTTAGAAACTGTTTTTAAGGGTGTGTTTGAATAAAATACCAACCTTTATCAAAACCAAAAACCTATGAGGGAAAAAGTCTTATAGGTTTTTTTGATTGTATATCATGAACAAATGTGGTTCAAAAATGGCGGTAGAGGAGTTATAAATAGGCTTCACAAATACGGACAAAAGTTGAAAAATCAATTCTATGACCTACATCTTGTTCTTTGAGTATATTGCAATACTGCGCATGTTGGTATTTCTCCAAAACATATTCAGTAGTGTGTGGATTGACTGTATCATCTTGCAAACCTAAAACAATCGTCTGCCTCCCCTTATAATCAGTATTTGCTTTGAGCAAATATTCTTTAGTGTCTTGGCGTATCAAACCATACGATAAGGCAGGATTGAACAGTAAAGCATCACATTTGTACTGTTGAGCCAAACAAAATCCCAACAGCCCACCCGCCGAAAAACCCATGATACAATCTATATTTTGATGAAAATATTGGGCGGATAAACTTGATAACAAACCTGTTTGGTCGTAATTTATCAAAGGTGCAAAAATTTTCACTCCTTTGCCTTGTAAATAAGCTATTCTATCGCTTGCAGGACTGCCAAGCAATCCGTGTAGGTATAATAATACGTTCTGATATTTCATTTTTTCATCAGTTGTTTTTTACAGTTCGATGTTATTAAAATATTATTTCTATGTTATCAAATTGTATTTTACTTGGTTTTATCGATAAAATTACTTAACTTTGGTATGAATAGTGAAAACAATATCTAAAATTATACCAAAAAATAGCTTTAGGTGTTACATAAATCTTTCAAAAAATGACAGAAACGAAACAATTATGAACATCGAACTGAATGAGGAGATGGGAGAAATCAACCTTTCGGGTGTTGAGTACTATGAACACTCCCTTCAATTGTTTGAGCCTGTTTTCGACTGGCTGGAACGATACACAAAAGAGGGAAATAAAAAAATAACCCTCAATATCAAATTAGCATATTTCATAAGTTCTACAAGTCGCCGTTTGTTAGATATCTTGAACATATTGGAGGACTATCAAAACAACAACAGCGGAGAGGTTATTGTCAACTGGTATTACCAAACAGACAACCTTGATATGAAAGAAACAGGAGAAGAATATGCTGAGGATTTAAAGCTGCCTTTCAATCTGATTCCTTGCTGATTTTTACACCAAATGAATAATTTAACACCACAATAATATGAAAAAACCAATTCTACCCCTCCTATTTTTACTTTTGTGCTGTATTGCACAAGCACAAGAGCAAAAACCTGAACTACGGGTGCAGATAGGGCATACAGGTCTTATTAATCAGATAGTGCTATTGCCTGATGGGAAGAGTTTTTTGACAAGTGCTTATGATGATAACAGAGTTATCAAGTGGGATATTAATACTGGTAAAGAAGTTCACATTTTTGAAGGAGGAACAGCAGGTCAAATTATCCTCTGCCCAAGCGGAAAGTCTTTTTTGACTTATACTTCTGGTGATGAGAACTCTATTAAATATTGGAGCTTAGAAACTGACAGTCTAATACATACTTTTTATCCGGGCAGTTATAGCATTGAAGAAATCATATTATTACCCGATAGCAAATCTTTTTTAGTAAGGCAAAGACCATCTAAAAATATAACCAAGCATTATGACTTAGAAACAGGCAAAGAAATAAATGATTTTACCAAACAAGATATAAGGAATATCCTTCTCTTACCCGATGGCAAATCTTTTTTTGCACAAAATACTACTTTTGATGTTGTTCATTATGACTTGGAAACAGGCAAAGAAATAAACAGATTTTATTATCCTTATTCGATATATGATATCAAACTTTTACCCAATGCTAAAATGTTTTTATTAATTGAAAGGGAAATAATGATATCTCGGGATTTGAAAACAAGCGCAAAGGTAAATCATTATATTGGTCATAAAGCACTTATTTCAAAGATTATTCCATTACCTGATGGAAAATCATTTTTATCTTGTGATGAATCAGGTATTATAAAACATTGGGACATGGAAACAGGCACTGAAATCCATACTTTTCAAGGTCATAAAAATCGTATCTTTAAAATCATTCTACTTCCTGACGGAAAAACATTTTTATCAGGTAGTTCTGACGGTACAATCAACCATTGGAATTTGATTACAGGCAAAAAGATAAGGAATTTTAATGATAAGGGTGTTTGTCAAATTATTATTCTTCCAGACAATAAATCTTTTTTATCAAGCAATCATGATGGCACAATCAAACATTGGAATTTGGAAACAGGCAAAGAAATCAATACCTTTTCAGTATCCAATGGTGAAGGGCTTTTCAATCAAATTTTCATCCTTTCCAACGACAATTCCTTTTTTACTTTAAGTAAAGATAGAACAAAAAAACATTTTGACTTAGAAATTGGTAAGGAAATAAATCTACCTGAATTTTTAGGATACCTTGACAGAATAGTCCCCTTAAATGATGGAAAATTAGTATTAGAGGCGAATAGTATTGGCGTTGCTATAACGCTCTGGGAGACAGCTACTGGTAAAATAATAAGAACATTTGGCGGAATGACTGATGCAATTGGTGAAATAATTTTATTACCCAACGGTAAATCATATTTAACACATGCAAAGTTAGGTAAAACTGTTAAACACTGGGATTTAAAAACAAGTAAGGTCATACATTCCTTTATAGGACATAAACATTATATTAATGACATTGAAGTCTTGCCTGACGGATTATCATTCCTCACAGCAAGTGGAGATGCTACCATTAAACATTGGGAATTGAACACAGGTAAGGAATTAAATACGTTTTCAGGTCATACAAATTATAATTTGGGTCAGATACATTTATTGCCTGACAATCAATCTTTTTTGAGTAGTTCATTAGACAATACTGTAAAACATTGGGATTTGAATACAGGTAAGGAAATCCGAACTTTCAAAGGTTATAGTCAAAATATAAGGAATATCAAAATATTACCGGATGGAAAGTCTTTTTTTATGGAAAGTATGGGAGATGCTACTACTATTCAACAAGTAGAGTTACAGACAGGTAGGGTAATGTTCCAAATTGACAATGTTAGTACAAATTTTATTAAAAATTATAATCTTTTATTCTTACCTGATAGAAGGTCATTTCTATCTGGGGGAGTTGATTATTTAAAACCTTCTACAATTCATCACATTGACTTAACAAATAAAAAAATAATCCATGCCTTTGAAATCAGTAATAATGTACTATTATTACCTGATGGAAGATCAATTGTGATATTGGGCAATGGTAATATAATTCATTGGGATTTTACAACAAGTAAAGCAATAAGAGTTTTTGAGCGTGGTTTTAGTTGTATTAGCATGTCATCAAAAATTCAACTACTTCCTGATGGACAAAAGTTTCTGACTTATTGTAAAGGTGACTTTTTTTTAAGTTTGTGGAATTTAAACACTGGTAAAGAAATCTACGCCTTTCAAGCACCTAAGCCTATCAAAGGCATTCAAGTCCTTCCAGATGGCAAGTCTGTTTTAGCCCATTTTAAAGAGGATAATTATGGTAGAAATAATAACACTGCTAAACACTGGGACATAGAAACAGGCAAAGAATTAGGTACATTTTACAGTCGCTATGGAGGCATTGAAGATATTCACCTCTTAGACGACAACAAACGCTTCCTTACCCGCAACTCCCAAAACTCCCTCACCCTCTGGGACTTGGAAGAAAAGAAGGAACTTTGCACCCTTATCCCCAAAGCAGGCGACAATCAGGACTATGTAATCACCACCCCCGAAAACTACTATATGGCTACCAAAGATGCGGTCAATGACTTGGTGCATTATGTGGTAGGCAATAAAGTGTATCTCTTCGACCAATTCGACATCCGCTACAACCGCCCTGATAAAGTATTAGAAGCCATAGGGCTTGCCCCCGACTCCCTGATTCAAGCCTACCGCAATGCCTATAAGAAAAGGTTGGAAAAATTAGGTTTCGACTCTCTCAAAATCCAACGCTATGTGGAGGGCGATTTCAGTATGGAGTTCAATGCTCCCAATATTCTCAGGGGCAGCAATGATTATTTTTATGAGCAAACTACTCCTACCTTCCGTTTAGAATTTGATGCCGAAGATGCCAAATACCCCCTC
>RDZE01000011.1 GCA_004293905.1 Cytophagales bacterium | reverse complement strand
CCCGTTTGAGTTCAGAACAAAGACGTTTGTACGAAGAAAATTTGATACACTATTGGGGTATGAAAAGTGCCATAGAAACGGCAGTAGAAGAAGCCATAGAAACGGCAGTAGAGGGAAAACAAATCGAAATTGCAAAAAGCCTTTTACAAACACCCCTTTCCAATGAAGAAATTGCCAAACATACAGGTTTAACCACCACACAAATAGAAAAACTACGCAAGGAAATGAAGAAATAAACCTCCGTGTCTTTCCGTTTTATCCGTTCAATCCGTGTTCCATTTTAATATTTTTAGCGATTCCCCTTTTTTTTGGGGTTTGTATAATAGATTTAGCCTTGAGCCCCAACTATTTTTCTTGCCAAAACTTTAGCATCTTCCAACCCATTTACTTTGGGCGTATAGATACCGTTATCGCCCGTATTGCGCTTGATATCCTCTTCATCATACATTAAATCTAAGGATATATTGCCCATGTCGTGTTCAGAAGCCAAAATTAATTCAGCTTTCAAACCATTGGCAATGGCGGTAGGGAAGTAGTAATCGTGTAACCAATTTAAAAAATCTACTGAAGCCCCTTCTAAATGTGCGTGGTCAGAAATCATTACTTGAATATTTGCCTCCTTAAAATAATCTAAAGAAACTTGACAGGCTTTTATGGCTTCAGGCGCATCCATCATAAGATAACCTTTCCAATGAGCAAAAACAGTGTTTGGTATTTCGTCAGTGATGTCATAAATTTCAGTGTGTGGATTTTCGAAAACTTTTTTCATGGGAATAATTGTTTAGATATAGTTAATCAAACAAAAGTATGAATTTATGCGTATTTTGCAAAATATATCTCTGTTTTTGTGTATATTTGTAAGATATTATTGCGTCTTATTCAGTTGGGTAAGTATTTTTTAGCACTCTAATTCATTTTATTTTTATGAAAGGAACGATACACCGTTGTTTGGAAGAGATGATAAAACATCATTTCAATGACAAAGTTTGGGAAGATACCTTAGTAGCTTCTAATTTCCCTATTTCTTATAATTTTACTCTTTCGGAAGATGTAGATGAGGAAAAATCTTTAAATTTAGTATTGAATAGCGCGAAAGTAGCACAAGTTTCTGTAGAGGAAATTTTTGACCTATTCGGAGAGTATTGGGTGTGCACTTACGCACCTAAGGTATATTCTTTTTGGTACATAGGTATCAAAAATGCAAAAGATTTTATTTTAAAATTAGATGGTATTCATGGCATCGTAGGCAAACATTTCAACCAAGCCGCCCCGCCCCGTTTTTTGTACGAAGAAGAAAGCCCCACAACATTACTCATTACTTACCAATCTAATAGAAGTTTGATAGATTTGTTCATCTCTTTGGTCAAAGGAGTAGGCATATACTTCAAAGAAACCATACAAACAGAAAAGCTTTCTGATGTGCAACTGAGAATCACTTTTGCGGAATAAAAAATTGCTTTTGTTGTTTGTGTTTTAAAGATATTGACCCAAAAGATTATATGAACCTTGAACTTATCATCACTATCATTGTTTTTTTAGCTTCTATCATAAATCTGCTTTGGCAGGCTTTTATGCTTACATTGATGTTCTCAAATATACATTTCTTAGGAGGTGGCTCATCAAAAAAGCCAATGTATGTATTATATATCTCAATATTTTTAAGTGTCTATGTGCTCATAATGGCGATATTATTCTTTGTACAATACCTACAAAACTCACCTGAGCAAGCCCTATTCTACTACGGACTGATGTTATATGGTGTGTATGTCGCTTTGGGGTTGTATATCGTCAATAGTGTGAAAAAGAATTGGGAAAATAGACGCCACAAAGCCGCAGAAGAGCTATTAGCAAAAATAAATATAAGTTTCAAAGAAAATATTTTACGGCTATCGGCACAACCTCAAATGGAAGTAGAGCAAATTACCCTGCTCATTAAAGAACTTGACGGTAGTTATACAACAAATTGGGTAAGTAAGATTCTGTATGAAAAAACCTATGCAGTTTTAACAGAAGAAGTACATTCGCTTGACTTCAAAACTTTATCTCGCAAAGAAGAGAATAGTATAAACATACAACTTCTTCATCAGCAAAAGCCCTTAGCCAACTACCAAATATACGAATACGAAAGTGAGAGCGAACCAATAGGTTTGCAAAGATTGCATTATTGGAGCTAAACTTCAAAAAAACAAAACCGTTGGAAAATACACTCCTAACGGTTTTATTGTTAATGTTAATTTTGTTTTTCTATAAAAACTTAGCTAAATCTTTGAGTTTTAGCTTGCCTTCATAGTACGATTTACTAAATATGATGCCGAAAACGCCTATTTCGTTCAGCTTTTCTATGTCTTCAATCCCTCTGATACCACCACAAGCTAAGATTTTCAATTCGGGCGATTCTTCCAAAATTTCTTTATACAACTCGAAAGCCGGACCCAATAAAGTACCATCTCTTGCTATTTCAGTAGTTTTTACATACTTTATACCTCTGTGATGGTAGTGATTGATATGCTCCATCAGGTTGAGGTGTGTGTCTTTCTGCCAGCCTTTGGTAAGAACAGCTTTGTTAAGGGCATCGGCAGCCAATATGATACGTTCTCCGCCATAGGTAATGAACCAAGAATAAAATTTTTCTTTTTCGTGCACAGCTACAGTAGCAACAGTAGCATAACTTGCCCCCGACTCAAAGACCATTCTGATGTCCATATCTCTTGTGATACCACCACTAAAATCTATTTTTAGCTCAGTATAGCGGGCTATTTGCTCAATAATATGGTAATTTATTATTTTGCGCTGCTTCGCACCGTCTAAATCAATAAGGTGCAAACGTTTCAGTCCGTTGTCTTCAAATTCTTTGGCTAACTCTATAGGGTCTTTGTCATAGACAATGAGTTCGTCTATATCACCTTTTACCGTTTTTACCACTTTGCCTCCCGCAATGGCTATAGAAGGTATTACCTCGATCATAGTATTTTTGATTTTGTTTGCTAAATTATTAATTAATCATCAAAGTTCGAAAATTATTTTAACTTTTTTTTAGAATTTATTAGCGAAGGTAGTAAATTTGGATTCAAAAAGCAAAAATATGCATATTCAAGGCATTTCTTTATTAGCGTTGGCTGAAGAGTTTGGCACTCCGCTGTATGTTTATGACACCCAAAAAATGTTAGAAAAGCTCACTTTATTGAAGCAATCTTTTCAATCGCAAAAACTTAAAATCAAATATGCCGCCAAAGCATTGAGCAATATCAGTGTATTGGGTTTTTTCAAAAAACAAGATATTGGCTTAGATACAGTCGCCCTTGAAGAGATACATTTAGGATTGGAAGCAGGCTTCGCCCCTGAAGATATTTTATTTACGCCCAATTGTGTTAGTTTTGAAGAAATCAAAGAAGCAGTAGCTCTTGGGGTAGTAATCAATATTGATAACATAGCCATATTAGAGCAATTTGGGCATTATTATGGTAGCAGTGTTCCTTGTTGTATTCGCATCAATCCACATTTGGTAGCAGGAGGAAATAGTAAAATACAAGTAGGGCACATAGATTCGAAGTTTGGTATTTCGGTATTGCAAATGCGCCATGTGCTGCGGGTGGTAAAGGCGCACCAAATAAAAGTAACAGGATTGCACATGCATACAGGCTCCGATATTTTGGAAGCAGATATATTTCTCAGAGGGGCAGAAATACTTTTTGAAGCGGCTATGGAATTTCCTGACTTGCAATTTTTAGACTTTGGCAGTGGTTTCAAAGTAGCCTACAAATCGGGCGATATTACTACTGACATTGCAGAGTTAGGGGAAAAAATAGGAAAAGCCTTTGAGGATTTTTGTCAACAATATGGCAGGAGTTTAGAAATATGGTTCGAACCGGGCAAATATTTGGTCAGTGAGGCAGGTTATTTTTTAGTGGCAGTGAATACTATCAAACAAACTCCAGCTACGGTTTTTGCGGGTGTCAATTCAGGGTTTAACCATCTCATTCGCCCTATGTTGTATGATGCTTACCACGAAATCATTAATATTTCTAACCCAGAAGGTACGCCACGTCTATATTCTGTTGTAGGGTATATTTGCGAAACCGATACCTTTGGCGTAGATAGGAAAATAACAGAAATACGCGAAGGAGATGTGCTTTGCATGCGCAATGCAGGGGCTTATGGTTTTAGTATGAGTTCGCAGTACAACTCTCGCCTCCGTCCCGCAGAAGTTTTAATATACAACGGAAAGGCACACTTAGTACGCAAACGCGAAACGATGGAGGATATTCTCAAAAACCAAATTTTGATAGACTATGAAAAAGCCTAAAAAAATTACGGTAAAATTCTTTTTACACACCATTCTAAAACCGCTCGACGAAACCAAACCCGAAGAAGAACGAGAATACGCACTTTATACACGCATTACCTACAACCGCAAAAACACAGATATAAAAGTACACTATGGCGGCTATTTTCGTACTTTAGAAGAGGTACGCACATTACAGCCTCATTTATTGCCTTTCGAAGAGCAAACTTTTCGGAAGGTAGTGCTTCATGAAGTAAGTAAACAAGGAGAAGATATAGACATGAAGGGCTTAGGGGATAAATATGCGCGTTATTGTTTGTCTATACATGCTTTGTTTAGTAATCATCTCAAAGCACGATTGCGCAGTGAAAGTGCCCATGCACGCCCTAAAGAGTTTGGCGAAGTGATAGATTTCAAAAAAGAATCTTTGGAGTTCAAACTCATTTTTCGCGCTGCTAAAAAACTCTTTGAAAATCTTGAGGAGGTACTTTCGGAAGAGTTTTGGGAAGAAATGCGCATCTATGAAGCCTACTATGAGTTGTATAAAAAAGAAGTAACACAAAAAACACTTTATCAGTTTCCCATTGTTGTCGATTGGCTCAATGGTACGCATTTAATGGAGTTAGAGCCGCGTTTGCTTGCTTATTTTGAGGCAGAACCTTTTATGGTAAGCAGAGCCATCAATACCATCAATAGGATTGTTTGGGCACGCACCGAAAAGATAAAATAAAAAGGTTCAAAAATTAAATCATTGACAATAACTCATAAAATCTTGATAGGCTTCTTGGCTGCCTAAGTTTCGTGCTTTGGTAAAATCTTGGCAGGCTTGAGGTGTTTTTTTGCCTTTGTTTTTCTTTACAAAAGCCTTTCCTCTTTGTCTATAAAAGTCAGCTTGGGTATCGTCTAATGTTATGGCTTCATTAAAATCACGAATGGCACTAAGGGGGTAACCTTCTTGTAAAAAACATATTCCGCGCCAATAAAAAAGGGTGGCATCATGAGGAGCTATTTCGATGGCTTTTTCATAATTAACAAGTGCGCTGGCATAATCGCCTTTTTCTTTGATATAAATTTGTGCCCTAAGTGTAAATACTTCGGGTAAGTGTCTTGAAAATTCGGAGGACTTGGAAAGGCTCACTAAACTTTCAAAAACAAGCCCTTGTTCATAAAAATAAACGGCTCTTTGGTAGTGATAGTAAGCAGTGAAGCGATTCATGAGGAAGTGAAAAAACCACCCAAACAGCATAAAAGCTATAAAAAGACTGATGCCGATGGCATTGAATCGTTTTTTTGTTTTTTCCCAAACCAATTCATCAGGGGTAGGCTGGTCTTGTGGTGTAGTGGCTTGTTGCCTATAGTAGGCATATTCTGTTTGTGTATTGGCATAGTAAACAGTTCTATAAAGTCCTAAATCGTAGTAATATTTCTTGTTTTCGTTAGAAAGTACTTGGTAAGCTTCATTGATTTTTTTAAAAATTTCTTCAGCAGTAGGATTGTCAGGGTTACGGTCAGGGTGATAACGCAAAGCCAACATTCGGTAGGCATTTTTAATCTCCTCTCTGTTGGCTTGTTGACTTAGTCCTAATATTTGATAGTAGTTATCTTCCTGTGGCATACATTTTTAACGCAGGAAGTGTCTATTTGTTTTATTTGAAATGCTTAAGCAAGATGACTTCTTGTGGGGTAAGCATACGCCATTCTCCGCGTGGCACATTCTTTTTGGTAAGATTAGCAAAAACAGTTCTATCTAATTTGATTACCTGATAGCCCAAATGTTCGAAAATTCTTTTCACAATATGATTGCGTCCTGAATGTATTTCTATGCCTATGGTGAGGTAGTCAGGGGTAACGATTTCTAATTTATCAGCCTTGATGAATCCGTCTTCTAACTCTATACCTGCTAAAATTTGGTCATAGTCTTTTTGTGCGATGGGCTTGTCTAAAGTAGCCAAATAGATTTTTCTTACTTTATGGGCGGGGTGTGAAAGTTTTTTGGCTAACTCGCCATCATTGGTTAATAACAATAGCCCAGTAGTGTTTCTGTCTAAGCGACCGATAGGATAAATGCGTTCGCGGCAGGCATTTTTTACCAAATCCATCACGGTTCTACGTTCTTGTGGATCGTGTGTGGTAGTGATAAAGTCCTTAGGTTTATTGAGCAATACATATACTAATTTTTCGGCTTTGATGGGTTTTCCATTGTATTTTACTACATCGCCTATTTGTACTTGGTAGCCCATTTCTTGTATTACATTGCCATTAACGCTAATACGTCCCTGCATAATGAGTTGGTCAGCTTCGCGGCGCGAACAAACGCCTGATTGTGCTATATAACGATTGAGGCGCATAGTTTGGCGCGATTTGGCTTCCGCTTCTGTGATGCGTGGCGTATTAAATCTGTCTTTAGAAAATCTGGGTTTAAAGCCTTGTCGGTAGTTTCTATTGTCTTGGTTATTATCCCTGAAATTTCTTTTGAACCCTCCTTCGGAGTCGTTGTTAAATTTCTTTTTGAACCCACCGTTGTTGTCTTGGTTGTTGCTTCTGAAATTTCTTTTGAACCCTCCTTCGGAGTCGTTGTTAAATTTCTTTTTGAACCCACCGTTGTTGTCTTGGTTGTTGCTTCTGAAGTTTCTTTTGAACCCTCCTTCGGAGTCGTTGTTGAATTTCTTTTTGAACCCACCGTTGTTGTCTTGGTTATTGCTTCTGAAATTTCTTTTGAACCCTCCTTCGGAATCGTTGTTAAATTTCTTTTTGAACCCACCGTTGTTGTCTTGGTTGTTGCTTCTGAAATTTCTTTTGAAACCTCCTTCGGAGTCGTTGTTAAATTTCTTTTTGAACCCACCGTTGTTGTCTTGGTTATTGCTTCTAAAGTTTCTTTTGAAACCTCCT
>RDZE01000038.1 GCA_004293905.1 Cytophagales bacterium | reverse complement strand
AACAACATAAATTTAGGAGATGTATTCATTGTAGGGTTCAACATAGTACCAGATACACTGAATACCAACCCTGAAGACAATGAAAATGCAACAAGAATTGTTTCTACATTTCAGGAGGAAAATGCCTCCGAATATATAAAAAGAGGACAAGGAAAGGAAATTTACAAAACGCCTAACGCACATTATTTTCAAAGTACGCTATGGGAAATAAAAAAAATGGATTTTATTCTTTATCAGCATGATGGTAATTTTACTGATTGATGGTACTAACTATGGGGTACACTATAATCTTTAAACACATTGCATATGAACAATTTAATATTACTCAATAATTTTAATCAATATACTTTGCTTTTTATATTTTTGTTGTTCTCAAATTTGGCTTATCCACAAATTAAGATAGAAATTCAAAATACAGATATTGATGATATTTCTGCAATTAGTATATGTTTGGAAAATAATGAAATGATTAAGAACACTATTTTCAAAACTATAGCAAAAACGATTATTGTTGATGCCGAAGGATATAATAAAATCAGACTATCTCATGTTGGATACTACGATACCACATTAGTAATCAAAGATTTTACAGAATCTTATGCTATTGTGCTTATACCTAAGGTATTGGAATTAAATGAAATTGTTATCAAAAATCTCAAATCATTCACACATATTGATAAAAGAAAAAATAACAACCAAACACTACGATTTGCTTTGGAAGAAAATACAGTGTGGTATTTTGACATTAATTTGTCCGATTTAGAAGTAAAAGAATTGTATGAAATACATATCAAACTATATAATATTTGTCGTGAAGATAAAATTGAAATTAGTTTGTATGAAACTTTTAATGATGCGGTCAATCTTATTCCTTTTCATAAGGAAACAATCGACTTAAAAATGTTAAAAAATAATGACCTCCCTATATTTGACCACAAAAAAATAAATGTTAATATTAATAAATATCTGTTAGTTGGTTTAAAAATTATACCCATAGGTAAAAACAGACCTAAAGAACCAACATTTGTTGTTACAGCATTTCAAGAAAAAGAAACCCAAATTTATTATCAAAAAGAAAACAAAACTATACACAAAATGCCTAATGAACATTATTTAAAATATTTTAACGCATATCCACTTTTAGTAAAAACTATCAAATATGGCAAATAGAAGAATTAGTAGGTACATAGACTTGTTTATTTATATTTTTCTAGGAATAGGAATAGTTGTCTTTACAACAAGACAATTATATAAATCACAAGTCAACAATATCAGCAACTATCCCCCTACTGAATTACAACTTAATTTTGACACATTAATCAATTTTGGACAAGTAAAATCATTACAGGTGATAGAATTTAAAGGCTTTATTAAAAATATTGGGCAAAATAGATTGCATATTAGCAATTTAAAAACTTCATGTGGATGCACAAATTTTTCTATGTCTAAATTGGTTGTAAATCCGAAAGACAGCACAATGATTTCCTTTACTATCAAACCAATTGAAAAAGGAATTGGCATAGTAACCCTACACTTTGATGCCAATACGACAAAGTTAAGGTATAACGTAAAAGCAACCTATGAAGCTGTCAAATAATCACTTGTTATTATTTTTTTCTTTTATCGTTGTTGGCGTTTAAGCGAAGCGACACCAACAACTTAATTAGGTGCTAGAGAAGCCTGCGAGGGGGTGAGATTGGCGAGTTATTAAAAATGGTTAGGGCATAAAATAATAGGACGATTTTATTGTATTTTTTTTATCAAAAATTCAGAGAGATTAGTCAAAATATCTTCAACACTTGAAAATTGTATTGACCAATTTTCGTTTTTTAGTGTTTCATCATTCTTATTCAAACAATCAAAATATATATAACCATCTTCGTAAATTATTACCAATCCAACTGAATTTTCATAATCTATGCTGCTCCCCAAAGTTAGTACTATTGAATAAGGCGTAAAATTAGAACTTTTAACATCTTAAGCACTACTCATAACATTGTTTTATTATTTCAAGATACTATAGAATATTGCACAGGAATTATAAACTTAGCCCTAAATTATGTTATAGATTTATCTCGCTTTTATATGTTTTTCACAATTTTTCCTGCCTTTATCACAGTATAGATATTCAGTGTATTCTTAATATCAATTATTGGGTTCTCGTTTAGTATAATCAAGTCTGCCATTTTCTTTTCTTCAACTGTTCCATATAAGTCAGTTAGTCCAAAAAACAGCGCGGGGTTATAAGTTGCCATTTTAAGAATTTCAAATGGGGGAATTCCTATAGTATTAAGCAGAGCCATTTCTTCGTGCAAACTATAACCGGGATAAATAAACTGCATTCCTGCGAAATCTGCCCCTAACAATAGCGGTATTCCATTGTCATAGAAACTTTTGACAAGTTTTTTTTGATTTTCATACCTTTTTTGGGAATATAAAACTTCTTCTTCCGTTAAATTTTTATTTTGCCATTTTTTCTTAATCTCTTCCCATTCATTTTTCATATCATTGTCTAAATCATGATAGAGGGGGTGAGTATAAAATTCATTTTTAGCAAATTCTGCTTTTCGCTTATAGATTATTAAAGTAGGGCAAAGCCATGTATTATTTGATTTAGCGAGTTTGATAAATGTAAAAAACCTATCTGTATCATTTTGCAACTCTTCTAATCGGTTTAAATGCTCAAAACTTTTTTGACCTAATGCAGAGGCTTCTTCTGGAGTAAGGTATTCGGAAATGTGCCCGGCGAAAGATATTTTTTTCTCTTTGGCAAAAGTAGCAATACTGTTTAAAACATCTTTGGGCAGTAATGAATAAACTTTTAAGAAATCTATTTTTTGAGAATAAAGACTATCCAAAACTTGTTGAACATTGTTTTGTGTCAAAGAAGCACTGAAATCACGATGAATAGGTTCTGCACCATCAAGCATAGGACCTGCACCAAAGATAATGGGACCAGATTGAGGATTGTTTTTAATCTGTTGTTTGAATTTATTTAAAATATTTACATCTCCTCCCATATCTCGAACTCCAGTAATACCATAACCAAGAAGCGTTGGAAACAAGTTATTCAAATTATCTTTCCAGCAAATGTGGGTGTGCATATCCCAAAAACCCGGCAGAATAAATTTTCCATTGCCCTCAATAATGGTATCTGAAAGTATTTTTTCATATTTTTTACTTTTCTCAATTTTTGCAATTCTATCGTCTTTTATATAAATTGTTTGACTGCGAATGATTTTCGAATGCCGCACATCAAGTACTGAAATATCTTTAATAACAATATCATAAGATATAGATTGCGAAAAACACGAAATCCATTTGAATAGAGTTAGTGTTAAGATTAATGATTTAGTCAATTTCATTCTTGTAGGCTACTCTCATAGAGTTTCATTATTAAGTAAGAAAAAGTATTTATTTGATGACAAAAAACGTTTATAAATATCTGAAAATCAAAATTTTAGGGCTTCTTTTTCCATATTTTATCAGCAAACTGCAAATATTCGGGGAGTGCAGCCGAACCGTACCAAGTGAAAATTTCGTAATCCAATAATCCATTTTTTATGGCGGGGTCGGTTTGCAACAAATCTTTTGCTTCTTCTATGGATTTGATATTATTGAGTATGAAAATTCCTCTGTAGCCGTTTTCATTTTTCTCAAAGGGGCCGGCTACAATTATTTTTCTTTTTTTAGCCAAACGGTTAATATTCTCCATGTGTCCTCTAAAACTTTCGCTGATCAGTTCCTTGTCTGTAGTTTTATTAGTTCCTGTTTTCAGTATCACAAAGAAGTAGATTTTCATTCCGTAGTCATCTCCGCCTAAACTGTCAGCTAATGCTTTTTCGTAATTGGGGTTTGAGTTCAAAGTGTCTTTCTCTAAACTATTTGATTGCCCAAAAGTCAGATTTGTTAAGAGTGTTGCTAAGAGTAAAATAGTATATTTCATTTTTTTTGTATTTTTATTTCCATGCCCCTAATATTGCGCCCATCAAAGTGAAAGCCACAATCATGTATCCACTGTTGATTAAAATATATTTGAGCGGTCTATTTTCAAATAAAGATATAATAGCTATTGCAAATGCGACCCAACCAAACCCCGTCAGGAATCCCGCTATCGTTCCAAAGACTATATTTTCTTTGCCGATAAACATAGCAAGGTTCAGGGACATCAGCAAAGAGAAAAAGAAAGACAACCCGAAGACAATCGGCATATTTCGTTTCTTCAAATCTTCTTGGGTAAAATTGTTAGCTTCCATCCATGGCTTTTCAAATACGGAGTACCATATTCCACCAATGAGGAAAGTTGATAGTGCTGCCACAATTATTGCAAGCCAATTGAGGTTTTGAATTACTTCTGCAAAATCCATTTTATTCAAAAGTTAAAATTTATTTGCCCAAAAGTACGGACTTCCTTTTTGATAGGATAGTAAAAAATTAACCTTTTCTGTCTATTGGAAAAAAATTGGTTTGTTCTCTTGAAAAATCCATTTTGATAAACTCTTGTGGATTGAATCCTGAAAAAAGGAAAAATTCTTTTATGAAATGTGATTGGTCTGAGTAGTCGCAACTGTACGCAACATCTGCCCAAGATATTTTCTCTTTTTGGTTGATTTTCTTGAGGATTTCATTGAACCGAAGAATACGGTGGTAATATTTGGGGGTAAGTCCAACATATTTCTTGAAGTGTTCAATCAACTGTTTTTGAGTAGCAGGATAGTTGCCAATTACTTTTTTTAAGTTAGCAATAGGTTCATTTTGAAGTCGTTCTATAAAGGTCATTAAATATTGGGGGGCTTCTTTTTTGCTATCAAACCTTTTTTCTAACCAAGAGGAAACAAGATTGAATTTTTCTTGTGGATTTTCTACAGTAAAAAGTTCATCTCTTAATTTCAAAATTTCTTGTCCGAAAACTTCTTTTGCATCAACTACTTTGTCGTTTAGCTTCTGAACAGGGCTATGCAAAAAAGGAAACGCGCCTGTCGGTTTGAACTGAATAACAAGCATCTCAGAATTTTGATGTGCTGATATTGAAAGAAAGTTTCGGTGAGCTCCCGAAATCCAAACTTTTGAAAATACTCCCAATGGTTCTAATGTCTTGTTGTCAAAAGTGTTTCTAAGGATATTGTCCAATTCAAAAATCACAAATACATGACCAATGCGCTCTATCGAATGGTCAGGAACTAAGTTCTTGAAATATAAGATTGATTCAATGTTTTTGTTGAGTGTTGTTGGAATCTGATATTGTTCGAAAATCATATTATTTTAATGAGATGTTATTTTCTTAAAAAGCCCTACATCAGTTTTTTCTATACAAACTTCGGACGGAAAAATCTGAATACACATTCTTCTATGCTTGTTGTTACAATATTAAAAAAAGCAGTTTAAAAAACAAATAAAAGTCAAAATTATTTTCTCCCCGCTTTGTGCCCCTGCAAGGAAATCACACTCTTACAGCCGCCGTGATAAAAAATAGGCTGTGAAATATAAATGAGTTTTTTGGGGGAAGCAAAAGATAAGGAATTTATCATACGGCAGAGGTTGCAGAAGCCATTCTTATTTTTTTGAAAAGCAATACAGCCAAAAACTCAATGCCTACAAAGGTAGCCATAGAAGCCGCCAAAGAACTATTGCACCAAACCGCCAAATAAAAACCACCTATCACCGCACCCAAGCCAGCTAAAACTGCCCCTAAGAGCATTTGTTTCAGGTTTTTAGCGACGAGGTAGGCAGTAGCGGCAGGTCCTATAAGGAATGCAACTACCAAAATAGCCCCTACCGATTCAAAAGCAAAAACAGTAGTAACGGATACTAAACTCATGAGGGCATAGTGCCAAAAAAGTACGGAAACGCCTGTGAGGGTGGCAAAAGTAGCATCGAAAGTAGATGCCCATAGTGGGCGATAGCCAAAAATAACAAAATTAACTACCACTATCAACAACCCTCCTAATAGCCATATACTACGCGGAACATCGTACCAAGTATCTAAACCTACATAGGCTATTTCGCCATAGAGTACACATTCTTGGTCAAGTTCTACTTGGTTGGCAAAAAGTGATATAAGAATAACACCTACCGAAAATAACACAGTAAAGACCATACCAATAGCGGCATCTGTTTGTAAGCGAAGTTGTTTATGAAATAGTTCTATGAGCAAGGTAGTGATGATGCCAAAAAGTGCCGCCCCAGCCAATACAACTACGCCGCCTTTGCTTTGTGTAACAAAATATGCCAACACTATGCCCGGAAGCACTGCATGGGCTATAGCATCGCCAATCATAGTCATTTTGCGCAATAATAAAAACACGCCCAAAAGAGAGCAGTTTACGGCTACTAATATGCCTGTGAGCATTATCCAGATACTATCCATAGAATCAAAAATGGTTTGTTTGGGGGTAAAAATACAAAATTTTAGGCATTATGCATTGCTTTCGCGCGGAAAATCTTGCCAATTACCATTCCAATCGAAGGCTTCTAAACCATAAAATTTTTTCTTGTAATCGTAAAAAGAAGGGACTTGGTGCGCATAACCAAGATAAAGGTATTGCATTTGCATTTTTTTTACTTGTTCTATCTCTTGTAAAAGCGTAAAAACGCCCAAACTTCTATCGTTGTAGTCGGGGTCGAACATAGCATAAATACTTGAGAGTGCATTTTGTCCTACTCCTACAAAACTGACTGCAATGAGTTTTCCATTGAAATAACAAGCAATTTCTTTGGTATTATCGGTTTGGTAATCTTCTTCTTCACCAATAAAATTGCGTACATTGTTTGGGATATTTTCTTTGAAGCGTTGTTTGTGTTTATGAAAAAGATTTTCTCTCTCTTGGTCTATGTTGATGGCTTGCCATTTGCATTCTAAATCTTGGTTTTTATGAATGATTTTTTTTTGGCTTTTAGCCCACTCAAATTTATCGATATTGATGCGCAAAGGGATAATCGCGGCGGGTTCTGTAAAATAGAAAGGTATTGTATCGTATTGATAACGAAAAAAATAACTTCCAAAATTACGATATCCTTCTGCCCATAGTGTATCTAAAAAAAAGGGGGCTATTTCAGCAATAGGAATGTATAAATTGTCCATCACCTTAGTATTATTTTTTGTTGGGATACCAAATTGTTTTATTGGCTATCGAAAACATACTTTTAGAGCTGGTTTCTACGCTTTTTACTGAAAATTTACTTACTTTTTTGCCTACGGCTGTTTTTGAGCCTACTTCTATGGAGTTGAAGTTGATTTCAAAAATTTTGTCTTGTTTGGTAAAGCCTGTAACAAGTTCGCACACCACAATTTCTGCTTTTTCATCGGGGCTTACACTCAGATAGAGTATTTCAGAATCGGGTGTTTTTTTGGTAAGGTCATTGTCGCGGTTGCTAATGGCTTCAGCTATTTTGAATCTTTTGGCAAAAGTAGCTCCATTTTTTCCATCGCGATAAATGAGATTGAATACCATGTTTTTGGTTTCCTTTCCGAATATGTGCAAGTAGATGATGTCTTTTCCTGCAAAAACTTTGTCAGCAATGCGTTTTACACTGTATTTGCCATCGCGTCTGATGGTGAGAATGTCGTCTAAATCGGAACAATCGCTGATGAATTCAAATTTTTTCAATCCATAGCCAAAGAAACCTTCTTCGCGGTTTACATATAGTTTTTGGTTGTTAGAGATTACCTCTGTGGCATCTATAGCACCAAAAGTAGTGATTTTGGTTTTGCGCTCGCGCCCTGTGCCATATTTTTTGAGCAATTCTTTGAAATATTTGATGGCATAGCGCGTAAGGTTGTTGAGGTTGTCTTCGGTTTCGTTGAGTTCCTCTTCCATTTTGCGCATGGCTTCGTCTGCCTTGAAGCTATCGTATTTGGAAATCCTTTTGATGCGTATTTCTGTAAGTCGAAGTATGTCATCTTCGGTGATGGTGCGGTAAAATTGTTTTTTATAAGGCTCCAAACCTGCATCGATGGTGCTGATGACTGCCTCAAAGGTTTCGCACTCTTCTATTTTTCGATAAATGCGTTTTTCGATGAATATTTTTTCTAACGAACCATACAGTATTTTCTCTTGTAGCTCTCTTTTTTGTACCAAAAGTTCTTGTTCTAAAAGATGAAGTGTATTGTCGGTAGAGATTTTGAGCAATTCATTGACGTTGGTAAATACGGGTTTATCATCAATAATTACGCAGGTATTGGGCGAAATACTTACCTCACAATTTGTAAAGGCATACAGGGCATCGCGTGTGGTTTCGGGTTCGGTACCGGGTATTAGTTGTATGACTATTTCTACTTGCTGGGCGGTATTGTCTATTACTTTTTTGATTTTTATTTTGCCTGCATCTGCCGCTTTTACTATCGATTCTATCATTTGCACGGTGGTAGTGCCGAAGGGTAAATCTTTGATAATGAGCGTTTTGCGATCTTTTATTTCTATATTGCTCCTCACTCTGAGTCGGCTTCCTTTTGCCCCTCCTTTGTAGTGCGTACAATCTACCAAACCCGCAGAAAGAAAATCGGGTAATAAATTAGGGGTTTCACCTTTGAGTATTTGTATGGAGGCTTCTATGAGTTCGCAAAAATTATGGGGCATAATTTTAGTAGCCAACCCTACGGCAATTCCCTCTGCACCTTGTGCCAAAAGCAATGGAAACTTTACGGGCAATTGGATAGGTTCTTTTTTTCGCCCATCATAAGAGGGTTGCCACTGCGTAATTTTAGGGTTAAAAACCACCTCTAAGGCAAATTTTGAGAGCCGAGCTTCTATGTAGCGCGCAGCGGCGGCACTGTCGCCAGTGTTTGTATCGCCCCAATTCCCTTGAGTATCTATGAGTAAATCTTTTTGACCTAAATTGACTAAGGCTTCGCCTATGGAAGCATCGCCGTGTGGGTGGTATTGCATAGACTGCCCTATGATATTGGCTACCTTATGAAAACGCCCATCTTCCATATCGTACATGGCGTGCAAAATACGGCGTTGTACGGGTTTCAAACCATCTTCTAAGGTGGGTACGGCTCTTTCTAAAATAACATAAGAGGCATAGTCTAAAAACCAATCTTCGTATACTTCCGAAACACTGGTAGCGTTTTGTTTATTGGCAATCATAGTTTAAAGGATAATAGAAAAACGCTTCAAAGTTGGGCTTTTTTTTTATATTATACAAATTTTAGCAATGCTAATTTTTTAAACATTCTCTTTTTTGTGCTTCGTCTTTTGTTTATATTGATATGTGTTTGGTTAAGTTTTTATCCTCCCCTAAAATACATAAAAAAACTACCCCCAAAGAAGGTAGTTTTTTTATGTTGTTGTAACAAAAGTATGTAATCTGTTATTTTATGAGCCTGATTTTTCTCGTTTTTCTTCGGCTTTTTTCACCTTATCGCCCTCTTTGAGCGTTTTGCTCAGTAGGTTGAAGGGTCCTATAACGACTGTTTCGCCTTCTTTGATACCCGAAAGAATTTCTATGTTTTCAAAATCACTGATGCCTGTTTTTACGATTCTTTTGCTTACTTTTCCTTCTTTTTCGTCAAAAACAAATACCACTTCTTGCAATTCATCAGTTTTACTGTCTTGTTTTCCATCAGTTTTTTGCTGCTGTTGTTGTTGTTGCTGTCCTTCTTTTTGACCAACTTTTTCGTCTTTAGGATTGCGTGTCGTTACGGCAGCTAAGGGCACAGAAAGTGCGTCTTTTTTTCTATTGGTGATGATATTTACAGAGGCAGTCATACCGGGGCGGAAAGGAGAAAGTTTGGTTTTTCCATCAATCAAATCTTTGTAAGAGCTACTAAGAATACGAATTTTTACTTTAAATTCCGTTACCGCATCGGCTGTTGCAGTGGGGTTAGCTGTGTTTGCAATTTCTGTAACCAACCCTTTAAATTTACGATTGCTGTACGAATCTACTTCTATTTCGGCTTCTTGCCCTAATTTTACTTTTACGATGTCGTTTTCGTTTACATCTATTTGCACTTCCATGTTGCTAAGGTCAGCGATGATGAGCATTTCTGTACCCGACATAGTAGCTGTTCCTACTACTTTTTCGCCTTTTTCTACGGTCAGCTTCGAAACAATACCGCTCATGGGGGCATAAATTTCAGTACGAGAAAGGTTGTCAGCACTTTGGCTAAGGGAGGCTTGCGCACTTTGTATGTTGTAGCGTGCGGCTTCTATGTTTTGCACAGAGGCTTCTACACGCTGTTGGGCTACTTCGTAGTTCATTCTTGCCAATTGGAAATCGGCTTCGGAAATTACTTTTTGCTCATAAAGTTGTTTGGAACGTTCGAAGTCTATTTGTGTGCGCGATAATTCCGATTTGCGTTGTATCATTTCCGATTGTGCTTGTGCTAAGTTGGCTTGTCGTGTATTTACGACGGCTTGCGAGTTTTGCACTACGGCTTGTAAGTTATCGGGGCGTATTCTGATGAGTTTCTGCCCTACTATTACGGAGTCGCCTTCTTTGATATTTACTTCGGTAATCTCTCCTGAAACATCGGGGCTAATTTTGACCTGTATTTCAGGTTGAATTTTTCCTGAGGCGGTAACTGTTTCCACAATGTCGGCTTTTTTAGCTTTTTCTATGGAAACTTCATTGACGCGTTCGCGCCCAAAGACGCCCGATATTCGGAGTATCACAACTAATGCGATGAGTGATACTACAGAAATAATAATGATCCTTGTCCAATTTCTCTTTTTTTTCTTTGCCATGTTCGTAATACAAGTTTTATATTTTATTATTCAAGTGTTAAGGGTTTGTTTTGGTAAAAGTCTAATACTTTTGTTCTGAAGATATATTCATATTTTGCCCTTACCAAATCAGATTTGGCACGGTCTAAATTAATCTTTGCGATGTTAAAATCTACGGCATTGGTAGCTCCTGCATTGAAACTTTTTTCGGAGGCATCATAAGCGGCTTGCAAAGATTTTACTTGTTCGCCACGTGCGATGTAGGTTTTTTCAGCAGCTTTCAGGTTGAGGAATGCCTGCTCTATTGCTTGTCGTAGTTGTATGCGTGAGTTGAGTGCTGTAAGTTTGCTGTTTTCTATATTAATTTGGTTGTTGCGGATAGTAGTGCGCGTTTGCCAAGCACCCAAGATAGGGATATTGAGTCTTATGCCTACAAATTGGCTAAAATTATCTGCGAATTGGTTTACCAAACCATAGTCTTGTTCAGAACGTGAAGTAACGGGCACTAAGGTAGAAACGGTTTGCCCTGTGCCATCTACTGTACCAATTACTTGGGCTTGTGTACCCGCTGTAGAGGTAATGAATCTTTTGGCAGAGCTTGAATAAAGAGTGTTGATTTGCCCTATAAGGGATAAAGTAGGATAGCGTCCGCCGCGAGATATTTCGTAGCTCATTTCGCTCACTTGCACACTGAGGTCAGCACTTTTGATACCGGGTTGAGTAGTTTCGGCTATGCTGTAGATTTCATCAACACTTTGTGGGTAGGCTTTTGGCTCAAAATCGCCAATTTCTACACGAGCGATGTCAAATTTTTCGGCAGCCGATAGGTTCATTAATTGCATCAAATTCAGTTTTGCTAAGTTAATTTGGTTTTCGGCATTGACTACTGCAAGTTCATCATTTTCTAATTGGGCTTGCAAATTTGTAAGGTTAATGATAGGTACAGCCCCTGCATCGTATTGTTTTTGGGTTCTTTCTAATTGCGCGCGCGTTACTTCAGTTTGTTTTTTGGCTACTTCCAATAATTCTTGGTTCAGTAGTACCTGCAAATAGCCCAAAGCAACATTGAGCGCGGTGTTGTATTTGGTTTGCTCTGTATTGAGTTTATTCACCTCCACAGAAGTCATATTTCTTTGAATAGTGTTTGTCTGTTGAAAGCCATTAAAAAGTGTTAGGGTTAAACCCAAAGAAGCATTTGTAGAATACACCGCCGTTTGGATAAATTGGTTGGTGTAAGGGTCAACGGAGCGTCCAAGATTCGCGCCTTGTGTAATGGTAGCACTTGCATTGGGCGTCCAGCGTCCCCATTGGCTTTGTTGCAAGGTATTTTCGCTGGTCTGAATTTGCATTTCGCTCTGTTGTATGCTGATGTTATTTTCTACTGCATACTCTATACACTCTTGCAGTGTCCAAGCTCTGCTTTGTGCTTGTACTTTATAATTACATAAAAGTATAGTTAATGAGAATAATAAACCTAATCTTTTCATTGTTTTGTATTTTAATCCATTTTTGAGGTATAAGTATAGGCTTTTGATAAAAAATTACATCTTTTCGAAAAATTTGAACACTTGACTGTATAGTTGCGTTTTGCTATAGATGACGACTCACTGCATAAATCCATGAAAAATCAAGATAAAATACCAACCACCAAAGTCGAAAGGGCTGCCAAATTTATCAAAACAGGCATCAAAGTAGGCTCCAACTATGTAAAACACTATGCTAAAAAAGCCTTCAACAGCGAAGTAAGCCGCGAAGAGTTGCACGAAGCCAATGCAAAAGATATTTACGAATCGCTTAGCCAACTCAAAGGAAGCGCGCTCAAAGTAGCCCAAATGATGAGTATGGATAAGAATGTATTGCCTAAAGCCTACACCGAACGCTTTACGATGGCACAATACAGCGCACCTCCACTTTCAGGACCTTTGGTTGTAAAAACTTTTCAGAAATCGTTTGGCAAAACTCCGCAGGCAATGTTCGATACCTTTAATATGGAAGCTACTAATGCCGCCTCTATAGGTCAGGTACATCAGGCAACGCACGAAGGAAAAAAATTAGCCGTAAAAATTCAATATCCCGGCGTAGCCGATAGCATTCGCTCCGATCTGAAAATGGTGAAGCCTTTTGCTGTTACGATTTTACAACTCCCTAACAAAGATATAGAAAAATACATGCTCGAGGTAGAAAGCAAACTCATAGAAGAAACCGACTACGAGCTTGAACTCAAACGAAGCATAGAAATCAGCGAAGCCTGCCAACACATAGAAAACATTGTTTTTACGAAATATTACCCCGAATTTTCCTCCAAAAGAATCCTTACAATGGAATGGCTCGAAGGAAAACACCTCAAAGAATTTCTTGAAACGAACCCTTCGCAAGAAGTTCGCAATAAAATAGGGCAAGCCTTGTGGGATTTTTACGATTTTCAGATACATACGCACCGTGCCGTACACGCAGACCCACACCCCGGCAATTTTCTCATGCGCGAAGATGGTACTTTGGGCATCATCGATTTTGGTTGTATCAAAGAAATACCCTCCGATTTTTATGACAACTATTTCGCAGTCATCAATCCTGCCATTTTAGATGATGAAGCCACGCTCATGCGTACATTTTATGCAATGGAATTCCTTTTTGAAGACGATTCCCCTGCCTTGCGCGAGTTTTATATTGCACTTTTCAAACAGATGATAGAGTTGCTCTGTCGCCCTTTCCGATACGATACTTTTGACTTTGGCGATGATGCTTATTTTGAGGAAATATACGCTTTCGGCGACCGTATGTCGAAGATGAAAGAAATCAGAGAATCGAAGCAAGCACGCGGTTCAAGGCACTCTCTTTATATCAACCGAACTTATTTTGGGCTTTATACCCTGCTCAATGATTTGAGGGCGCAAGTGGTGATAAAAAAACCTGATTGGTTGAAATAAAAGTTTTTTCAATATCTTTGCTTACTTAAATTTAAACATTTCATTTATATACAATTTTTTTTAGAATGGCAAAAGCAGAAATCCATACCGCAAAAGGAGTGATGAAAGTATCTTTTTTTGAAGAAGACGCTCCTAACACAGTTAAAAATTTTACAGATTTAGCCAAAAATGGCTTTTACAATGGGCTCACTTTCCACAGAGTAATTCCTAACTTCGTAATACAAGGCGGTTGCCCTTATGGTACAGGTGCAGGCGGACCGGGTTACACTATTAAATGTGAACTAACAGGCGAAAATCAATACCACGATAGAGGCGTACTCTCTATGGCACACGCAGGAAGAGATACAGGTGGCTCGCAGTTTTTTATCTGTCACAATCGCCAAAATACCAAACACTTAGACCGCAATCATACTGTATTTGGCAAAGTATATGAAGGTTTGGAAGTGATAGACCTCATACAACAAGGCGATAAGATTGAGAAAATAGTGGTAATAGAAGACGAAGCCTAAAACACTAAAAACGAAAAGCAAAGAGGTTGTTCTATAGATGATAGAGTACAACCTCTTTTTTTTACTGTGTTTGTAAAAGGTCTTCTACAAATTTATTGAGCGCAATTGCCCAATCAAATTTTTTATAGCGTATTTTTAATTTAGCGGCACTTCCTTGTGCAATAGAGATAATCTCTTTGCGTTGCAAAAGTTCTATGATGCCTTTTTTGTAACCAAAATCTTTGCGATACCATTTCAAGATTTCGGGCACGGTAACCGTATTTTTTTCAGTATTAAAAACACATTCAGATTTGAGATACAAAGCCGTATTTTGTTCGAGTTGTTCCTCAAGTTCGTCTATTTTATAAACCACTATCGGCGGGCTACTTAGAGCGGCACTATTGAGCGCAAAATGAACTAAAGGATTGGTTTTCTCTAAACGCATTTCTTTCTCAAATTTATGAATCATAAAACGGCTTGCCCCTTTTCGGCTTCTTCTGATGATACCCAACTCTATATCGCGTAGGCTGAGTATTTGCCCTGCAATATGAATGGATTTTTGGGTATGAAATTTTTCTACATCACGATACAAACTTGGCTGCTCTTTGAGCATTACTTGAACAAAAGCGTTATAGACATTGAGCCAAAAGACTGCTTTTTTGTTTTCGTCTGTCAATTCTTTGCGCAAAGTCTCAATAGACAAATGCTCCAGATGGTGTTTGAATGATTTGGTGTATTTATTGGTGCGCGCTACGAATAGAAAATCTTGTGAAAATTTAATTAAATCAGAATCAAAATACATATCGTTTATTTTAGTTTAGATGGTGAAGGGTACTCATAATGAAGTAATCTCTTGCAATTTTTTTTCCAATTCTTCGGGAGTCAAATTTTTTGCCACAATACGCCCTTGCGCATCTATCAAAAACGTTTGTGGTATGGCATCTATTTCATATATTTTGGCAGCCTCCGATTCCCAACCTCTTAGGTCGGAAACGTGCGCCCAATTGAGTTGGTCGTCTTTGATGGCTTTGAGCCATTGCTCTTTTTTTACATCTAAAGAAACGCCATAAATGGTAAAATTCTTATTTTTATATTTTTCATAAACACCCACTACGGCAGGATTGTTCGCACGGCAGGGTTTGCACCAAGAAGCCCAAAAATCAATCAATACGATTTTGCCTTTGAGCGTAGAAAGCCCCACCAAACGCCCTGTGCTATCAGGAATTTGTAAATCGGGTGCCATTTGCCCTACTGTGAGCGGTTTAAGTCGATTGATAGCCGTCAGAAATGCCTGAGTATGTTTCGATTTAGGGAGTTTTTGCTGGTATATCTTTGCTATTTTTTCCAAATAGTCAAATTCTTGGTCTATTTCCAATACATTAATAGCGTACAAAGCAACAATAGAGGGCACAATAGTATCTATCATTGCCTTCAAATTTTTAACTTCTGCTTTTTGGTATTTTTGGTACTCCTCGCTTATTTTTTTCTGCGCTGTTGTATCTGTTTTAGCCTTTAAGAAAGCCTCATTGTATTGGCGCACTCTTTTTTGATAGCTATTGAAAAATTGGTTAAAAGCCTGAAAATACTCCGTATCTTTTGAGCCCGTTACTTTGTATTGTATAGGGTTTTGTGCTATATCTGCCACTACTTCTATGGGGCTATTGTCCAATACAAGATAAATATAGTGTTTGCCATCAAGAAAATTCAGCCGATAAAAATCGGGTTCGGGCACAGTTACCTCTATTTCAAACTTTCCCTCTTTGAGGCTTACCTCTTTGACAGGCTGATAAATATTTTGATTGAGTTTTTCTAAAACTACATTCCCTTTTATATTTTGTTGCAAAGTTCCTTTTATTTGTAGTGCATTCGCTGAAGATTCATCGCGGTTGCAAGCAAATAAAAAAGACGACAAAATGGTAAATAATAAAAATTTTATTAATATTTGCATATTCATTCTTTTTTGAGTGTGCAAAATTAATAGATTTAATGAAGATGAAAGCTATTTTATGTAAAAAATGGGGTACACCTGATGATTTAGTGTTAGAAGAAATTTCTTCCCCCACTCCCAAAGACCACGAAGTACTCATTAGCGTAAAAGCTACAGGGCTTAATTTCCCCGATGTACTCATGATCGCAGGAAAATACCAAGCCAAACCCCCTTTCCCATTCATACCTTGCGGAGAGGTTTCGGGCATCATTAAGGCAGTAGGCAAAAATATTACACACCTAAAAGAAGGTATGCGCGTAGCCGCACTTTGTGGCGTTGGTGGTCTTGCAGAAGAAGTTTGCGTAGCCGCTACCAATGTACTCCCTATTCCTGATGATATAGATTTTAACACCGCAGCCGCTTTTATGGTAGTGTATGGCACTGCACACGTAGGTCTAAAACACAGAGCACAATTGAAAAAAGGGGAAACACTACTTGTGCATGGCGCAGGAGGTGGCGTAGGATTGGCTGCCATAGACATAGGAAAACACATGGGCGCGAAAATCGTAGCAACTGCCAGCTCCGCCGAAAAATTGGCAATGGCTCAAAAATATGGTGCTGATACGCTCATCAATTATATAGAAGAAGATTTTGTAGAAAAAGTAAAAATAGCCACCAATGACAAAGGCGCAGATGTTATTTTCGACCCTGTAGGAGGCGATGTATTTGATAAATCACTCAAAATACTCAATTGGGAAGGTAGATTGCTCATAGTAGGCTTCGCAGGGGGGCGCATTCCTGAAGCACCCGCTAACCTGCTTTTACTCAAAAATGCCTCATTGGTAGGGCTGTTTTGGGGTAACTATGCCGTAAAAAACCCCACCATATTGGTAGGCTCATTGGTAGAATTGCTCAAACTAATGCAAGAAGGACATCTGAAACCCCTTGTATCACAAGTCTTTCCATTAGAAAAATCAGCAGAGGCTCTTAAAATCATAGAAAATAGACAAGCTATAGGTAAAATAGTGGTAGAAGTACAACCCTAAAAAGATGATTATTGAAACTTTTTTAGAACAGTGGAAAAATGGAAGCCCTGTCAAAGGCAACATTGTACCATTAGGGCAATACCCTGCAAAAAATAATGCCCTACTCGAAACCGCTGACAATGCACACTCCAATTTTATAGGTGGTATGGTCATATTGGGCGATTACCTTATTACGTCTTCTGAAGACAACCGCCTTAAAATATGGCATCAGGAAGACCTCGAACTTGTCAAAAATTTTGGCAACCAATATGCCCCTGTCAATCATTTGGCACTATCGCCCGATGGAAGATTTTTGGCAGCCCCTTGCGACGATTATAAAATACACCTCTACGAAACAGACCAATGGACTAAAATAGGCACACTCGAAGGGCACAACAACTATGTGAGTAAAGCCGCTTTTAATGCCAAAGGCGATAAAATAATCAGTATTTCAAAAGATGGAACTGTAAAAGTATGGGACTTTCATAGCCAAACACTCCTCTACACGCTCGAAGGGCATCAAGAATGGGTATATGCCTTAGCCGTACACCCTACTGAAGACATAGCCATCACCACTGCCCTCAATAGCAGTGCTAAAGTATGGGACATAGCCGAAGGAACACTACTCAAAGACTTAGTACAAGGAAGTTATTTGGGCTACGTAATGGGAATGACCATAGGAGGCGACAATACCACAGATGTAGGCAACAAAGAAGCCCCTAACACCATAATATGGCTCAAAAATGGCTACGTGGTCAGTTGTGCCAAAGATATTGTTGTTTGGGACAGCCGCAAACATTGGCAAATAGTTTGGCAAAAAACCGTTTCGAACCAAAAAATAAAACAAATAAAATACATAGAAGAAAAAGAGTTGCTCATTGCTGTTTCCGAACAAATACAAGGCTTTGACATCAACACAGGTGGAAATATTTTTACAGAAAAAGGACACGACGGCGAAGAAATCTACAGCCAAGCCATTGATGGAAATTATCTTTATACGGGCGATAAAAAAGGAATTATCAAAAAGTGGGACATAGATTTGCTTATCATGCAAGGCAAAAATATGACACACACAAGCCCCATTTACGACCTCTACTACAACCCGCCCACCCAACGCATTTTTACAAGTAGTTACTATGCCTCTGTCATTGCTTGGAACGAAAATGCAGTACCCCTCAACTCATATAGCGATTTCGAAAACTACAACACAAAAATACAAACCAACACCCCTCCCAAAAACCCAATCGCAGCAATCGTAGCTTATCAGGGAGGCGTACAAGTCATTGATACACAAAGTTTAGACCTCATACAAAGAATCCGCTTAGACAACCACCTCATCGGCATCGAAAAAATACTTTGGCGCAATGAAGAAGAATGTATCCTTTGTGCTATGTCATACAAACCAAGACTCATAAACATAAGAACCCAAGAGGTGAAAATTTTGAACGCACCCTATTGTTTTTATAAGGGTTACGAAATAGGCAATGATAAAGCCCTCTTTATTACTTATACCTCCAACTTGTTGGATAAACCCAACGAACAAGGCATTACAGAAATAGAGGTCATGGCAAATATTGCCCAAACCTCATTATCAGACATACACGCGCCAATGGTTTTATTCAATCTAAAAACATTGCAAGTAGAGCGCGAATTTGTACTCAATACTGCCGAATTTACATTGGGCGAAAAAGACAAACTCAATGCGCACAACCTAATTCAAATAGATGCGCAAACTATTATGGCATACTACCGCCGCAATACGCTCATTATCTGGGATTTATACCAAAATAGCCCATCAAGATACATCAACATAGACCAAGAAGAATACCTCACCTATTATTTCATTTACCAAGAACAATTGTTTGTAAAAGGAAAAAGTAATTATTTATATGTATACAATACTGAAACTTGGGAGTGCGAACAGGAAATTGCTCTGCCACAAGGCAACCATTTTACCCCTAAATTTTTCCCTGAAAAAGCGCGTTTTCTATTTGCAAATGATACCTATGTAGGTATTTACAACCTCAATACTTTCCAATTAGAATTTTATGAAGATTTGGGCGTAGGCATTACCGCTATTCATTATGAAGATGATAAACTCTTCTTAGGAACAAAAACAGGACAACTCTTTACCTTCAAGGCATTTTTTGAGTAATGTAAAAAAACAACCGAAATATATAGAAATACCATACTTTCTACTAACTTTGCAACCTCAAATCAGTACCTCTTTTTTAAATATTGTATATGGACAGAAATCAGATTATAGGATTGACATTGTTATTTTTAATATTAACACTCTATTTTCAATTCATACTCCCCTCCGAAAATACCACCCAAAAAACCGAAAAGAAAACTACACAAACAGAACAACAAGTAAGACTTACTGACCCTAATACTGCTAAAATAGAAGCCAATAAAGACCTGCCTGATTCTGTTAGAACACTCAAAGACCAAGAATTAGTAGGCGATTTTGCCAAAGTAATCAGAGGCGAAGAAAAAAGCATTACCGTAAAAACTAAAGAACTTACCGTAGTTTTTCAACAAAAAGGAGGACGAATAAACACCGTATACCTTAACGAATACAAAGATGCTAACACACAAAAGCCTATACAACTCATCGACGACCGTTTCTCGCAAATGATATGGAATCTTACTGATGTCAATGGCAAAAATATTAATGTATACCAACTCTTTTTTACTACTGAAGAAAAAGAAAGCACTATCAATATACAAGGTGAGCAGAAAAAACAAATTGTATTCAGAGCGAGCCTTAGCCCCGAACAATACATAGAACAAATATATACCCTACAAGGCGAAGGATTCACTATAGACTATCAAGTACGCACAAAAGGATTGGAAAAAGTGCTCAAAAACAACCCCGCACAATTCCAATGGTTGTTGCACATGCAGAATACCGAAAGCGACATACAACAAACAAGGATAAAAACAACTCTCAACTACTACAGCACTACCAACGGCTTCGACTACCTCAGCGAAACTTCAGCAGACCCTCGCGAAGCCAAACCCGAAGTTCCTTTGCATTGGATAAGTTTCAAACAAAAATTCTTTGCTTCCGCGCTCATCGCCAAAAATCATAATCTTACTGCTGTACATCTAAAACAAGGCTTGGAAAACCTCGAAAGTACCACAATCCTCAAAACAGGTATGGCTTCTTTCTCTGTCCCTTTTAGCGACCTAAGCGCAGGAAAAGCCGATTTTACTTTCTATTTCGGACCCAATCGCTACCAAACCCTGTATCCCATTGCTGAAGGTTTTTACAAAAACGTAGATTTAGGCTGGCCTGTAGTCAATTTATTTACGGCTTGGCTCATTGTTCCATTGTTTAGCATCTTAGAAAATTCCATAGGCGAATACGGAGCTATCATACTCTTGTTAATGGTTATCATTCGTATTCTTCTGCTGCCACTCTCCTACCGCTCTTATATTTCTATGGCAAAAATGAAAGTAATGAAGCCAGAGTTAGACGAAATCAAAGAAAGATTGGTATTAGAATATGTTTGCAAAGCCCAAAAAGTAAAACTGAGTGAAGGTGAAAAAACAGTAGAAAGCATTTACCAAGAACTTAGCCAGAAACACAAAGCAGATGTAGTAACGAAGGTAAAAGACGAAGTGAAAGTACAAATGAATCAATTTCAACTTCCACAAGAAATACAAAGCAACCTACAAGCCGAGCAGATGAAACTCTACAACCAAGTTGGTATTAATCCCCTAAGTGGTTGTTTGCCTTTGCTACTCCAAATGCCTTTCCTTTTGGCTATGTTTAGCTTTTTCCCCAATGCTATAGAACTAAGACAACAAAGTTTTCTATGGGCAACTGACCTCTCCAACTACGACTCTATCTATAATTTACCTTTCAATATCCCTTTTTATGGGCAACACGTAAGCCTTTTCACCATCTTGATGACCGCCTCAACCATTGGCTTTACTTATCTCAACAATCAAAACACGCCCAACCTGCAACCTCAAATGAAAACAATGGGCTATATTATGCCGCTCATGTTCATGTTCATTCTCAATACACTCCCCGCAGGGCTAAGCTACTATTACTTTGCTTCTAACTTATTCTCCATTGCACAACAACTCATCATCAGACGATTCGTAGATGAAGAAGGACTCAAAACAAAATTGCAAGAAAATAAGGAGAAGAACAAAAACAAAAAGGTATCCTCATTTATGCAACGCCTCATGGACGCTCAAAAAGCCGCTGAGGAAAAACAGAAAGCAAAACAACAACAACAAAAGAACAAATAACTGGCTACGCAAAAAATTGCGCGCTTGTACCGCAATGCCTATAGCGGTCTTTCGCCTACAATATGGTTTTTAGCATTGGCAATGCTCATCAATAGAAGTGGTTCTATGGTAGTGCCTTTCATGAGCATTTACCTCACCTCTCAAATAAAACTCGACATAGCCTCCGTAGGTTGGATTATGGCTTGCTACGGGGCAGGCTCTATGACAGGGGCTTGGTTAGGAGGAAAACTCACTGATAAATGGGGACATTATAGCGTGCAAATTTGGAGTTTAGGTCTTGGAGGCTTAGGGTTTATAATGCTGTCTTTTTTCAAAGATTTTTATTCCATCGCCGCAGGTGTGTTTTTAGCTGCACTCCTTGCCGATGCTTATCGTCCTGCAAATGCCGCCTCTATAGCGCAATATAGCACTCCCGAAAACCGAACGCGCGCCTACGCACTCAATCGTTTGGCTATCAACTTAGGTTATTCTGTCGGTCCCGCCTTAGGTGGGCTTTTGGCAACTATCAGCTACGATTTCTTATTTTGGGCAGATGGCTTTACTTGTATTTTAGCTGCTTCTTTGCTGTTTATTCTACTAAAAAGAGAAAACAAAAAACAATCAGAAAAGAGCCAAATTGCTGAAAGAAATACCGACCACACCACTATACTCCCTCCTCAAAAAGACAAAATATACTTGTTATTTATCTTTTTTACGCATCTTTTTGCCGTCAGTTTCTTCCAACTTTTTACCACCGTGCCCCTTTATTGCAGGTATGTATACCAATTAGAAGAATCCTATATAGGGCTGCTCATAGGACTCAATGGCTTTATTGTAGTGCTCGTAGAAATGATTCTCGTATACCAGATAGAAGGAAAAAAAAGCCCTTTACAATTCGTAACTTGGGGAGTTGGCTTGGTTGCAATTTCCTACATTTTATTAATTTTGGGCGGAAATGCACACATCGCCTTTGTTGTGTTTTTTATGATTGTTATTAGTTTTGGTGAAATACTGAGCATGCCTTTTATGAATGTCTTTGTAATAGAACGCTCCTCTGCCGAAACGCGCGGACAATACATGGCAATGTACACAATGGCGTATTCTTTAGCACATATAGTAGCTCCCGTAGCAGGTGCTCAACTTATTACAAACGTAGGATTCTCAGGGCTTTGGATAGCTGCCACATTGTTGAGTTTATTGACAATGCTCGCCTTTAGATATTTAGCTCAAATACCCCTAACGAAAAACCTAAGTCCTATTCCATAATATAACAGAAAATACTATCTTTGCAAACAATATGAACCATAAAACGATGACAGCAGATAAAATACAAAACCTTTCATCAGTTCAACAACAAATACAACAATGGAAGACCGAAGGGCAGAAGGTAGTATTTACCAATGGCTGTTTTGATATATTACACATTGGACACGTAGATTACCTCGAAAAAGCGAAATTAGTGGGGGATAAACTCGTAGTAGCCATCAATACTGATGCCTCCGTAAAAAGACTCAAAGGACAAAGCCGCCCTATCAACCCTGAGTACGCCCGCGCAAGACTGTTAGCCGCACTCTCTTTTGTAGATGCAGTAGTATATTTCGAAGAAGACACCCCTTTACAAGTAATAGAAAAACTACTACCCAATGTATTAGTAAAAGGAAATGACTATCAAATAAGCAATATCGTAGGCGCAGATGTAGTCATCGCCAATGGAGGTGAAGTACTGACCATAGCACTCACCGAAGGATTCTCAACTTCTAAAATCATTGATAAAATACAACACAACGAACAACAATGACGCTCGCGACACTTTATACGCCCTATATTCCACTCTTGCAAGAGTTTGGTATACAAGACCCACAAAGTATTGCCCAATATTGGCAGCAGCCTCACCGATTTTATCATAATGAAAATCATTTGTTACAACTTATACAAGATATAGAGCAAATCAAAAAAAGCCAAAATATCAATGAAAGTGATGCCAAAGCCCTGCTCATGACCGCTTTTTTTCACGACCTCATCTACGACCCTACCCGCCAAGACAATGAGGAAGCCTCTGCCGATGCTTTCGAACAAATGACACAGCCCCACGCGCTCAAAAGCACCATCAAACAAATGATATTAGATACCAAATATCACCAAACACAAAACCCTCTCTCTCAGCAGTTTTGCGATTTGGATATGCGTATCGTAACTCACTCCGACTATAACACGCTTTTAGAATGGGAAGAAAAAATATTCAAAGAATACCAATACATAGACTACACCTATTACAAAGTAGCACGCATCAATATTCTTAGAAAAATAGCCGAACAATACCCTCAAAATAGCACCAATCTGCACAATCTTATTGCTTATGTTGAAAAATTTAGACCCAAAATAGGCATTTATGCAGGCTCTTTCAACCCCTTTCACTATGGGCATCTAAATATTTTGGAAAAAGCCGAAAAAATTTTTGATAAAGTAATTGTCGCAAGAGGTATCAACCCTAACAAAGAAGATATTAATACACAACACTTACAAACCCAAGTACTTAAATACAGACAAGCCGAAAATTTTATAGGATTCCTTACAGAATACATCAAAACCAAAGAAACCTACGCCGACATCACCCTCATCAGAGGGCTGCGCAACGGAGACGACCTCGACTATGAAGTAAATCAACTACGTTTTATGGAAGAAATGAAAGACCCACTCAATGTCATTTTCATTGTTTGTGATAAACAATACGAACACATAAGCTCCTCAGCCATCAAAAATTTAGAGAAAATAGATAAAAATTTTAGCAAAAAATATGTCCCCGAATAAGCCATTATTTTTACCCTTTATTCTACTTTTCTTAGTTTTAGAAGGTTTCTTATTGGGCAGTTGTGCCAACCGAATTCCCCCCACAGGAGGTGCTAAAGATACCTTAGCACCACAAGTAAAAGCACTTGTACCCGTGCACAAAAGCCTACAATACAAAGGCGACCGCTTAGAAATCGTATTTGATGAGTTTATCAAAGAAGAAAATCTACAAAAACAACTTATCATCACTCCCCAAATCAAAGACTTTAGATATAGGCTCTTAGGCAAAAAAATACAAATCCGATGGGCAGAGCCTCTTTCTGAAAATACCACCTATAGTTTCAATTTCAGAAACGCTATCAAAGACATCACTGAAGGCAACCCTGCCCCAAACCTACAAATTGCTTTCAGTACGGGCGACCAATTAGATACTATGTTCGTAACGGGGCAAGCCAAAAATCTATTGTACAACACCACCCCAAAAGAACTCATTGTAGCACTTTACAACCCCAACGACACACTCCGCATAGACAAACACCCTCCCTACTACTACACCATCAGCGAAGATGGTTTCTTTTACCTGCCTTATGTCAAAAAAGCCAACTACGAGATATATGCTTTCGAAGACAAAAACAACAATAAAATCTATGAAGAGGGCGAAAATATAGCCTTTTTACCCAACAATATAACACTCACTGACAGCAGTCAAAATGACCTCATGCTATTGCTTTGCAAAGAAGACCACAAAAAACCAAAACTCATCGCACAACAACCCAATTATCAATACCTTACACTCAAATTCAACGAATCCCTGCAAAGTTTTCGCTTTACCGAGCCGAACTCTGCTATTGCTTACCAACAATCTAACACAAACCCTTCCGAAGTAACTCTTTATAATCTAAACAACCAATACGACAGCCTTGCTTTACAATTTACTGCCCAAGACTCCACAGGAAATACCTTAGACACTACCTGCTGGGTTGCTTTCAAAAAAATAGAGAAAAATAAATATACCCCTTTCAATGCTGAAATAACATTAGCCTCAGGCGCAGGCATAGAGCGCGATTGGCAACTTCGAATAGAATTTACCAAGCCCGTAGCCACATGGAATGCACAAAAAATCTATTTTGTCAAAGATTTACCACAAAAAATCACGCAATACAATTGGATAAACCGCGCCAAAGCACAACTCATCAACACACCTGATAAACCTCAAAGTTTGATTCTCAATGAAAAACAACTACGATGGAACGAAAATAAAACCTTACTTTCTATCGATACCAATATTGCTTTCAAAGAAAATATACAGATTTTTATAGCGCAAGAGGCTTTTTTGAGCATAGAAAACGATACATTGAGGCTTGTCAATGAGCTTTTCCAGAAAAAAGACACCCGCAAATTAGGCACTATCAGTGGCACCATCAACACCGAAGAACCCTATTACCTATTGCAACTCATCAGCGAAGGAAAAATAATAGAACAAATAAGCCCCACAAAATCTTTCGAATTTGACTTCTTGTCGCCCGGTACTTACCAAATCCGAATCATTATAGACAAAAACAACAACGGACGCTGGGACGCTTCCGATTTCCGAAACAAAAAAACTGCAGAGCCTGTTTGGTACTATCCCAAAAATTTAGCCCTCCGAGAAAATTGGGACATACAAGGCGAAGTAATAGAGTTTTGAAAAAAAGCAATTTTTTAGACTAATCAACCCCTTTTGATGCCAATTACTATCAGGGGAAATTATTTTTTGCTACCCGTTTCTTATAGGGTAGCGTTCTCCTGATATTTTTTTACAAATAACCATTAAAAAGCGGTTTTCCCCATTCCATAGAGGTCGTTTTGGTGAGAAAGGAGGCTAAATGCCCCATGAATAAATCACGTTTTATATGAACCGCCCCCAAACTTTCTAAATGATTGGTATGCACCTGACAATCAACCAATTCAAAACCAGATGCCAATAAATTTTCTACCAAGAGAATAAAACCATATTTAGACGCATTACTAACCCTACTAAACATAGACTCACCAAAAAAAATACCACCCAAAGCCACTCCATACAACCCACCTACCAATACTCCCTCCTGAAATACCTCCACAGAATGCGCCTTTCCTAACCCGTGTAATTCACAATACGACTCCAACATCTCCTCCGTAATCCAAGTACCCCCTTGCCCAGGTCGATAAATTTGCTGGCAATGCCCTATCACCTCACGAAAACAGCTATCAGTACGTACCTCAAAAGCATTTCTTTTTAATAATTGCTTCATCGAAGACGACACCCGCAACGCCGAAGGATACAACACAAAACGCGGATTAGGCGACCACCAAAGAATAGGCTCTCCCTCCGAAAACCAAGGAAATATACCCGAATGATACGCCAATAATAACCGCTCAGTATCCAAATCGCCACCAATCGCTACAATCCCATGCGAATCAGCCGCTGAAACCGGAGGAAAATATAACTTCTTGCCTAAAATAGTATAACTCATTGCCTTGTGAATAAATTAGAATAGAAAAAACTGCTAAATTTGAGAAATATTTGTAAAAAAACTGCTAAATTTGCCAAAAACGTAATACATATTTTTTATATGAAAACTTTTACCGTAGAAAAGACACCAAGAACCCCACTAATTCATTTTGACTTTGAAAAAGGTACTTTCGAAATATCAGGTACCTCCATACCCGAAGATGCAGATGTTTTTTATGCTTCTGCCTTAGAGCATTTCGAACGCTTTCTGAACCATAAACTTACCAACCCCATTAAACTAATCTTCAAATTTGTTTATTTCAACACCAGCACCTCTAATTATATCATTTCTTTCTTAAAACTTATCAAAGCAAAAGCACCCAAACAATACTACACCGTAGAGTGGCACTATGAACAAGAAGACGAAGACATGCTCGAAACAGGCAAACACTTCGAAGCCGTCATGGAAATACCCTTCAAATTTCAGGAAGTAGAACTCTTCTGATAGTAAAAACGAATGACAACAAAAGAGTATCTCATCGTAGGGCAGGGAGTCGCAGGTTCGCTTTTAGCCTTTATGCTTTGGGAAAAAGGTAAAAATATCACGCTCATTGACAATGCACACCATACTTGTGCCTCCAAAGTAGCCGCAGGAATTTGTAATGCCATCACAGGAAAAAGATTCACCAAAACTTGGCTCGCCGAAGAAGTATTCCCTTTTTTACATCATTTCTACCAACACTTAGAAAATAATATACTCAACACAAAATTCTACTACCCTACCCAAACCTACTACCCTTTTGAAGACATACAGGAGCAAAACACCATATTTGCCAAAAGTGAGCAACTTACTTGGAAAGAACAAGTGAGTTTTGAAGCCCCTGACAAAGCACTTGAGCCCTACCTCCAAAATACCTACGGTGGTTGGATTTGTAAAGGCGCATGCACCATAGATACACATCACTTATTGGCTCGTTTCAAAGACTTTTTTGCCGAAAAAAAACTATACCTACAAGACCAACTCGACCACTCACTCCTCAAAATAGACAATAACACTAATCATTGGCTATACAAAGACCAATCCTACCAAAATATTATCTTCTGCGAAGGTACGCAAATCCAAAAAAATCCGTTTTTCAATTATCTACCCTTCAAATTTGTAAAAGGAGAAATCATTACTATTGAATTAGATACCCCATTGGAAAATTTTACACAAATCATCAACAAAGGAATTTTTATTGCACCTATTGGCAAAAAACAATACAAAGTAGGAGCTACTTACAATTGGGACGACCTATCGTGGCAAAACACAGAACAAGCCAAAGAAGAAATAGAAACCAAACTCAAAAAAATACTCAAAACTCCCTATAAAGTAATCGCGCAAGAAGCAGGCATCAGACCCGCTACCTACGACCGCCGACCTTTCATAGGAAAACACCCCCAATACTCGAACCTTTGGGTATTCAACGGCTTCGGAACAAAAGCCTTTTCTCTTGTTCCTTATTTAGCAACACAATTCATAGAACATTTACTATACAATAAAAACACTATCCCCCCAGAAGCAAACATCGAAAGAGTAAAACGCTTATTCTTAGAAAAAAACAGATAAATTTATGTTAGCCATTTACAAAAAAGAAATATTCAGCTTCCTAAGCTCCTTAGTCGCCTACATCGTCATGATTCTTTTCCTCACAGGCATAGGCTTGTTTATGTGGATTTTTCCCGACACCAACATTCTCGATTATGGATACGCCGATATGGATACCTTGTTTATGCTCTCTCCTTACATTTTTCTATTCCTCATTCCCGCCATTACCATGCGTACCTTTGCCGAAGAACGCAAAACAGGTACTATAGAACTCTTACTCACACGCCCCCTAAGCGATTGGCAAATCATCATCGGAAAATACGCTGCCAGTTTCACCCTTGTAGTGCTTGCCCTTTTGCCCACACTTCTTTATTATTACTCCGTATACCAATTGGGCGCACCCGTAGGCAATATTGACTCCGCAGGCACTATAGGCTCTTACATCGGACTACTAATGTTAGCCGCCACTTTTACCGCAATCGGTATTTTCGCTTCTATCCTCAGCGACAACCAAATAGTTTCATTCATTATCGCCGTATTTCTTTGTTTTTTTATGTATGATGGTTTTGGATTGCTCGCCAATGTCAATGACACCAGCGATATAGCCTACTTTATTTCTCAATTAGGCATACACCACCACTACGAAGCCACACGCAAAGGACTTATTGACTCGCGCAATGTCGTTTATTTCCTTACTCTAATCACCTTAGCACTCGCCGCTACAAAAATGCTCTTAGGAAGCCGTAAATGGTAAAATAAGAACTAACCTTTTTTCAATATTGCATAAAAAGTAACTCGTACCTCTTCGGCTATTTTCTGATACATCAGTTGCGGTATTTCTATGTTGTGGTCTGCCAAACGCACCCTAAACTCGCCCAAAACTTGTAAGGTATTGGCATCTATAGCCTTAATACTCACGGGAATAGTATAGTTTTTAGCCACCCCATGCATCTCTACTTTAGCCGTCAATTGAAAACTTTGCAAAGTCTGAACATCTAACTGAACACCCTTATCAAGCGTACCCGTAAGTGTAGCATAAGGATAAGAAGCACTCTCCATATAGTTCTCATTAAAGTGAGTCTGCATTAGGCTATTCGCAAATTGAAAAGTCGTTATCGCTATTTTTACTGCCACCTGCGAAGCACTCAAATTCAACGCCGCCTGCGATTTGGAAGAAACAGCCTCTATATTTTCAAGTGCTGCCTCCGAAAAAAAAGTAGTACGCCCCTCATTCGTCTTGAATACCTGACCTTTAGATGATGAAACTAAAAAACAACAAAAGGCGAAAATAAATATCAGTTTTTGCATAGTCAAACCCTTTTTTTTAGATAATAAGGATAAAGATAAGAAAAAAAATAAAAAAAAATCATTCTTTTTTTTCACAGGGCAAATAGGCTGCATCGAGCCAACCTACCTTTGTAAGGTAATCAATATAAAAAATATGAATCAAACGCCAATCAAATCGCGTGAGCAAGTAATGAACAAATTTGAACAACTGCTTGCAGAACGCAAAAAAAACGCAAACCGAATCTTGACCAAAGAAGAAATGGCTCAAGAAAAAAGCGACCTCGAAACTGCTGAAAAAGCCTCAAACTATACCCTTGATGGTTTAGTAAAAGGATTAGCAGACCTACAGTTAGAATTTGGCGAATCTACAGCACAATTAGCGCAAAAACTAAAAACAGAGTACGAAAAACTTCGCGAACTCAAAACCGCCATCGCCTTTAAGAAAAAGCAACTTCAAGAAATCGAAGATGCTCAATTAGCCGCAGATGCCATGCACGTTTTGGAACAGGAACATGAAAGTCGTAAAAAACAGTTACAAACTGAAATAGACCTCATCATTCAAAAACTCGAAGAAGAAATCATCGAGAAAAGAACCGCATGGGAAAAAGAAATGACCGAGTTCAAAAACACAATCACACAACGCAAAACAAAATTACAAAAAGAACGCGACCAAGAAGTAGAAGCCTACCGCTACGAATGGGAAATGATGTATAAAAAAGAAGCAGACCAGCAAACCGAAATCAACAAACAACTTGAGCGCGAACTTGCTGAAACCGAAAAAAACAAGGAAAAAGATTGGAACAAAAGAGAAAAAATACTCGAAAAAAACCAATCCCAACTCGAAGAGTACAAAAATAAAGTAGAAAACTTCGAGAATGAACTCAAAGATGCCATACAAAAAGCCCGACAAGACGCCATACAGCAAGTACAAAAAGATGCCAAAATAAAAGCAGAACTTTTTGAAAAAGAAATGGAAGGAAACCAAAAACTCTACGAATCAAAAATCAGTACGCTCGAAAAACAAATTGAACAACAAGCTACTGAAATAGAAAAACTCAATGCCGAACTCAAAGCTACCTTAGTACAAGTGCAAGCTCTTTCGTTGAAAGCCATCGAAAATAATACTAAAAACAAATAAAAAAGAAGGCATTCAGACAAGTGCCCGAATCCTTCTTAATTTCAGATAAAACAAAAAAAATTAAAGTATGAGCAAATTAACGATAAAAAATACAAAAGAGCAAATTTTAAAAGCATATAATGAACTGTTAAGAGAAAAATCGCAGCAAGACCTGCAAATCAGAAACCTCGAAAAATCACTCTCACAAACCAAAAACACGCCCGAAGCAGTGAAAGTAGAGGAAAAAATCATCACTAAAATTATAGAAAAACCTGCTAATATTAACAATATAGGAGGAATCATTAACACTCTCCAAAATATTGAGCAAGGAATCGGTGTAGCCACAGGCGAAATATCGCACCAAATTGTAGGCGAAGCCGATACCTTAGCCCAAATACAACAAAAAATTGAAGAGGCTAAAAAACAACTCCTAACCCTACACCAAATAGAAGAAAAAGACGCCGCCGTCGAAAACATCATCGATATTTTCACCATTAAACAAAATGAATTTACTAAAGAATTTAACCAATTTAAAAACCAACTAAAAACCCTATTAGAGCAAAAACAAAAAGAATGGGAAACCGAGCAAACCAAACACCATGAACAAAACAAAGAACAATATGAGCAAGACCAAAGAGAACAAAAAAGAGAAATCGAACAGTATCACTATGATTTACAGCTTAGCCGAAACCTTGAAAGAGATGTATATGAACAAAAGAAAATACAACTACAACAAAATCATAATGACATCAGAGAGCAAAAAGAAAACTTCTGGGCAGAACGCGAAAAAGCCTTAAAAGAACGCGAAAATACCTTCGAAGACTATAAAAACAGAGCAGAAAGCCTACCCGAAAAACTCGAAAAAGAAACCAAAAGGGCAGAAGCAGAAGGAAAAGCCATCGCAGAAAAAGACACACGCAACAAAAATGAAATGATGCAAAAAGAAGCCGATAACCAATTGCGTATGTACGAACAAAAAGTAAAAGCCTTAGAAGACAATACAACCAAAAATGAGCAACAAATAATATTGCTTAACAGACAATTAGAAAACGCACTCAAACAAGTACAAGACTTGGCTATCAAAGCAATGGAAAGCAGTGCAAGAAACGATACCCTTACCGCAATCAGAGAGATTGCAGTAGAACAAGCCAAAAATCAGCCAAAAGGCAAGTAAAAATCTCACGCTTAAAATGAAGTCTAAAAAAACCCACAGATATTTTCTGTGGGCTTTTTCTTATCTTTTTGCCTCATCATTGAAGTCAAATAAGAAAGAAAATCGTAAGGTTTCGGCTAAAGGATTGTTCTGATTTTGAGGAATCAGATAAGAAATATCCAAGCCAAACATATTGTAGCGAATACCCGCACCAATGCTAAAGTATTTACGCCCGCCTTTGTCAGCACTTTCTGTAAAATAACCCAAACGCGCCGCCACCATATCATCATACCAATATTCTACCCCAATACCCAAAGTAAACTCCTTAATTTCTTCACTAAAACCATCGGGCGCATCGGCAAAAGAAGTAAATAAACTCTGAACAACGCTCACATCACGTGGGTTTCTGCCTTTTACAATCGCACCCTGACTATTGATTTGTGGAGGAGTAGGTACTAAAAGTTTATTGATATCTAAGGCAAAAGTAAATTTATTATAAACATCTATATTAGTAGTAAGTGCAGTACCCAAACGCAAATTCATAGGAATAAAATCACGCTCGCCACTGGAGGTATAACTGATTTTTGCCCCAATATTAGAAATATTTGCTCCCAAACGCAATTGAGCGGGCAGCCCCATCAAATCCATCTCATCTGATTGGTAATAAATAGAAATATCGGCAGCACCTGTATTGCCGGGGCGTGTTTCCACTTGGCTTGAGCTCCCCACTATCAAATCAGCAGAAAGATTAGAGTTAATAAAACGACCTCCTACCCCTACGCTCAGATTATCAGAAAGTTTGCGCGAATAATACACCGAAATAGCAAACTCGCGTGGCGTAAAATCACGGATAATACTGCCGCCATTGTCTGTAAAAGTGATGCTACCTAAATTAAAATAGCGTAAATCGAAGGCAAAGGCATTGAGTTTGTCTACCTTATAATATGCCGATAGATAAGAGATAGACATATCATTGACATATTTTCTGAGCCAAGGAGAAAAAGAGAGGGAAGCACCAAATTTATTTTCTAAAAAAACCAATTTGGCAGCGTTCCAATGCCCCGCATTCACATCGGCAGAAGTTGCCACGCCTACATCGCCCATACCCGACGAACGCGCATCGGGCGCAATCATCATAAAAGGTACAGCCGTATTAATAGGTCTTCGAGTCGTATCTTGTCCCAAAAGTACGGGATTTTGTGCTTTTGCAATAAATGTTATGAGAGAGAGAAATAGGGATAGTGTCAGAAAAAGGTGGTTACGCATACTATATTTATTATGTATAAGGTATTGATAGAGTTGCAAATTTAGGAATTAAAAATGATGTAAATGTTAAAAACAAATTATTTTTTAATAACCAACAATACATTTGCCTGTATATTGTGTAAAAGATTGGTCTTTTAGAGAACGTAAAACAATCTTATAAAGATACAAACCATTAATAATTTTATTTCCCCTATCGTCTTTCAAATCCCAAAGGAGTAGGTTTTCATTGCCAAAAGTATCTATGATTGCTGTATTTTGTAGTGTCCTTACTATTTGTCCTTGTAGATTGTGAATAGTAATAGTAACCTCTACGAGCTCATCGGGGCGGTTGTGAATGAGTTTGAATTGTGTATTTTCGTGTGCAGGATTGGGGTAATTATAAGCATTGATGATTTTAAAGTCGGCACTATTCAGAAAAAAGGAAGTTTTTGTTTGTGCTTCGTTGTTGTGATTATCCCAAGCGGAAAGCTGTGCTTCGTAAAATCCCGATGGAAGTATTGGTAAATAAAAACGGATATTTCCTTTTTGGTAACTATTCGTATCGGCGTAATAATAGTCATTGAGCAGAAAAATGTATTTCTCTTGGCTTGTTTGGTGCGTCAGTGTCAGTTTTATTTCGTGGTTGATGTCTGTTTTGGAAAGATTGATACCATTTTCATCATTCAATTTTGCCCAAAAAAGGCTGTACTGTTCTATGGTTTCATTGGCTTGGAATTTTTCATCTCTGAATCCTATTTGTAGTGTAGGGTTTTGGTTGTCAGTAGGTGGTGTTCGGAGACTTCCTCCAATGGCAAAACTTTCATAAACACCTCCCGCATCTGTTTTTTGGGTAGCACTATAGGCATAAAAACTAATTTTACCATTGCCAAAACTATAGTTAATATCTTTGGGAATGACGAATTGTAAGCTCATTTTACCTTGTATTACTTTTGCAAGTCCTCTAAATATCACATTGTCGCGGGTTTGGTAACTCATTACAGGGTTCTGATTGCCTAAAGTGTTGAGTGTTCTTTCTTTTTCGAATACAACTACTTCTGCCCAACCTTCAAAATTAGTAAGCAATGTATTGTTTTTGTCTCTGATTTCGGCTTCTATGGTAGCAGTAGTCAAAGCCCTGAGCGTATCTTGGCTTATTTTAGTAAGTTGAATTTTATGTTTAGGATATGCCAAGCGCATAGAAGGGTCAGCTAAGAGGGCGAAATTGCGATTGAATACATTATTGGTGCTATTATTTTTGGTTTGTCTGATGATGTCGCCCAAACGTGGCATATCGCCATTGCTTAAGGGTTGGAAAACTGTATTGTAAAAAGCCTGATTAAGTAAAAAATTAGTAAATGCAAATACAGGACGTGTTGTAGTAACCAAACCAATGCCACCACCGCGTTTATTCAGTAGCACTTTTTCCCCGCCCGATACAAAAGAGGGATTGTCATACCTTCCAAATTCGCAGGTAGCCGTAATAAAAAGAGGCATCGCAAATCGGTTAGTCCAATCATCTATTTGTTCCAAATCCAATAAATTTTCTTCTGCCCAACCTATTTCGCCACCGTGCCCGCTGTAGTTGAGTATGAGCGCACCTTTTTGGACAGCCTCCGTAATGTTTTGTTTAGCGATTGGGCTGTTTTCGCCTTCGGGTGCTGCTATTTGTGGGAAAGCATCTAAATAAATTTTTTGTAGGTTCAGTTGTCTATTAATCAAATTAGAGGCTTGAGCCAATAAATCTGCATCTCTTTGGTGTGTATTGAAATCGCCGTCATCAGCCACAAAACTTAGTCGATTGCGCCAACTTCCAGCAGCCGCAGCAATATTTTGGTAATTGATGAGTTTGTCTACTACTTGTCGGGCTTCGCTCAACGAATTTACGGGCAAGCGTCCGATACCTACCTCTAAGGTATGATTCACGGCTGGATTTTCTCCCCAAGCTCCCTCATTGTCTTCCAAAAAGCCCAAAAAATCGTCAGAGGAATAACTATACAAGGGTTGAAAGCTATCTATGGATTGGTAAATAGGCACAAAATCATTGTTAGGGCGGAGGCGATAGAGGTAATCATAGGAGCAGTCGCCAAAAAGAAGTACGTATTTGAGTGTTTGTGTATTTTTGAGGTAAAGTAGCCTTATAAAATCGCGCAGTGCGGTAATATCTTTTTTACCTGAAGAAAACTCATTGTAAATTTCTATAGTGGTGTATACTTTGGCGGTTACCCCTTCTTGTTGTCGGAATGAAGCCAACCTTTCGGCTTCTGTTCTAAATTGGGGAGCGGTGATGATGATGAGTTCTGTTGGGTTGGCAGCGCGCAAGTTCTGATTGGGCAAAGAAGCCCAAGAAGCAGGAGCAATGGCATCTTCTGGGCGAAATAGTACAAAATAGAGGCTTTCTTGAGGCACTACTCCAAAGGCATTGGCTTGTTCGCGACTGATGTTGTAGGGTTGGCTGATGTTCCAAAGTTGCACTTTGCTATCCGAAGCATTCCAAACGATTCTTTGGTTGAGGTTGCCTTGTGGAACTACGGCAAAAAAAGAGGTTTTATTGTTCCATTGCAGTTGTGGTGCATAGTGTAGGCGCAAAAAGTTGAGATAAGCCGTTTGGCTACTGCCTGTATAGCTTAGGCTTACTCTTATTGTGTTGCCATTGAGCAAAGACGCAGGAAGAGCCAACTGTTGTGTTATTAGATTTGCTTTTATATCATACCTGCCTTGTGGAAGAGCGGGCAGATTTATATTACCAAGCGTTTGCCCATTGACCTTGACAGCAAAGGAAGTAGTACTTGCAGCACCACCCGCCACTGAAACCGTTAGGAAAAGTGTGCTATTAGCAGCAGGATTGTTGGGCAATGTAAGGTCAAAAGATTGTTCTGTGGCAGTGCTGAAGGCTTCTCCAAGCCATTCCCTCCCCGATTCGAGAAGGTTAATTTTATTGTTTTCGTACAGTGCCCAACTTTGTACTGTAGCATCTGTATTTTGAAGTATGGGTGTGTTGAAAGTGATGACCCTTTTTCCGTTCTGCCCTTGTTCGTCTATTGTCAGAAAATAGTAAGTGGTATCACTATAGTAATTCGTTTGGTGTTCGAATCGTTGTTGTAGGGTATTGTATTGCCATTGAGTAGTGGCTTGTCCATAAAAAAGGATAAAATCTTCTTCATCAAATTTTCCATCTGCTTCCCCTTCTATCCAAAGGCTTTGCTCTTGGAGGTCGTTGGGGCGGTTGATATTGTTGGGTTGTGGAAGCATAGCCCCACCCAAGCCATACATTCGGAGTGTTTTTGGGTTAATTTGTCGGGTATCCCAGCCCTGTTTTTGTAAGTCTTTGGCGGTTATTTTGTAAATATTTTCGGCATAAATGCCTATTTTGAGCCATTTTCCTGTAGCTAATACTGTATTTTGAGCGATTGCCTGCTCTATGGGTAAGAGTAAGCAACAAATCAAATAAATGAGTGGTTTAGACATCACTGACAATTTTGGCAATCACGACTTTGAGTTCTTGAGGCACTTTTCGCCTTTCCAATCTTTTTTGGATACATTCCTTGAAATTCTTCTCATTGTTATAACACTCTGCACAATGTGTACAGGTTTTGAGGTGCTCGAAAAATAGTTCTTTTTCGTCTAAGGAAGCCTCTTCATCAGTGATGATTTGTAAAATTTCAAGGCATTTTTCACATTCTTTGCAAGGTTTGTCGTTGTGTTCCATATTTTGTATTTATACTTTATATCCCATTTTTTGGGCATATTCGCGCAGTTTATCTTTTAAAATATTGCGCGCTCTATGCAATCTTGAACGAACTGTTCCGATGGGGATATCAAGAATTTTAGACATTTCTTCGTATGTAAAATTTTCAATATCGCAAAGGATAATCACCGTTCGAAATTCGACTGCCAAACTATTAAGAGCCAATGCCAACTCGTCTCCGATGAGGTCTTGGAAAACATCTATCCGAAGGTCATTTTTTACTTCTGTATCGGCTTGTTCGGTATTATAAAAATTTTCTACCTCTTGATAATCTACTTTATTAGGCTCTTTGTTTTTCTTTCGGAAGTCGTTAATGAAGTTATTTTTTAAAATTCGAAACAACCATGCTTTTGCATTAGTTCCTTTGGTGAAAGAGTTAATGAAGCGAAAAACTTTTAGATAGGTATCTTGTACCAAGTCTTTGGCATCATCTTCATCTAAGGTAAGATGAAAAGCAAAATTATAGGCGGCATCTAATAAAGGTAGGAACTCTTTTTGCATTAAAAGTTGTTTCTCATTATCAGAGTATTTTTGTACGATTTCTTCTTCTGTATTTTCCATAAGATTTTTATGCGAAATTTTTTAATGTTTTTGAGTATTGCAAAGCAAAGGTTTATATATTTGTATCAAAATTAAGTGATTTATTAAAGATTTCCAAATAGATTTTATTATGCCCAAAATCAGTGCCGTCATTATCTGTTATAACGAAGAGCGCAATATTGGCAGATGTATTGATTCTTTGCAAACAGTGGCAGATGAAATTGTAGTGGTAGATTCTTTCTCTACTGACAAAACGGCAGAAATATGTCGAGAAAAGGGTATTAAATTTATTGAGCACGCTTTTGATGGGCACATAGAACAAAAAAACTTTGCTATTACGCAAGCCTCTTTTCCGCATGTACTTTCCTTAGATGCCGATGAAGCCTTAGATGAAACTTTACAACAAGAAATCAGAAAAATAAAAGAAAATTGGCAAAAAGATGGCTACAGTATGAATAGGCTCAACCGATACTGTGGCAAATGGATTCATTATGGGGCTTGGTATCCTGAAAAAAAACTTCGCCTTTGGGACAGCCGAAAAGGGCAATGGGGCGGTACGAACCCGCACGACCAATTCATTATGGAAAAAAATGCTACAAAAGGACATTTAAAAGGCAATTTATTACATCATCGTTTTGAAAGTATAGAGGAACATATCAGAAAATTGAATTATTTTACAGATATTGCCGCTAAAGCCTATTTGCAAAAGGGGAAAAAGTGCCGTTGGTGGCATCTGATTATTAACCCTATTTATGCATTTGTGTCTGCTTATTTCTTCAAAAGAGGTTTTTTAAGTGGGTTTGAAGGCTTGGTGATTAGTAGTATTGATGCTCATTTTACTTTTGTGAAGTATGCAAAACTATGGCAATTAGATAAACAAAAAAATAATGGAAAGTAAGAAAAAAAAAATATTAGTCATCAGACTTTCCGCCATTGGGGATATTGTTTGGACTTCGCCAAGCCTGCGATGCCTGAAAACACAATTGCCCAATGTTGAACTCCATTTTTGTACTAAAAAACAATACCAATCGATGGTGGAAAATAACCCTTACCTCGATAAAATTCACTATTTAGAAGATGACCTAAACACCCTCGTAAAAACACTCAAGGCAGAACAATTCGATACTGTGATAGACCTACACAAAAATCTTCGCTCGGCTTGGATACGTTGGCATCTTTGGAAAAAAAGCTATAGTTATAGTAAAAAATCTTTCAGAAGATGGCTGTTTGTTAATTTTAAACTACCTGTTATGACAACCTTACACGTAGCAGAGCGTTATTTAGAAGCCATCAAACCCTTAGGTATCGTAGATGATGGCAAAGGGTTGGATTATTTTCTTTCTGAAAAAGACAGTGTAAGCAAAGAAAAATTGCCTATTACGCATCAAAACGGATATACGGCTTTCATCATCGGTGCTAGTACTTTTACCAAACGCCTGCCCATGAATAAAATGATAGAGCTATGCCAAAAAATCAATATGCCTATTATGTTATTAGGAGGAAAAGAAGAATTATCCACAGGCAATGAGTTAGTGAAAGCCTTTGAGCAACCCGAAATGAAAGCAAAATGCCAAACAGTTATTTACAATGCTTGTGGTATTTTTAGCCTCAATGAATCTGTATTTTTAGCCAAACAAGCTCAATTCGTTTTTGGACACGATACAGGGCTAACGCATATTTTGGCGGCTTATAAAAAGAAAATCTATGCCATCTATGGCGGCACTTCTACTATTGGCTTCTACCCCTATCGTACAGATTACTATGCCATAGAAAACAAAAATCTCAGATGTCGCCCTTGCTCCAAATCTGGACTTGATAGCTGTCCTAAAAAACATTTCAAATGTATGCAAGATATTAACTTCGATTTTGAACTTTCCCAAGCTACCCAAGTAAGCGATGATTACTCTAACAAACGTAGTTGATGCTTACGAATATACACCGTTTTTTCCTCCCACACTACTCTGTACCATATATCACTTTCGCCTAATACCCTCAAACGATGCCCTTTATTGACAATTACCTCCACAGAAGCTCCTGCGGAAGGTTCTTGCATTAGGTACACATAATTTTGTACTACAATACCTCGCTGGTCATCTCTCACAAAATTGACAAAATAGGCAAAAACAATTATAATACTTAGAAATACTACCCCATAGCGATTAGGCCAATAACCTCTATGCCGATTGCGAAATAACATAAAGACAAACAATAAAATAGTGAAGCCACAAAAACCGAATAGAAAAAAGCTAAAATAACGCTTGTAGAAATGTTGCAAAACGGCAAAATCTGAATATTCATAGCCTTTCAGACGATATTCTAAGGCAATATTTTCCATTTTCTTTAGTATATCGTTCTGAGGGCGTTGCAAATAGTATTCATTCAGGTAATAAAGCGCGTTGGTGTAGTCTTTGAGCCCCTCATAAATGAATGCCATTTTGAGCAAAGTATGAGAAGTAATCTGCTTTTTATCCTGTTGGTACAACCTTTCATAAGACCGAAGTGCTTCTAAATAGCGGCGTTGAGAAAAAAGACTATCTGCCATACTCACTTGTTTATCAGAGGATTGCGCCAATGATACATCGAAAAATGAAAATACCAATATAAAAAAAATGAAAAAAAAATGAGAGAAAGTTTGCATAGTAATTTTAAAACCCCTACCTTTGCACACGAAAAATGAGAAAAACAGTTAGTAAATAAAAAATCTGACTGCAAAAATAAGAAAAAAAATCATTTTTTAAATTTAAGTTCTATAAAAAAATGATTCCGTAGCTCAGCTGGTAGAGCATTACACTTTTAATGTAAGGGCCCTGGGTTCGAATCCCAGCGGAATCACAAGAAAACACAATACTATTTCAAGTATTGTGTTTTTTTATTTTTTTATCTTTGAGTACTTGAAACCAAGCCCCAATAAATCCATTTTTGTTTATATTTGTATGAGCAGAAAAAATCAAAAAATACCTCTATAGAAGAAAATGGTGCAAATAGATATCAAAGTAACTTTCTCTCTAATAACAGTATTATTACTTGTTCTGAACAGTTGTAGAGATGAATCGAAAAGCAACAAACAACGTTTCAATACTTTTACTCAAAAAACTTTTGAAGTAGATACAAGCCTTATGTGTCGTTTCAGACTTGATGGTATAATACTTTGCTATACCACTATTACTGACTTAAAAAAAATGGGGTTTCAACCCATTTACATGCCAAAACCATACCTTGAAAAAGACATAACAGAAATAACTAAAGGCTCAGGACAAAACTGGAAATACTACCTCGATAAGAAGAAAAATATTATCTTCAAAACCGCTGAGGATAATGAATTGATTACTTCTATCATCATCTACGACAATTTTTCTGGTACTTTAAACGGTTTTTTAATCAAAAACTTATCAAAAACTAAAATGAAATTGATTGAAAGCCATTTCAAAGAACTTCGTTGGGGTATTAGGGGGAATCTTGACTATTGGATTTATAGTGATGAGGAAATTGATTTTTATACAAAATTAATAACAGCTACTCCTGAATACCCCTTCAATAAAGAAATATATGGTGAGAGAAGTCCTTCTTTTGCTATAATTAACTGTTTTTGTTCTCGTATTTATGGAGAGCAATTGATAATGAAAGATACTAACGCATGCAAACCTATGTATGCGCCTTTAGAAGACAATCATCTCAATTATTATTTTCGCAAGCCTAAAACTGATATTATAAGTACAATTACAGGAATCATGAGTGCTTTTAAGATAGTGCCTAAAGAAGAAATCAGAATTGGTAAATGGGTAACTTATAACCCTGACCATACGATTAAAAGTATAAAATACTACAATCATGGTCAGTTGGTTGAGGTTACAAAAGAATGACTCTATAAGTGTAAATCGCTATTTCTAAAAAATCTACACAGCAGAAATACTGATACACAATAAGATAGCTGTTAAAAAGAGTTATTTTTAAGATTATTGCTCTTTATTTTTTCAAAAAATGTAAGATTATTGCTATATTTAGCCTCATAATACTATACATCGCCTATGAAGTTTCTTGTTTATGTAGGAAGTCTTTTTTTGCTTCTCCATCTTACCCCTTTTCCTATCTATGCACAAAAAAACAAAGCCATAGATAGCCTTGAAACACTCATCAAAAAAACAACAGTACAAGACACCAATACAATCAAAAATTTGATACTATTAGGGAAACTCTACCTAAGCCAAAACAACGGCATCAAAGCTATAGAAAGTACCGAGAATGCCTTGAAAATAGCTCAAGAAATACAATCCAAAAAATTTATTGGCTATTGTGAAAGTGAAATGGGGCACACTTACTTGTTGTTAGGTGATATTACAGAAGCACTCAACCACGCACAAAAAGGATTTGAGGCAGCAGAAGAAAGTAAAAATGACATTGTGATAGTACAATCTTTGCAAATTTTAGGGAAAATATATGAAAGGCAAGGAAAAATAGAGGAAACCACAAAACTCTATGAAAAGGCACTCAATATAAGACTCAAAAACCCCAAAAACATACCCGGCTTGGCTATCGCTTATAATAATTTGGGAAACATCAATGCCATCGCAGGTAATTTTGAAAAAGCCCTGCATTACCAAAATAAAGCCTTAGAATTGCGCCTCAAAGAACCTACTCAAGCCCCAAACCTTACTTTTTCTTACAACGACATCGGTTATATTTATTTTCTGAAAAGAGATTTTGAAAAGGCAGCCCAATACTATCTGAAAGCCGTAGAAAATGCCGAAAAATTTGGAGATAAGGTTTATATCGGATTTATGTATAACAATGCGGCAGGTGCATTGGTAGAACTAAAACAATATGAAAAAGCCAAAATATATGCCGAAAAAGGGCTAAAAGCCTCACAAAAAAGCAACTCCAAAGGAGGAATAGCCGATGCCTACCAAATACTCAGCACAGTGTATAAAAATGAAAAAAACTTTGAAAACGCCTTTTTCTACCAAGAAAAATATGTAGCCTATCGCGATAGCTTGCTCAATGAAAAGCAGTTGGAAGAAATCACCAAATTAGAAAATAGCTTTGCTGTCAATCAAGAAAAAAAGAAAAATGAACTCCAACAAAAAATCAGCGAAGCCAAAATTCAACAACAGTTTTATGTCATTGTCTTTATTATAGCAGGGTTGTTATTGCTTTCAGTAACAGTGCTTTTGCTTTGGCGAAATAACCACTTGAAGCAGAAAAATAATCATTTGTTAATGGAGAAAAACGAAGAAATAAAACAACAAAATGAAGAAATAAAACAAATTGCTGATACCCTACAAGAAGCCAATGATAGAATCGTAGAACAAACCAACCTCATACAAGAACAACACCAAAATATCGTAGACAACATTACTTATTCGCAAAGAATACAAGAGGCAATTCTGCCCTCGCAAGAACTCATCAAACAGCACCTACCCGAATCATTCATTTTGTACCAACCAAAGGACATCGTTTCGGGTGATTTCTATTTCTTCGAAACACAAAAAGACAGCATCATTGCCGCTTGTATCGATTGTACGGGGCACGGTGTTTCGGGGGCTTTCATGACCATATTAGCCAATGATATACTGCTCAATATCATCAACCAAGAAGGCATCACAAGTGCTGACTTAATTCTCAATCAATTACACAAAAACATAAGAAAATCGCTCAAACAATACCAATCTGACAACCAAGACGGTATGGACATCGGTTTGCTTGTGATTGATAAAAAAGAAAATAAATTACAATTTGCAGGCGCGAAGCACTCTTTGACTTATATCCAAAATGGAGAAATAAAACAAATTAAAGGCAGCAGGTATTCTATCGGTGGCGAACAAACAGAGGCAGAAAGAACCTTTACGGCATACGACCTTGCGATAGAGTCGCCTACTTATTTGTATCTTTTTTCTGATGGCTACACAGACCAATTTGGAGGCGAACACAGAAGGAAATTTTCCACTCCCAAAATGCAACAATTACTCCACGAAATACACGCGCTCCCCCTACCCGAACAAAGAGAACTTGGCAGGAATGGATGAAAAAAGGCAATGAAACACAAATAGACGATATTTTAGTTTGGGGCATCAAGGTCTGAGTATAGTATCCATTTTTTGCCAATATGGTGCAAATGAGGGTAAATTGTTGTGGTTGCCATTTTCTATCACCGTAAGGTCTATATCGGGAAATTGTTGTTTGAGTCGTTCAGATTGTGCCAAAGGAATTATTGCATCGGCAGTACCATGAAAAATATATACAGGGCAATTTATTTTTTCTAAATAAACAGAGGTAGGCAAATGATAACGCAATAAAATACCTACAGGCAAAAAATTGATGTGCGCACCTACCAACGCATGAAAACTATAATAAGGTGTTTCCAAAATCAATCTTTTCACTTTGCCCAAAGTAGCTACATACGCCGCTATGCCTGTGCCTAAGGAACGCCCCATAAGTGTAATTTGGGCTTCTGAATAGTGTTTTTTAAGAAATTCAAAGGCTGTTTTGGCATCTTCTAATAGTTGTTTTTCACTCAAGATGCCCCTGCTTTTGCCATACTGCCTGTAGTCTATCACAAGTACATCGTAGCCTTTTTGTACAAAATCTTGCGCCACCTGCCCCCAACCCTGCAAGCTGCCCGCATTGCCATGGAAATAGAGCAATATTTGTGAAGATTTGCTATTTTTGCCCTTGAACCAAAGCCCATGCAATCGATTTTCGCTATTTTCGTTCTGAAGGTATACTTCCTCAAAATGAGTTGAAAAATGAAATTGGAAATCATCGGGCAGGGTTTCTGGGTGAAAAATGAGCCGTTCTTGCCACCAATAAACCGCTATACAAACAAGTGTGTAACAAATACCTAAAATAGAAAATATATAAACAAGAATCTTCATTATTCAGTTTTATGAGTTGGAACTAAAAAAAATCGGAACGAATATGCTAAAAAAAATTCTCTTTTATGGCTTTTTAACTTTATTTTTAGGAATACTTTTGTTGTTATTTATTTTTAGCACCGCCGATATTCCTCTCGAAACCCTCAAAAAGAAATATGCCAACGAACATTCCCGTTTTGTGCAATTATCGGGCGTAAAAATGCATTATCGGATAGAAGGCAAAGGCGATACTATTGTGTTATTGCACGGTACGGCGGCTTCTTTGCATACTTGGGATATATGGACAGAGGAATTGAAAAAAAATTATACTGTAGTTCGTTTAGATTTGCCTGCTTTTGGGCTTACAGGCGCAGATTCAGCGCACAGATACGATATGGAAAGCTATGTAAATACTTTGCACGAGTTTTTCCAAAAAATAAACCTCAAAAAATGTTATCTCGTAGGAAACTCTTTGGGAGGTCGTATTGCTTGGCAGTACGCTGTTCGTTACCCTAAAGAAGTGCAAAAATTGATACTCATAGATGCCGCAGGCTACCCTTCTACACGTCCGCGCCCTTGGGTTTTTCGTTTGGCTACTATTCCCATTCTGAACAGTATTGTACGCTATGTTACGCCTAAATTTTTCTTTGAACGCAATCTGAAAGAAGTGTATGGCGATGACAGCCAAATCAATGAAACCCTCCTTACACGCTATTATGAACTCAATTTAGCAGAGGGGAACAGAGCCGCTTTTATAGCCCGTGCCAAAACCCCTGAGCTTGATAACTCTTTGCTTATTAAGAATATAAAATGCCCTACACTTATTCAATGGGGCGATGCAGATACATGGATACCCGTAGAAAATGCACAACGTTTCGCTAAGGACATAGCCCAAAGTGAGTTAAAAATTTATAAGGGGTTAGGACACGTACCTATGGAGGAAAATCCTTTGCTTACGGTCAAAGATGCAATGTTGTTTTTGGCAAAATAAATTTTTCTTACTCCTGAAAAAACTCAACCAAACGGTCAGTAGCACTGAATCGGAGTTTTAGTTTTTTGCCTTCTTTGGCATATTCGTTTTTATTGGTAGTGTTGCATTGTGCCCCTGCCTCTAAAAAGTAATAAAAAATGCGTTGACTTCTTCCTTCTAACATTACTCTATCGGGTTTTCCTAATAGGGCAACTACCTGCATTTGTGAAAGTCCCTCAAGTTTCTTTTTCTCTTTGTTCAATTCCTCAAAAATCTTTTTCCGTTGATTTTTACAAGCGTTTTTATCTGTTTTCCAAACAGAAGTGTCAAAATTTTGAATTGTAACAGGCTCTTTGCTTTCGCAACCCATCATTGCAAAAGTGATAACAAACAAATAGATGAAGTACTTCATTGCATTGGTAAGTGGGTTATTTTTTTATTATAGTGCCATAGAGGTCGAACTCTTCGGCATGGCTAATGTGTATATTCTCAAAACTACCTGTAGCGATATAAGTTTGTGCATCGGCTTTCACAAGCACCTCATTGTCTACTTCGGGTGAGTCGTATTGAGTACGTCCTATAAAATATTCGCCCTCTTTTCTATCAAAAAGCACTTTGAGTGTTTGCCCTATTAAGGCTTGGTTTTTCTCCCAAGAGATGTCTTGTTGAATTGCCATGAGTTCTTCGGCACGTTGTTGTTTTATTTCTGTAGGTATATCATCGGGCATTGTGTAGGCGTGTGTATTTTCTTCGTGCGAATAGGTAAAAACGCCCAATCTATCAAATTTTTGTTGCTCTACAAATGCACATAATTCTTCAAAATCGGCTTCGGTTTCGTGGGGGTGTCCTACAATCATTGTAGTACGGAGGGCTATGGAAGGTATTTTTTCTCTGATGGTATCGAGTAGTTGTATTGTTTTTTCTTTGGTAATGCCTCTGCGCATGTGCTTCAGCAAGTTAGTAGAGGCATGTTGCAGTGGCATGTCCAAATATTTACAGATGTTCTCATACTTTTGCATCACCTCTAATATCTCCAATGGAAACCCCGCAGGATAAGCATATTGCAGGCGAATCCATTCTATGCCTTCTACCTGTGCCAATTGGTCTAAGAGATGGTCTAAGGTTCTTTTTTTATGAAGGTCTAAACCGTAGTAAGTCAAATCTTGAGCGATAAGGATTAATTCTTTCGTACCTTGTTTGGCAAGATTTCGGGCTTGTTCTATGAGCATATTTTCGGGCGTAGAGATGTGTTTTCCTCTCATTAAAGGGATAGCACAAAAAGAGCAAGGTCTGTCGCACCCTTCCGAAATTTTTAGGTAGGCATAATGTCGCGGTGTTGTGAGCAATCTTTCGCCTACTAATTCGTGTTTATAATCTGCTTTGAATTTTTTGAGTAACAACGGCAAATCTCTTGTGCCAAAATAAGCATCTACTTCGGGTATTTCGGCAGCAAGTTCGTCTTTGTATCTTTCAGATAAGCAACCTGTTACGTAGAGTTTGTCTATCGCTCCTTCGTTTTTTGCTTCGGCATAGCGCACTATAGTATCTATAGACTCTTGTTTGGCATTGTCTATGAAACCACAAGTGTTGATAATAATGATATTATGCGTATTGTCTTGGCTTTCGTGTTCTGCATCTATTTGATTACCACGTAGTTGTGTGAGTATATTTTCAGAATCTACAGTATTTTTTGAACACCCCAGCGTGATGATGTTAACTTTGTCTTTTTTGAGTGTGCGTGTTTTCATTGGGCAAAATTAGTAATAAAAATCTATCATAAAAAATTTAAAAGTGCCTCTACTACTTCTTCGGGGGCTTCTTCTTGCACAAAATGCCCTGCTTCTATCTGCTTTACTGTTACCTCAGGAAAACAATCTTCTATACCTTCTAAGTAGGCAGGCACAATGATTACATCGCGTGCGCCATAGACATAGAGTGCGGGCATTTCGAAGCGTTTTCCTTGCAACGACATCCATCGTGGCATATCTATTTGCATAGCTCTGTAAAAATTAGCCGTAGTAGTAGGTGTATTTGCTATTTTGAAGGTACGTACATATTCTTGTAAATGCGCTTCGGGGAAAGTACGCCCCTTAGCCAAGCGCAAAAAATGACGCAACCATACTTCTTCATTGCCTCGAATCATTGCATCTGCCAAGTGTGGTTGCTGTTGGAAAAATTGATACCATAAAAAACTAATGCCTTTATCTTTGAGTGCTTCTCGAGCGGCTAAGTTTCCTTTTGTGTTGGTAATGATAGAAATATTCATGAGTACTAATTTTTCCACACGTTTGGGCTCTGCCAATGCCATTTCTTGTGCTACAATGCCTCCCCAATCGTGCCCTACGAGATAAAAATTTTGTATTTCTAAGGCATCAAGCAGTGCGAATACGTCTTTTGCCAAATTCTCTTTGCTGTAGTCCTCCATTGGCAATGTCCGTTCGCTGTCGCCCATTCCTCTCAAATCGGGACAAATTACTCTGAATTTTTGGGCAAGATAAGGCATCAATTCCTGCCAACAATAAGAACTTTCAGGCCAGCCATGCAGCATGACTAACACCTTGCCTTTTCCTTGTTCGCGTAGGTGCATCGCCAAGCGATTGGTTTGTATTGTGTAATTTTTTTGCATCGTTTCAGTATTTTTTTTGGAAAAATATCAATTTTATTCTAAAAAATTCGTATAATTGTTACCACAAAATAGATTATATATTGTAAATCTATGAAAAAAGTCAATTCATTTATCATTTTAATTACATGTGTTCTTCTAATGAGTGCTTGTGCAGCAAGGCGTTCGCAATGTCCAACTTTTATGGAGATGAGCGAGTATACGGGTGTCTCTAAAAACAAAAGTAGCACTCGAAGTGTTCACGAATCAGTGAATAAATCTGCTGACCAATTGCGGGACGAAAGCAAACAACTCTTGGAAAATGAATTGAGATATATAAGTGTCAAGAGAAATAAAAAAACGGGTTTGGTAGTCGCAAGCAAACGCGTAGGATATAACAAAAACAAAAAAAACAATACACTAACAGACAAAGGTTTCAAATATAACAAGGGTTCATATTCTCTCTTAGGAGTAGAAGATGAAGACCGAGACGACCCTAAGGGTAATGAAAAGAAGAAATGACAAACATAAAATGACTAACCATAAAAAACAATATGACTCCTTTGTACTTCTTTAAGCGATGTATCACTGTAACTCTTTTGCTATATGGCTCTTGTTTTAATCAAGAGTTAAAAGCACAAAAAAACATCAATCCAAAATCTCAGGAGCGAGTATTGACTTCTGCTGAAAGCAATCAAGGACTTTCGAGATTGCAAGACCAAAAAGTATTGGTTTCTTCTAAGAAAAAAATTACTTCTGACAAACAAGCTCAATTAGGCATCAGGGTACGTGTTCCTAATAAAGACAATAATAATTCTTCGGTGAATGTCAATAAAAGTGGCAAAACTCAACAAAATAAATACGGTGCAGCTATTGAGTTAAAAACATACCAAAAGAAGCAAAAAAATTCTCAGCAGCAAAGTCGTGCTATGAGTAGCTCTTTAGTCAGGAAAGTGGTAGTGAGCAATAGCAGTGCCGAACGCCGCCGCAAATCTATGCAAATGGCATCGTATAAAGGCAATATCCGTATTCAGAAACAACCTAAAGGTTCTCAAACTTCTTGGTACAGAGGGCAATTAATGAAACCTTCTATTTATAACAAAGGAAGTTTGAAAAAAGGTACTAAAATCAATAAGAATTTTATGCCTAATATGGATAAAAGTAAGAGCAAAAAATTGCAATATAATTCTCGCGAAGCCGATTGGATGCGCCCCGGCGAACGCGATGTGCCTAAAACAATGAAAGAGTTCAAGGATTAATTGAACTCTTCTCTCATTTTTTTATCTTCTCGTTTTATTTACTGATTGGTTTCTTTTACGTCCCAAGTGTGGTCTGCCATCAACATTACGGTTGCTTTGTATTCTTCATAAGGCATTGTTTTTCCCCATTCGTGTGGGGCAATCATAGAAACAACAAACCTACCTGTTCTTTTCAAATACAAGTAATAAATTTGCCCTATTACGGGCTGAAAACTGATTTCGGCTTGGTAAATTTGGGTTGAAATTTCAACTCTGTCTTGCAGTGCTTTTGCTTGTTGTGCTAATATTTGCATTTGTTCATAGAGTTGTAGCATTTGTTTGCTTGTTTGCTGCTCCATAGCAGCAAGGGCAGTTGCTTTGATATGTCCTTCTTCTGTAGGTTTGATTACAAACCCGCCAACATTGGAGGCATAAGCCAATAAACCCGGGTTTTCGGCAATTTTTTTGGCATCTATAGGGTTGATAAAATCAAGTGGAAGGGGTTGTTGTTCAGCCTTATTTTTCTCTTCTTCTTGCATATTGAATAAATTATAAAAATGATTTCCTTTATAATAACGTATTTGATATGGTTTTTTGTTTTTAAGAATGGGTCTAAAAAAGTAGAAATAATTTTTAAAAACGATACAAAGGGAATTTTTGCCCTGGTTGTATCTTTGCATTTTTGGGGTTAATTTCCATAAAGGCATCTATTTTGAGCAGATTTACAAAATTATCTAATGCTTGTATGGGCATGGGTGTGGCGGTGGTGTCTTGGGGGGTTTGCGCAATGGAAACAGGCACAAAATAAGTAAGGGAGGGATTACTGAGTGCTATAGGGTTGTTCAAGGGGGCATATTGAGGGGGTGGAGGGGGTGTGCCTAAGGTGTGGTACAAATAGGGAATGATGTACTTGGCAGTATTGAGGTACAATGCCAAAGGGCTTTGGCTTATGCCCATGATGGTTTGGTTGTTTTTGCGTCCAAAATAAAAATCGGGGGCTATGTTTTGGGCTATCTGTTTGCACAAAGTATGCACGCCCAATTTTTCTAAAATCGCACTTATATTTTTTTCGAAACCACCCAAAAAAATCAGAAAATCATAATGTTGTAGTGTTTCAGTGAGCCTCCGCGTGATAAAATCTTCGTTATCGGGCAGTAGTAGTATTTCTGGCTGTAGGGCGAGGGTTTCTAATGCGGCTTGTAGTGCATAAGTGCTTGCGCGGCGGGCTTGGTAGTAGGTAGGAGTTGCTCCGATATCGACCCAATTTTCGCCAATGGAGATGATGACTGTTTTGGGTATTTGGCTTACTTTTACAAAGCCTTTCCCTACTGATGCTAATAAGGCAATTTCGGCATTGTCTATGTGCGTGCCTTTTTTTAGTACTATGGAGGCTTGTGCTGCCCAATGTCCTTGTTTTATGATATTTTCTTGAAATGATAAGGTCAAATTATTGAGACCTACTGTTGCCCATTCTTGTGTGCTGATGGTATCTAAGCGGATATGTGCGAAGGGTATAATTGTATCAGTATTTTGAGGCACTGCTGCCCCCTCTTTTACTCTAATGGCTTGATAGGGGTTTGAAAGTGCTATTTGAGGGCTATTGGCTTCTTGTATGTTTTCTATTTTAAAAGCCCTATTACCTTGTTGCCATGCTTGGTATTGGATAGCGATGCCTTCCATGAGTGCCGTATCAATAGGAGGGAGATTACGGTCTTGGCTGATGTCTTCTTGTAGGACTCTTCCTTTAGCTTCATGAATGGGTATGAGGACGTTTTCTACTTGTATGGTTTGAGCAAAAATTGTCTGTAATGTTTCTTCTACTGTGAGTGTCATTTTTTTGTGATTTCTTTAAATTGTTTATTTTTCCTATATTCCTTAAAATCTTCTTCTTCTTGGGCGGCTTGTTTGTAGGATTGGTTCAATTGGCAGGCTTGTTTGAGGTATTTCAGTGCTTGCTCCTCCTCTTTTAGGAGGGCATACACACAGGCTTTCCAATAAGTATTGTAAGCTATTTCTTGATTGTCTTCTATGCGTTTTGTGTAGAGTTCTATGGCTTGGTGGAGTGCTTTTTTTCCTTTTTCGGGTGTCTTAAAGAATATATAACAAGCACCTACATTGTGCCAACCTTCTGCATATTCGGGAATGAGCATTGTCCCTTTTTCAAACCATTGTACGGCTTCCATGTAGAAGGTAGAACCTGCTTTTTGTTTGGCTTTGGATTTAACATCGCAAGCCTTGTTGTAGTAATAGTAGCCCATGATGGTGGGAAAAAATTGCTCTAATTTTTGGCTTGCTTCGGCGGTAAGTGTAGTGTTGGTAAATTGTATATCTTGCAGTTGGGTAAGTTTTTGGAAACTATCAGGCACATGGCTAATTTGCATGTGGCTTATATTGAGATAGTAGAGTTGTGTAAATTCTGCTATTTCTTCGGGTAATTGTTCTAATTGATAACCTTCTAATGAAAGGCGTTGGTTCTCGTAGAGCTCTGAAAGAATAGTCTTAATAGGTACGAGTTTATGTTTTAGAAAATAATTTCCCCCTTTTTTAGTATACACAAAAAGCGTCCATAAAAAAGAATACATATCATAGTTGTCTTCATTGGTGATGGTTTCGAAAAAAGTGGTGATTTTACTCTCTTCTTGGTTCACTATATAATTAACACTATAAATATATTGATTGTATTTACTTAGGTATTCCTCAGGAACATTTTCTTCTAATAAATTGTATGCAGCTTCGGCTATTTCTTTTTTTCTTTTATAAAGCAACACTATAGCCAAAAGTGCCCCCCACAAGGGCATAGGCGCGCCTGCACCTTTCATAATTTGGGTAGCCAATTTGATATTACTTTCTTCCTGACTGAGCAACATGGCGTTTAATTGCTCAACCATTTCTCTTGTTTCTTCAGTGTCTTGTAATAGGTATTTGGACATCGTTTTTTGCTATGACTCCGCAAATATATAAAAAAGACTCATTAATGCGATTTTGACAAAAAATATTGTTATTTTTTCCTTATCAATTGCTCTCTATAACTTTTAGGGGATACTTTTTCGTATTTTTTGAAAAGAGTAGAGAAATAATTCACCGAATTGAAGCCCAATTCAAAACAAATATCAGTAATGCTTTTTGCTGTATTTTGAAGCATTTTTTTGGCTAAATGTATACGTTCTTGCACTACAAAATCCATAGGCGAAATGCCCAGTTCTCTCTTAAAACTCTTAAAAAAATGCGATTCGCTCATACAAGCCAAATCGCTCAATCGCTTCACTGTCAAATCATTGGCTATGTTTTCTTTGATGTACTTTACCACATAAGCAAATCGAAATCTATTCATATTTTGTTGATAATCTTCAAAAATAACCTGCCTCGCCTGCGATTGCATCAGCCTAATGAGTAACTCCTGCAAAGCCAACTCCGCAAAAATATCCTTTGCCTTGTCATTACTACGGCTTACGTGCACCAGCCTATCTATAGTACTGACCAATTCTTCCGAGTTTTTAAGATGATATTGATGTTCATGTATTTGCCAAGTATCAAAATGTTCTACCTTTTTGTATTTTTCATTCAATAGTTCCATTGTTTGTTTTATCTTCTTACTATCAATAGCCAAAGCAATGCACTGAGTAGGGTTTTGGGCGGTAGCCTCTGGAAAATCTATCAACATTTCTTCCTGCGCAGGCACTATCACCGACTCGCCCGGCAGATAGTCAAAATGTTCGGAGCCAAACAAATGCATTACTTTTTTCCCTCTTAGCATCGCCGTGAATGTAAGACTATCAAAACAAAGTTTTACATTTTCAGCCCTTTGATGCGTTTCAAAGATATTCAACTCACAGTTTTCTAAGGTATAAATAGACTTATGCTCTACCAAAGTATCCAAATGTTCGGTAGGGGTAAGTAGTTGCTTTTGAGGGGTAAAAAGAGGCTTTTTCATAAGTAAGGAAAGTAGAAGGTAGAATGATAGAATAGTATAAAAGAATGATAGAATAGTAAAAAACTGAGTAGTATTCTTTTGATACCTTTGTAAAGTTAAATTTTTTTTAGGAAAATTCAAAAAACATATTCAAAAAATTATGGAAACGAACACCCGCATAGAAAACCTCGTATCTCGTCCAACATTCAAAGAAAAATACGACAATTTCATCAACAATGAATGGGTAGCCCCTGTAAAAGGAGAATACTTTGCCAATATTTCGCCCGTAGATGGTCAGAATTTTACGCAAGTAGCACGCTCTACCAAAGAGGATATAGAACTTGCCTTAGATGCTGCCCATGCCGCTTTCAAAACTTGGTCGAAAACATCGGCTTCTGAAAGGAGCAACGTGCTGCTCAAAATTGCAGACATCATGGAAAAAAACCTTGACTACTTAGCTGCTGTCGAAACCATAGACAATGGCAAACCTATCCGCGAAACTAAAGCCGCCGATTTACCCTTAGCCATAGACCATTTCCGTTATTTTGCAGGTGTGATCCGCTCAGATGAAGGTAGCATTGCCGAGTTAGACGAAACCACTATATCTATCAACGTACACGAACCCATAGGCGTAGTAGGGCAAATCATTCCTTGGAATTTCCCTATCTTGATGGCAGTTTGGAAAGTAGCTCCTGCCTTAGCCTCAGGCTGCACCGTAGTACTTAAGCCCGCAGAACAAACTCCCGTAGGTATTTTAGTATTGATGGAACTCATCAAAGATGTTTTGCCCAAAGGCGTACTCAATGTAGTAACAGGTTTCGGACCCGAAGCAGGAAAACCATTGGCTACTTCTTCAAGAATTTCTAAGGTAGCTTTTACAGGCGAAACCACCACAGGACGACTCATTATGCAATATGCCTCTGAAAATCTAATCCCCGTTACGATGGAATTAGGTGGAAAATCGCCCAATATTTTCTTCCCAAGTGTGATGGATGCCGATGACGATTTCTTTGACAAATGCCTCGAGGGTGCTGCCATGTTTGCCCTCAACCAAGGCGAAGTTTGTACTTGCCCCTCGCGAATATTGGTGCACGAAAGCATCTACGACCGATTTATTGAAAGAGTCAAAGAACGTGTTGCACAAATCAAAATGGGACACCCCCTCGACCCTGAAACCATGATGGGTGCGCAAGCCTCCAAAGACCAATACGAAAAAATACTTTCTTACATCAACATAGGCGTAGACGAAGGCGCGGAAGTGCTCATAGGCGGAAAATCTAAATACATAGATGGGCTTAAAGATGGTTACTATATAGAGCCTACTTTACTCAAAGGAAACAACAAAATGCGCGTATTCCAAGAAGAAATCTTCGGACCTGTTACTTGTGTAACTACTTTCAAAACTACCGAAGAAGCCATTGCTATTGCCAATGATACTCTTTACGGATTGGGTGCAGGCGTATGGACAAGAGATGCCCACGAAATGTACCAAGTGCCACGCGCTATACAAGCAGGACGCGTTTGGGTAAATTGTTACCACGCTTACCCTGCTCACGCACCTTTTGGCGGATACAAAAAATCGGGTTTTGGAAGAGAAACGCATAAAATGATGCTCAACCATTATCGCCAAAATAAAAATATGCTGATTTCTTACAGCAAACAAAAATTAGGATTCTTTTAATCAGCTTTTGAGAAAAAGTTGCCCTGAAACATTCGGTTTTTGGGCAACTTTTTTTTATTTTTACAATCACTTAAAAAAATAAAACTCCACCCCCTCCTTATGCAACAAGTACCAAGAGTATTAGTGAGCGAAGAAGCCGCTAAAATCATAGACCAATTGCGCCAAGAACACGGCGAGCTTATGTTTCACCAAAGCGGTGGCTGCTGCGATGGCTCACAACCCATGTGCTTCGCCAAAGGAGAACTGCGCGTAGGTAGCAACGATGTATGGATAGGCAATATTCACGGCTGCGGATTCTTTATGAGTGCTGACCAATTTGAGTATTGGAAACATACACAATTATTCATTGACATCACCCCCGGCAGAGGCTCCAGTTTTTCGCTTGAAATTCCATTAGGATTGCGTTTTATCGTAAAATCGCGCATGTATACCGAAGCCGAAATGGAAAACCTCAGCCCTATCATAGACGGAGAAGCATATTTAGAATTACAAGTATGAAGGCATAGCCCCAGCCAAGATTTTCTGAGAAAAATAAAAAACCATAAAAACTATTTTGTACTTTTGCCCCCCGAAACAAAACTCCTTACCCCTATCTCACAACAAATAAAATATGGGACTTAAATGCGGTATTGTGGGTTTGCCAAATGTGGGCAAATCTACACTTTTCTCAGCCCTTACCAATATACAAAATGTAGCAGCCAACTATGAATTTGCTACCATAGACCCCAACATAGGTGTCGTAGACGTGCCCGATACGCGATTAGACGTATTGGTAGAACTCATCAACCCTAAAAGTACTGTAAAAACTACCGTAGAGTTTGTAGACATTGCGGGTTTGGTGAAAGGGGCAAGCAAGGGCGGTGGTCGTGGCAATGGTTTCTTATCTAACATACGCGAGGTAGATGCCATCATACACGTAATTCGCTGTTTTGAAGACGACAACATCGTCCGTTCTATCGGAGCAGTGAACCCTGTTTCTGATAAAGAAATCATAGAAATGGAACTCCAACTGAAAGATTTAGAAAGTATTGAAAAGAAAATAAGCAAAGTAGAACGTACTGCCAAAGCGGGTGATGCCAAAGCCAAAGCAGAGTTAGAAGCACTCCTGAAATTCAAAAAACACTTAGAAGAAGGCAAAAACGTTCGTACACTACAACCCTCCGAAGCTGAAATAGAAGCCGTAGCCGACTTATTTTTGCTTACCCTAAAACCAATGCTTTATGTTGCCAATACTGACGAAGCACACCTACACAAAGACAACGCACACGTAGCCGCACTTCGACAAGCCGTAATGCAAGAAAACGCACAACTCATCAGAATTTGCGCCGCCATAGAAGCACAAATTGCCGAAATCACTGACCCCGAAGAAAAACAGCTCTTTTTAGAAGAATATGGCTTACAAGAATCGGGTTTGGATACACTCATTCGCTCCAGTTATGGTTTGCTGAACCTCATTACCTACTTTACGGCAGGCGTAAAAGAAGTCCGCGCTTGGACTATCACCAAAGGCACAAAAGCCCCACAAGCTGCTGGTACTATTCACTCCGACCTTGAAAAAGGTTTTATCAGAGCAGAAGTCATCAAATTTGAAGATTACCAAACCTACAAAACCGAAACCGCTTGCAAAGAAGCAGGAAAAATGAGCCTTGAGGGAAAAGAGTACGAAGTCCAAGATGGTGATGTTATCTATTTCCGACACAACGCCTAAAAACATATTTCCTTCTCTATTGGTTCTCATCATAATTCTATTCTTCTATTTCCGAATCTTATGAATACACTTTCATTGCCTATCAAAGCAATCATTAAAGAAACCAACGAAGCCATTACCATCGTCTTCGAACGCCCACAAAACGCTCCAGCCTACAAAGCAGGGCAATTCCTCACTCTTTTACTTTCTATTGAAGGCGAAGCCCTCAGACGCGCTTACTCCCTTTGTAGCAGCCCTACCCTTGACCAAGATTGGGCAGTTACGGTCAAAAGAGTACCACAGGGCAAAGTTTCAAACTACCTCAACGACCACGCCAAAGCAGGCGATACAATGGAAGTATTGCCTCCTGCGGGTGTTTTTACTACCCAAATCAGCCCCAAAAACAAACGACATCTTATCTTGTTTGCAGGTGGTAGCGGCATTACTCCCATGATGTCTATTCTTACCTCTGTATTGGCTGAAGAACCTAAAACAACGGTTTCGCTTGTGTATGCCAACAGAAACGAGGCATCTATCATTTTCAGAGAAAAAATACAACAACTGCAACAAAAATACCCCAAAAACTTCAACGTAGTGCATGTGCTCGAAGAACCGCCTACCCAAGATTGGAAAGGCTTCAAAGGTATGCTCAACCCCGATATGGTACGCGATATTCTGAAAATGTTGCCCAAATTTGTGTTCAACCCCACAGAGTATATGATGTGCGGTCCTAATGGTATGATGGAACAAGTAACCCTTGCCTTCGAAAAACTTAAAATAGCCAAAGACAAACTCAAAAAAGAAGTTTTTACCTCTGACTTAGAGAAAAAAACAACTACCACAAGCCCCGAAACACTCAGCGGAGGCAATAAACGCGTAACCATCAAATATGCAGGCGAAACCCACGAATTTGAGGTAGCTCCTACCCAAACCATTTTAGAAGCCGCCATGAAAATGGACATAGACCTGCCCTATTCTTGCCAAAGTGGAATGTGTACTGCTTGTATGGGTAAGTGCCTCTCTGGAAAAGTAAAATTAGACGAAGAAGACGCACTCACACCCAAAGAATTAGAACAAGGTTATGTACTCACTTGCGTAGGACACCCCATCACAGATGATGTTGTGATTCAAATAGATTAAAATGAAACAAAATAGCGTATATATTTGTATATTTGCACTATAAGCACACATACAAAACTATGAAAAAAACACATTGGGCATTATTCATCTTCCTAACAGCATTGCAAGGTTGTATTCTGAAACCTGAATTTTCTGAAATACCGCGCATAGAGTTTCGACAAATCCGAAAAATCATTGTCAACGAAAATGGTTTCAAGCGCGACTCTATCATTGTAAGTGTCTTTTTTCAAGATGGCGATGGCGATTTGGGGCTGAGTGCCGATGAAACTTTTTTCCCCTATTCAGAGCTCAAACCCGATGGCACAACCAATGAGTTTTTTTATAACTATTTTGTTACGATGGAAAAGCGCATCGCCAACAACCGCTACGAACCCATCGTTTTTTCAGGACCCAACCTCAACGGGCGGTTTTTCAAACTCAATGTAGAAAATACCAAAGGACCCTTAGAGGGTACTATCAACCGTAGTTTCACTATTTCGGCAGGGGCTTACCCTATCATCAATGTACCCGCTAATAGTTATGTACGTTTTAAAATACAGATAGCAGATCGCGCTCTTAACAAAAGCAACGAAATCATTACCGATTCTTTATTAGTGAATACCAACTAATTGCGCAAAAAAGCCAAAGACGATTATTTTTCTTGTGTAACTTGTTTGAATTTGTCTTTTTTTTGTTTACCTTTGGCTAATGTATAATGTAGCACAATTGGGGCAGGTATTTACGCCCGATTTTATTGTTTCACAGATGTTGTCGCTTCGCAAAAATCAAGGGCGTGTACTTGAGCCTTCGAGTGGTGATGGTGCTTTTGTGAAAAAAATACCCCATTGTGTAGGCATAGAAATAGACGGGAGGCATTGTGGTACGCACTCCTTGCACCTCGATTTTTTTGACTACCCTACTACCGAAAAATTTGATACCATCATCGGCAATCCGCCCTATGTAAGATACCAAGACATAGCCGAAAAAACCAAGAGAAAACTTAGCTCCAAAATATTTGATGAAAGAAGTAATTTGTATTTGTTTTTTATAGAAAAATGCATACACCACCTCAACAATGGCGGCGAACTCATCTTCATTACCCCGCGCGATTTTTTGAAGGCAACTGCCAGCACCCGCCTCAATGCTCTTTTGTACGAAGAGGGTACTGTTACCGATTTGATAGACTTGGGCGATAAACGAATTTTTCAGGGTTTTAGCCCTAACTGCATCATTTTTAGGTACGAAAAGGGAAATTTTAGCCGTATCACCAACGGAAACAAACACTTTACTTACAACAATGGACAACTGCTTTTTACGGACAAAGAGTATGGACTTTCTTTCAAAGAGATTTTTAGGGTAAAAGTAGGCGCAGTGAGCGGTTGCGATGCCATTTTCACGCACGAAACCTATGGCAACACTGACTTTGTTTGCTCTTCTACTGCCAAAACAGGCAAAACCAAAAGAATGATTTTCAATACCTATTCGCCTTATTTGGAAACGTATAAAACAAGACTGTTGAACCGAAAAATTAGGCATTTCGAGGAGCATAATTGGTGGCATTGGGGACGATTGCACCACCAAAGTACACAGAAAAGAATTTATGTAAACTGCAAAACCAGAAACCAAAACCCTTTCTTTTTGCACGATTGTAAGAATTATGATGGTTCGGTATTGGCTATCTTCCCGAAAAATGAAGCGGTTTCTGAAAAAAAACTATGCCATTTGCTCAATCAAGTAGATTGGGATGAGTTGGGTTTTAGGTGTGATGGACGGTATCTCTTTTCGCAAAAAAGTTTGGAAAATACTTTTCTACCCAGTGTTTTTACCTCTTTTTTGCCACGTGCTCCCCTTTTTGCATCGCCTATTTATGCTCAAAATCTCGGAAATGGTTGAAAATTCGCCCTCGTAAACGATAAACCTCGGAAATGGTCGAAGACCTTGCCGATGGTTGGGGGGTAAAAAATACCAACGGCAAATCGTATGATAAAAAAACCTATTCATATTACACCCCTTCGGGGTAAAAAATACCAACGGCAAATCGTATGATAAAAAAACCTATTCATATTACACCCCTTCGGGGTAAAAAATACCAACGGCAAATCGTACGATAAAAAAAACCTATTCATATTGCACCCCTTCGGGGTAATTTTGCCTGATGCAATAAACCTCGGAAATGGTCGAAGACCTTGCCGATGGTTTATTGGTTTTTGGGGCTACGCGCCTTATTTTAGCGAAACGGTCGCTTGGAGCGAAACCTCGGAAATGGTCGAAGACCTTGCCGATGGTTGGGGTTTGGGGCTATGCGCCTTATTTTAGCGAAACGGTCGCTTGGAGCGAAGACCTTCGTTTTCGATGGTTAAAACGAAGACCTTGCCGATGGTTTGGGGTTCATTACGCCATCACAAGACTTACTTCGTACTTTTGCAAATACGTATTGATTTCTTGAAGGTACTTTTCACGCTGATATTTCATCTGGCGTATGACAAGGCTGTTCTCCCTTGTACCTGATATAAGCTCATCTTTTATCATTTCATTGAGTTTTTTGACTTCTTCAAGATTTGCTTCCAAAAGGCTTAGTACACGAGGTTGTTTTTCTACTGCTTTCATGATGATAAATTGAATTTTAGTTCTATAAATCCTTTTACATTTTCTAAAATAGTCTGTTGTTGTTTGGCATTACAATATTTGATATACCAATCATGACAATATTTTTGATATTTTGAATACTTTGCGTGTTCAGGAGGATAAACCCCTAATAAATAACTATCTAAACCCTCTTTTTCAAGGTTATAGCTCCAAAACTCCTCAAAATATTGTTCTGCCTCCATTGGTTCAAAAATACTATAATCTATAAACGTAATTAAATCTATATCGTTAGGATTTTCTTTTTGCGTTACGAAACTACCATTAATCCATTGCACAAAGTGGCTTGTAACTCGTTGCTCAAAGCGTTGTATAAATGCCTGATAGTTTGCCCATAAACGTGGACGCGTAACCGAATTAGGAAATCCACTAACAAATATCTGCTCAAAGGTAGGCAAGTCTATTTGTATTTTGCTTATAGGCAAAAGGAAGCCTTCGGAAGTAAAATAAAGATTCATATCAAAATAACAAACGAAAAATAGGTAAATTTATTTGCTCCCTGATGCAATAAACCTCGGAAATGGTCGAAGACCTTGCCGATAGTTTATTGGTTTTTGGGGCTACGCATCTTATTTTAGCGAAACGGTCGCTTGGAGCGAAACCTCGGAAATGGTCGAAGACCTTGCCGATGGTTTATTGGTTTTTGGGACTACACGCCTTATTTTAGCGAAACGGTCGCTTGGAGCGAAACCTCGGAAATGGTCGAAGACCTTGCCGATGGTTTATTGGGTTTTGGGGCTACGCACCATCGGCAGGGCAGAAGCCACTGCCGAGGTACAACGATGAAACCAAATATGTATTTCACCTCTTCGAGGTAATAGAAATGCTTCAGTTTTCACCATCAGACCTTTGGTTAGACAGTGAAAACAATTCATATAGAAGTTTGTTTTTATGGTGATACCTAAGGGTTATTTTATGCCTTTTACCTTATTATATGCCTGTTTTATTATAAACATTAGGTAAGGTATTTTTTCAGGTGAAGTAATCTTTAGCTCCACATCACCAACTCCCCAATGTCCCACATTAGAAACATCTCTTGCTAATTTTTCAGGATCATATAATTCTGAAAATTGTAGATTTATATAAATTTTTAATCCAGAACGTAAGGGAACTATGCTAAAAATACTTTTACCAATTTTATATTCTATTGTTTGTTTTTGTATTTCTTCTGCAATTCCCAAATCCAAATCTAAAATAGCAAGTTGTATCTTTTCAAGTAATTCTAAATTATCTCCCTCTAAAAAATCGCCATTATTCATTGTTTCAAAAGTATATTTATTTGTCATAGCGTCTAGGGTGTTAGTACTACTACTCCCAAAATACTCCCAAATAATTAAAGATTTATCAACTAACCATTCTGTTCTCTGTTTAATTTCTTGAATAGTCCAGTTAGTTACGTCAAAATCTGTAAAATATCGATTTAAAATAATGTTGCTTTCTTTAAATATTTCTTTTTTATTTTCAAATGAGCTATTAGACAACTCACTATTATATTTTGTCAGAGTTAGATTTCCTATTGTATGTAAAAACATTTCGTGAATATATTCATAATGTTCACCTAAATGCTTTTCCCACCAACTTGTTAAAGTTTGTGGCATAATATGCTCTATAGTGCAATTCTCAAGTGGGACTTGTTCTCTATGATTAAAGGATTCTTCTAAACTGTCTAAAATAAACTTTGCTTTTGCAAGTCTATCCCCCACACCATATAACTTCATGTCTGAGAGGTTTTTCCTAAAATCAATATCTTTTGGATAACCCTTATTTTGCAAAACAGATTTAACACCTTCTACAAGATCAGAAGGATTTTGTTTTTGAGCTTGTTTATATAAATCTGGAAAAATTTTATTAAGTTGATTGGTTGGGATATTACAGATAAATCGTCTAATAACAAAATTTTCTACTATGTTAAATATTTTAGCAAAACTTTCCTCTGATATATTACCATTTTCATAATCTTGATAACAATTTAAGAAAAAAGGGTACGATGTACTCACTTGAATACGATTTAACCTATGTATCGCACGTGATAATTTAGCACTTTTCTCCATTTCAGGATTTATAAGTTTATGATAATATTCCGCAAACTTGGCAAGTTCTTTTAACTTATCTTCTGCTTTTTGTGTGGTTATATTATCTTTTAGTGTAAAATAGACTTCTGATTCTTTCACAAAACCCATATCTTTCATAAGATAATGCCTTACACAATCTTTAAGCTTGTCTCCCAATGCACTTTCCATAGGAAACCAGTATTTTTGATACAGTGTTTCGTGATCATTTGCATTTATTCTCATAAAAAAATAATTACGCATCAAATCACTTTGTGTAAGGCTTCTTCCTTTAGCATTGAGGCTTTCAAAAACTAAATGAGGATCGTCATCAGAGTCTAAAACTATGCTAACTACTGATAAATAAGAGGTTATAACCTGTTTTAAATTTTGAAAATCAATCATGTTTGAACTTAACTTTCTTTCAAAAAAACGGTAAGCTTTAGCTATTTTAGTATTTTCATCAAATCCTTCAGTATTTATAATATTATAGAATATTTCTCTGTCTGTTTGAGTTGGTTGCAGTTTGTAAAAATCTGCTCCTTGTTCAAATTCGTTTACAAGAAATCTTTTTTTGATTTCATTTGCAAAACGCTCATCGTTATTACGTAAAGCTACATCACGTAAAGCAGATAATAGCAATAAAATGGTTGTATAGCGCTGCTGTCCATCTATAAGTAAATATTTTGCGACACCTTCAGGTACAGAAACAGTTTGCATAGTTACCATCGAGCCTATAAAATGCGGTCTCCTTTTTTCTGAATCGGTTTCACAAAGTTCTAATATATCCTCCCACAACATAGTCCATTCTTTTCTATCCCAACTATAAGCTCTTTGAAAAAGTGGTACAACATATTGATTAGTTCCTTCAAGAACTCGTTGTAATTTTATTTCTGATGCTTTCATAATATATTAAAAGATGGTAAAACAATTACTGCAAAACTAAAACAAATTTTTCACATCTCCAAATGATTAAAAAAATTATAAAGGCTTCTTTAGGTGTATAATTTAGCAAAGAAGTCGTTTTAAACATACCCTCCGCCTATACTCGTTGTACTCCAAAGAGATTGTATGTTTATATTTTATTCATATCTGACCTCTTTGAGGTAGTTTTTGCGTGATAGAAAAGTAGATTTTTCTTATCCCTTTTCCGCCCTTACATCAAAAAACAAATGAAAAATATGGATTTCGGTATCGTTATTTCTTAGGTGTTTGGATTGGAAACTAAGTGGTTGGTCTAAGCATTTTTTACTGAGCCATGCCTCAATATCGGGGGCGGGATGAAAACTGCGGACTTTTTTTTTGAGATTTTTGACAATGTTTTCGGGCTTTCCTGCAATGATGAAGCCTAACATGCCTGCAAAATTATCTCTTTCGGCATATTTCAGTTCTATAAATCTTTGTAAACCTTCTTCCAAGTACTTTTTATCG
>RDZE01000010.1 GCA_004293905.1 Cytophagales bacterium | reverse complement strand
ATTGGCTTCGGCAGTAGGTATTTGGTCTTTGCGCAAAAATTCATTGATGGGTTTGTCGTATTCATCTACCAAAAAAACAACCCCTTTTTGGTGCTTTTGACTTATTTTTGTGATAAGCTCGCGTATTTTATTGGAAATATCAGTATTTTGTAAAGATACTGCGTGCAATTCGGCTTGTTCATCTATTTTGATGTGAAGGTACTTCTCAAAACCAATAGAATGAAAACTTGACTCTATAAAACTAAAATGCAAAACAGGGTGTCCGAGTGTTGTCCAATCTACTTTATCTTCAATCCACAAACCAGTGAAAAGCTCTTTTCTGCCTTGAAACAAATATTTGAGGGTACTCAATAGCAAAGACTTCCCAAACCTTCGCGGGTGCGAAAGAAAGTAAGCCTTATCGCCTATCAACTGATAAATTTTTTCGGTCTTATCTACATATACACAATTATTTCTTCGTAGTTCTAAAAAACTTTGTATGCCTAACGAGTATTTTTGCATTGGAGATAATTTTTTTTACAAAGTTAAGCAATTTTCGCCAAAAAACACTCATACGAATATGCTCTCAGGTTGAAATATTGAGAGATAATTCTTCCAAAAAGACTGATAAATTTTTTGGTATTATTTTATGTTTAATAGAAATGACGTATATTTTTTGTCTATTATTGGGATGTGGCGACTAAATGCCTTTACTTCTTTGGTATTAGTTCTAATACTTCCTCTATTGAACTAACGTAAGTGATTTGAATACCTTCTAATATATCAGTGCCATATTTCTGAAAAATTTCATGCTTGCCTGCCTCTACCGACTTTGCAAACCAAGGTATATTGGGCAGTATTTTAAAGTGATGAGTAAGCCCTTTATTCTTTATTTCGGGCTTCCAAACTGCAAAGTACCATTCCATACTTGGCTGATGAAAGGTGCGCAGATTTCGCTTGTCAAATATAAGATAATGAATGGGATTTTGCTCTATCAAAGCAGACATTTGCAAGAATACAGACTTAAAATGTCCAATGGGTATATACTCTTGTTCCGCATTACAAACAGCTAACTTCAATGCTTCATTCAAATATAGAGAGGCATACGGGTTTTGATACACGAGTTTGAACTCAACTTCTGAAATATTCATGCTGGTCATATCTAAAAATCAATTATTAAAAAGGAAATATCGTCTGTTTGTTGTGTTGTATTGCGCCAAGCATTATGCTCAAATTGTAAGATTTTTGCAAGTGTTTGCGCATCTGCTTCATAGTTTTTTTCAATAAGATTTTTCAATCTATTTTTAGAAAATCTTTTGTCATTTTTACCCCCAAATTGGTCAGTCAATCCATCTGAGTATATGAGTAATGTTTTAGCCTCATCGATACACAAGGGTATATTTTGAAACATTATTTCACTTGCATCTCCTATTGATTTTTGATCTTTTTCTAATTCTATTAGCTCGCCTGAGTTTAATATCAAAAAACCTCTACCTTTGGCAGAGCAATAACTCAAAGTATTATCATGGGAAGAGTAGCCTAATATGATTCCTTCTGCTTCGGCTACTGAGTGTTCTTCATCTTTATTGAAAGTTTTTTCTAATTGATAATCCAATAAATTGAACAAAGCTTTTGGGTTATTAATTTCTATGGAAGAGGATAGTTCTCTCAATAATAGCGTACAAGAAATATTTAACATAGCAGCAGGAACACCATGCCCTGTGGAGTCTAATATGCCAAATACAACTCCTTCGTTATTATTTTTTACAAAAACACTATCTCCCCCTACACCTGATTGTTGTTTTACATAATAAGCAGCATCTTTGAAGTAAGATTTTAAAATGTCAATGTTAGGTAAAAGAGCATCTTGTATGCGCTGTGCTACCTGAATGCTATCCAATACATTTTTGTAAAGTTCTGATACTTCTTGATTTTTTTGCTCTAAGTCCTTTTGAGTTTCTAATAAAAACCGTGTAGTACGTGCAAGCATATCTTCTTTAGCCTCGAGCTGTTCTTTGTAAAACTCAATGTCCATAATTAATGGTTGTTATAAAGAAGGAACAAGTTGTTTCTAATATTGTTTTATACTCCTATGCTTTCTTCTGATTCATCTTTGTTTTGGTAGTACGTTGCGTGAGGGATAGGAGTGGAAAGCCTATGAGCTTGCGAACAACTTGTAGCGGATAGCCCGACCCGAAGGGGCACGCCCAATAGTTGATTTTTTTCTATCAAAACGCTAAAATGATTATTTTTAAATATCTTGTGCAGTAAAAAAGATTCAATTTTGCAAAATTTAGTAGAATTTTTATATTTGTGAATTATTTTTGTATGTATATATAAAACCAATTCAAATATTTTAAACTTATGGCTTTTGATATCGATATGATTAAAGCGGTGTACGCACGCATGGGCGAGCGTATCACAAAAGCACGTCAATTAACAGGCAAGGCACTTACCTTAGCCGAAAAAATACTGTACTCACACCTATACGAGGGTTTGCCTACCCAAGCCTTTGGACGTGGCAAAGATTATGTAGACTTCGCTCCCGACCGTGTAGCTATGCAAGATGCTACAGCGCAAATGGCTCTCCTACAGTTTATGTCAGCAGGCAAGCCCAAAGTAGCCGTACCAAGCACAGTGCATTGCGACCACTTAATTCAGGCAAAAGCAGGCGCAAAAGCTGACCTTGAAACTGCCAATGTAGGCAATAAAGAAGTATATGCATTCCTTGCTTCTGTTTCTGATAAGTACGGCATTGGCTTCTGGAAACCGGGCGCAGGTATCATTCACCAAGTAGTGTTAGAAAATTATGCCTTTCCCGGAGGTATGATGATAGGCACAGACTCGCACACACCTAATGCAGGCGGTTTGGGTATGATTGCTATAGGCGTAGGTGGTGCCGACGCAGTAGATGTAATGGCAGGTATGGCGTGGGAATTGAAATTTCCTAAACTCATCGGTGTAAAGCTTACAGGCAAGCTCTCTGGCTGGACTTCTGCTAAAGATGTGATCCTTTGGGTGGCAGGCAAATTGACTGTAAAAGGTGGAACGGGCTATATCGTAGAATACTTTGGCGAAGGCGCGGACTCACTCTCCGCTACAGGCAAAGGTACTATTTGCAATATGGGTGCGGAAATTGGCGCAACGACTTCTGTTTTTGCTTACGACAAAAATATGTACGATTATCTTGCCTCTACTGACCGCAAAGATGTAGCTGACCTCGCTGACCAATACAAAGCAAATTTACGCGCCGATGAGGAAGTCTATGCCAATCCTTCGGCTTACTACGATGAAGTAATCGAGCTTGACCTCAATACACTTGAGCCTTATATCAACGGTCCTTTTACACCTGATTTGGCTTGGCCTCTTTCAAAATTTGCGAAAGCAGTGAAAGACAATAACTATCCTGCAAAATTGGAAGTAGGCTTAATAGGTTCTTGTACCAACTCAAGTTATGAAGATTTGACGCGTGCCGCTTCTTTGGCACAACAGGCTATAGATAAAAAATTGAAAGCAAAAGCAGAATTTACCATTACGCCTGGCTCTGAAACAGTGCGTTTTACGGCTGAACGCGATGGTATTTTGGCAGTTTTTGATAAAATGGGTGGCGTAGTATTAGCGAATGCTTGTGGTCCTTGTATCGGACAATGGGCAAGACACATAGACGACCCCAATCGTGCCAACTCTATCATTACTTCATTCAATCGTAACTTTGCAAAACGCAATGATAGCCACGCAGGTACGCACGCTTTTGTTGCCTCTCCTGAAATCGTAACGGCATTTGCCATCGCAGGCGATTTGACCTTTAACCCTATGACAGACACACTTGTTAATGAAGAGGGTGTAGCCGTAAAATTAGATGAGCCTCAAGGTTTAATGGCTCCTCCCAAAGGGTATGCCGTAGAAGACAGAGGCTATCAAGCCCCTGCCGAAGATGGTAGTAAAGTGCAAGTAGCTGTAAGCCCTACCTCTGACCGTTTGCAACTGCTTGAGCCTTTCAAAAAATGGGAAGGCACAGACCTGAAAGGCTTGAAACTCCTCATCAAAGCAAAAGGTAAATGTACAACTGACCATATCTCTATGGCGGGACCTTGGTTGAAGTATCGCGGACACTTAGACAATATCTCCAACAATATGCTCATTGGGGCGGTAAACTTCTTTAATGATAACAAAACTAACTCCGTGAAAAATCAATTGGACGGAAGCTATGGTGAAGTACCAGCCGTACAACGTGCCTACAAAGCACAAGGCATAGGCTCTATCGTAGTAGGTGATGAAAACTATGGAGAAGGTTCTTCGCGCGAACACGCCGCTATGGAGCCTCGCTTCTTGGGCGTAAGGGCTATTTTGGTAAAATCTTTTGCACGCATTCACGAAACAAACTTGAAAAAACAAGGTATGCTTGCGCTTACATTTGCCAACCCTGCCGACTACGATAAAATCCAAGAAGATGACACTATAGACATCTTAGGCTTAACTACTTTTGCTGAAGGTACGCCTTTGACAGTAGTACTAAACCATAAGGACGGCTCAAAAGATGAAATCAAAGCAAACCATACTTACAACGAGCAGCAAATAGGCTGGTTCAAGGCGGGTTCTGCGTTGAATTTGATTGGAGGAAAATAAATAACTATTTCATTTACTTTAGTATTACAAAAGCCTGCCTCAAAAGGGTAGGCTTTTTTTTAGCAAAGAAAAAAAACGTATTTTTGTACCTCACTCCAAACTTCAAAACAATGGAAAATGCTGCTATTATAGATGCTATCTCACTTTTTGCCTCCCTACTCGAAATACATGGCGAAAATGATTTCAAAGTAAAATCATACCACAATGCCCTATTTCATCTCGAAAAAATAGACCAAAACCTTTCAGAAATGACGCTCCCCGCCATACAACAACTGCAAGGGGTAGGCAAGGCAATCGCCGAAAAAATACACCAAATGGCACAAAACAATGCCTTTCCTCAACTCGATGCACTCGTAGAAAAAACACCTCAAGGCATTATAGATATGTTGGAAATCAAAGGATTGGGAGCAAAAAAAATAAGAACAATATGGCAGGAACTCCACATAGAAAATACTGACCAACTTCAGCAAGCCTGCCAAAATAACCAGATAGCACAACTCAAAGGTTTTGGAGAAAAAACACAAGAAAATATCAAAAAAGCACTTCTTTTTAAAATAGAAAATGCCGAAAAACTCCATTTTGCAAAAGCACTAACCATCACACAAACACTCATACAAGCAATACAAAAGCAGATAGATATACCCATTGCGCCCATCAAACAAATGGCAAGACAATACGAAGTAATTGATAGCATAGCCATTCTTTGCGCTACCGAAAAAACCGAATTGCTATTTCAATACTTAGACCAATACCCTCAAATAGAAAAAAACAACACCCAATCAGGTTTGTATGCTTGGCGCGGAAAGTGGAAAAACAACCCCATTCATTTAGAAATACTTACTTGCAAACCCGATAATTTTGTATATGAACAGTGGCTTTGGAGCGCACACCCCCAACACTTACAGCAAAAAAATATTTTGCAAAGCCTCAAAAATAAAACCCAAAAGTGGCAATCAGACCAAGAAATATACCAAACCTTAGAACTACCCTACATCATTGCTCCCATGCGCGAAGGGCATCACGAATGGCAATGGGCTGAAAAATACAATCATCAGCAAATCATCACACTTGCCGATATCAAAGGAATTTTACACGCCCACTCTACCTATAGCGATGGTAAAAACTCTTTGCAACAAATGGCAGAGGCTTGCAAACAAAAAGGTTATCAGTACTTAGGCATCACTGACCATTCCAAAACCGCTTTTTATGCCAATGGCTTGCCTCCTTATAAAGTAGAACAACAACACAAAGAAATAGACCAAATCAATACACAACTAAAAGATTTTGTATTATTTAAAGGCATAGAATCCGATATCTTAGCAGATGGCAGCTTAGACTACGACCCCGAAATACTTCATACTTTCGACTTTATCATTGCCTCTGTACACGCCAACCTAAACATGACTCAAGAAAAAGCCACACAACGGCTCATCAAAGCCATAGAGAACCCACATACTACCCTACTCGGACACCCTACTGGAAGGCTTTTGCTCAACCGAGAAGGATACCCCATAGACCACCAAAAAGTAATAGATGCCTGCTACCAAAACCAAGTAGCTATAGAAATCAATGCCAACCCTTGGCGTTTAGATATAGATTGGCGTTGGGTGTACAAAGCAATGGAAAAAGGCGTACTTATTAGTATAAATCCCGATGCACACAGCATAGCAGGCATAGACGATACCCAATATGGTATTTATGTAGCTCAAAAAGCAGGACTCATCAAGGAGGCTACACTCAATGCTTTAGAAGCAACAGAAATCAAAAAGTTTTTTGATAGAAAAAAGTAAAAATTAATATTATGCAATTCTATGAAAAGATGAATGAAAAATAATAAGATACTGAAAATATTAAAAAAATACAATTTTTTGTAGCCTAAACTTCTATTTTATTAAAATAATTATATTTTTTTTGAAAAATTATTCGAAATAATTATATACTATTCGGAAAAGAAAATAACTTTGTAGAAAATTTAAACGAAATAGTATCTATGAATAATACAAAAAACATCTTGACTACAGTAATGGAAGTACAATCTCAAATATTAGAAAACTTATTTGATGCTTCCAAAAAAATCCAAGAAACTGTAACTAAAGGCAACACCTTGGAAAAAGCCAACGATTTGTTCAAAGATTGGTATGCAAAACAACAAGAAACTTTTGAAAAACTTACCTCTGGTGTAAAAGAAAAAGTAAATGTAGATTATGTACCTTCTTTGTTGAAAGACATCGTAAGCGCGCAAATGAAATTCAATGAGCAATTAGTAAGCTCTATCAAAGAAGTAGCCCAAAACTACAGCACAAACAAAGCACTTAACACTTACCAAGAGCAAACAAACAAATTGTACGATACTTGGAAAGATGCGCACGAAAAACTAATGAGTCAATTAGGCAAACCTTTCAACGAATTGAAATACAACCCTGCCGAAATCGCAAAAGAAGTGCATAACCGCGTAATAGATGCAGTACGTAAATATGCTACAGAAGCTACTGCCGCTACTGCTAAAACTGAAGAAACTGCTACTCAGGAAGTTACAGTTACAGAAGAAGCACCCACCCGCTAAAAAAACAACTACTCGCAAAAAAGCACAGTAATTATAGTTTGAAAAAAGCATAATGAAAAAGAGGCAACTAAATTATTGCCTCTTTTTTTATGTATTACTATTTTCTAACAAAGAAAATTTCATCTTTATTGTAATGCTTGAATCACCTTTAGGGGTTGAATAAACTTACCTGTTTTGTCGGTATCGCCTGTGTCTATACCTGTATTTTTCAATATTGCATATACTTGTTCGGTAGTAAGTTCGGGGCGTATTGATTTCATCATCGCTACCAAACCTGCTACATAGGGTGTAGCCATAGAAGTACCACTATAAGCCGCATAACTATTATTAGGTGTTGTAGAAAGAATCTCTACACCGGGTGCCGCAATACCCATTTTCAGGTGCGTAATATAGTTAGAGAAAGTAGCCATTTTTAGTTGAGCATCTACCGCCGAAACTACAATCACTCCTTCGGCATTGGCAGGCGATACTTTTCTTGCATCGGTAGATTCATTGCCTGCTGCTACAATCACTATAGCCCCCGATTTTTGCGCATAACGTACTGCCTCGCTGAAAGCTCTTTGTTTGTCGTCATTTGAGTAGCCGCCCAAAGACATAGATATTACATCGGCACCGCCATCGGCTGCCTCTATGATACCCCGAATAATGCCTGCATCAGTGCCCCAACCTTCGTCAGAAAGTACTTTGATACTCGTTACAGTTACAAAATTGTTGTTCGGAGAGAATGAAGCGATACCTACGCCATTGTTTGATACAGAAGCAGCAATACCCGCACAATGTGTACCATGAGATTGCTTATCTTTGTTATATTCGCTTCGCGTAGAGGTATATTTGGCTTTGATGTCTTCGTGTTCGCTGTCTATCCCTGTATCCAAGATAGCAATTTTTACTTTTTTGCGCGGTTTGATGCCTTTTTCTTTGATGTATTGATAAAATTCGTCCATTTTCATTGCCTCAAACGACCAAAGTTGGTCTATTTGTGGGTCATCGAGGGGGTATTTTCGCGCGTTTTTCTTAGCCGATACACTTTGCTTTTCAAGAGGGCTGAGGCTTACCATTTCGTTGTATTCTATAGCATCAGCATAGCCTTCATTTTGCAATACTGTTTTTACTTTTTGCAATATAGCTTCATCATTGTTGGGTAAATTGATAACAAAAAAGTCATCTAACTCTGAAAAACTTTTATTTTTTAAATCGGGAAAAGCAGGGGAGAGTGTGGCATTGTATTGGGCTAAAATTTTACGTACTTTTTCAGCATCGCCCACATTTTTCATGTCTATGAGTAGTTCGGCATCTTTATCTAAACGGCGTGTAGCAGAGGAGCTAACACCAAAGTATTTTTGGTAAGTATCGGGTACAAAACTCGAGAATAACAAATATGTACCTAAACCCGCCGCAATAGCTGTGATGAAAAACCCACGCGATGATTTTAAATTATTGGCAATCAGCGCAAGCCCTAAGATGACACCAATATCGCGAGGGAGCATGCCCAAGATTTTGTAAAAAAAACTGAATTCAGTTTGAAACATAGTAATGGCATAGGTGATGGCAGATGCCCAAAAGCTCAATTTTGCCCAAGTTTTTTTCTCGCGTTCGGCTTTATAATCAGTATAAAACCAAGCCAAAATGGACATTAGGAGGGCTAAATACACATAAGGATAAATACTGTTCCACATAATTTTTTGAAAGGGTTAAAAAGGAGGATTTGATAAATATTGTATTATTTTTGAGCGGCTTTTTGTTCTCTTTTCTTAAAAAACTCATACGCTACATTTATTTTGGAAGATTTTTCTTCGGCTTCTTTCTTTTTTTGTGGGTCATTTTGAAACTTATCGGGGTGGTATTTTTTCATCAAATTTTTGTATGCTGTTTTAATTTCCTCGAAAGTAGCTGTTTCTTTTACACCCAAAATAGCCGCATTTTTTTTCAGTTCTGTTTGTAGTTTTGAAAGGTCTTGTTGTGCTTTTTGGTCGTAGTTGGTGTTTTGATGTTGCTGTTGTTGTTGGTATTTTTCATAGAAATCTTTGCCATATTTGTCTTCAAATTTTTTCCAATAGGCATCAAATTTATCTGTTACATTCTCCGATTTTGGTTCGTATTTGTATTGATACCTTTTTTCTTCTTCCTCTTTTTCTTTTTGTTGTTGGTTCAAATAGGCTTCCCTGAATTTTCTTTTTTGCTCCTGATTTAGGTTCAGTTCTTCCATAAAACTTTCTAAATCGACACCTTTTCTTTTTTGGGGGTCAAAACCTTCTAAAAATTGGCGTTGTAATAAAGATAGGTTAGTGCCTATTTCTTTAAAGAGTTCTAATAAAATGGCTGTTATCATCTGTTTTTTTCGTTTTTATACGTAAAAGAAGCAATTTTGTTAATTTTTTATCAAATATACTCATTTTTAAGTTAGTAGCACAAAACTCCAAAAACTTTCAGATGGAAAATAGTATCTTTTCAAAGTTGTTTTTTATCTTGCAAGGGTTATGAAAACCATTATTATTGGGGCGGGTATTTCGGGGCTTGCCTTAGCCTATTTCTTAGAAAAACTAAAAAAGCCCTATGTTTTATTGGAAAGTACTGCTTATGCAGGTGGCGTGATTAAAACCTTGCAAAAAGGCGATTATCAAATAGAATTAGGTCCTAATTCGCTCTTGGTAGATGCTGCGATGGAGGCTTTTTTGGACGAAATAGGCATCGCACCTGCCGAGATACTGCCTGCGGCAGCGGTGAGCAACCACCGATATATTTTTAAGAATCAAAAATACAAAACACTGCCTACCAATCCGCTCAAACTTTTCTTAGGAAATTATTTCAGTTGGGCTGCCAAAAAAGCCATTTTGCGTGAGTGGTATGTGCCTGCGGGAACGAAACCGAATGAAACTTTGAGCGAGTTTTTTACACGGCGTTTTCACAAAGAAATTGTAGATTATGCCTTAGCACCCTTTGTTTCGGGGGTGTATGCGGGCAATCCTGATACTTTGCTCATCAAAAAAACATTCCCTATGATTTATGACTTGGAGCAAAACTATGGCTCTATTATCAAGGGTATGTCTAAGCAAAAAAAAGGAGCAGGTCGCCGAAAAACCATTTCTTTTATGAAGGGTATGCAAACACTGCCTCAGACTTTAGCCCAACACCTGCACCATATAATGTATGAAGCTACCGTAGACAAAATAACCAAAACAGCAAATAACAATTATCTTGTAAGCACTTCCAAAGGTGATTTCGAGGCTTCAAATATTGTACTGACTGCTCCTGCACACCAATGTCAGTTTTTAGAAGAAATCGGCACTCCTTCATTGATGGGCTTGCTTGATGGCTTGCACTACCCGCCTATGGTGGTGGTGTATACGGCTTATAAACGCCAAGAGGTAGCGCACGCGCTCAATGGTTTTGGGGGGCTAAACCCTCACAAAGAGCATCTTTTTACTTTAGGGAGCATCTGGACAAGTAGTGTTTTCCCTAATCGCTGCCCCAAAGATGAGGTTTTGCTCACTACTTTCATCGGGGGGAGCTTGCACGCTGCCAAAACGCAACTCTCGAACGCTGAAATTCTCGAAAATGTCCAAAAAGAACATGCGCAATGCTTCCGAATCAAAGGGCTTCCTACATTCCAACATCTGTACCGTTGGCAGAAGGCTATTCCGCAATACGAAGCGCAAAGTATTCCCCTGCACGAGGCTTTTGAGGAGTGGGAAAAAGAAAATATCTATGTGTGTGCCAATTGGAAAGATGGCGTTTCTATTCCTGATTGTATACAAAAAGCGCGAAAATTAGCAGACAGGCTCTAATTGAAAATGTGTTTGCAAGATTTGACGTATGCCCTCACGGAGCGATATGTTATATTTCCAGCCTAAAGCATTGATTTTGCTTACGTCCAATAGTTTGCGTGGTGTGCCATCGGGTTTGGTGGTATCGAAGTGTAAATCGCCCTCAAAAGCTACCATTTCTTTGATGAGTATTGCCAAATCTTTGATGCTAATGTCTTCGCCTGTACCTACATTTACTATTTCAGGGTCGTTGTAGTGTTGCATCAGAAAAATACAAGCCTCAGCCAAATCATCTACATTGAGAAACTCTCTTTTGGGCGTGCCCGTACCCCAAATTTCTACTGTGGGGCTGTTGTTTTGTTTGGCTTCTACAAATTTGCGCAGCAAAGCAGGCAGCACATGCGAAGCATTGAGGTCGTAGTTGTCGCCTTCGCCGTAGAGATTGGTAGGCATTGCCGAAATAAAATTAACGCCATATTGTTCTCTGTAGGCTTTGCACATTTGTATGCCTGCTATTTTGGCTACAGCATAAGCATCATTGGTTTCTTCTAAGTGTCCTGTGAGTAGGTATTCTTCTTTGATGGGTTGTGCTGCAAGTTTAGGATAAATGCAAGAAGAGCCTAAAAATAACAATTTTTTTACATCGTTCTTATAAGCCTCGTGCAATACGTGGCTTTGAATCATGAGATTGTCGTAGATAAAAGTGCCTTTGTGCAGTTTATTGGCTAAAATACCTCCTACACGCGCCGCGCTTAGGAAAACATATTCAGGTTTTTCTTTTGCAAAAAAATCGGCAACTGCTTGCTGTGAGCGCAAATCTAACTCTTTTGAAGTGCGAAGTACAAAATTATCAAAGCCTTGCGCTTGCAAATGGCGCAAAATAGCTCTGTGCCCTGCAATGTATATTTTGGCATTTTTTTCCATATTGTTGTTCTTTTTCTCTTAGGACTTCGCAAAGGTAGTGCTTTTTGTTGAATTATGGAGTGGAAAGTTTTAGGAAAAATGAGGAGGCATCTGCTCTTTCTGCTTTATCATAGAAGATTTGCTTAGCAGGATTGGGTGTAATTAAAATGCTCCTTACTGAATTCTTTTCCAAAGAGTTTGCATCTTACTCTGATGAGTGGTGCTTACTATGAGTACGCTTTGTGTTATTTATCTTTCTCTTAATATCAATAAACGGTTTATTTCGTTATTGACTTCTATTCGTAAGATAATAAAATCGCCCATTTCATTATGAGTTTTGACAGAAAAGTCTGTCATTTTATCTAATTTTCCAGTGAACAAATGAATAACTGTATTAGAAAAAGGTTTCTCTATATCGATTTTAATAATGTTATTTGTTAGTGGAGAAATTATAAACCCAAATTTGTTTTTAAATACTGCTTTTCTCGTTTTATATTCAAAAAAACTTGTTTTTAAATATTCGTTTTTTGGATTATATTTTGTCGAGAATAGGAATACTCCAAAAATTGCTCTTGTAGCCCATAGCGAATAAATTTCATCACCTAAATAGCAATTGGGACAATCTATTTTCCTTATATTTTCTGAAGTTAAATAAGTTGTAATAAATTCAATTAAATTTTTATCTGAAATTCCGTTATTATTAAATATATCATTTTCAAAATATAAAGGAATACCATCAAAAACATAGGTTGGAGTTCCTAAAACTTTTACATTTGAACTGTCTTTATAGGTTGCGGAAGAAGAATAATAATCTCTGACACGTATGATTTCATTTTGTGAATTTGTGTCTAACAAAATTTTTTCTCTTAAAGCATTTAATTTTTGATCAAAATCTAATTTACAAATGCTATCAATCCATGATTTATGCTGTCCATAGGTTTTTACCATCTGTCCATGCACTTGTTGAATAAATGTAAAAATGAAAATAGCATTTATGATAACTCTAAACTTCATGTTGTTTTATATAGCGTACCCCATAGTTTTGTACTAATAAGACTTTACAAATATAGTGTTGTTTGTTTTAGTTTTCATCACTAATGATTTTATTTCTTATTTTGATAGTGGTTTTTAGGATATTATCTAAATCTTTGTCTGTAAGATTGATTTTGTTGGAAGTATTGTCTTCTACGATCAAGATTCCATTTTGTTCTTTTGTTACAGTAGGGTCTTTGGATTGGCTAAACTCTATTTTTACGTTGTTATATATTTTTTGTAACTCTCCAAGTTCATTTCTTAGCTCTTTTATTTTAGTATTTTCTTCTTCATAAATCGAAAGTAATAGCATTAATTGGTCTAAGATAAGTTTTTGCTCTCCTATTCTATTGTTAAGCAATTCATTAGGTGTTTTTTTAGCTACTTCGCAAGTGATATACAGCATTTCGAGCCATCCTCCTGTTACGATGAGGACTGTTAAATTGGCACGTTCTCTTTTTTGTAAATTTTCGTTGATTCTTTTAAGGTTAAGGTTCGTAACGATGAGTAAAGAGTCTAAATTATTGCTATTAATGGCTGATTTGAGCGCATTGAAGTCAAAAAAATCACCGATTTGTAAGCCATCTGCCATTTTTTTGATAGAGTTCAAGAAGTAAAGCGCGTCTTGAGTTTGGGAGTAGATATTGGAGTAGCCCAAATCAGCACTGTATACGCCTAAATTAAGAGCCTTTTTGAAGTCAGTAGTATAGTTTGTGGTTTTATCTTCTGTTGAGTTCAACAAGCCTTTATTATATTGAATTCCTAAATCTTTGATAAGGAAAGAAATTTCAAGGGGAGAAGGAATAGAGCGTACTATATCAGCAAGTACCTCTGTTGAGATTTGATTATTTTTGGGTTGTAGCTGTGCTTCTAAACCTTCTATGTAGGTGCGTAGCTCTTTTGCTTTTTCAGGTTGGTTAGTTTCTTCACAGCACTTTACCATAATATTCAGAAAATTCAATAAACCATCTTTGTCCTCACGAATACTTTCGACTATGCTTTCAAAATGTTTCTCAAATAAAAGTAAAGCCTTTTTATAATTACTTTTTTCATAATATTCAAAAGCCTTATCAATGTCTTGCTGTAGTGTTTGTGCGGAGGCTATGTTCCAGCAAATTATCAATAAAAAGAGTGAGTAAAGGAGATGTTTCATGGACTTTTAGAGTCAAGTATTGTACAAAGATAATCAACAGCGTTGTTATTCTTCGGTATTTGTATTATTTGTTAAAATTTTAATAAAATTTCTTTGCGGTGTCATCTTCACTTTTTGCAAGAGTAGGAACAAAAAATGAAAGGGTTTCTTTGTGTAAAAGTGATCACTACTGAAAATTCAACTAAAAAGGAGGTACATACAAAGCATATTTTGTTTCGTCAATGGTTTCTAACAATGTTGTATGAACTTCATACCAATAAGCACCTAACAGGTATCCCTCAAGATTATCAAATTTATCACCTTTTTGCCTTAGGCTATGTACAAAAAA
>RDZE01000037.1 GCA_004293905.1 Cytophagales bacterium | reverse complement strand
CTTCAAAGATGCCATTCGTGCCGATTTGATGCAAAGAATGTTAGCCCTCAAAGCGGGTCTGTTTTAAAATGAAGATTGATGAATGAGATTGGGCAACTCGATGGTAAATACCGTACCAGAACCTAACTCCGATTGTACTGTAATAGAACCTTTGAGGATTTTAATGGCTTCTTTTACAATATAAAGCCCCAATCCTGAGCCTTCCGAATTGAGCGAAGCCCTATAAAACATATCAAATATTTTATTGACGTGCTCCTCTGAAATACCTTGCCCATTGTCACTAATTTCTATCACTGCTTTTTCTTTTCTCTGTGTAAATTGTGGTAACGTACTGCATTGGAAAGCAAATTATTGAAAATCATCATAAGCCTTTTTTCATCAGAATAAAAATCACATTCTGCTTCTATGCTTATTTTTTTGTGTATATGCTCGGCATTGCCCATAAATTGCAATTCATGGAAAATATCATTGACCATTTTCTGGAAATCAATGCGTTCGCGTTGCACTTGCAATCGTGAATTTTTAGAGTAGTCCAAAATTTCTCTAATGAACTGCTCCAATTTATGCACGCTTTTTTCCATCATCGCCAAGTACATATTTTCTTTCAGTTCGGGCATATCCAAGCGCATCACATTGATGAGCCCAAGTACCGAAGTAAGTGGAGCTTTTAGGTCGTGTCCTGTGCTATATACAAAGTTATCTAATTCTTTGTTAATTTTCTTTAACTCATCATTTTTGCTTTTCAGTTGCAGTTGCGATTTTCGGAGGCGTTCTTCTACTTGTTTTAGCTTCGTTATGTCTGTAATAGCTCCGTCATACATAAAAGGCTCATATTTATCACCTGATACAATGCCACTAATCAAGCCCCAGAAAGTAGACCCATCTTTGCGCTTAAAAATCACCTCTTCGTTCTTAAAAAAGCCATGTTGCCTAATACACGATTGCAAATACTCACGGTCTTGCGGATTACTATACAACATTTCGGGCATTTGTTGTTGTACCTCTTCTATGTCATCAAAGCCGAATAAATCGCAAAAGGCTTGGTTGCAATACACAACCCCTTTGTTAGGCGTACTCCTGTAAATAGCTTCGCGTAGATTATGATTGATAGAATAAAAAAGACGTTCGCTTTGTTTTACTTTTTCTTCTATGTTCTTGCGCTCCGTAATATCAACAATATGCGCCAAAAAATATTGTGCTTTTCCATCATTTCCTTTCATCAAAGAAACCCTTAGGATAGTATGCAAATACTTGTTATTTTGGTGCAAAAAACGGCTTTCTAATTCATAGAAATCTAACTCATTGTTAAGTAATTTTTTATCAAAGAAGTAGTTCAGCTCTAAATCTTTAGGGTGGCAAAAATCCTTGAATTTTTTTTGGTAAAAATCTTGAATCTTGTGCCCAAATGTAAGCGTAAAAACCTGGTTTATTTCCACTACTTTACCATTTAAACCCACTATAGCCATACTAATAGGCGCGTATTCAAATAAATTCTTGAAAAATAGCCGATTTTGTTCATCTTGAATATGAGCAATGCTTAAAATATTTTTTTCTATCATAACTAATTATTGCGTGCAAAGAAAACTGAAAAACTGTAAAATTCAGTAAGTTAGAGTGGCTATATTTTGATGTTTTTTGCAGAATATGAGGCTTCAAATATAGGGAAAAAGAAGGACTTTTGTAGCATTTTAAAGAATATTTTTATACATTTGTTCATATTTTACCGTTTTATTCAACAAAAAATCTGTCTATGTGGTACGATTTCTTACGCTATCCTTCTTGGGGTATTCCGCTCATCATCATAGGCATTAGAGCTACTATAGGTACAGTAATGGGACTGCTTACGAGCAATGTTGGCAATGTTCATTGGGCAAACGAACTTTTTATGGGTTTTCTTACGGGGGTGCTTCCTTTGTTGGTTGGCAGTTACAATTTTGTTCTTTTTGCTCGTTGGCGTGTTCAAAAAAAACTCAATCAATGGTTAGTAAAAGTATTACAAAAAGCAATACATACGCCCAACTACCGACTCACTATCGCAGAAACCATTGCAGAATACCAACTTGATAGCCACGAAGCCGAAAAATTTCTAAAAAAAGCTACCAAACAAGATTTTGCCGAAATAAGCCTCAATGAGAATAATGAGCTTTGTTTTGATTTTAGCAAGCACTATCAAACCAAATTAGACTTAAGTATACAAAAATACCGATTAAATTAATTAAATCTTCGTATTTTTGCGCCGAATTTTATTTTTTATTTTTTTTGCATGCAAACCCTCAATACTTTTTACACGCTTATCACAGGAGCGAGCGAAGGCATCGGAAAAGCACTTGCCGAAGTATGTGCCAAAGACCACCGAAACCTCATTTTAGTAGCCCTACCCAATGTTTCTTTGGAAAATACTGTTACAGAACTCAAACAACAATTTCCTCAAATCAAAGTAGAGCCCATTGGTTTAGACCTCACCAACCAAGACGCTGCACAGCAGGTTTACCAAACCTGCCAAGAAAACAATTGGCAAATCAATACACTTATCCACAATGCAGGTTTTGGTTCTGCGGGTGAATTTGAGAAATACTCTATGAGTTTTTATGAAAAAATGATTCAGTTACATTGTACTTTTACCGTAGCACTTACCTATTATTTTCTACCCGACCTAAAAAAACTACAACAAGGCGCACAAATAGTACATGTAAGTAGCGCAGCAGCGTTTACTGATACGCCTTATAAATTAGTTTACAGCACTACCAAAAAATTTATCCTTCATTTTGCCAGAGTATTGCAAGAAGAACTTCGAAAAACAAAAATCAAAGTCAGTATTGTATGCCCTCCCGGAGTAGCTACCAGTGCCGCAGTCTTAGAACGCACCGAAGATGCAGGCTGGATAGCCCAAAGGCTGATTCTTACGCCTCAACAAACTGCCCAATCCATACTCAAAGGCATACACCGCAAGCAGCTCCTCATCTTGCCGGGCTTTGTCGGAAAACTATTCTACGTTTTAAGCCTTATTACAACAAGAGGTTTTCAAAGACGTGTTTTAGGTAGCATTTTTAGAGGTAAGAAGAAAAGAGAAGAAGAAAGACAACTCCGACTGAAAGAAAAAGAAAGAAAAGCACAAGCGAAATTAATGGCTAAAAACAATGAAATACATCATTCTTGATTTGGAAGCTACCTGCTGGGAAGGTAAATCACTCACCAAACGACCCAATGAAATCATAGAGATAGGTGCTATTTGTGTAGATGAGCAAAAACAAATATTAGGAGAGTTCGTAACTTTTGTAAAACCTCTTAAAAATCCTATCCTTTCTGATTTTTGCACACAACTGACCAGCATCAATCAAACAATGGTTGACACTGCTCCCTACTTCCCCGAAGCTTTGGCTCATTTTCAACAATGGATTCAAAGTTTTGACATAGAGTATTGGCTTTGTTCTTGGGGTTTTTATGACAGAACACAATTTAAACAAGATTGTCTTTTGCACCAACTCCCTACCGAATGGCTTCAAAACCACATTAGCCTTAAGCACCAATACACCACTATAGCGCAATTACACCGCCATATAGGTATGAAAGGTGCTTTGCAAAATGAAAATATACCGTTGGAAGGCACACACCACAGAGGCATTGATGATGCGCGCAATATCAATAAAATTTTCCTGAAATATTTCCACCAATGGCAATTCACTACTGTTGTTTGAGTGCCTCTTCGTAGTATTGTTTTATTTCAGTATCGTTAGGAAATGTATTGAGAATGTATTTGAAATCAGCCGCTGCTTGTTTGTATTGTTTTCCTTGTAAGTAGCAAAGCCCTCTTACATAATAAGCCATCATATTACTATCATCATTTGAAATAAGAGCAGTACTTTCCAACAAAGCCTTGTCATATTGTTTGTTTTCATACAAATAAAGGGCTTTATCTGTAAGAAATGTTTCTTCATTGGGTCGTAGCAAAATGGCTTGTTCTATATTTTTCAGCGCATTTCCATAATCATCATTAAGGTATGCAATGTATGCCCTATCGCTATAATAATTGGCTTCTTTAGGGTTTATCTTAATGGCTTTTTCCAAGAGTACATCTGCTTCATCATAGCGACTTAACTCTTTGAGAGTAAGGGCTTTGGCATAGCAAATTTTTTCTTCATTTTTATTTTTTGTCAATTCATTGGCTTTATCAAAGTCAGCAATGGCACTTTCAAATTGAAAAACCATACTTCGAACAATTCCTCTTAAGGTATAACTGTAGGCATCTTCTTTATCAAGGTTGATAGCGTTTTCTATGGTTTGCAAAGCCCTATCTGTATCGCCTTCCTCTATAAAAGTTTCTGCACGGTCTTGCAATCCTTTCACGCGTGTTTCTAAGACTTGTTGTGGAGTGATTTTCCCTTGTAAGAGTTTATTCAAATCGCCCAATAAGGTAATAGGTTCGTTCAGGTTATTTTTACTCTCTAAAATTTCAGGCGTAAGGTAAAGGGCTTGTAAAAAATCGCTTTTGGCAGCTTCTGTATTCTTAAGGGCAGTTTGTACCACTCCCCTATCGTAGAAAAAAGGAGCATACAACTCATCATTTTCATCTATCATTTCAACGGCTTGGTTGAGCAGAGCCAATGCCTTGCTTTCATCTTTGAGTTTAAAATAATTCCTTCCTAAAGCGTATTTGATGAAAGCATATTGCGGATTTTGAGGCAATTCTAAATAAAAAATTGCCTCTTTGTAGTTTTCTAACTGATAATAAGCCTCTGCCCACAAGTAAAAATCTTCTTCGGCAAAAGTAATTTGTTCATATTTTTGCGCATCTTCATATACCTCAATGGCTTTTTGATATTGTTTTTGTTGTATAAAAATTTGCGATTTCAAACGGTAAGCATCTACATCTAAACTATCGTATTTCAATACTCTCTCTATATCGCTTAGGGCTTTGGGATAGTCTTTCAGATAACGGTAAGTAGAAGCTCTGTAAAAATAAGCTGAAATATCTTCCTTATTTAAACTAATGGCTTTCTCAAAATTTTCTAAGGCATCGGGGTATAAATCGAGAACATAGTACAAATTTCCCAAAATACTGTAAGCATCTCCTTTTAAACTATCCAATAAAACAGCACTCAATAAATAATCTTCTGCTTCGCTATAATATTCAGCGAATATGTGCGCTTGACCCATATATACATGAATGTCATAATCATCAGGTCTAATCAAGAGCAATAACTCATAATCATTGATGGCTTGTTCGTACAAACCTTCGGTCATATAATAATAACTACGCGCATAAATAGCATCATAATACGTAGGTTCTAACTCTATAGCTTTATTTAGGCTTTTAAGTCCCTCCTCTTTTTTACCCTCATCTATCAGTTGTACAGCTTGTTTGTACAAAACTTCATGCTCTCCTTGCTGCGCAAAACTATTTTGGATATGAAAAAAAATGAAAAATAAAAAAGGCAATACATAATTAAATTTTGGGGTTCTTTTCATGACGTGTTTAATGTTTGTGAGATTTCAACAAGACTATTTGTCAAGAATGTCCGTTAATTTCTTTCTTTGGTTTTATTATAAGTATAATCTGATTGAAAATAATTTCAAAATTTAAAAAAATTGAACAAATATACAATAAAATTGAATATTAGTGGCAAAATTATTACTTTTGCAAAATTATTTCTCAAGGATTTTAAGAAAAAAAATAGACTTTACAATAATGCAAGAATTTGGAATAAAATCAAAAAAAAGCGGTTTAGAAAGTATCGGTCTTACAAAATTTGCCCAAGCCCATTGGAATCTTTCACCTGCCGAATTAGTAGAAATAGCCTTAGCACGCAAAGAGGCAGTTTTAGCCGATAATGGTGCTCTTATGGGCGATACTGGAAAATTTACAGGACGCTCTCCTAAGGATAAATTCACTGTTAAGGATGCCAAAACAGAAAATACAGTTTGGTGGGGAAATGTAAACTTCGCTTTTGATAGTCAAAAGTTCGAACAGCTCAAAAACAAAATGTTGGCTTCTTTAGCCGATAAAGAAATCTATGTAAGAGATGCTTATGCAGGCGCACATCCTCAATACCAACTTCGCTTGCGCGTAGTGAATACATTGGCTTGGCACAATCTGTTCTGCTACAACATGTTCCTAAGACCAGATGCCGAAGCACTTCAAAATTTTGAACCCAACTTCACTATCCTCTGTATTCCTGAATTTAAGGCAAATCCTGCTGAAGATGGAACTACCAACGAAAATTTTACCATCATTGACTTCTCGCGCCGCACCATTCTTATTGGTGGCACAGGCTATGCAGGTGAAATGAAAAAAGGTATTTTCACTGTTCTTAACTATCTCCTTCCCGTAGAACACGATGTACTCTCCATGCACTGCTCTGCCAATGTAGGCGCGCAAGACGATACTGCTATTTTCTTCGGTTTGTCAGGAACAGGAAAAACAACGCTTTCCGCTGACCCTAACCGCGCCTTAGTAGGCGATGACGAACATGGTTGGGCTACAGATAAAATATTTAACTTCGAAGGCGGCTGTTATGCCAAAGTAATTGACCTCACTCAAGAAAAAGAACCTCAAATTTGGGACGCCATCAAATTTGGAGCTATCTTAGAAAATACCCGATTCCTCCCCAATACACGCACTCCTGACTATACCAATAAAACAGTTACCGAGAATACGCGTACCTCCTACCCTATTCATTATATAGACAATGCCCTTCCTGTTTCGTTAGCCAATACGCCCAAGAATATATTCTTCCTCACGGCTGATGCATTTGGCGTACTCCCTCCTATCTCTAAACTCACCACAGGACAAGCCATGTACCATTTCATCTCAGGCTATACTGCCAAGGTAGCAGGTACAGAAGTAGGTGTAGTAGAACCACAAACTACCTTCTCGGCTTGTTTTGGGCAAGCGTTTTTACCCCTACACCCCACTAAATATGCTGAAATGTTGGGCAAAAAACTCAAAGAAAATCAAGTAAATGTATGGCTCATTAATACAGGCTGGACTGGCGGAAGCTATGGCGTAGGCTCTCGTATGAAACTACCTTATACACGCGCCATGATTACTGCTGCCCTCAATGGCGATTTGGACAAGGTTAATTTCCAACCGCACCCCGTTTTTGGTATCCTCATGCCTGAATCTTGCCCTGAAGTGCCCGCTGAAATTCTTAACCCTCGCAATACTTGGGCTAATAAAGAAGAGTATGATGCTAAAGCCAATCATTTGGCACAAGAATTTGTGAAAAATTTTGAAAAATTTGCAGATTTTGCCAACGATGAAATCTTAGCAGGTGCTCCCAAAGCCTCCGTAGGAGTGCAATAGAAGCATCAAAAGAAAAGAAGCCTTTTTTGTATAAAATGAACAATTAGGGCTTCTTTTTTGTTTATTTATTTGTCTATACAAATATTTATTTTCCAAATTATATGCAAATTCATACCATCGAACAATATCTTAGTGCAGGGGTTTCTCTTTCTAAAGCATCAAAAGCGATGCTAATGCTACACGGCAGAGGCGCAAGTGCCGATAGTATTTTACAACTCTCTACTCATCTGAATAGGAATAAAGAGATTCATTTTGTAGCACCACAAGCCACACAATATTCTTGGTATCCTCATTCTTTTTTAGCTCCTACAACTGATAATGAACCTTTTTTGACTTCCGCAATTGCTACGGCACATCATTGGTTAGTGCAGTTGAGCGAAGCCATTGGGAGTGAAAATGTATTTATATTGGGGTTTTCGCAAGGCGCATGTTTAGCCTTAGAAACTTCTGCACGCTTTGCGCAACGATATGCAGGAGTATTTGGTTTGAGTGGTGGTTTGATAGGGAAGCAGATAGTGGAGGAAAACTATCAAGGCAATTATTCACAAACACCCATCTATTTGGGTTGTAGTGATGCAGATTTTCATATCCCAAAAGAGCGTGTGATAGAAAGTAGTAAGATACTCAATAGTAGAGGAGGCGATGTGCGTATGGAGTTGTACCCCAATATGCCTCATACTATTACACAATACCAAGTAAATATCATCAACGAAATAATAGAGAAGAGTTTTGAGGCTTAGTGCTTCAAAACTCTTTTGTTTTTTCTGAATAAAAACTATTCAGCAGATTGAACTGTGCTATCAACGCGTTCGCGGATACGTGCAGCTTTACCCATTTTACCACGAAGATAAAACAAACGTGCGCGGCGCACTTTTCCTTGTTTCAATACCTCAATTTTTTCGATATTAGGAGAAAGTACAGGGAATATACGCTCTACACCTACTCCATTCGATACTTTACGTACAGTGAAAGTTTCACCATTAGAGCTTGGGTTGCGTCTTTGGATTACTGTTCCTTTGAATTGTTGTATACGTTCTTTGTTTCCTTCGCGGATTTTTACGTGTACGTTAATAGTATCGCCTGCTTTGAAGGCTGGGAAATTGGGTTTGTTTTCTACTGAAGCGTTTTCTACTATTTTTATTAAATCGTTCATGACCTTGATACATTAATTGGGTTGCAAAGATATGGAATTTTTTTCGGAAAGCCTACGATATTGTTTCAATATTTTTCCATTCGGCGGGGTTGTTGCGCCATTCTTGCAAAGAAGCCATTAAATTTTCGCTCAAATCGTGCTGTCGTGCATATTCGGCAAGTAAATAATTATAATTTGTTAGGGAAATGCAAGGAACTTTAGCCTCCTCAAATGCTTGTTGTGCTGTTTCGAAATGGTAGCTCATGATGGCTAATACAGCCAATACTTCCGCGCCTGTGGCTCTAACAGCTTGGACAGCCTTCAAAGAACTTCCTCCTGTGGAGATGATGTCTTCTACAAGAATTACTTTTTGTCCTTTTTCTAATTTGCCCTCTATAAGGTTTTCCAATCCATGTGCTTTGGGCGTAGGTCTTACATAGACCATTGGCAACTCAAGTACATCGGCTACTAAGGCAGCTTGTGGTACGCCAGCAGAAGCAACGCCAGCAATACAAGCTGTCTGTGAAAAGTGTTGGCGAATGACTTGTGCAAAATTTTCTTTGATGAAACTTCTAATTTCGGGGTATGAAATGCTAAGACGGCTATCGCAATAAATGGGCGAGTGCCAGCCTGAAGTCCAGATGAATGGTTTTGTGGGGTTAAACTTTACTGCACCAATACTGAGTAGCATTTCGGCTATTTTGATACTTGTACTTTTATCAGGTAGAGGCTGATGGCTCATGGGTTATCTTGTATAAATTGAATAATGGTTTTTGCTAATAGTTCGGGTTGGTCTTCTTGTAGGAAGTGCCCTGCTTGTTCTACGGTGATGTGTTTTTGGTCTTTTGTGCCGGGTATTACTTTCTGAAAGAAGCGGTCTCCTCCTCTGGTGATGGGGTCGGAGTCGCTAAAGGCAGTCAGGAAAGGTTTTTGCCACTGTTGTAGTACTTGCCATGCATTTCGGTTGGGTAGTGTGGCGGGGTCTTGTGGGTTGGTTGGCACTAATGTAGGGAATATGCGGGCGGCTGCTTTGTAACTATCTTCGGGAAAAGGGGCATCGTAAGCACTAATACCTGCTTGGTCTAAGGGTTTTACACAACCTTTAGAAACGATTTTGCCCACTTCAAAATTAGGTGTATTTTGCGAAAATTGTTGCCATTGTAAAAAAGCCTCTGAAGGGGCAATATCACCTGTTGGTAGAAAAGTATTTGCGGCTACTACCCTTTTAAATCGGTCAGGGTTTTCTGCAACAATTCGCAATCCTAATAAACCACCCCAATCTTGGCAGAAAAGTGTTATGTTTTGGAGATTCAGTTTTTGCACCAGTTCAGTGAGCCAACTGACGTGTTGTTGGTAGGTATAATGTTCCTTTTCAACAATTTTATCAGATTTTCCGAAGCCTATCAAATCGGGGGCGATGACTCTATAGCCCGCCTGTGCAAGCAGAGGGATCATTTTACGGTATAAATAAGACCATGTAGGCTCGCCATGTAAAAGTAGTATAGTTTCTTCACTTTGTAAATTTCCTTCTTCTACATAGTGCATTTGCAAGCCTGTTTGTAATAACAAATAATTTGGCGCAAAAGGATAATCTTTGAGTTGTGCAAAAGCACTTTCAGGAGTACGTAGTATTTGCATTGGAAGAACGCTGTTTTTAGGGAGGTTATAAAATTTCTTTAACGGCTATGACAGAAAAAGGCAGCTTTGTAGTGTTTTTATAATCACTACCCATATCTTTCATGTCTTCGTCATCTTCTTCGTAGTGCCATTTGATATGGATTTCTATGCCTTTGGCTTTTATTTTTTCGAGTAGTTGCAACATCTGTGCGATAAGCCCTGCGGTGCTTGTATTAAGATAAACTAACATAAAAGACACGGTAAGTTGTTTGGTTGTAAGTAGGGGCGCGTTCTTGTCTATGTATTCGAATAAAGGTTTATAGAAACTAAGGGCATCTTCGGGTAATGAAACGCCTTTTATTTGCAAAAATCCTTGATTGACATTGAAAGATACCTCTGGTGTGGTAGTAGTTTCTTTGATGAAAATGTTTTCTAACAAGGGCATATTTTGATAGTTGCGTTTTGTAATGAATAATATTTTGGCAAAATAATAAAAAAAATATAGAATGATAGGGTATCCACTTTATTTTTATACGAAAAAACATTTTTGATGGGGTATCTTTTAGTAAGTTTGCATTTCGGATTTATTTCTTTTTATTAGTATTTATAATCAATGATTAATTTAGCACAAAGAATAGAAAATTTTTCAAGTTTAGCCCAAAAGATAGCAAATTTGCCCAAAAGCAAACGCTCGCATTTGCATGAGAGGGTTTATGCGGAGAACGCTTGGTTCTCGTCTTCCGATGTTGATTTCGCTTTAGAGCATATTAGTAGTCATTATCTACAAGATACTTTATTGCATGATTGGTTGTCGGGCTATGAGTTTATGACTGAAAAGCCTCAAAAAGTAGGTGTAGTAATGGCAGGCAATATTCCTGCGGTGGGCTTTCACGATTTTCTGAGTGTTTTGTTAGCGGGTCATGTTTTGCATGCTAAATTGAGCAGTCAAGATGGGGTGCTGATGCGTTTTTTGGCAGATTTGCTTATTGAAATCAACCCTGCGTGGCAATCGCACATTGTTTGGGCAGAACGTTTGAACGAGGCTGAAGCCTATATAGCTACGGGGAGTGATAATTCGGCGCGTTATTTTAGCTACTATTTTGCCAATAAACCCCATATCATTCGCCAAAATCGCAATAGTGTGGCTGTTTTGCAAGGTGATGAAACAGTAGAGGAAATGGAATCTTTGGCTAAAGATGTTTTTTTGTATTTTGGAAAAGGTTGTAGGAGTGTGTCAAAGTTATTAGTGCCTAAGGGCTACGATTTTGTACCTCTTTTGGACAGTTGGCAGTCCTATTCTTTTCTTTCAGACCATCATAAATATGCGAATAATTATGGGTATCAAAGGTCTATTTTGTTGCTCAATCAGACTCCTCATTTTGACAATGGTTTTTTATTGTTAAAAGAAGATATTGCACAAACTTCACCTATCAGTGTATTGCATTATACTTTCTATGGTTCGCCAGCACATTTACAAAGTGTTTTGGAAGAAAATAAGGCTAAAACACAGTGTATTGTAAGTAGAGAGTTAGGGCATGTTCCTTTTGGGAAAAGCCAACTCCCTACATTGACAGATTTTGCTGATGGAGTAGATACAATGTTATTTCTTTCCCGTTTAGGATAGTGTATTGATTGCCATTAACAAATCAGCTTGGGTAATGATATGAATAGAGTTGAACTCATCACGCACAAGAAGGGCTTTGTTATCTCTATCAATCAGTGAAGAAAGTACATCAAGGGTATTGTCTAAGGCTACGAATTTGAAAGGCTTGTCCATTACTTCTTGTATGTTTTTTTCTTTCATTTCGGGGCTTTCTATGAGTTGCGCCAATATTTTAGAATCGGTCAGACTTCCTACGATGTTTTGTTGTTCGTCCATTACAGGGAGTTGAGAAATACCGTCTTTGATGAATTTTTGGATAGCGTTGCCCACTTTTTCTTCGGCTTGTATGCTGATGAGTTTGTCGCGGTTTTTGCTTTTGATGATGTGTCTTGCGGTGGCAAAATCGCGCGCTTCTAAAAATCCATGATCTTTCATCCAAGTATCGTTGTATATTTTATTGAGGTATCGAGTGCCATGGTCAGGAAGAATGATGACCATTACATCGTTTTCTTTGAGGTGTTGTCGTGCATATTCCATAGCTCCGAACACTGCCGAACCGCAAGACCAACCTACAAACAAGCCTTCTTCGCGTGCCAAACGCCTTGCCATAATAGCCGCATCTTTGTCAGTTACTTTGATAAAGAGGTCAATAAGGTCAAAATCGACATTGGCGGGTAAAATATCTTCTCCGAAACCTTCTGTAAGGTAGGGATAAATTTCATTGGAGTCAAAAACACCTGTTTCTTTGTATTTTTTGAATACGGAGCCATAAGTATCTATGCCTACAGTAACGATATTAGGATTTTGCTCTTTGAGGTATTTGGCAGTGCCGCACATTGTTCCGCCTGTACCTACTGTTGATACAAAATGAGTGATTTTACCTTCGGTTTGCTTCCATATTTCGGGTCCTGTGGTTTCATAGTGGGCTTGTCTGTTTGAGAGGTTGTCGTATTGATTGGGGTAAAAAGAGTTGGGTATTTCGTTATTGAGGCGGCGTGCCACTGAATAGTAAGAACGGGGGTCTTCGGGGGCTACGTTGGTAGGGCAAACAATCACTTCTGCACCTACGGCTCTGAGAATATCCATTTTTTCTTTTGATTGTTTATCAGCCATTGTAAAAATACATTTGTAGCCTTTGGCAACTGCTGCCAATGCCAAACCCATTCCTGTATTGCCTGAAGTACCCTCAATGATAGTACCACCGGGCTTGAGTATACCTGCTTTTTCGGCATCTTCAATCATTTTAATTGCCATACGGTCTTTGACAGAATTGCCGGGATTAAAATATTCTACTTTGGCAAGCACTGTACCTTTTACGCCTTTGATTACTTTGTTTAGGCGGAGTAGTGGCGTATTGCCTATAGTTTCTATGATGGTGTTGTAATATTGCATAATACTATTCTTATTATTTTATTGTTGTTTTGATTTTATCTACTTTATTGAAATCGTTGCGAAAATACGCAATTAATTGTGATAGTTTATAGGCAATTATTCAATATTTGTATATTTTCAGTTGTGTTTTCAGTGTTGGTATATAACATTATTTTTTGGGCTAACTCTTGCTTCATCATCATCAATACCGCATCGCTCTCTATGTTTTCGTTTCTTTGTATGATGTATTCTTTCAAGTCTGCACCTATTTGATGAAGTTTTTTGAGGTCTTTTTCCAAAAATTGATTGTATTTTTCATTCCTGACCAATTGGGTAATGTGTTCGCGATGTTTTGCAATATTATTATGCGCTTTTTTGAGGTCTTTTTGTTCCTGATAGAAATATTTTTGGTGGCTTCTGATTTCTTCGTATTCGTATTTCAATGTTTTTAATTTAGGAATAAAAATATTCTTCAATACTTTTTTAACTGCATTTTTCTCTATCTGCATATTCTCTAAAAGTGAAAAACCCAAATGCATGAGGTCTTCTTCTGCATTTTCCCCCGAAAACATAAGTGTTAGGTTTTGTTCTAAGACATTTACATCAACAGATGCATTGCCAAAAGTAAAATTACGCATTTGATAGTCTATAAACATATCATAAGCTATTGCATCAGCTTTTTGTCGTAAAAAATGAAAAAAGAAATAACTAAAGACTTTAAATTTCATAAATATTCTCAATAATAATGGTATAGTAATATATAGTACGTAGTAAGTAAAAAAAGTTTTTTCATAAGTGCTTTAAATTTTATAATTTGGTGTTATTTTTGAAATTATTTGCATGCAATGCTACCTTTCATGATGACACATATATACACCCTTCATTCTTTGCCCTTTCTAAATTCTACTCAAATGATTCGTTTCTTATGGGTAGGATTCATTTTTATTTGGCTATCTCCTATCGCAAATGCTCAATACAACAAAAGCGATAGCCTCAAAAAGACGCTTTTAGGCTTGAATGAAAATGTAGAGAAAATATTTGTCCTCAATGAGCTATCGAAAGAGTTAAGAGAAAAAAACACAGAAGATGCATTGTTGTATGCGCAACAGGCTTTTTTGCTTGCCCAAAAATTCAATCATCAGAAAGGCATCAGTGAAGCACTGTTCGCCATCGGTGTTGCCTATTACGACCTAAGCAGCTATCATAAATCTTTAGATTATTTCAATAAAGCATTGTCTTTTTTCAAAACACTTAGCAATCAAAAATATATAGTAGCCTGTACGCGTAATATTGGTAATATACATTATCAAACGGGTGATTTTGAAAAAGCACTCACCTATTATCTTGAAAGTTTAGAATTAAGCGAACAAATAGAAGACGAAATAGGCATTGCAGGTGCATACACCAATATAGGTAATGTGTACATCAAACTTAACTATTTAGACAAAGCCCTGCTCTATTTTCAGAATGCAGCCAAAAGCTTCGAAACCCTCAAAGATGCACGTGGAATAGCCATTAATAATATTAACTTGGGCAATGTGTACGAAGAATTAGGACAATACAACAAAGCACTTATTCACTATCAAGAAAGTCAAAAAATCAATGAAAAATTAGGATATAAATTAGCAGTTGCCGAATCACTTACCAACATAGGAGGCATTTATATCAAAACGAATAACTACAACAAAGCCTTAGAGTACTACTTACGTGCCCTCAAAATACAAGAAACTGTAAAAGACAAACGTGGCGCGGCAATCACATTGGCAGGCATCGCCGATATTTATACTCGCTCCGACAACACAGAAAGAAGCATAGACTACTATAAAAAAAGTTTGGATATTTCCTTAGAAGCACGTCTGAAAGAAATTAGTAAAAAAAATTATGAAAAATTAGCCAATCTTTATGAGCAAAAAGGCGACCTTAAAACCGCCTATCAATACCAAAAATTATTCAAATTATACACAGATTCTCTTTTCAATGACGCAAAACTCAAATTACTTTCCGAGTTGCAAGTGCGCTTTGACCTTCAAAATAAAGAAAAAGAAATAGAGTTTTTGAATAAAGAAAATAACCTAAAAGAAATCGCTTATAACAACCAACAAATAGACCTCCGCAACCAACGCTTCCTTACTACTATCTTTGTCATAGGTATAATTTTGGTATTATTATTGGCTTATATACTCTACAGAGATATGATTCGAAAAAATAAAATCAATGAAGCACTTATGTTGAAGAACGAAGAAATCAGTTATCAAAAAAACGAAATAGAAGAAAAAAACAAACAAATACAAAAAGCCTATACCCAAATCACTGATAGTATACGCTATGCCCAAACAATTCAAAATGCCATCTTACCGAGCCATAGTAAAATGATAGATTCTTTTTCCGATTATTTTATTATTTATAGAGCTAAAGATATAGTGTCAGGAGATTTTTATTGGGTAAATAAAATCGGCAATCAGGTATTTGTAGCCGTAGTAGATTGTACAGGGCACGGCGTTTCGGGCGCGCTGATGAGTATGATTGGCAATACACTCCTCAATGAAATCATCAACGAGAATAAAATTTATGTACCCTCCGAAATTTTAGAGCACATGCACAAAGGCGTTTCTATAGCCCTCGAAAAAAGGAGTATTGATATTCCCCTCTCTATGGAAGTTTGTTTGTGCCGATTAGAACCTGTAGATTATGACGACAATAAAATGATTCTTACTTTTGCAGGCGCGCGAAGACCTTTGTTTTACATACAAAACAATGAAATGACCGAACTCAAAGGCGATAAAAAATCTGTAGGATTTAACCCCGATGACAAAAAAGTATTCAATGACCGTTGTCTTGAAGTACAAAAAGGTGGCATGTTATACCTCACTACTGACGGTTTTATAGACCAATTCTCACCCTCTCATAAGCGTTTTGGTAGCACACGCTTTAAGGAATTATTACAATCTGACCTTTTTGACAAAGACATGCGCCAACAACATCATTTCTTCGAGCAGTCGCTCAAAGAGCATCAACAAAATACTCCACAACAAGACGATATTACCATTTTAGGCATCATGGTATGAGTGTAAAAATAGGCATTATGGGCGTGGGTTGGTTGGGCTTGCCATTGGCTTTGCACCTCAAAAATCTACATTATACCGTAAAAACTACTACTACCCAACCCCAAAAAGCACTCCTTTTAGAAAAAGAAGGTTTGATGCCTACTCTTTTCAATCTCAATGACTTTATGCCTCAAAAAAGGTACGATTTTTTAGACGATTTAGACTACTTGCTGATTACCCTCCCACCCAAAAGCACCTCTTTAGAATCGCTTTCCGCTCTTTGCCAATATTGGCAAACGCATCAATGCCCAACCCCTACCCTACTCTACACAAGCAGCACCTCTGTTTATGCCGAAAACAATGCTATTTGTACCGAAGAAACACCTACGAACCCCAACGAAGCAGTTAGCCAAATAGAACAATTACTGATAAACCATCACCCCGAAACAATCCTATTGCGCTTAGGCGGATTGGCAGGCTATGACCGTCTTATCGGAAAATACTTTAGCGGGCGCACCCTCTCGAACAGTGAAGCCCCCGTGAATCTCATTCATCGCGATGATGCAATAGCTATTATTAGCCTACTTATCAAAAATAAACAAAAAAAAGAAATCTTCAACGCCGTAGCTCCACAACACCCTACCCGTAGAGAAGTTTACCAAAATGACTTGCAAAAACTACAACTCCCACCCACAACACCCGATTATCAAAAAGAAAAATACAAAGAAATAAGCCCTGAAAAACTAATAAAAACATTCAATTATCATTTTATATATCCAAATCCTTTATTATTTTCGTTGTATACTCAAATATAAATGCAACAAAATATGGTACGTTATTTTTTGATAGCCCTTTTCAGCACTCTTGCTATTCTAAAAACACAAGCACAACGCCAAAATCTCACCATTGGCATTGACTATGAAATACACCAACACAACCCACAAGCTACAAAAATACAAGTGGGAAACTTTGTAAAATTCCATTTAGAAATGCGCAATTACAAAGACTCCATCATCAAAACTACCTACCCCAATAACCCTATTATCAAGGAAATATCGGAACTTTATACCCCCGAAAACTACCAATTTACCGATAGAGGTTTTTTACAAGATATGCTCAGCCTACTTTCCGAAAAAGACAGCGTTAGTTTTTATATCAATTCCGACATAGCATTCAGTACTTTCAAGAGCAATCGCCCCGCATTTATTCCTGCTGGCAGCGAAGTAAAATACAATATAAAAGTATTGCAAGTAATAGACCGCTATAATATAAGCACTATAGAAAAGCAATATGCCACACAACAAAATAAGTCTGACGAGGCAATCATCATAGACTATATCAAGAAAAATAATTTGAAAGCCAGCCGAACCAGTTCAGGTTTATGGTTCATTGTCCATGAGGCAGGCATTGGCACACTCCCCGCCGAAGGTGATGTAGTACGAATCAATTATGTAGGTAAATTTTTAGATGGCAAAGTTTTTGGCAGTTCCGAACTCAATAAAGAACCCTTAGAATTTCCCATAAAACAAGGAATAGCCATCAAGGGTTTAGACGAGGGCATCGCCGCTATCAAAGAAGGAAGTAAAGCCACCTTTATCATACCCGCCAGTTTAGGCTATGGCGAAAAAGGCGTAGAAGGACTTATTCCTCCGAATACTATCTTACTTTTTGAGGTAGAATTTTTATCTATAGTAGCCAAAAACATAGGCATAGAAAAAAGCATACTACGCCCTGGCGAAGTAGAGGAGAAAACCAATACCCAACAGAATACTCAACAACAGCAAAATAACACCAACAATGATAAAAACAAAACCTTGACAGAAGAGGAACGCAAAAAATTAGAACAACAAACCGAAGATGTAAAAAAGAAAGGTTTTTTTGGCGATGACAATAAAAAGAAAGATGATAAAAAATTATAGTATATTTGCTCGAATTTTTAAATTTTCTGAGCATATCTTTCTTCTTTATGAAAAAATCCCTACTCCTCCTCACACTGTGTATATTTGCCAGTATAGGCATTAGTATCGCACAAAAAGAATTATTGCAATCAGGTCCGATGGTGGGCTACTCTACCATGCGCGAAGTAATGCTTTGGGTACAAACCAAAAGTGCCGCTAAAGTGAAAATAGTATATTACGAAAGTGGCAACCCTCAACAAAAAATGAGCACCGCCGAAATCGAAACCAATGCCCAAAATGCCTATACCGCCCACTTAGCCGCCACAGTACTCCCCGGTAAAAAATACGAATACCAACTCTATATCAATGGCAAGGCTCTTACTTTCAGCTATCCACTTTCATTCCAAAGTCAAACCCTTTGGCAATACCGCACAGACCCACCTGCCTTTAAATTTGCCTTTGGCACTTGCTCATTTGTAAACGAAACCGAATACGACCGCCCCGGCAATCCTTATGGCGGCGGGTACGAAATATTCCAAAGTATCACCAATCAAAAACCCGATTTTATGCTTTGGGGCGGCGACAATGTCTACCTACGCGAAGTAGATTACGACTCACGCGCAGGCATATTGCAAAGGTACACACACACGCGAAGCCTCCCCGAACTACAGCCTCTTTTAGCCTCCGTGCATCATTATGCCATTTGGGACGACCACGACTACGGACCTGATAACAGCGATGCCAGCTACGTGCTCAAAGAAACCACCTTAGAAGCCTTCCAACTTTTTTGGGCAAACCCCAACTATGGTATCACTGATGGCATCACAGGGCAATTCACTTGGGCTGATTGCGACTTTTTTCTTCTCGACAACCGATGGGCAAGAACACAAGCCAATGCTACTCTACAAACACCTACCATACTTGGCGAAGAACAAATACAATGGCTCATCACAGCCCTCCGATACAGCCGCGCTCCCTTCAAATTTGTAGTAATGGGCGGGCAATTTCTCAACAACGCTGATATGACCAACCAAAATTGGTCGGAAAATTATATTCGTTATGCCAAAGAACGCCAAGCCATCATAGATGCCATCAAACAAGAAAAAATAAGCGGCGTTATTTTTCTCACAGGCGACCGCCATCATACCGAACTTTCTGTATTGAAAGAAAATACAGACTATCCTATCTACGAACTTACTTGCTCGCCTCTCACCTCAGGTGTAGCCAACGAAAAATCAGCCACTGAACCCAATGGATTGCGATTGGCTGATACTTTTGTAAGAGAACGAAATTTTAGTGTATTAGAAATCACAGGTGCACGCACCGAGCGAAAACTCAATATACAAGTATTCAATACACAAGGGCAACTGCTTTGGAAAAAAGAAATAACAGCCAAAGAAATACGCTAATTGAAATAATAAAACAACTGACTAAACCTACAAAATGAATACAATCGTTTTGTAGGTTTTTCTACATGGCACACACCTAACAATAATAAATGGATATTTTCATACAATTGACTATCTCTATCATCATTCTGCTAACAGCGGCTTGGGCTATGTACCAATGGATGACTTTGCAACAAAATATAGCACAAAAACCTACTCATCACAATATATTACAAACACTACAACTGGTAAAAATCCCTGCCGAACAGTATGCCAATGCAAGCGAAGCCATCATAGAAGAACAAATCATCAAAACACTGCAAAAAAAATTCAATCCTATCCAAAGACAATTCTCCGTAAGCGACAATCACCGCCTCAAACGCGAACGCATAGATGTAGACCTTGCAGAGGGCGCATTTGGCATCGAAATCAAACTTGCCAAAACACTTAAAGACAGCAACGAACGACATCGCCTTCTTGGGCAAATACAGCTTTATCAAAAAAGACGTTACCACCAAAAAAATTTATTGGTCGTCATTGTAGGTGATGAAAAAATGAGCCAAGACCCTAAAATACAAGAACTTAGGAATATGATAGAAGCCAATCATTGCTATTTTTTTTATTTATTTTTCCAATAAATGCAACTTTTCTTTTTTGCTTTTGTCTTTGCTATGAAATTGAACTAAAACAGAATAATCTTGGAAGTTTTGAGCAGTACATACTCTGATACACATCGCGAAATAGTGGAAGGTTGTAAAAAAAACAACCGCCAAGCTCAGCAACAGTTGTATAAACTCTATGCAAAAGCTATGTACAATATCGCAATGCGTATCCTCAACAACACAGGCGAGGCAGAAGATGTCTTGCAGGAGGCTTTCTTTGAAGCGTACAAAAAAATAGGCAGTTTTAAGGCAGAATCTTCGATAGGGGCTTGGCTGAAGAAAATCGTCATCAATCGGTCTATCAATCAACTCAAAAAACGCAAAGTAGTGTGGCTTTCCGTCGACAATAGCCCTGACATGCGTGAGGATTTATCGCAAAAAGAAAACGAAGAAGCAACCCAATGGCAAGTAGAAAAAGTACACAAAGGAATTCAACTATTACCCGATGGCTTCCGAACCGTACTCAGCTTGTACCTCTTAGAAGGCTACGACCATAAAGAAATAGCCGAAATATGTGGCATCAGCGAATCAACATCTAAAACACAATACAACCGTGCCAAAAAAAAACTATTGGAAATTATCAAAAATATATAATACTATGCCATCATTAGAAGATTTTATCAGAAAAAACAAACAAGAACTCAATCAATTTGAACCCGAAGAACATTTATGGGAACGAATAGAGCGAAAATTAGACAAACAGGGTTCTGAGAAAGAGGCAAAAGCAATCGTCATCAGATATACAACCCTCTCCAAAATAGCTGCCGTTGTTACTCTCTTGATTGCTTCTGCAAGTATTATCTGGTGGAATGTAAGTACCAACCTTAAGAACCCAGAGAATGCCAACGTACAAGAACTCAAAAAAATAGCACCAGAAATCGTAGAGGCAGAGGTGTACTACACAGGGCTCATAGAAGAAAAAAAACAAGCCCTCAAAAAGTACAAAACCGAAAAATTTAAAGACATAGACAATGAAGTGAAACAAAGTCTTACTGATTTAGATTCAGAATATAACAAATTAAAAAAAGACCTTCTCGAAGCCCCCGATAAGGAAAAACTGACCCAAGCAATGATTGAAAACCTTGAAACTCGAATAGAGATTCTCAACCGACAACTTACAGTATTACAAAAAATAGAAGAAATGTATCATTCAAACAAAAAAAAGAAAGAATATGAAAGCAATAACTCTCAATCCATTAACCTTTAATACAAAACTACTTATTGTTGTTTTATATATGAGCATACCCATATTTAGTTATGGACAAAATTATGAGAAAAGAAAAACTATCAATAAGGCATACACAGCAGAGGATAACACGACTTTGAATATTGATAATAAATATGGAAAAGTCAATATTACTACCAATGAGGGCAAAGCAATAACGGTAGATATTACTATCATTGCAAAAGCAGGCAGCGAACAGAAAGCAACCGATATACTCAACGCCATCAATATAGAAATAGGAGAAGGCAGCCTCATCAACCCAATCCCTACCATTAGTTTCAAAACCGTCATTGGTACTATCAGTGGCAGTGGGCAAAAATTTGAGATTAATTACCAAGTAAATATACCTAAATGGTTGACACTAAATCTCATCAATAAATATGGCGACAGTTATGTAGCCCCCCTAACAGGTAATACTACTTTAGACATCAGTTATGGCAATTTAAAAGCGGATAATTTGGGCGGAAAAACCAATATCGTAAAAATCTCTTATAGCAAAGGCACTATTCTTAATTTTGCACAAGGCTCTTTAGTTGTCAAATACTCAGACTTTACACTTGGTACTTGTGGCGACCTCAATTTGGAAAATAGCTATTCAGATTTAGAAATAGGCTCAGTAAATAATTTAACGACTGTATGCAAATATGGAGAAATGCTTATCCAAAAAGCCAATAGCATTACAGGAGAAAGCAATTATACAGATTTCAATGTCATCAATCTCGGTTCTGCACTCCAAATGACACTCAAATATAGCAGTGGCTTCGAAATTGCAAGAGTAAGTTCCGAATTTAAAAATATTGCCATAGATGCGCAATACAGCGACTGTAGAATCGGATTTTTGCCCAATACTTCTTATAATTTTGACTTAGACCTTAAATACTCTGGTGCAAGCATAGATACTGAATCTGTTAGTTATAGCAAAAAAGTAGAATCGGATTATAGTAGCTATTATGCGGGCAAAAGTGGTAAAACAGCCACCCCTAATGCACAACTAAAAATCATTTCGAAGTACGGAAATGTAAACCTTGAGCAAGCATTTTAGTTATTACTACATAACCTCCTTTTTTCATACAGTAAAAAGTGTTAACTACCTTACATAATTCATGCAAGGTAGTTTTTTTATTGCCCTATGGCATAGTAAGCCTTGTCCCCATTAGGGTATATGCCCTCTATCACAATAATTCTTTTATTATTTTTCATTATTTTAGTAATATCGCCCACATCGCCAACGGGTATCTCTCCGAAATGAGTAATAATAAAACCTTTTCTGATGCCTGCTTCTCGCATTTTACCCTCGTTTGCTTCCACTACTTTTACCCCATGCGTAATGCCCAATTTTTTGAGTTCCTCTTCCGATACATTGCCCAAGAGTGCACCCAATACTTTAGTAGTGCTTTTAAGATTATTGGTATTTTTTACAATTTCAGTGCTCCCCTCTCGGCTCAAAAGTGTTACGCTGGCAGTAGCTTCTTTTTTATCTCTGATGTATACTATAGACAATACATCGCCCGGTCTATACATTGCTATTGTTGCCTGCAACTCTGCCGAAGTATTAATGGCTCTATTATTAATTTTAATGACAATATCCCCCTCTCTTAGCCCTGCTTTATAAGCCGACCCATTTTCGGCGACTCCTACTAAATAAACCCCTTTTACCTCTTTCAGACCCAACTGAGCGGCAATATTGGCATCTATATCACCTATTTGCACTCCTAAAACGCCTCTTTGCACTTGTCCATATTTGAGCAAATCTTCCGTTACTTTTTTGACAATATCTACAGGAATGGCAAAAGAATACCCTGAATAAGTTCCTGTTTGTGAAGCAATTGCAGTATTGATACCTACTAATTCGCCCTTCAAGTTTACCAACGCCCCACCCGAATTACCCGGATTTACTGCTGCATCGGTTTGTATAAAAGACTCTATTGCATAGTTGCCATCGCCTTGATTATCTTGCAGAAGATTAATATTTCGCCCTTTAGCACTCACAATACCCGCAGTTACTGTAGAGGTAAGGTCAAAAGGATTTCCTACCGCCAAGACCCACTCTCCTACTTTTACTTCATCAGCTTTGGCATATTTGATAAAAGGGAGTTCTTGTGCTTCTATTTTCAGCAATGCTAAATCTGTAGAGGCATCTTTACCAATCAATTGCGCCTTAAAACTCCGTTTGTCTTCCAACACAACTTCTATATCTGAGGCATTGTCTACTACGTGGTTATTGGTAACAATATAGCCATCAGCCGAAATGATAACCCCCGAACCTGATGATAATTGTGGCATTTTATACTTTGGGTTTTCTCCGTGAAATTGCCTAAAAAGTTCTTCCATATATTCTTCATCAGTATTGAGTTTTTTGGCTTTTCCTTTTTTATAACTGATACGTATGTGCACCACTGCTTTTTTGGTTAGGTCAGAGGCGATGAGAAAATTAACGCCATCGGGCACTTTAAACTGTGGATTTTTAAGGATTTGTTGCAAATTATTGAGTTGCTCGTCTTGCCCAGTAATGGTTGCATAGCCACTTTTGGAAAATAATTTAGAGAAGCCCAACGCCATCAATCCGCCCAAAAGTGATGCTACGAGCAGGCTAATGAAATAGAGTTTTTTGGAAATTTGCATTTCTTTATGGTATAGTATGTACTAATATGTATGAAAGATAATAAAACAAATGTATGAAAAAAAAGAGAAAAAATATTTTTTTTACAGAAAAAAGTCTATTTTTGCTCATAAGAAAGTCATCGAAACTTATTTTTAGCATTTTTGTAGCGCATCGCTACAGCCAGCAGTAAAGCTAAACATACATCATCGGGCACTCCTGACATTCAGCGTGCTATAATTAGACAGCAATGCTTCTTAAATGCAAAATTGCTGAATAAGCGTAGCTCAATTCTGTATTGTAACAAGCATTGCTGTCTAATCCCGCTCGCCTACAGTGAGGCTTGCCGATAAATGAATAGAGAGTAAAAATAATGAGTGATGACTTTCTTTTTTTGCATTAAATTTGCTTATATATTCAGAAATAAAAAGAAAAAGCCCTACACAAATAGGGCTTCTTCTCCAAAAATCTAAAAACTACTTAAATCTAAAACAACTTAAAGCTACTGTCGTAGTGTGCAAGCAAGTTCTACTCCGTTTCGTAATTGAGTTCTAACCAACACTTAAAACATCTAAGAGCTACATGATAGCTTATTGCTTTTCATATACAAATATACGAGGGCTTTTTTGATTTGTCTGTTAATGAAATGTAAAGATTGTTAATGAAAAGTTAATGGAATAAAAAAAGTCCTTTTTTTCATCTTTATTTGCCTATATGAAAAAAAGAAATATTCAGCTTTTCGTTATTTTAGCCACCATTTCTCTTACGGGGATTATTGTTATTCAAATATTTTGGGTAAAAAAAGCTTTTGACCTCAAAGACAAACAATTTGACCAAACGATGCACATTGCCCTCAAGAATGTCGCAGAAAGAATCCTCATTTATAATAATAACCCCTCCGTTTTGGTCAATCCTGTCAGTCAGGTTTCCTCTAATTACTATATCGTGATGGTCAATGATGTCATAGATGCCTCGAAGTTAGAGCTTTATCTCAAAACAGAATTTCAGGCACGCGATATATTCCTCGATTTTGAGTATGGTATCTATGACTGTATCAGTAGCAATATGGTTTATGGCAATTATGTATCCATGAACCCTAACAGTACTTATCAAAACAAAAAAAACCAAGCTATTTTCCCAAAATGGAGCAGTGAAAACTATTATTTCGGTGTATATTTTCCTAAAAGGCAAGAATATTTATTTGGGCAAATGGATATTTGGATATTTTCTTCATTAGTACTGCTAATTGTTGTTATCTTTTTTTCTTATACTTTATTTGTTATTATCAAACAAAGACGTTTATCTGAAATACAAACAGATTTTATTAACAATATGACGCACGAGTTTAAAACGCCTATTTCAACTATAGCACTTTCCAGTGATGTTTTATTGAAGCCCGACATCAATGAACACCCTCACCGCTTGCAGAACTATGCTCAAATTATAAAAACAGAAAATAATAGGCTCAAAAACCAAGTAGAACGTGTTTTACAAATGGCTATTCTGGAAAAAGAAGAATTTAAACTGCATAAAGAAGCCATAGACCTCAACGCACTCATTACTGAAATAGCGCACAATATGAAGCCATTGCTGAAGCAAAAAAATGCCGAATTGTTACTACAATTAGACAAACAGCCTGTTATTGTAAGTGCTGATAGAGTTCATTTGAATAATATTATCCATAATTTAATAGACAATGCGCTCAAGTACTCACAAGAACAGCCCCTCATCACTATTGTAAGCAAAAATAAGAAAAATAAGGTTGTTTTCTCGGTAGAAGACAACGGTATAGGCATCGCGACCAAAGACAAAAAACATATTTTTGATAAGTTTTATAGGGTTTCAACAGGCAATGTCCACAATGTAAAAGGTTTTGGTTTGGGGCTACACTATGTAAAACTGATGATAGAAGCCCATCGTGGCAATATCAAATTGGAGAGTGAAGTAGGCAAAGGAAGCCGCTTTACGATTACCATGCCTATGTTATAAGTTATTTTTTTCCATTTCCTATCCAGATAGCTCTGGTCATTTCGCGTTTGCGTCCAGGTCCTGGCAACGATTCTATATGGAAGCCCAATTCTTTGAGCATACGTTTGAACACTCCTTTTGCACAATAAGTAACCAAAACCGCCTCAGGTGCAAGCCATTGGGTGATTTTTTCAAAAACAATAGGCTGCCACATAGCCTCGTGGTGCGAAGGTGCAAAAGCATCATAAAATATAAGATTAAAGGCTCTATCGCCCATAAACTGTTCAAAAGGAATTGGCAGAAGCCTAAAAGCAAAATTTTCTTTGATGGTTCGCATCTCAAAAGGAGGGCATTGGTGAATGGCTTTAAAGTCTTTTTCCAAAGAAAAATCATCTAATTGGCAGGGATAAGCCAATGCTTCAACCATAGCATAGGGGGGCAAAATAGGCTCTATGCCATGATAATTGATACGAATATCATCAAGATTTTTGATTACCTGCAAACTCAAAAGCGCGTTCAGTCCTGTACCAAAGCCCACTTCTAAGAGTTCTATGTGTTTGTGCTTTCCTAAAACAAATTCCAACCCTGCTTTGATAAACACATGCATGGACTCCGTAAGCGCACCCTGTCTTGAGTGGTAAATCTCCTGAAAATCAGAGCTATAAAGCGTATAAGAGCCATCGTCAGTCAAGAGTAATTCTAAGGGCATATAATTATTGGATAACCTTTTTTTATATAAACTTTCAAACAAGCATAGTTGTTTATAGTACAAAAATAAGTTTTTTTTGCTGGTAATTTCAAAAAAAAAGTATATCTTTGCAACCCTAAAATATATACATCTCAAACCCATATATACGCAAACTCATGGCAAATCATAAGTCAGCATTAAAACGTATTCGTTCCAATGAGAAAAAACGCCTCATTAATCGTTTTCAACTAAAAACAACGCGTACTTTTATCAAAAAACTACGTGCAAGTAAAGAAAAAGCAGAAGCACAAACATTGCTTAAAAAAGTATCAGCAATGATAGACCGTTTGGCGCGCAAAAATGTAATCCATAAAAACAAAGCGGCTAATAATAAATCCAAACTCACAAAGTTTGTAAACCAATTGGCATAAATACTCCATCGATGGAAGAACTGCTTTCTTTTCTCCACGACTTAAAGAACAATAACAACAAGGAGTGGTTTGAGGCGCATAAGTCTGCCTATTTATCAATAAAAAAGCAACACGAGGCATTTGTTTCTTCTATGCTTAAAGAATTGATAAAGTTTGATGATAGCCTCGCCGATTTGACTGTTAAAGACTTGGTATTTAGGATTTATCGCGATGTGCGCTTTAGCAGTGATAAATCTCCCTATAAAACTCATATTGGGGCTTACTTTGCCAAAGGAGGGAAAAAATCTACTGCGGCTGGTTATTATTTACACATTGAACCTGAAAAATCTATGTTGGCTGGAGGTGCATACCAACCTCCAGCCGATTATTTGCACAAAATAAGGCAGGAAATAGATTATAACAGTGCTACACTCAAAAAAATAACTGAATCTTCTGATTTTAGGCAGTTTTTTAACCAAATAGAGGGCGAATCGCTCAAGACAGCCCCGAAAGGTTATGCCAAAGACCACCCCGAAATAGACTTATTGCGCAAGAAAAGTTTTATTGTCCATCACCTCATAAGTGATAAAGTACTCTGTTCAGACAATTTTTTAGCGCATACTCTCACTGTATTTAAGAGTATGCAACCTTTTATTCATTTTTTGAATGAAGCAATGGAATTATAATTTCCTAACACTCTGGTACACTCACTGGAATATTTACTGCTAACCCTCCTTCTGAAGTTTCTTTGTATTTTTCGTTCATATCTTGGGCAGTTTGCCACATGGTTTGTACTACTCCATCTAATGATACACGTGCATTGGCGGGGTCGCTTTCCAATGCGATATGGCAGGCTGTAATGGCTTTGATAGCCCCCATAGTATTTCGTTCTATACAAGGAATTTGTACCAATCCGCCAATTGGGTCGCAGGTAAGCCCTAAATGATGCTCCATAGCTATTTCAGAAGCCATCAATGCTTGTGCGGGCGTTCCGCCTAAGGCTTCCGTAAGAGCAGCGGCAGCCATTGCTGAAGATACCCCTATTTCAGCCTGACAACCTCCCATAGCTGCCGAAATAGTAGAACTTCGTTTGAAAATACTCCCTATTTCGGAGGCAACTAATAAGAAATTTGTTATTTTTTGCTCGTCTACATTCTGACAAAAACAGTAGTAGTACATCAAAACTGCTGGCACTACTCCTGCCGCGCCATTGGTAGGAGCAGTAACAACACGCCCAAAAGCAGCATTTTCTTCATTGACTGCCAAAGCAAAACAACTAACCCACTTGAGTATTTTCTGAAAGTCAGCACTTTGCGATTGAATGGTAGCGAGCCATTCGTCTGCATTTTGGTATTTTCCAAAACCAATACCAATCAGTTTTTGGTTCATTTGATAGGCTCTTCTGACTACTTTGAGCCCTCCGGGTAATTCGCCTTCGGTATGCGCGCCTCTGTAAATACATTCTTTCATGGTGTGCCAAATTTGCAACACACCTTTTCGGGTTTCTTCGGGGCTACGCCAATATTGTTCGTTTCTAAAAATAACTTCAGCAAGCGAAAGCTGATGTTCTGTGGCATGCGCCAATAAATCTACGGCTTTTTCTATAGGGTATGGCAAAGCATCTGCCACATTTTTAGTAGTGTGCAGTTGATTTTTTTCTTCTTTTTCCTCTACTACAAATCCTCCACCGATGGAAAAATAGGTGCGCTCAAATGTTTCATTTTGAATGGTATGAATGAGAAAACGTATTCCGTTGGGGTGAAAGCTGAGGGTTTCTTGTCTTAGAAAATGAATATTTTGTGCAGGTATGAATGGCGTATTTTTTATGTTTTTCAGCTTTATTTGTTCTTCTTTTTCTATGTTGGCGATGATGTCAAAAATAGTATCAGGATTTACAGTTACGGGGTCTTCGCCTGCCAATCCTAATATTACAGCAATGTCCGTACCGTGCCCTTTGCCTGTTTTGGCTAACGAGCCATATAATTTTACTTCTATATTTTCTACTATTTCTATGGGATATTGTTGGGTAAAGGCTTCCAAAAAACGTTGTGCGGCGCGCCAAGGTCCCATCGTGTGCGAACTTGAGGGTCCTACCCCTATTTTAAAAATATCAAATACACTTATTTTTTCCATTTTTGTTGTTGTTTGTTGTTGTTTATTTTGCTATTATTATTATTATGCTTCATTTCCTACTTGAAAACCTACAATAAGCACATCATCGGTTTGTTTGGTATCTCCTTTCCACTCCTCAAAGGTTTTTTCTAAGGTTGTATGCTGTTGTTCAAAGGGCAGAGTGTGTATTTCGGCAAGTAGATCACGGAAGCGGTTGCTCATAAATTTCTTTCTCTCGCGGGCATTGAATTGGTCTTGAAACCCATCGGAATACATGTAGCAGGTTGTTTTCTGCGATATATCAATGGTATGTATTTGGTATTCGCGGTCTTCTTCTTTGTGTAAAAAAATACCTCCAATGGGGTACTTACTTCCTCTGATAAAATGTGCCGTACCGTTTTGGAAATAGAGTAGTGCGTTTTTTGCCCCTGCAAATTGCATTTGTTTTTGTTCTTCGTCTATCACACAAAGTGCCAAATCCATACCATCGTTGATTCTTGTTTGCCCTTGTTTGAGTGCATCTATGATGCCTTTGTGCAATTCTATGAGTATTTGGTTGGGTTGTATGATATTGCGTTGGAATACAATTTCATTGAGCAATGTATAGCCTATCATACTCATAAATGCGCCGGGTACGCCGTGTCCTGTGCAGTCAATGGCGGCAAAAATTCTTTTGCTCCCTTTGATTCCTCTGAAGGCAGATAAACGCCCGCGCTGGGTTTCTACTAATCCGAATATGGGTTCTGGGGGTGTTTCGGCGAGCCAATAGAAATCGCCCGAAACAATGTCGCGTGGTTTGAAGAATACGAGCAAATTGCCAAAGGCTTCTGTAAGTTCTTGTGGGCGGGGCAAAATTGCTTCTTGAATACGACTTGCATAGGTGATGCTTCCTATGATTTGTTGGTTTTTATGGTCTATTTCTTCGCGTTGTTTTGCCAAGAGGAGGTTATTTTTCTTCTGTACTCTATTGAATCGAATGAGTATAAGTGTTAGTAATACGATGAGTACAAGCGTAACAGCAATAGAAGTGATAATCCATCGTAGGCGATTATTTTCAAGATTTTTTACTTCCGATTCGTATTCAAGCCGTTCGGTTTTGGCTTTTTCCTTGAGTATTTCTATGGTTTTGTCTTTGATGGTAAATTCTTGCCTGATAAGGCTATCGGTAAGAGCTTTTTCTATCAATTCTTTGATGACGAGGCTGTCTTTGAGCATTTCTTTTTCTATCTCAAGGAGTGTTTTTTGCCATTCTTGAGATTTGAGTTTTACGTCTGAGTATTTGAGTTCGGTTTGTGTTTTTTGTAGTTTTTCGTTAGTCGTAATCGCTAATTGGGTTACATACTCAGACATATCGGCGTGCAAATCTTTGTATTTTTTAAGGGCTTTCTTGTCTTTTTGTGTCAATTCGCCTTGTTCTATGAGTATTTTGTAGGCGGGTAGTGCGCTGTTAGTAAGAAAATTATAAATTTTTGCTTTCCCTATGAGTTGTTTTTCATATAATTTCTGGTAACTTCTGTAGGCATCTTCGTACCATTTGATGGCTTTATCGGGTCTTTTTTCTTGGAAAGCAGTAATATCGGCTTTGAGTGCCCAAGCATCGGCTAAACCTTCTTGGTAATTGATTTTTTTGGCGATTGTTTCGGCTTGTTCCGCATATTGAATGGCTTGTTGAGGTTGTGAAACTTGCAGTATTCGCCCTAACTCTGTAAGTGCATTTACTTCGGCTATGTCTTTTTTATCTTTTTGTATGGTTTTTTTCAGCGATTCTATGCTGTTGTTTTGGGCTTGTACATTGCTTTTCAGAAGGCTTATGATGCCTATTAACAAAATAGATAAATATAATGATTTCATGCTCATTGGATTGCTTTAAGCAAAAATAATACTATTTTTTCCTACAAAAAATCAAATCTGTTTTTATTTTTGTATTTTCTAAATAAAAAATGGTGAATAAAAAATAATGAAGATTTTTAATGTTGTTTTTTGGTTGTTATGTATATTGTATTGTACAAGTTGCCAGTGGCAACATAGTTCGCGCTCGTTGGTAGATAGTTTATTGCATGCCAATGAACCTCTTTTTAAGGAAGTATTAAAATCGCCTGAAAAGTATCAATTACAAATACTGTACACACAAATCAACCGTGATTCGCTCAATCAACCTTCTTTCAAAACTTATGAGTATGGGGTGGATAGAAAACGCTATTTTTACCCCGCAAGCACCATCAAGTTGCCTGTAGCATTGCTCGCATTAGAGAAATTGAACCGACTCAATATCAAGGGGTTAGATAAATATACGCCGTTGAGAATAGACTCTGTGCGTAGCCCGCAAAGCAAAGCAATCAAAGACACTACAGCGAAAAATAAATTGCCTTCGATAGCGCACTACATCAAAAAATTATTCATTGTGAGTGATAACGATGCTTTTAACCGTTTGTACGAATTTGTTGGACAAAAAAACATCAACGAAAGCCTATGGAAAAAGGGATACGGAGATATTATGATTACGCATCGGCTGGCAGCTCCTCAATTTTCTATGGAGGATAACAAATACACAAATGCGCTACAATTCTATGACGCTAAAAACCCTAAAAACATCATTTATGAGCAAAAACAAGTGTACAATGCGCAAAAATACCGCGCTAAAATCAATCAGATGCAAGTGGGCAAAGGTTATATAGACGATAAAACCAAACAACTGATAGAAATGCCCAAAGATTTTACAGACCGTAATTATGTATCGGTACAGGTTTTACAGGAAATACTTCGCAATGTTATTTTTCCTGAAGCTATCAAAAACAATAAACAAACTTTTTTACTAAGCCCCGATGATTATCAGTTTTTGTACCAATGCATGTCAGAATATCCGAAAGAAAGCCTATATCCTAACTATGAAAAATATGAAGACAGTTATAGCAAATTCTTAATGTTCGCACAACAAAAAGAAGACATTCCGCGTCATATTCGCTTGTTTAATAAAATAGGACTTGCCTATGGCTTTATGATAGAAAATTGCTATTTTGTAGATTTAAAAGAAAAGGTAGAGTTTTTCCTAACTATAGTAATTTACACGAATAACGATGGAATCCTCAATGATGACAAGTATGACTATAATAACATAGGTTTTCCTTTTATGAAAAATATAGGAAAGGTATTTTATGAGTACGAAAAACAAAGATTTCGAAAATTCAAACCCGATTTGTCGAAATTTTCGCTAAAATATGATTAAAATTGTAAAAAATTAGACTTTCCCCCATGACTGCTTTAGAACAAACACTTCAAGAATACTATACTGTAGTGGAAGAAGCCATACAAACCCTCAATATAGACCCCAAAATAGCACGCGGTAACCAAGAAGGGCAATGGAATTTGAAACGCTCTGAAAGAGAAATTTGGATAGACCTTTGGCGTATGGACAAAGACCAAAGGGTTTATTTTCAGGTACTCTCACCTGTGATGGAAGCCCCTGCAACTCAGTTAGAAATGCTGTTTAAGGAATTGTTAACACTGAATGATTCTTTGATTGGCGCAGCTTTTACTATTTATAAAGATTGGATATACCTCAAAGTCATCAGAGAAGCTACGGGTATGGACAGTCAGGAGGCTTTAGAAATGATGAAACGCGTAAGTAGTTATGCGATTGAGTACACCCCGAAGTTACGCGCTAAGTACCATGCACATACACGCGCGGCACGCAGCGCACCACAAAAGTAAGCGTCTATGAGCCTTTGTTGCGCCCATATTGTTCGTGGCTCGATACCCATTCATCTGCAATGATGGCACCACTGAGCGATAATTCGCCACAAAGTACTGTAGCGGCAATGATTTCTGCTAATTTGTATACTTTGCCTGTTCCATAACAGCCTAATATTTCTAAACATTCGCGTTGTGTGGGCAAGTTTGTTCCACCACCGTAAGTAGCCACAATGAGCGAAGGAATTGTTACTGAAAAGTAGTAATCGCCATTCTCTTTTAATTCACTATATACCAAACCTGCCGAAGATTCGGCTGCATTGGCTACATCTTGCCCTGTGGCAATGAACAAAGCCGTGATGCCGTTGGCAAAATGCGCACCATTATTTACAGAGCCCGAAAGCATTGCTCCCATGTTGGAGAGTTGGCGTTGAAAATACATTGCTTTGCCCGTAATGCGGAAAAATTGGGATACTAAATCGGCAGGCAAAGTAAGCTCGGCGATGACTCTTTTGCCACGCGTATGTAAGTTATTGACTTGTGAGTGTTTTTTGTCTGTATCAAAATTAGCAGCTAAAGAAAAATGTTCCAAACCCTCTATTCCTTGCTTGAGAATCCATTGGCAGGCTTCGCGCGTGGCTTTAGTAACCATATTTTGCCCCGCAGCATCACCCGTAGTATAGTTAAAGCGAAGCCATCTCATTTTGCCCGCAGCGTACTGCTCTATGTTGCGTAATTTGCCTACGCTGGTAGTGCTTTCTGCCTGTTTTTTAATGTTCTCAAAGTTTTCTTCTACCCATATTCCAAAAGCACGCGCCAAACGTGCATTTTCAAAGATAAATATAGGAGCTCTTTGCATGGCATCGTCTATGACTGTAGTCGTGATGCCTCCTGCGGCTTTGGTGAGCTTCATGCCACGACTATAACTTGCTACCAATGTGCCTTCTGTAGTAGCCATCGGAACAAAAAAATCTCCTTTTGCATATTCACCATTGATGAGCAGTGGTCCTGCCAAACCGATGGGTATTTGGGCAACCCCCACAAAATTTTCTATATTGCCTGACAAGAGATTGGGGTCAAATGCATAATGCGCAAGGTGCTCAAGTGGGTATGTTGTATACCTTTGGGCAAAAGCCATTCGCTCGTTTGCCATTTCTTTGGTATAATCATTTTCTTTAGCACGAGGTATTTTGGGTTCTTCCATAGAAAAAAAAGTAGTATCAAACAAAGATAGCAAATTTTTCTATAACTTTGCGGGCAAAACAGTAAAAAAAGATATGTCAGCAGTACAAATGCTTATGCCCAAAATGGGCGAGAGTGTCATGGAAGGCACTATATTGAAATGGCTCAAGAAAGTAGGTGAGCCTATAGCGCAAGATGAACCCGTGTTGGAAGTAGCGACCGACAAAGTAGATACTGAAATCCCCGCTACTCATGCAGGTATTTTACAAGAAATTTTGGTAGCTGAGGGGCAGGTAGTGCAAGTAGGGCAGCCAATAGCCTTGATTGCCGCAGAAGGAAGCAGTGCCGCGACAACACCCGTAGAAACGCCTGTTGTAGTAGAGCAGACATCTGTTGCGAGCAGTGTGAACGTATCGCAAGCACAGCAGCAATCACATAGCAACGGCGCAAATCGTTTTTACTCTCCATTAGTGCTAAGCATTGCCAAAGAAGAACAAATATCTATGGAAGAATTGGCAACCGTAGCAGGCACCGGCAGCGAAAATAGAGTAACTAAAAAAGATATTTTGGCATACGTAGCGCAAAGAAAAAATAATGTTGCGACTACAGTACCAGTACAAAATAACAACAATAATGCAGTGGTACAAAAACAAGAAATTCAGCCTGTAGTTACGGCTTCTGTAGCACCTGCACAATCCTACGGAGGCAATGTAGAAATTGTAGAGATGGATCGTATGCGTAAGATGATTGCACAACGCATGGTAGAATCGAAACATACTTCGCCTCACGTAACCACTTTTGTAGAGGTTGATGTAACCAATATAGTCCTTTGGCGCAATAAAATCAAAGACGCATTTAAGAAAAGAGAAGGCGAAAACATCACTTTCACCCCTGTATTTATAGAAGCCATTGCAAAAGCATTGAAAGATTTCCCGATGGTGAATATATCGGTAGATGGTGATAAAATTATTGTGAAAAAAGACATCAATATAGGAATGGCAGCAGCCTTGCCTACAGGCAATTTGATTGTTCCTGTAATCAAAAATGCAGACCGCCTGAACCTATTAGGACTTACCAAAACGGTCAATGATTTGGCAAATAGAGCCAGAAATAATAAACTAAGCCCTGATGAACTCAATGGAGGCACTTACTCTATGTCTAATATTGGTTCTTTTGGCAACGAAATGGGTACTCCTATTATTATGCAGCCACAAGTTGCGATTTTGGCTTTCGGAGCTATCAAGAAAAAACCCGCAGTTATCGAAACAGAAACAGGCGATATGATAGCCATCAGACACATGATGTTCATTTCGCACTCTTACGATCACCGCGTCATTGATGGTGCCTTAGGAGGTATGTTTGCACGCCGTGTTGCCGACTATTTGGAAGCCTTTGATGTCAATAGAAGCCTTTAGTATACTAATTTAGCGAATTTTTGCTACTGTTTGCTTTGATTTCCACATAACTACATTAATTTTGTACGAATTTTTAATAACTATCATATAAATCTATGACTACAGAAATTATCTTATATCTTGTACCTGCCATAGGAGTATTGGGCTTGTTGTTTACCTTTATTAATTCTGCTTGGGTAAGCAAACAAGACGCAGGAAACGAAAGAATGACCGAAATAGCCTCTAACATTTCAAAAGGTGCTATGGCATTTCTCCGCGCAGAGTACAGAGTATTGACCTACTTCGTAATTATCGCAAGTATTTTGTTGTTTTTCTTAAGTTATGGCAACGAAAAATCTCACCCGCTCATCATTGGAGCTTTCGTAATCGGTGCCGTTTTTTCTGCTTTGGCAGGCTATATAGGTATGCGCATTGCTACCTTGGCAAATGTGCGTACAGCGAATGCCGCCCTCACAAGCCTTTCTAAGGCACTCAAAGTTTCCTTCACAGGAGGAAGTGTAATGGGAATGGGCGTAGCAGGTTTGGCTATTTTGGGCTTAGGCTCTTTGTTTATCGTTTTCCGCCAACTTTTTGTAGGTGGCGCAAGCCCTAACGGGGAAGAAATGGAATTGGCATTGGAAGTGCTTACTGGTTTTTCATTGGGTGCTGAAAGTATTGCCCTTTTTGCCCGCGTAGGGGGTGGTATTTATACTAAAGCTGCCGATGTAGGGGCTGATTTGGTTGGAAAAGTAGAAGCTGGCATTCCTGAAGATGACCCTCGCAACCCTGCTACTATTGCCGATAACGTAGGTGATAACGTAGGCGATGTGGCTGGTATGGGAGCTGACTTATTTGGTTCGTATGTAGCTACTATCTTGGCAACGATGGTCTTAGGGCGCGAAACTATAGCACTTGGAGACGATTTCGGCGGTATGTCCCCTATTCTTTTACCGATGTTGATTGCTGGTTTAGGACTTATTTTTTCTATCATAGGTACTTTTTTTGTATCAGTAAAAGAAAATGGCAATGTGCAAGGGGCTTTGAACTTAGGTAACTGGGTTTCTATCATTCTCACAGCTATTGCCTCTTATTTCATCATCTTATACATTCTACCTGAACGTATGACTTTGCGTGGTTTCGAATTTACGTCTATGGGCGTATTTGCTGCCGTAGCTGTCGGTTTATTGGTAGGCGCGCTGATGAGTATGATTACAGAGTATTATACTTCTATGGGCAGAAGACCTGTGAATTCCATTATTCAAAAATCGGCTACAGGACACGCTACTAACGTAATTGGTGGTTTGGCAGTAGGGATGGAATCAACGATGTTGCCTATTATTGTCTTGGCAGCAGGTATTGTAGTTTCTTATTATTTTGCGGGTTTATACGGTGTTTCTATCGCCGCCGCTGGTATGATGGCTACTACTGCTATGCAGTTGGCGATTGATGCTTTCGGTCCTATTGCTGATAATGCGGGTGGTATTGCAGAAATGAGTGATTTGCCCAAAGAAGTACGTGAAAAAACAGATATATTAGATGCCGTAGGAAACACAACCGCTGCCGTAGGAAAAGGTTTTGCGATTGCTTCTGCTGCACTTACTTCCTTGGCTTTGTTTGCCGCTTTTATGGGTATTGCCAAAATTAAAACTATAGATATTTCTAACCCACAAGTATTGGCAGGGCTTTTTGTAGGTGGTATGATTCCTTTCATCTTCTCTGCTTTGGCTATCAATGCCGTAGGAAAAGCCGCAATGGATATGGTAAAAGAAGTACGCCGTCAGTTCAAAGAAATTCCCGGAATTATGGAAGGCAAAGCACGCCCTGAATATGAAAAATGCGTAGCTATCTCTACACGTGCCGCTATTCGCGAAATGATTTTGCCCGGTGCCATCGCTATAGTAGTGCCCGCAGCGGTAGGTTTTGCTTTTGGTCCTGAGGTATTAGGCGGCTTATTGGCTGGTGTTACTGTTTCAGGCGTATTGATGGCGATGTTCCAATCAAATGCAGGTGGTGCTTGGGACAATGCGAAGAAGTCTTTTGAAAAAGGAGTTGTAATTGATGGACAAACCTATTACAAAAAATCAGAGCCTCACAAAGCCTCTGTAACAGGCGATACCGTAGGTGACCCTTTCAAAGATACCTCTGGTCCTTCTATGAATATCTTAATAAAACTAATGTCTATTGTGGCTTTGGTGATTGCGCCTCATATCGCAAAAGGTTCTGACAAAGTTGTAACCCAAAAAATAGATATTAAGAAAGAAGTACGTTACGAAAATGGGGTAGAAAAAACGACCACACGTACTACAACAACGACTTTGCGCTAAGCATAGAAAATTAAAAAAATGATAAAAACGCAAATCTGTAATGGGTTTGCGTTTTTTTTTATGTTCTATTTTTATAGTTTGTTTGTAATGTTTGACATTTTTGATTACTTTTACATTGTCATTGTTTAAATATAATCGCACCATGAAACCACTAAAATTATCATTGCTTTTTTGCTGTTTGTTTTTCATAGCCCCTACCCTTTTGGCACAAGATTTTTTAAAGGCTTATTTGTATTCTCTTACTAACAATGATGTAAAAAAGGCATTGGACGATAAAGATTTTCTTGAGCAATTTATAAAAGAGAAGCGGCTACCAATAGATTCTTCCCTTGTCAAAGATTTTTCTAAGCAAAAACTTGCCAATGGATACTATGTTATACAAAATGTTTATTCGGATCGCTCTGAATATTTGATGCACAGTGTTATGCCTTTTGAGATTCGTTTTTTAGACAATGACACTGATTTGTTGATTTTACTTGCTGATAGCTCAAAACAACCCATAACAGATGCTAAATTATACCTGAAAGGGAAAGAAATTCCTCTTGACCCTACTACTAACCTACACAAAATAGCCAAAACACGAAAAGAAGGAAAATTAGAAATTATCTATCAGGGGGTAGTTTTTTATTACATACTCGATAATCAACTACCTAAACTTCGTTATTACCAAACTGGTTTTTATGGCTTGTTGTTTTTTAAATTACCTACTAAATACGTACTTAGACCTCCTCTATGGCTACTTCGTGGCTTGTATGTTCTTTGTACCAAAGGGCGTACTCGCGTGCTCACTTATCCTTTTACAAAAGTTTGGAATAGGATTTTTCGGAGAGATTATTATTATTATGGAGATAATGACAGATATCATAAAAGTTATATAGCAACGAATAAGTATTTTGGAAGGCAATTATACTCAAGAAAAATGGTAAGCCTTACAATGGTAAAATAGATGTAGTCATCTATAATAACTATCGTGGATTGGCTACTTTCAAAGCAACTCCTTACAGAAAAGGTTGTTATCAAGGAAGCATACACCTATTAGACAGCCTAAAAATACCTAAATCTAAAATAGTTGAACTTTATTTTGAGAATAAAAGAGGCAAAGAGTTTGCACAGACTGATTTTTTATACGAAGACTATGAGTTGAAAGAAAACTACTCTATGGATTTGAAAACCAACAAAAGTAAGAATATTTTCTATGCTAAAGACTCTATTACATTTTTGGTGAGTGCAAAAACAAATAATGATTTAGACGTTTTAGACGGCAAAATAAAAATAGTAGTAACGAGTATAGAACATAACAATAAATATGGGATTTACGAAAAAAAATTCCTACCCAATACAATTTGGAAGTATGAAACCACACTCAGTGCCACACCTCCAACCTCTATCACCTTGCCCGATTCGCTCAAACCCCAACTTTCTAGTACGCTGAAAGTTTTAGTAACGATGAATAGTGTGGACAATACAAAATTAGCGAAAGAATTAACAATAGATTATAGAGTACACGATGAAGTAGTAATGGAACTCAAAGGTGGTTTTTTGAACATAGAAGCCCAAAATGATACCCTCACGACTAAAACTTTTTATCTAAAAAATAACAACACTAATACCTTACAAGCGATTAGCATTCCTCACAAAGAGCCACTTAACACAAATATAAATCAATATACTTTATACGATGCCCACAAGACGTATTATGCACACTTTTCACTCTCCGATATTACAACTCCCATACAATTTTACCAAAGCCGAACTGTAGATTCTGTCTTTTTCCAAGCCGCAAACCCCTATCAAATACCTTTTTGGTATTCTATTTACAAAGACAAAACAGAAATAGCACAAGGCAGAGGCACTGAATTGAACTGGAGGAAAAAAACACAGGATAAAACACCTTATTTGGTATATGTTTACTATACTTGGGCAGGAAAATTAGAAAAAAAATTCTTCTTTATACAATTACCTGATGAGGAGAAAACAGAAAAAATGCAGTTGTCGTTGGAATACCCCGCAGAAGTATACCCCGGCGAAAAAATAAACCTTGATATCACACTTACCGATGAAAAAAA
>RDZE01000009.1 GCA_004293905.1 Cytophagales bacterium | reverse complement strand
TTGTGCTAAAGAGGTATTAAATAGCGCAATTGAAATGATAATTAGTGAAAAAATTTTCAGAATCTTTTTCATAAAAGAAAGGTGTTATTTAGAAATTTTAATGTGCTTTATCTAAATGATTTTAATTTGTTATAAGCTAGCGGTTCAACTATTCCATACGCAAATATAATAAGTAAAGTTATATATGCAAAGTAATATACATGTAAGTTTTTATGGGTTTAACGACACTTTTCTAACATTTTCAATAAAAATAATACCCTATAATACCTATTCATTACTACAACAAGCTGTTCTCTGATATCTTAGCTAAGTAAGTTTAAGGATATAATAAATATTTTTCTCTTGTTATTTTATATTTTTTTATATCTTCCTGCCAAGTTTTGCGTATTTCTTCTTCACTAAGTCCTTGTTTTATTTGCCATTGTAACACGCTATTTCCTACTAAAGTATTGAAATATTGATTGAAAAAAGTATCTTTAGTTGTGGTTTTGTGGTAAAAATCTATGATATATTGTAATGTAAATTGATACTTGGGGGAAGTTTGGCGCAAATCTATACCATAACAAATTTGATTTTGATACATAGGTTGTTTTGCCATGCCATCTATACTGACGGGTGTGAAGGAAAATTGCCCCATATTAACATCTGGAAAACCTATTACTTGAAAAGGGTAAGTAGTTCCACGCCCTACACTGATGTTTGTCCCTTCGAACAAACAAAGCGATGGATATAAAGCAATGGCTAAATCATTGGGTAAATTGGGAGATGGTTTTACGGGCAGGCTATAAATAGTTTGATGTGTGTAATTTTTATTCTTTATAACCATTAAATTAGTTATAATTTGGTTTTTAAGCCACTTTTCGCCATTAATCATCAATGCATACTCACCAATAGTGAGCCCATATACAATAGGTACGGGGTGCATTCCTACAAAAGACTCAAACCCCTTTTGGAGTACGCAACCATCTATGTAAGAAGCATTCGGGTTTGGACGGTCTAATACGATAAGTATCTTATTGTTTTCGGCGCAGGCTTCCATTACATAGTGAAGAGTGCTGATATAGGTATAAAATCGGACACCTACATCTTGGATGTCGAAAATGATGATTTCCACATCTTGTAATTGCTCGGCGGTGGGTTTTTTATTTGTACCATATAATGAAATAATAGGTAACAATGTTTTTTTATCTTGCATATTTTGTACGGTTTCGCCCGCATCTATATTGCCGCGAAAACCGTGTTCGGGTGCAAAGACTTTGCGTACATTTACTTTCAATGCCAAGAGTGTATCTACCAGATGTGTTCCGTTAGGAAAAAGAGCAGTGTTATTGACTACCAATGCTACATTTTTACCTTGCAACTTGGGCAGGTATTCTTGCATTTGGGTAGCACCTACTAAAACATTAAGTATCGTGTCTTGTTTTTTCTCTATAATTATATTTTGTGTCTTTTCAGTGCTTTTGGCAATGAAAAATACCCAAAAAGAGGCAAAAAATGTAATTGTAAATATATGTTTTGTTTTTTTCATCATACGCGTTTGATGAATCTGATGATTTCGAGCAAATGGTCTATGAATTTGCCATCTTCGGTCAGTTGTGCTACGGCATGGTGTGTTTCTTTGGAGAGTTTTTCGTGTTCTTTCTGATTTTTTTCTATTAAGTCTTCCAGTTGTTCGCTCAATTGATAAATTTTATCTTCTATTGTCAATTCTTCAATAGTGTTAAATCTATATTCTAAACTTTCTACTCTATATTCAAGGGCTTTTACATCGGGGCGAGGGTAGTGAATTTCTTCTCGAAGCCTGAATAGATAATCAGAAATATATTCGTAGGCACGTGCTAAGGGACGCAAAAGCGTAAGAAGCAATGAAGCGATGGCTCCGAAATAGCCTAATTTTGTGATTTCATAATAAGACAACACGTAAAAGCCCGCAGCTGAGGCAAGGTGCAAGAAAATAGCAATAAAAATCATTGCGTTTGCCAATTTTTTTACGAACACCAATTTGTTTTTGTCAAATTGTATGTTTTGTTTTTCGGAGTTCTTGCTTTCAGTAATTACTTCTACGGCTTCAAAATAGACATTCCAAGGCAATGTAACAACCATAATAAGCCAAACAAACATAGCAATTCCTATTAACCAATCTATCAATGACCCAACAGGAACATTGAACCATTGCAGAAGTACTAAGACGATCGTCATGCTGATAGATAAGCCTATAATATAAGAAAGGGCATTAGACGCAATTCTATTGGTAGAATTAGACATAAAATTATCTGGGTTTTAGATGAATAAAAGGGATTATCATTTCTTCTAAGGATACTCCTCCGTGTTGAAAAGTATCACGATAGTAATTTACATAGTAGTTATAATTGTTAGGATAGGCAAAAAAGCTATCCTCTGTGGCAAAAACATAAGAAGTTGAGATATTAGGCTTGGGCAAATGAAATTTCTCTGGGTTGCGTGCCACTAATATGTCATTGCTATTGTCATAACTTAAATTTTTACCTTGTTTATATCTTAGGTTTGTATTTACATTCTTATCTCCAATAATTCTAAAAGGTTTTTTTACACGTATTGTGCCATGGTCAGTTGTGATGATGAGCCTCATTTTTTTATCGGCTATTTTTTTTATCAAATCTAACAAAGGAGAGTGTAAGCACCACGATTTTGTAAGGGAACGAAAAGCGGCTTCATCGGGCATTAGTTCTTTAATCATATTAACATCGGTACGTGCATGCGAGAGCATGTCCACGAAGTTGAAGACGATTGCATTTAGCTTATTACTAATAAGATTATTAAAGTTATCTACTAAATTTTTGCCTTGACTTTGCGTAATGATTTTATGGTATTCGAATTTATAATCAAGTTTGTTTTTTTTCAATTGTCTTTCCAAAAAGGTTGCTTCATTGAGGTTTTTTCCTTCTTCATCATCTTCTTGTACCCATATATCGGGGTGGTGTTTTTCCATATCGGCAGGCATCATTCCCGAAAATATAGCGTTGCGCGCGTAAGCTGTGGTAGTAGGAAGAATAGAATAATAAGCACTTTCTTCTTCTACATTGAAATATTCGGTAATGATGGGCTCAATGGTTTTCCATTGGTCGTATCGTAGGTTGTCTATCAGCAGGAAAAAGAAGGTTTCGTCGTGCGATTGCAAAAGAGGGAATACTTTTTTGCGCATTAGTTGGTGCGAAAAAACAGGGCGGTCTATGTCGGGGTCATTGAGCCAATCTTCGTAATGGTCTTCTACAAATTTTCTGAAATTGATGTTAGCATCGGTTTTTTGCATTTCTAAAATCTCTGCCATTTCTTTGTTCTCTGTATTTTCGATTTCTAACTCCCAGAAAATGAGTTTTTTGTAAATTTCTATCCATTCCTGATGGTCAAGGTGTTCGCCAAATGCCATTGCGAGGTTGCGAAAATCTTGTTGGTAATTTTGATTTGTTTTCTCACTGATTAGTCTTTTGTTGTCTAATATTTTTTTGATGGAGAGCAATATTTGATTAGGATTGATAGGCTTTATAAGGTAATCGGCAATTTTTGCGCCTATAGCTTCCTCCATGATGTGTTCTTCTTCGCTTTTGGTAATCATCACAACAGGAATATTGGGGCGTATGGTTTTGATTTGGGCAAGTGCTTCTAAACCAGTCATTCCGGGCATGTTTTCGTCCAAAAATATGAGGTCATAAAGTTCTTCTTTGCACTTTTCTATGGCATCGAAGCCACTTTTGACTGCTTCTACTTGGTAACCTTTTTTATTAAGAAAAAGAATATGGGGCTTGAGTAAATCTATTTCATCATCTGCCCAAAGGATCGTATAGTTCATAGTTTCTTTATTGTTCTATTTATTATTCTTCATCTTTGTCTTTGCTTTTCTTTGTCTTTTTTACTTCTTCGGGATAAACCATGCCGGGTATTCGCTCTGACTCAGGAGGAGGCAATGCTTTTAGTGTGGAGCGTACTGTAAAGCGAATATCTTGCTCACGGAATTTTTGCAGTATTTCTATTGCTATTTCGTGCTGTATGTCCCACCAAGCCGATTTAGAATGAATCATACACAAAAATAGGAGTTGAATACCTGCATCAGTAAAGTTATCAATCATTACACGTGGAGTTCCTACAATTTGTTTGTGTTCTTTGGCTATTTCTAATAAGGTTAGTTTTACTTTGTTGATTTTCACAATTTCAGTATCAATAGGAAAAACAAAAATAAAAGAACGTTGGAAGCCATCAGATTGGGAAATATTAATAATTTTCTTTTCTGCAAAAAAGTGATTGGGAATGAATGCCACGCTTTCGTCGTCAAAACTTCTGATGCGTGTAGTACTTAGCCCTATTCGCTCTACATAGCCATCAAAATTATCAATAATAATTCGATGACCTGTTTTGAAAGGAGTAGTAAAAAAGACAGTTAAACCGCCAAAAATATTAAAAATAGTAGTACGTGCGGCTATGGCTAAGGCAAAGCCTCCTAAACCTAACCCCGCCAAAAGTGTATTGACATCATAACCTGCATTTTTGAGCCCTATAATAAAGGCTATGAACATTACAATAATGCCAAAACTTCTTTCTATAACCAATATTAGGCTTGCATCTATGGCAGTTTCTTCTTTCTCTATTTTAGGTAGCCAATAGCCTTCTACTAATGCATTGAGAAAGCGAATGGCTATCCAAGCAACGATAAGCGTAAATGTAATGGCAAGAAAATGACTAAAAATAATATAGACCGCACTACTCCAAACAAGATAGTTGAATAAGATGTATATGCCTGCCCAAAAAACTGAAGTAGCCAAAGGAAATGTTAATTTCTCGACCATATAATCGTCAAGTACTGTATCTGTTTTTTTAGCATAAACTTTATTGAATAGCCGCAACCCCCAAATACACAAGAGGCTCAATAACATTGACGATAATAGTATAAATGCACCTAATAGCCATTTTTCTAAGGTATTATCATAGTAATTTTTTTGCAGTAAGTCGTCCCAATCAGCAAACATTTGAATAAATATTAGTTATTGTTTTTTAGAATTTTGGATAATAGTAGTTGCTCATCATTTTTAAGAGAATGAGTAACATAAGGCAAAATATAATCCAAATGTAAAGATTCATTTTTATTTTTAACGATTTTCAGCCCATTTTTTGTATCTAAAAACCATATTTCGTCTGCTATGTGTTGTGCGATTTCCCAATCATGGGTAGCGATGAGTATGGTTTTTTGCTCTTCTATGGTTGTCTTTTTTAATAAATTGAAAATTTGGATTCTATTGAGAAGGTCGAGGTGTGCTGTGGGTTCATCTAATATAATAATTGGTGTATTCTGTACTAATGCGCGGGCTATCATTACTTTTTGGAGTTGTCCATCGCTTAGTTCATAAAGGGTTTGCTCGGCAAGGTGTTGTATTTGAAGGTTTTTTAGCACATTTGCAATTCTATGATGATGCATTGCATTGAGATTTCCCCACCAGTTTGTTTGTGCAAATAGGCTAATTTGCATAAGCTCTACTACTTTCAGTGTAGGCGTAGGCGTTTTTGTAAATACAATGCTAATAAGCTGTGCAATTTGTGTATTTGATAATTTTTGAAGTTTGTTTTGCTCAATAAAAACATTGCCTTTGAGTGGTTTTTGTAAGCCCGCAAGGGTTCTTAGGAGTGTAGATTTACCAGAGCCATTGGCACCTAATAGGCAAATGAGTTTGTTTTTTTCTATACAAAGAGGTAAATTTTGATGTAAAATTTTTTGTTTGTAGCCAATACTAAAATCTTCGCTTGTGGAGATGAACATGAATATTTGTATGCGATATGTATTTTTGCAAAGATACAAAAAAAAGCCTTACTTTGCTGTCAAATACTACTAATCTGCACTTATGGATAAAGAATTAGCACATCTTCGTGAAAAAATAGATAGCATTGACGACCAGCTCATCGCACTACTCAACCAAAGAATGGAGTTGGTGCGTGCGGTCGGAAGGCTTAAAAGGACTAATCGCAGCATTATTTATCGTCCTGAAAGAGAACAAGCCATTTTAGAAAGGCTCAAAGCAAATAACAAGGGACTTTTGATGCCTCAAGCCATTGATTCTATCTTTTTAGAAATATTTGCCGTAAGCCGTAATTTTGAATTGCCTGAACGCATCGCCTACTTAGGTCCTGAGGGGAGTTTTACGCACCAAGCCGCTGAAAGTCGTTTTGGCTCTATTGCTGATTATCTATCATTGCCTACCATACAAGAAGTTTTCGAAAGTGTAGGTACGGAAAGAGTTCGCTTTGGAGTGTTACCGATAGAAAACAATCAAGAGGGCACAGTAAATGAAACTTTTGAGGGTCTTTATAACAATAATATTAAAATTGTGGCAGAAGTGCCCATGCCTATCCATTTTACTTTTGCCTCTGCCGAAGATAGGTTGCCACATATAGAAAAAGTTTATTCTAAAGATATTGCTTTTCGCCAATGTAAGAAGTTTTTACAAAGTTATTTTGAACACCAAAAAGTAGAACTTATTCCCGTAGAATCTACCTCAAAAGCGGCTTTATTGGCAAGTAAAGAGCTGAACAGTGCCGCTATTTGCTCACCGATTGCCGCCAGAATACATCAATTACCCATTTTATTCAACAATATAGAAGATAGCGATTTCAATAGAACTCGTTTTTTGGTCATTAGTAAAGATTTTAAACTGCCCATGAGTAAGGGTTGCAAAACCTCTATCATTGCCAAAGTAGCTGACCAAGCAGGCGCATTGGCAAGTTTCTTACAAGATTTTTACCAAGCAAACATCAATCTTTGTAAAATAGACAGCCGCCCTGCCAAAGAGCAAGATGGTTTTAAATATTGGTTTTGGATTGAGTTCGATGGACACGAAGACGAGCCAGCAGTGCAAAACATATTGGCTCGTCATGCGCATGTAGTCCGTTGTTTGGGGAGTTACATTAAACTATGTTAAAATAGCAATTTAAAGTAAAGTAGTAGGGCAAACATACTCCGTCAGTGCAAAAGCATTGGTGGCTTTGATGGCTTTGAAACCACCTGCAACCTCTACCAAATGCTCAAAACCTTTGCTTTTAAGGATAGAAGCAGCGATCATAGAGCGATAACCGCCCGCACAATGCAAATAATAGGTTTTGTCGGGGTTCAGTTGGTGTATGTTTTCGTGTATGAAATCCAAAGGAAAATTCTCTACTCCTACCACATGTTCCGAATTGTACTCGCTCTTGCGTCTTACATCTATCACTTTTAGGTTTTTATTTTGGTTAAAAACCGTTGCAAATTCTTCTACCGATATGCTATGAACACTACCATTAAATTAAGAAAAATGCGTAAATTGCTTGCATTATCTCACTTCTAAATTTAGAACTTATGTTACAGATTTCAAAAAAATTATTGGCGAA
>RDZE01000036.1 GCA_004293905.1 Cytophagales bacterium | reverse complement strand
TTCGCCAATAATTTTTTTGAAATCTGTAACATAAGTTCTAAATTTAGAAGTGAGATAATGCAAGCAATTTACGCATTTTTCTTAATTTAATGGTAGTGTACATTGCATTGGCGTTCTTTTGAAATTAGCACTGAAAAAATAGTACAGTTATTCAATCGGATCTAAATTTTGGAAGGCTTTCCATAACTATAATGTATATACATTTTTTTACGAACAATTTGTGATGTATAAATCACAAGAAAACCACCTAAGAAAAAGATTAGTGTTTGAATGATTGGTTTCATAGTTGTAAAGAATCATAAAATCTCATCTCGTTATTACACGCATTGTTTAAAATTATCCTACAAATATAAACAAAGTATTTAAAAAGTAAAAATTTCATTGTTTCTTTATTAGCATTGATAAAAACACTTATTATGATAAATAATATTGTTATTTTAAAGGTTTCACTTTGAATTTGAATTATCAAAGCAAAAAACGTATATTTGCGCCCAAATTAATTGAAAATGCAATACTTTATGGAGTACAATCCCAAAGCAATAGAAGCCAAATGGCAAAAATACTGGCAAGAAAACCAAATTTATAAGGTAGAAAATGACACCGAAAAGCCTAAATTTTATGTGTTAGATATGTTTCCCTACCCCTCAGGGGCAGGTTTGCACGTAGGACACCCCTTAGGCTACATAGCCACAGATATTTTTGCACGCTACAAAAAAATGAAAGGCTACAACGTATTGCACCCAATGGGATTTGATAGCTTCGGACTACCTGCCGAGCAGTATGCTATAGAAACAGGGCAACACCCCGCCATCACTACAGCGCAAAATATCGAAACTTTCAAGGCGCAAATGGCAAAAATAGGATTTAACCACGATTTAACACGCGAAATTAGAACCTCCGAACCCGCCTATTATCAATGGACACAATGGATTTTTCAGCAAATTTTCAATGCTTGGTTCAACAATACAACCCAAAAAGCCGAACGAATAGAAACGCTCATCGCCATTTTTGAAAAAGAAGGAAACCTACAAGTCAATGCCCCTTGCGATGAAGATACCCCCGTCTTTACTGCCAATGAATGGAATCACAAAAGCGAAGACGAAAAATATGCCCTTTTGCTCAAATATCGCCTCACTTACCTCGCCGACTCCATCGTCAATTGGTGCCCTGCCTTAGGAACAGTTTTGGCAAATGACGAAATCAAAGACGGACTATCAGAAAGAGGAGGACACCCCGTAGAGCGCAAAAAAATGAAACAATGGATGATGCGCATTACTGCATACGCCGAAAGATTATTGCAAAACTTAGAACACTTAGATTGGTCGGAAGCCATCAAAGATATGCAACGCAATTGGATTGGAAAATCCATTGGTTGTGAAGTTAATTTTAGCCTCGAGAACAAAAAACATATACTTACAGCCTTCACCACACGCCTCGATACCATCTTTGGCGTATCTTATTTGGTGTTAGCCCCCGAACACGAAGTAATTGCAGCACTTACCACCCCCGACCAAAAAGACACCGTAGAAAAGTATGTGCAATGGGCAAAAAATCGCTCCGAACGCGAAAGACAAGCCGAAGTAAAAACCGTCTCAGGAGTTTTTACAGGAAGCTATGCCCTCAACCCTTTTAACCAAGAAAAAATACCCATTTGGGTAGCCGATTATGTATTGGCAGGCTATGGCACAGGCGTAGTAATGGGCGTACCAAGCTCCGATGATAGAGATTTCCGCTTTGCCAAACATTTCAATTTGCCCATCAGATGCGTCATAGAAGGCTCAGAAGCGATGGAAAACCCTACCGAAAAAAAATATGGAAAAATGATTAATTCCGACTTTCTAAATGGACTTGATACGCCAGAGGCTATCCAAAAAGCGGTCGAATTTGCAGAAAAAAACCAATTAGGGAAAGCAAAAATTAATTATAAAATACGCGATGCCGTTTTCAGCCGACAACGCTATTGGGGCGAGCCTGTTCCTGTTTATTTCAAAAATAATATGCCTTATTTGGTAGATGAAAAAGATTTGCCACTTATTTTGCCCGAAATAGACGAATACAAACCTACCGCCGAAGGAGAAGCCCCCTTAGGAAGAGCCACTTCTTGGAAATACAAAGACCAATACGCCTACGAACTCACCACCATGCCGGGTTGGGCTGGGTCTTCTTGGTATTTTTTGCGCTATGCAGACCCCAAAAATGAACAAACTTTTGCCGATAAAAACGCAACCAATTACTGGAATCAAGTAGACCTTTATGTAGGGGGCGCAGAACACGCCGTTGGACACTTGCTTTATAGTCGCTTTTGGACTAACTTCTTGCACGATTTAGGGCACATCGATTTTCAGGAGCCTTTCAAAAAAATGATTAATCAAGGTATGATACAAGGAGAGTCTGCCCTTATTTATAGACTCAAAAATGAAAATACTTACGTATCTGCCGACCTCAAAGACCAATACGAAACCACCGAACTACACGTAACCGTAAAAGCCTTAGAAGCTAACAATACAATCAATACAGAGGAGCTCAAACAATGGCGACCCGAAGACTATCAAGAGGCAAAATTCATATACAGCGATGAGGGGAAGTTTTATGCCAACACACGCGTAGAAAAGCTAAGCAAACGCTACTACAATGCCGTTAACCCTGATGATGTCATAGAGAAATACTCCGCTGATACTCTACGATTGTATGAAATGTTTTTAGGACCCTTAGAACAATCCAAACCTTGGAGCATGCAAGGCATTGATGGCACTTACAGATTCTTGAAAAAACTGTGGAACTTATACCACGACGAAAAACAAGATTTTGCCATCAACAACGAACCTGCCCCTGCCGAAGCCCATAAAATACTGCATCAAACCATCAAAAAAGTAACTGATGACATAGAAAGGCTCTCCTTCAATACCGTAGTAAGCCATTTGATGATATGTGTCAATAAACTCACAGAACTCAAAACAAAACAATTTGAAATCTTAGAACCCTTAGTACGCCTCATAGCTCCCTACACCCCCCACATAGCCGAAGAATTATGGGCTAAAATGGGACATGTAAATAGCATACACCACGCACAATTCCCCGAATACAACCCTCAATACCTACAAGAGAGTAGTTATGAATACCCTATTTCTATCAATGGGAAAACACGTACCAAAATGACTTTCTCAAATGAAACCCCTGCCCAAGAAATAGAAGCAACAGTATTAGCAGATGCCGCCGTAATGAAATGGACAGAAGGCAAAACACCCAAAAAAATCATCATCGTTCCCAAAAAAATCATCAATATAGTCCTATGACAAAACCATATTTAGATTATTTAAGCCAATTAGAAGCAGAAGCCATCTACATATTGCGCGAGGTAGCAGGGCAATTTGAACGCCCCGCACTACTTTTTTCAGGTGGAAAAGACTCCATCACATTGGTATATTTGGCTCTCAAAGCCTTCCGACCTGCCAAATTCCCTTTCCCGCTCGTACACATAGACACAGGGCATAATTTCGCAGAAACCTTACAATACCGCGATGCACTCATCGATAAAATAGGCGAAAAGTTAATCATTGGCTCCGTACAAGCCGACATAGATGCAGGCGAAATACACGACAACACCACAGGAAAATACATCAGCCGAAATGCACTACAAACACATACACTCCTAAAAACCATTGAGAAGTACGAATTCGATGCTTGTATTGGAGGCGCAAGACGCGATGAAGAAAAAGCACGCGCCAAAGAAAGGGTTTTTTCTGTTAGAGATGACTTCGGACAATGGCAACCCAAACTACAACGCCCCGAATTATGGAACATTTACAACGGAAAAATAAAAAAAGGCGAAAATGTGAGAGTGTTTCCCATCAGCAATTGGACTGAATTGGACGTTTGGAACTATATCAAACGCGAAAATATACCATTGCCCAATCTTTACTTTTCGCACGAACGCGAATGCATCACCATAGATGGACAACTCATGGCTACCAATCCTTTTATCAAAATAGACAATACCGACATTGTAGAAAAAAGAAAAGTACGATTCCGCACCATCGGCGACATGACCTGCACCGCCGCCATGCCTTCAGAAGCAAACGACATAGACGAAGTAATTCAGGAAATTACACACTCACGCATCACCGAAAGAGGCGCACGCATAGACGATAAACAATCGGAGGCGGCTATGGAAGACCGTAAGAAAGTAGGTTATTTCTAAACCGATAAGTGTTTCTTTTATTCTTCAAAAAATCATTGAAACCAACACAAAGCATTGAAAAACAAATTAAGGCAAATCGCAGAAAACAAATTCAAACGCATCGTATTTCTAAAATTAGCCTCTTTTGCATTGTACCAAACCCGATAAAACCAATAAAAGAAAAATAACAACACAGGGCTGAGAGCCAACACAAAACTCACAGCCCAATACAAAGAAAAATAAGTATAAAAATATAGCACAAACAACCCTGTTACTGCACCAAAAACCACTCCTGTGTACAAAAAAGTTCCTCGAATGCCCAACCACAAGCTCAAGGTATAATCCCCCCTTTGCGCATCTTCTTCGTGCTGATAGACTTGTGTCATAGGGTAAGAACCCAACAACATTAAACTACTCAAAATAGCCCCATAAAGCACCACCATTGGCAATTCACTCAAAGGACTTTCTCCCTTCAAACCCACCCAAACCATCAGAAAGGTAAAAAAGCCCTGAAAAAAAACCACAAAAGCCGCCCCACCCCAAGCATACTTCTTGATTCGAACAGCAGGATGACTGTATGCCTTTGAAGCCAAGCCATAAACCAACACTAAAAAGCAAAACAAGGGAGAAATAAAAAAAGCCCATAAAAGCCCTAATGCATCAAAACACAAAGATACCCACCATAGCTCATCGCTTACAGGAGGCGGATTCTCTACCCCACCGATGCTCCCCTCGTCCTTATCATAATAAGAATTATAGGCATTGCTCGCAGGATAAACAAATAAATGCAAAATAAAAAATACGCCCAAATATTCCCAACCAAAAACCACCTCAGGCATTGCCGCCGCCGCAAAAAAGAACACAGGCATCAGAAAAAAAGAAAAAGGAATACGCAAATGTACCCAAGTAGAATGTTGTATTATTTTCATTCACCAAACATAAATAAAATATTTAATTAAAATAAAGAGATTATATTTTATTTTTATATTTTTGCGACCATATTCATCTATTTAGCTAAAATAAAGTTATGAGAAAGAAACTCTCCAAAGGCTTCGATATTGCACTCAAAGGAAAAGCACTTCCTAACACTACCACAGAACCCAACACCGACCTATATGCCTTCAAACCAACAGACTTCAACGGCATTAAAAGACCTAAAGTAACTGTTCAACAAGGTGATAAAGTAGAAGCAGGTGCTACTATATTTTTCGACAAAGCCAACCCTAAAGCCAAATTTGCCTCGCCAGTGAGTGGTGAAGTCGTAGAAGTAATCAGAGGCGAAAAAAGAGTACCCCTCGAAATCCGCATCTTAGCCGATAAAGAAACCCTCTACAGAAAATTTCCTACCTATGCTATTGATGATATACAAGGACTTAGCAAAGAAAGAATCACTGAAATATTAGCCGAAAGCGGCGTATGGCCTAACTTTATTGAAAGACCATTTGGCAACATACCCAACCCCGATGAAACCCCACGCGACATCTTCATCACCACTTTCGACTCGCACCCCTTAGCTCCTGACCTTAACTACGTATTCCAAGATGAGCAAAAATACTTACAAGCGGGCATCAATGCACTCAAAAAACTAACCAAAGGAGCTATTCACCTTTCATTGAATGCAAAAGCCCAAAACAATCCATTCCAAAAATTACAAAACGTAACCTTCCACGAATTCGCAGGTCCGCACCCCGCAGGCAATGTAGGCGTACAAATTCACCACATCGCACCCATCAATAAAGGCGAAATCGTTTGGACTATCTCACTCTATGGCTTACAACAAATCGGAAGGCTCTTTTTAGAAGGTCGTTATGATGCACGCAAAACCATTGCAGTAGTAGGCTCAGAAGTTAAAAAACCACAATACCACACCATCATTTCAGGTGCCAATATCAAAAATCTCTTGCAAAATAACCTTACCCAAGACAATGTAAGAGTAATATCGGGCAATGTGCTCACAGGCGACAAAATAAAGAATGACGGATTTCTTAGCTTTTATGCAACCCAAATCACTGTGATACCCGAAGGCAATTACCACGAATTTTTGGGCTGGATATTACCAAGCACTAAAAAACTTAGCCTACACCGCGCATTTGGCTTATTCTCTTTCTTAGCTCCTCAAAAAGAGCGAGTATTAGACAGCAACCTACATGGCGAAGAACGCGCTTTCGTAGAAACAGGACTCTTCGAAAAATTAATCCCAATGGATATTTATGTTATTTATTTACTAAAAGCCATCATGATCAACGATTTCGAAGAAATGGAAGCCTTAGGTATCTATGAAATTTTAGAAGAAGACATCGCACTTTGCGAATTTGCAGATGTATCTAAAATGGAAATCCAAAAATTACTCCGTCAAGGACTCAACGCACTACAAGAAGCATAAACCAACATGGCATCGATTGAAGTAGTAGGTGGAAAACAACTCAAAGGAGAAATCACCCCACAAGGGGCTAAAAACGAAGCATTACAGATATTAGCGGCAGTCTTATTGACAGATGAACCTGTTACGGTTCATAATATCCCTAATATCAGAGATGTAAATCAAATGATTAATCTACTCGAGGACATAGGCGTACAAGTAGTGCGCCTCTCTCAAAGCACCTACCGCTTCGAAGCCAAACACATCAATTTAGAATACCTATCTTCGGAACTATACCAGAAAAAAGCCGCCGCTCTTAGAGGCTCCGTAATGCTCTTAGGACCTCTCCTTGCTCGCTTCGGAAAAAGCCGTATACCAAGACCCGGTGGCGATAAAATAGGACGGCGAAGATTAGATACGCATTTTATTGGTTTCCAAGAATTAGGAGCAAAATTTCACTTCGACACCCAAAATGAAGTATACAATATAGATGCCTCTGCACTCAAAGGCAATTATATCTTATTAGACGAAGCCTCCGTAACAGGCACAGCCAATATTCTCATGGCAGCCGTCAGAGCCAAAGGCACAACAACCATTTACAATGCTGCTTGCGAACCTTATTTGCAACAACTTTGTGCTATGCTCAATAGAATGGGGGCAAAAATCACAGGCATAGGCTCTAATCTGTTGACTATAGAAGGCGTAGAAAAACTCAATGGAACTACGCATACCCTACTTCCAGATATGATAGAGGTAGGAAGTTTCATCGGTTTGGCAGCCATGACAGCCTCCGAAATTACCATCAAAGAAGTTTGCCCACCCCAATTAGGCATCATTCCGCAAGTATTCCAACGCTTAGGAATACAAATGGAGTTCAGAGGCAACGACCTTTATATACCCGCACAGTCGCATTATGAAGTCCAAACTTTCATAGATGGCTCTATTCTTACAGTAGCCGATGCCCCTTGGCCTGGCTTCACCCCTGACCTCTTATCTATAGTTTTAGTAACTGCCATACAAGCCAAAGGCACGGTACTTGTTCATCAGAAAATGTTTGAAAGTCGATTGTTTTTTGTTGATAAACTCATCGATATGGGCGCGCAAATTATCCTTTGCGACCCTCACCGCGCTACTGTCATAGGCTTAAATAAACAAATAGCCCTCAAAGGAATTAAAATGACCTCGCCCGACATCAGAGCAGGAGTAGCTTTGCTCATTGCCGCACTTTCTGCGCAAGGTACAAGTATCATTGACAATGTAGAGCAAATAGACAGAGGCTACCAATACATAGACCAACGCCTCAATCAATTAGGCGCGCAAATCAAACGCCTATAAAATCAATCTTTTGCCAAAAAATCTTTAGAAAAGGATAGCTTATTTGCCAAAGGCATCTCAGCACTAATCACGCGCCAAAAAGGGGCGATTTCCTCCAAAGGCTTTCCTGTCTGAAATTGTTCATAATTCAACTCTGCCACAATACGCAAAAAAATACCCGTAGTAACAGGGCAAGTATATTCTGCATTGTAAGTAAGGGCTAAATCGTTGCGCAAGGTTTTCAAATTTACTTTTTTCCCCTTAGGAATTTGACGAATGTAATCTTCTATGATTTGAGGCGTGGCAATCAACATCATTGCCCCTTCTGGCATATCGGCAAAGGCTTTTTCTATCCGTTTTACTTCTGCCTGTTTAGGGGTAGCAAACTTTTCTGCCCATGTTTTTTGCCTTGACTTGTTTTTTCCTTTTGTCCTTTTTTGTTCCATTGTTTTTATTTGGTTTAGGTATCAAAATTTATCAAAAAATACGTTAAAAAAGTAAAAATAACCAAACATTTCTCTTAAAAGTCGTATATTTACATAATATCCTTTAAATTATATCATACTATGCATACTTCCCTTCGCAACCTCACGCGTCAACTCTTCATAGGGTTGATGACAATTTGGCTCTTGACGATACCTGCAATAGCCCAAAATAAAGAATTTTCTAAAAACAACCAAGCCAATACCGAATATGATAAATACTTCGAGATAGCCAAAAACATAGACATATTTACCACCTTATTCAAGGAACTGAATGCCTACTATGTAGATGAGGTAAATCCTAACAAATTAATGCAGGAAGGCATAGATGCCATGCTCAAATCCTTAGACCCCTATACCAATTATATCCCCGAAGACGAAATTGAAGAATACCGCACCATGACCACAGGGCAATACGGTGGCATTGGAGTTACAGTACTGAACAGAGAAGGGACTACGATTGTAGCCATGCCCTATGTAGGCTCGCCCGCACACCAAGCAGGACTTAAAGTAGGAGATGAAATAGTAAAAGTAGACGACATCATTCTGCAAGGTAAAAATACAGAAGAGGTAAGCAAACTCCTAAAAGGACAAGCAGGTACAAAAGTAAAACTGATGGTTAAAAGATACGGACAAAGTGAACTATTGCCCTATGAACTTGTGCGCCAAAATATCAAAATAGACAACGTGCCTTACTATGGAATGATTGGCACAGATGTAGGTTATCTTCAACTTTCAGACTTTACAAGCAATGCTTCCTTAGAAGTAAAAAATGCCGTAGAAAAACTAAAAGCCTCAGGAGCCACCAAAATCATCTTAGACCTTAGAGGCAACCCCGGCGGCTTGCTCAATGAAGCCGTTAATATTTGTAATCTTTTTATCCCTCGCGAATCTGAAGTAGTAACTACCAAAGCCAAAATAGAAGAATGGAACAAGGTGTACAGAGCCTACAACCCTCCCTTAGATTTGGAAACGCCTATGGTGGTACTCATCAATGGACGCAGTGCCTCTGCTGCCGAAATCGTTTCAGGTGTTTTGCAAGACTATGACAGAGCCGTACTTATTGGCGAAAAAAGTTTTGGAAAAGGCTTAGTGCAATCTACAAGACCTATTTCTTACAACTCACAAGTAAAAATAACCATTGCTAAATACTATATTCCAAGTGGCAGATGTATACAAGCTATAGACTATAGCCAAAAAGACGAAAATGGCAAACCTATCAAAATGCCCGATTCGCTCCGAAGAGCCTTCAAAACCCAAAATGGACGTGTGGTTTATGATGGAGAAGGTCTGATGCCTGATATTGTTATTCCAAAATCTGCTGCCTCTGCTATCTTGAATAGTTTAGAAAGTAAAAATTTGCTTTTTGACTATGCCATAGTTTATCGCCAAGAAAATGCTAACTTTAACGAACAAGCCGAAGCCTTTCATGTAAGTGAAGAAGCCTACCAAAAATTTGTGAAATGGTTGAGCGAAAAAGACTATGACTACACAACCGAAGCCGAAAAAGCCTTAGTGGAATTAGAGAAGAAAGCAAAAGAAGAAAAATATTTTGAAGCCATTCAAGCCGAATTGGTTTCTCTCAAAAACAGACTTTCACATAGTAAAGAGGCTGATTTACAGACATTTAAGAAAGAAATTATAGCCGCTTTAGAAAAAGAAATCATAGCGCATTATTACTTAGAAAAAGGTGTAACACAATTATCACTTCGCGATGATGAAGATATTAAAGCTGCGTTAGAACTTTTTAAAGACCAAAAACGTTATAACGAAATACTCAAAAAGTAATATTTATTTATTGTAGGGTTAAATAGATACCTTATTTGAGAGAAAGCGCAACCTCCTTGGGGTATGCGCTTTATTTTTTTAATTGTTAATCTCTCACATAGCGTATTATATCATTGAAAGGGTCATACTCTACTTGGTTTACTTTCAAATAAATTCCCTTTTCCAATACTATCATATTGTGCTCTTCGTGTGTGAGTGTAGCACGGTCTAATACCTCAAAATAAATATCTTGTTGTGTATTTTCTCCTTTGCTAAGTACCGCAAGATTACCTTTGAGTACGTGAGAGTGCCCTGTAACTTCTCCTAAGGCAAGTGTTAGGCTTGATACTTTTTCTTTTTTCTGTGCTGTTTTGAGTTGAGCATCATCGGGCAGGCGAAAAATAAGCACATCGCCATGACGATATATTTTTTCAAATTCCATTTTTAAATATTTGTTTAAGTTTCCGAATACATGAACGATAAATATTGCTCTTTGTTAATTGGTTTGCCTTCTATTTGCATTGTCCAAGCGATGGCAGTGATGGCATCTTTGGCTTCAGCAGCTTCTGCGGGCACATACAAATAATAAAGTCTATCTGTAGAGGCGCATTGGCATTTTACGAAGTAAATATCCAATGAACGCCACCAGCTACGCTCTTCGATGCCAAGTGCGGAGGCAGCCACTTTATAAAGGCTGTAAGTATCTTTATAACAATATTCATAAGGTTGTAGGTCTTTGTCCCAACGGATTTGTTTTTTTTCTATAGTTTGGCTGTCTATCAATTCTGCATTGATTTGCGTGATGAGTTCTTCGGGGCTAAAATTTCTGAGAGCAACCATACGCTGCTCGGCATTGTCTAAACGCAAAGCCTCTTGTATGGTAATAGGCAACAACTTTTCATACTGCATTTCTATCATTGCCAATGAGTTAGGCTGTGAGAATAAATGTAATACTTCTGAAAGTGTTTTTTCTTGTTTTTTATAAATTCGTAGAAGTATGGTAAGGTCTTCGAATTTTATACCTTGTGAATAATACATAGTTTTAGGCTAATAAAATGGTTCTACCTTTACTGTAGGTGATAAAAGAATAATAATAGGTAAGCTCTCCTTCTAATTTTCCCTCTGTGTTCAAATCTGCATTAATACTTGCCCCCGAAATACCATAAAAAGGCTTGTTGAGCTTAGTTGTATCTGTAGGGATTTTTTCAATTTTTTCAAAATAGGGCTTTATTACATTCGTGAAGTGCGTTTTTAGATGCATAACAGCCTCCTCCAAATCAGAAGGGGTATCGCCTTCTAAAATTTGTGAATTGATATACACACTGCTGCTGCTATAAGCACTCAAATGAAATTTTACTCTATGGGCATATTTTTTAAGTTGATAGGGGTCGTCATAATCAAAAGTAATTTCAGTCCATTTTTCATCATAGTCTAACTCTTGTGCTTTTTGCTCTTCATTTTCAGGATAGGGATTTGTGTAAATATCATCATAACATATATAAATATCACCATCTTCTTTTACAAATATGTTTCCGCTTCCTTCGTGGTGGTCTTCGCTGGCATTGGGGAGGTCAAGGACATCGATGATGGTATCTATAAGATAATTGCGCACAAGGTTAAATACTTCATCATCATAGCTCCATTCTAATTGTTGTTGCGATTTTTCATCTTCAGAAACAATATGAACATTGCAAAAAGTACTGTCGTTGCCTGCGTCCCAAGTGGCTTTCAGGTAAAATTGGTCTTTACTTTTTTTCTTGAGCTGTTTTATAAATGTAACCGCTTTTTGTTTTTGATTTTTATTTGTTCTCATTAAGTTCTCTTTTTCCTAAGTAAAGTTAAGAAGAAGAATGGAAATATGCAAATAAAAAATTAATTATCTGATAATGAGTGTATTAGCCCTAATATAGCTTAGAACTACGAAAAAAATCGTACTTTTTTCTTCATATACGAAACTTATCGTATATCTTTGCGTTATAGAATTACGAAAGTAATCGTACTTTTCACCATTATACAAACTATACATTAAAAAATTTAATTGAGAAGCTCCTATGACTACACAACAAAAACCCACTGATTCGGAGTTAGAAATACTCCAAATTTTGTGGAAACACCCAACAGGCTGTACCGTTCGCTTTGTCAATGATGAACTGAACAAACAACGCCCCGACAATGAAGTAGGCTATACTACTACATTGAAGATGATGCAAATTATGGCTGAAAAACAACTACTTCTGCGCGATGAGAGCCAGCGTACCCATGTGTATATGGTCAATGTAAGCCAAGAAAAAATGCAACAAAGTGCTTTAGACAAAGTACTTAATAGTGTTTTCGGAGGCTCTGCCATGAAATTAGTAATGCAAGCCTTAGGCAATCAAAAAACAAGCAAAGAAGAACTCAATCAAATTCGTTCTTTATTAGATGAAATAGAACAAAAACAAAAAGGAGGTGCCCAATGAACCTTATTTCTTATTTACTCACTAATAAATTTGTAGAGGCTTTAGGCTGGACATTGCTACATTCTATTTGGCAAGGTGCAGTAGTAGCGGTATTGTTAGCAATCACCCTCATATTGCTTCGCAAAAACTCTTCAAAACTTCGCTACATCGTATCTTCCATTGCGCTCACAGCCATGCTCGTGGCTTCTGCGGCTACCTTTCTAAGTATCTTTTTGCAAAATACAGCTAAAACTACACAATTGCAAAGCCAGTACTTACAACAAGGGAAAGAAATGCAAGCAAACCAAACACTTTATATCCAATTGGAAAAAAGTACTATTGAGAATGCTTGGGATTTGCTTAACTTTTTCTCTGCTTACTTCAGCCAACACCTACCCTTAATAGTTACTATTTGGTTTTTAGGTGTTATTGTACTAATGCTGCGCTTCTTAGGTGCTTTTGCCTATTTGCAACGCCTCAAACACTACCGCACTTTTGTTGTAGAAAAACATTGGCAACAAAAAGTAAATCAATTGGCAGAACGCTTAGAAATCAAGAAAAAAATACAACTTTTGGAATCATCTGTGGCACAAGTACCCATGGTGATTGGCTACTTCAAACCTGTGATTTTAGTACCCTTAGGCACACTTTCTGGTTTATCGCCCGCACAAGTAGAGAGCCTACTCGCTCATGAGGTTGCACATATTTATCGCAACGATTACTTGGTCAATTTACTACAATCATTGGTAGAAATTGTGTATTTTTATCACCCTGCTATTTGGTGGATGTCTAATCAAATTCGTAATGAGCGTGAAAACTGTTGCGATGACATTGCCATACAACTCACCCAAGACAATCTCACTTTTGCGCGTACTTTGGCTATGATAGAAGAAATGCGCTACATCGCCGCCCCACAAATGGCAATGGCTATCAATGGTCAGAAAGGAATATTGTTGCAACGCATTAAAAGAATAGTAAGTCAAAATCAAAAAAATGCTACCTTTTCCGAAGGTTTTTGGGCAGCTTTCATACTTTTGATATTTCTCTTTACGGCTTCTTTTCAAGCCAAAGCCTTCCTCGAAGAGAAACAAGACGAAGCAAAAAACACCACTACCCAAAAAGAAACCCTCAAAGAAACCAAAAGAAACCCTCAATACAGCCATCTTTTGACCCAAGACACCCAAAAAGAGGAGAAAAAAGAAGAGAAATTGCGCATTACCGAAGAAGATACCATTCGTTTTGGAAAAGATTTTATGCTCATCACTCGTAAAAATGGCAAGGTAGAGGTATACAAAAATGGTACTCTTATTCCTGAAGAAGAATATGCAAAATATGAAAACGATTTCTTGGTAAAAGACGAAGAAATACGTTTGGGTGCTGCTACTAACGACAATGCAGTGCATATCAAAGTAGATAAGCCTTCCAAACAAACTGCCTCAGTTTATAATTTTAGCTTCATTCCCCCTATTCCTAACATGCCTGATATGCCCGATATGCCTATTTGGATTATGAGCGATGAAGATTATGAAAAAAGCGCGAAAGGCATAAAACTAAAAGATAAAAAAGGAAAAGTAATCACTTTTGATGCTGAAGACCCTAAGGCTGTTATCATTAATACAGCTCCCAATTTCAGATTCAACTTCAGCGAACAAGAATGGGCAAGATGGGGCGAAGAGTGGGGAAAAGAATGGGCAAAATGGGGTGAAGAATTTGCCGAACAACAAAAAAAGCAGGCTGAAGAATGGAAACTGCAAGCCGAAGAGTGGAAATTACAAGCCGAAGAAGCCGAAAAACAAGGAGAACGTTTCAAAGAACTCATTGATATGATAAAAAAAGATGGCTTAGGAGATAAAGACAACAAATTAGTTTTAGAGATTAAAACAGGTAGCATTACCATCAACGGAAAAAAATTAGAAGGCGAAATGTACCAAAAATACAAAACCTTCTTCAAGGAAAAAATGAACCTCGATGTAGAAGAAAAAGACATGAAGTGGAATTTTCACTACGAAGAATAAAATAAGAGAAACAACTTTTCATACAACTTTTCCATACAACCTTTTGATATATTGTCAGAAGGTTGTATTTTTGTCATACGAAGCCAGTCTTAGTCTTAGTTGAACAATAGCTTTACACCCTTATTTGTTACCTTGCAGAAATCCCCAAATCTGCATAAAAAGTATAAATAAGTCAGCGTAAGTTTTTCGCTTCGCAGTGTTAGTTTGAACAGTTTTTGGATATTATTGGAAAAGTTACTCCAGCGCGAGGGTTCGAATCCCTTCGACCGCTCCATTTTTTTTTGTAAATTATTCCCTGCGGTCGTAGCTCAGTGGCAGAGCAAGGAGCTCAATTGACTTCTTTTTCAGTAAAAACCAAAGGCAAAAGAAATATCCTTGTCGGGAGTAAAACTTGATGAGGAATATCTCTCAGCGATGTAGCTCAGTTGGATAGAGCGGGAGATTGAGGCTCTTTAGGACACTGGTTCAAGTCCAGTCATTGCTAACAGGGCAGGGAATAGGATAGACTCCCTGCCCGTTTTTTTTCGATACATAAAAAAGATTCGTTATGCAGAGGTCATTATCTTCCTTACCCAATTGAGTAAGTGCAGAGCCGTAAAACGTATATTCCCCTGTCGGTCATAAGGTAGTTGTAGTTTATGAGCAAGTGTTTGGTGCTCATCGGCATAGCCTATCCAAATAGTGCCTACAGGTTTGTCGGGGCGCGCGCCATCAGGTCCGGCGATGCCACTTGTGGCTATACCTATATCAGTATGGAGTAATTTTCGTACATTTTGAGCCATTTCTATGATGGTAGCTTCGCTTACTGCGCCGTGTGTTTCTAATGTGTTTGTTTGCACGCCCAACACTTTTTCCTTCACAGCGTTGCTATAGGCTATCACACTGCCCTGAAAATAGCGCGAACTCCCTGCCATGCGCGTGAGCAAGTGCGCCAAAAATCCTCCTGTGCAACTTTCGGCAGTAGCAATGGTTTTGCCTGCTTCTAATAGTAATTTTCCTACTATTTCTTCCAACGTTTCTTGTTCGAAACCATAGGTGATGTCATCTATCAAAGGCAATAGTTGGGTGGCTTGGTGCTCAACTTCATTTTGTAGGGTTTCTATCTCTTTGCCTATGCCCGTGATTCGTAGGCGGACAATGGCATAATCGGGCAGATAAGCCAATTTGATATGTGGTGGCAGGGCATCTTCCCAATCGGCGATGCGTGCTGCCAATAAAGACTCTCCTAAACCCATCGTAAGAATGGTTTTGTGGTAAATAGCAGGCGTTTGAAAGGTACTCTTGAGTTTTGCAAAGCCATAATTTTCCATGATGCCTTTCATCTCGCTGGGTACGCCGGGCATAGAAATTAGGACTACTCCGTTGCGTTCGAACCACATACCCGCAGCAGTGCCCGTAAGATTGCGCAAAGGTGTACAAGCGGTAGGCAAAGCAGCTTGTTGTATGTTTACTTCTGTAAGTTCTCGCCCTCTTTTTGCAAAATGCGCTCTTACATCTTCCAAAATATTTTCGTCAATTACTAACTCCGATTGGTAGTATTGGGCTAAGGTTTTTTTAGTGATGTCGTCTTTTGTAGGTCCTAAACCACCTGTCATGAGAATGATAGAAGCCCTTTTCTCGGCTTCTGCGACAGCATTGGTGATTTCAGCGGCTTGGTCGGCTACGGTAGTGTGGCGCATCACCCGAACACCTATTTTGCTCAATTCGGCACTGAGCCATTGTGCATTGCTATTGAGTATTTGACCAAAAAGTACCTCGTCGCCTATGGCTATAATTTCAGCTTTTAAAATATTTTCTTCCATTTTTATTTGATTTTTTTGATGTGTAAATAGCCATCAAAACTATTGATAGCAGATTTTTTGTCAAAGCGAATATCTACTCTTCGGAGTTGGAGTTTTATTTTGTATTGGTTATTTTCCTCTATAATTTGCATTTTTCCGTTAGGCAATGCCATCGCTGTTTTTCTATTTTCTTCTTTCTGTAGTTCCTCTATGAGTGTGTTCATTCGGATTTTGGCTACTACTTTTTCCTCTTTGTTTTTAATGAGTAGTTCATTGGTAGAGGCTACAAAATGGACAATAAAAGTGGCATCTCCATTTTCATAAGTAGTGCCTGTTGTTTGCCCTCCATAGAAATTATATTCTAAGGCATAGTCATAGCCCGAGATAGTAACCAAATTGCTGTTTTCTTTTGTCATGAAATTGACGGTGAGTGCTTCGGAGGCTAAATTTTCGGAGTTGTTCGTTATTCCTACTTGTTGTAATACCAAACTTTCAGGAAGAGATTGCAACATAAATGTTTTCATATCTTTTTGGTATAAACTATCTATGCTAAAGTTCAGGTAAGGTTGCAGTGTTGCCAAGTTATATCTATCGGCAAAAAAGTTTACCAAACTCTTGATTTCGTCGCTTACTTCAGGGGCAAGTGATTTTTTCGAGGGCACAAATTTTCCATCTTTAATCATTCCGTTCTCGTTCAGTACGTTGATGAGGCGATTTTTCTGACTTTGCTCCGATAAACCAAAAGCACCCCAAGGTCCGAAAGAACTTAGGAAAAATATAAGGAAAAGCGAAATAGGAATGACTTTGATATTTTTAGTTTTACTGATGACAAAATACAAGGCAATGCCCAAAAGCCAAAAAGCCAATAATAACACAAAGTATCGGGCTTCGGTGATTCCATAGTCGTACACGCGCCTTCCAATAGCTACAAACAACAACACAGTGAGGGGTAATAGGGCTAAATAATAGCCTTGAGAATAAATTTTAATCCATCGGTTGCCCTCCTCCTCGCGAATAGGGTAAATGAGCAAGAGCGAAAAAATACCTGCAATACTAAAATTCAATATTAAATAAGTAACAAATCCTTTTGGCAACGACCATTCAAGCAAGATTTTAAACCCATAGAGGTACAAAATGCACAAATAAAGCGTTACTAAGGGCAAAAGTACATATTGGGTAAATATCTTTAGTCCGCGAGGATAGAGTTGTGTATTTTCCAACTCATCTACATCATCGGGCACACCTGCTAAAAAAAGCCAAGTATTGAATACGCCTGCCAAAAGAAACCAAATACTGAAATAGAGTTTCCAAGAAATATCAGCCGCGAAGAGCAATTGAATAGAACCAAGCGCAATACTGATGCCCATATATAAAAAACTACTGTAAAGAAAAGACATTAAAAACCGTAAAAATAAGGCTTGGTTGTATTGCCAAAACGCATTCAGATGTTGTTTTTTCTCGAAAACAAACAACGCAAAAGAAGCCAATAAATGAGTAGAAAGCACCCAAAGAAAGTAGCGCAATCCGCTGATTAAGCCAAAAACCCTACTGTCTTGGGGTAGTAAATAGAAATAGAGTATTAGGAAAAGCAAGCCTCCTAAATATGCCAAATATCTACTTGATACAGAGAGTTCAAAGCGACGGCTAAGCATTGTAATACAAAAAAACAAAGAAATGCCCCAAACTGCACACCTGCCAAGATTGAAAAGGGCAATGTTGTCTTGTTGTTCTGTTTCCAAGGCGATGATGCCTACGAGAGCGGCTACCAAACCCGATAGAATTTCAAAAGGGTACTTCTGAACAGTTTGGATTGCCTCTTGAATTAGTTTTTCTAAAGATAAGAGTTTCATATATTTTCATTGATTTGATTGTATAAATAAATTTCTTCCTCTTCTATTTCTTCTTTTTGGGCTGTAACAAGCGTTACATTGACTTCAAAACCTAACAACAGTATCCAAGCAATGAGATAAAGCCATATCATGAGTGCAATGACTGTACCAATGGAGCCATAAATGCGGTCATAACTTGCATATTCAGCAAGATAATAAGAAAAACCGAGAGTGTTGATAATGATAAGTATTGCTGCTAAAAAAGAGCCTGATGAAAAAAAACGCCAATGATTGTTCACTGCGGGTGCTATATAATACACTGCCGAAATAGTAACCCAAAAAATGATGAATACTGAAAAATAACGCAATGCAAGCACCAAATAATAGCTGAAAAGTGCATCAATAAAATGATTGTGCAATAGTTGATTTAAAATAAATTCGCCAACCATAATAAAAACAACCGCAAGCAATAGCAAAAAAGCAAATACAATAGCCAATATAGTTGCCAATATTCTTTTATAGAGCCAACTCCTTTTTTCGGCATATTGGTAGTTGTTGTTAAATGCATTCATCATTTCTAATACTCCAGAGGTAGCTGTATAGACTGCAAATAAAACACTAATAGACAGTAAGCCACCGCGGGGTTTTGCTATTACCTCACGAATAGCATTGAGTACAAATATTCTTAGGTCATAGGGCATTACTTCTTCAAGAAGCAGTAAAATTTTTTCGCCCAATTGAGGTGTTTGAAAATAGGGCAAGAGTGTAAAGATGACTATAATGGCAGGAAAAATAGAGAGTGTAAAACTAAATGCGATGGCACTTGCTTGTTGGTGCAAATCTTTTCGCCAAAGTGCTTCAGTAAGAAAAATTTTGAGTATTTTATAAAGAGAAGAACCCGCTAAACGTGTTCTTTTTAGTTTTTTGAGAAAAATTTTCCATATAGCAAGTATTTGCTGGTATAGGTTCATGCCTTTTTATATGGGATAGGTTTTTTAAAAAAACTGCCTTTGATTATTCCAAAGGCAGTTTAGGTGTTTTTTGAAGTAGGTTATTTAGAGAAATAAAAATCGCCTACAATAGAAGAGTTTTCCCAAGGTTTTTGTGCATTGTTCGATTTTTGAAGTACATTGATACGTACTTGTTTGAACATTTGCTCTACGGTAAGTCCAGGCAATTCCATTGCGCTGAGTAATTCTTGAGTATAAAGCCCATTGCTTCCTTCTCCATCTGCGGCTACAGAACCGGGCGCAGTGGCATAAGCTACCAATGTACCTACGGGCGCATCTACAGTAACCAATCCTTTAGCTCCCCCTCTTGTACTTTTGAAAGGGTTATCGCGGCAGGCATCTAAAATAACGATATTCATGCCATTGCGTGCGTATTCCATTTCAGCCAATACTCTATCTACTAATACTGATTCAAACTCTACGTCTTGCTCTTTTTGAATATCAGCACCTACAGGTATGAGGTAGTTTTGCCCATTTACTTCCATACCGTGCCCTGCGAAGTAGAATAAACCTACGCCACCATTTTGAAGGCGTGTGCCAAACTCACGAATGGCTTTTATCATGCCATCTTTGCTAAGGTTGGTCAATACTACTACGTCAAAACCTTTGCTTTTGAGTGCAGTGGCTACGGAGTTGGCATCATTAACAGGGTTTTTGAGAGGTGCTTGGTCATAATTGGCATTTCCAATCACTAATGCATATCTTTTTTCGTTGGATACGGTTGTTGCGGTGGCGTTGGCAGGTGTATAAGTGATGTTTCTGATTTCAGAAGTGGCTACACCGCCACCATTGGTAATTACGATTTTTATTTCATTTTTACCTTGATTGAGGGTAATTGTTCTTTCTAAAGTATTGGTACAATTGTCAGCCGCAACCACATCAAATCCTCTGGTATTTTGTTGTAATACACCGTTTACAAATACTTGCGCACTTTGCACGTTGCTTGTTGAATTAATACAAGCCTTTATTGTATATGAGTTAGTGGCAATGGTAGTATTGAGTAGTTCGGGTTGTTTCCAACTTACGGAGGCTTGTGAGGCTTGTGCAGGACCTATATATTCGTTGTTTTCGAAAATACCATCGTTGATAGTACCGCTGGCATAGGTATAAGTACCTCTCCCTGTTCTGTTGCCTGCCTTCCATTGTCCTACATATTTATCACCCGCATTGTCAGTGCTTGCGCCCCAGATATATGTACCATTTCCTTCTCTTTCGTCGTTTACGAAGTCGCCTTCATACGAGCTTCCACTGACCCAAGTCATTTTTCCTTTTCCTTGTATTTTACCGTCTAACCATTGTCCTACATATTTGGTACCATCGCCGTAGCTATAAGTTCCTACGCCGCTTCTTTTGTTGTTTTTGAAATCACCTGTATAGCTATCACCTGCGTAATCGCCGTCATTGCTCCAAGTATAAGTACCTTGTCCGTGGCGTTCGCCATTGAGCCATTGTCCTACATATTTGTCGCCATTATTGAATACATAGGTACCAAAGCCATTTTCACAATCTCCTGATATACAGCCTGTTTGGTGGTCAAGTTGCCCCATGTAGGTATCGTTTTCGAAATAGCCTTTTTCTATTTTTCCACTAGAATAAGTGTAAGTGCCATATCCGTGTCTTTTGTTTTTAAGGAAATCTCCCTCATATCTATCGCCAGCCCACTGTGTTTTTCTTCCCCAAACGTAAGTTCCTTTTCCCGTTCTGTAGCCTTCGTCAAAGTTTCCTGTGTAGGTGCTACCACTAGGCCAAGTCATCGTGCCTTGTCCGTGTTCTTCTCCGTTCACCCATTGCCCTGTGTAGAGTGTTCCATCGGCATAGGTATAAGTTCCGAAGCCATTTCTTTTGTCATTGGCAAATTGCCCTACATAGACATCGCCTGCATAATCGCCGCTCATGCTCCAAGTATAGGTGCCTTGCCCGTGTCGTAGTCCGTTTTTCCATTGCCCTACGTACTTATCGCCGTTGCTAAAGAGATAAGTACCAAAGCCGTTTTCGCAATCTCCAGAGGTACATTGCGCTTTTAGTAGAGAGATTGTTGCTATGGTAAAAATAACATACAATCCGAATGAGCGTAAAAATTTCATATTAATATTTCGAGTTTTGAATGTTTTTATATTAATTTATACAAATGTACGAAATTTGTAGAAATATAGACAAAAAAAGCCTAAGAAAAACTTAGGCTTCTGTGGTGTTCTATATTATTTGAATAGACTTATTTTAGGGAGTCTGTTACATAAGGCAATAAACCTAAGTGTCTTGCGCGTTTTACGGCTTGTGTTACGCGGCGTTGGTATTTTTGGCTTGTTCCTGTGAGTCTTCTGGGGAGTATTTTTCCTTGGTCATTGACAAATTTTAGGAGGAAATTAGGGTCTTTATAGTCAATGTATTTGATACCTGTTTTTCGGAACCAGCAAAATTTTTTCTTGGTTTCTATTCTATGTATGGGTTCGTTTACTAATGTCATACTTTTGGGGTTTTTAGTTGTTTTCTACTTCGTTATTGGTTTCTTTGCCAGAAAGTTTATTTCTTTTTTTAGCGTTGTATGCTACGCCGTGTTTGTCAAGGGCTACTGTGATGTAGCGAAGCACTCTTTCATCGCGTCTGTATTCTATTTCGAGCATACTAATGGTTTTGGGGTCTGCTTCGAATTCTAAGACGGTATAAAAGCCTGTGTTTTTCTTTTTGATGGGGTAGGCAAAGTTTTTTAGCCCCCAAATATCTTCATGGATGATGTTTGCACCGTTGTCAGTTAAAATTTTTTTAAACTTTTCAACAGCGTCCTTCATCTGTACATCAGATAAAACGGGAGTTAAAATGAACACTGTTTCGTAATTTTTCTTTAAATCCATTGAAAATTAATGTTATAAATTTTTTAAAATTTTGAGGTGCAAAGGTACTGCTTTTTTGGGAGTATAGCAAGAAAAAATCTTTTTTTTTGTAATCTTGTTTTAGGTTATTATTTGTTCATCGGCAAAGTAATCAAGAATGTATTTTTTGAGTAGGTATTCTTGTTCATCGAGATTGAGGTGAGGCAGTTGTTGTGTAGGTTTCCAATGTGGCCAGCCGTCTTGGTCTATGCCTGTGAGTTCGTAATAGCCTGCTTTGCTGAGTATTCGGCAGAGGGCTATGTGCATTAGATTTTGTTTTTCTTCTTTATCAAAGGTTTGTATTCCTTTTCCTAACTCTTGTACGCCTACCAAAAAGAGTACTGCATTGAGGTCTTTGGGTCTTTTTCCTACTAAAATGGCTAAAACATCTAATAGTGCTTGCCAATTGTTTTCGAGGGTTTCGTCTTCTGTGCGCATTGGGGGTGGGTGTATTTTAGCTTTGTTGAAAACTTTCTACAATCCAGCCTCCGCCTATTACATCTTCGCCTTCGTAAAATACGGCAGCTTGTCCGGGCGCGATGGCAAATACGGGTTCGTGGAATAGGACACGCATTTGGTCGTTGAATTGCTCAATGATAGCGGGCGTTCCGTCATCGTTGTATCGTACTTTGGTGGTGGTTTCGAGGGGTTTTTGGTGTAGGTTTTCGTATTTTTGCATATTGAGTTGTCGTACCCACATGCCATTTCGGGCGAGTTGGTGCTGTTGTCCTAAGACTACGCGGTTATTTTTTTTGTCAATAGCGGTTACGAATATAGGGTATCCTAAGGCGATGCCGAGTCCTTTTCTTTGCCCAATGGTATAAAAAGGGTATCCTTCGTGTTTTCCTACGATGGTGCCGTCTTCGAGTACAAAATCGCCTCCATTGACTCGTTCTTCTAAGCCTTCTACGCGTCTTTTGAGGAAACCTCTGTAGTCGTTGTCGGGGACGAAACAGATTTCGTAAGATTCTGATTTATTGACTAACTCGATGAATCCTTTTTCGGTAGCCATTTGTTTGATAGTTGTTTTTTTGAGATTTCCGAGTGGGAGCATGGTTCGGCTAAGGCTTTGTTGCGAAACGCCCCATAGTGCATAGGATTGGTCTTTGTTTTCGTCTATTCCTTTTGATATGACAAATCTATTGTTTTCTTTTCTGATGTTGGCATAATGCCCTGTGGCAATCCATTCACAGTCGAGTTTATCGGCTCTTCGTAGGAGTGCGTCCCATTTGATGTGTGTGTTGCAGAGTACGCATGGGTTGGGTGTTCTTCCTTCGAGGTACTCTTGTGTGAAATGGTCAATGACGTAGTCGCCAAATTCATCTCTGATATCTAAGATATAATGAGGGAATCCTAATGTTACGGCTATTTGTCGGGCATCGTTGATAGAGTCTAAACTACAACAGCCTGTTTCTTTTTTGGAGCTCCCTGTTGAGGCATAGTCCCATGTTTTCATGGTCATGCCTATTACTTCGTATCCTTGTTCGTGTAGCATTACGGCGGCGAGTGAGCTATCTATTCCTCCGCTCATGGCTACTAATACTCTTCCGTTTTTGCTCATGATTATTGTCTGAGGTCTTTTTCTAATTTTCTACCTAATTGTTTGCATAGTAATTCCATTTCGAGAGCCATTTCTTCGTCTTCGGTAGCGTGTCTGATGGTGTCTGCTAATCCTGAGATGGTTTCTATGACAAATTGTTTCATTTCGAATACGTCCATTTTTTTTGTCCAAAGGTCTATTTTGGCAGTTCCTTTTCCTTGACTATCCCAAAGGGCTAAAGCCATTGCTTTGGCTTCGCTGATGCCTTCTGCGGGTGCGTTGGTAGCTTGCCAATGGATATTTTCGCAGACGTGGTGGTCGTCTAAGGAGATGTCTATAGAGATGTTTTCGATTCTCATGGGGTATGGGGTATTGTTTATTTTAAGTTTGTTTCTATGTATTGCTCTATTTTGTGAACTTCCTTGATGGGTATATGTTCAAATGAGTGTTGATTTCTGAACCATGTGGCTTGTCTTTTTGCGTATCGGCGTGTATTTCTTTTGAGAAGTCTTAGGCATTCGTTCCAATCGTATTGTTGGTCAAGGAATGCAAATATCTCTTGATAACCAACAGTTTTGAGGGCATTATAGTTTCGTAGGGGGTAGAGTTGTTTTGCTTCCTCGAGGAGTCCTTGTTGGAGCATGAGGTCTATTCTTTGCTCTATGCGTATATATAACTCTTCGGTAGGGCGTGTGAGGCAGAGGTAGATGGGTTGAAAATTTCTGGGTTTGTACTGTTGTGTTCTGTAATTGGAGAAGGGTGTTTGGTGCGTTCTGATTACTTCTAATGCTCTTATGATGCGTGCGGGGTTGTTTTTATCTACTTGTTGGTAGTATTTGGGGTCTTTGTTTTGGAGTTCTAAAAGGAGTGGTTCGAGTCCTTTTTCATTTAATTCTTGTTGTAATTGTTGTTTGATATTTTCGTCTGTTTCGGGTATTTCGTCTATGCCTTCGCAAAGGGCTTTGATGTAGAGCCCTGAACCTCCTACGAGTATGATGGGGTTGTATTGTTGAAAAAGTGTATCGAGTAATTTTTCGGCTTCTTGGCTGTAGCTTCCTGCGCTGATATGGGTTTTTATGCTATGAGAGTGAATAAAATAGTGTTTGATGCCTTGCATTTCTTCTTCTGTGGGTTTGGCAGTACCGATGCTCATTTCTTGGTAAATTTGCCTTGCATCGGCAGAAACAATTACAGTTTGGTATTTTTTTGCTAAGGTGATGGCTAATTGTGTTTTACCTACAGCAGTAGCACCTGCCAATACAATAAGATAGTGTTTTTGGTAAGAAGAGTTCATTTTTTGTGTGTTATGATTACATTCTTTCTGGGGCTTCAATGCCTAAGAGTTGCAATGCTCTTTTGAGTATTTTGCCTGTTTGCTCTGTGAGTGTTATTCTGAATTTCGTATCTTCTTCTGTATTTGCCTTGAAGATAGCGCACTCAGTGAAGAATCGGCTGTAGGCACGTGCTAAATCATAAACATACTGAACAATGAAAGATGGGGCGTATTGTTGTGCGGCTTTTTCGAGGGTTTCTTTGTATTGGTAAATGGTTTGAATGAGGTGTTGTTCGGCTTTTTCGAGTTGTTTTTTCTCTATTTTTTCTGCATAATTTATGTTTAACTCTTTGGCTTTTCTGATGATGGCTTGTGTGCGCGCATAGTTGTATTGTACGAAGGGGGACGCATCTCCCTCGAAATCGATGGAGTTTTCGGGATTGAAGAGCATTCTTTTGCGCGGTTCTACTTTGAGCAAGAAGTATTTAAGTGCGCCTACCCCTATTTGATGATAGATTTTTTGCAATTCTTGTTCGTCTATTTCATTGAGTTTAGCCATTCCGCTTTCTTCGGTACGTTGTTGGGCTATTTGTATCATTTCTTCAATGAGGTCGTCTGCGTCTACGACTGTTCCCTCGCGTGATTTCATTTTGCCAGAGGGGAGGTCTACCATTCCATAGCTGAGGTGGTGTAGTCCTTCGGCATAGGGTCTGCCCAATTGTTTTAGAATGGCAAAAAGTACTTTGAAATGGTATTCTTGTTCATCGCCCACTACATAGACTGATTTTTGTATGTTAAAATCATTGTATTTGAGGTCGGCAGTGCCTAAATCTTGGGTGATGTAAACAGAGGTTCCGTCTTTGCGGAGTACTAATTTTTGGTCAAGTTTTTCGGGGGTTAGGTCTGCCCATACGGAGCCATCTTCTTTTTTGAAGAATACTTTTTTCTGTAATCCTTCTTCTACGATGTCTTTTCCTAAGAGGTAGGTATTGGATTCGTAGTAGGTTTTGTCGAATGCGATATTTATACTTTGGTAGGTTTTGTCGAAGCCTTCGTATACCCATTGGTTCATTTGTTTCCAAAGTGCTACGGTTTCGGGGTCGTTTTGCTCCCATTTTTGCAGCATTTCTTGGGCTTCTTGCCAAAGGGGTGTATGGGTTTGTAGGGTTTCTTTGAGGGTGTCTTGTAGGGTTTCGAGGCTGTAGTCGTTTTTGGGGCTTTGTTCTATGATTTTTTCTAAAGCACTCAAGAGTTTGTCTTTGGGCAAGTTTCCTTTTTTAAATTCTTTTTCGAAGCGCACATAGTAGCTTCCTACCCATTTATCGCCTTTGATGCTCGCGTCTTGTGGGGTTTCTCCTTTGCCATAATTTTTGTAGGCTACCATTGATTTGCAGATGTGTATACCTCTGTCATTTACCAAGTTGGCTTTGATGACTTCGTACCCTACGGCAGTAAGTATTTTGGAAAGGCTATCGCCTAAGAAGATATTGCGTAGATGCCCTAAATGGAGTGGCTTATTAGTGTTGGGAGAGGAGAACTCTACCATAATGCGTTGGTTTTGGGGGGCAAAATGATGCCAAGTGTCTTCTGTTGAGGCGTGTTGTAAAAATTCTATCCAAATACTGTCTTTGAGTGATACATTGAGGAAGCCTTTGGTTACGTTGTATTGTTGTATGATACTTTGGGGGCTGTTTTTGAGGTGCTCCCCTATCATTTCGCCTACTTTTTCGGGAGGTTGAGCGGTAGTTTTGGTATAGGGAAAGGTGAGGAAGGTGTGTGTACCTTCAAAGCCCTTGTTAGGTGATTGTAAGGTAAAATCGCTTATTTCTAATTGAAAAACGGTTTTGAAAGCCTCTTTGATGGCATTTTTGAGGAGTTGTTCTATGTTCATTGCCCTTTGTATTGTTTGGGCGCAAAGTTACTATTTTTTGCTTAGTTTGCTACGGCTACTACTGAATTCTTTTTGTCATAAACAGCTTCAGCTATCCAAAGGAAGGCTTGTAGGAAGGTTTGTATGTTTTTTTCAAACTTTTCGTCTATGAGGTTACCTTGTTCGTCAAATTTGAGTTGTACTTGTGGCACTAAGAGCATATTGGGCAATGCGTAGCCTGAAACACCTAAGACTAACTCTTGCATTTGCATGGCTCCGCGCATGCCACCTAAACCACCTGTAGTAACGCTAACTACACCAATGACTTTTTTGGTGAAAGCCCCTTCTTTGAGATAATCTACGGCATTTTTGAGCGCGGCAGTATAGCTTCCGTTGTATTCGGGAGAAAGGAAAATGAGGGCATCTGCTTTTTGCACTTTTTCAGAAAAATTTTCGAGTCCTGAGGGGGGGTTAGGGTTGCGCACCAAGACTTCTTCGAGTACGGGGAAACGATACTCTAATAAATCAATGACTTCAGCAGTAAGATTTTGTTTTTGGCTAAGTAGTTGTTGTAGGGCAAGTGCTACGCGGTGTGATTGTCGCCCTTGACGTGTGCTTGATGAGATGATGGCAATGTGCATAGAGGAGTTGGTTTCTGATGGATTGGAATACTATCAGAAACAACAAAATACCAAAAATTGTTCATTCTTGCTGTTTAGGAGTTTTGTGTAATGTTCATTTTTTGCCCCACAAACGCTTCATTTTTAAGGGCTGCCTTGCGTTGTTTTTTGATTTGGTACTTTTTATACCTTTCTAAGGCTTTGAGCAGTTGCATCTCTAATTCTTCTTGTTTTAGGTGGTTTTCGCGTATTTTTTTCTGCAAGCTGATGATTTGTGTGGTGGGGTTGGGGTGCAAAATTCTTTGCATAAAACTGGCGACCATCAGTGCTTGCTGGAAACGTGTAAAGACGCTTTTAAAGCGATAAACCCTGACTAAATTATTAAGCCTGAGTACGCGTAAAAACCCTACTGAAGGTAAGAAAGCCGCAAGGAGTGGCAAGAAGATGATGATAATTTCTATCCAATGTTTTTTGGCATAGTCTAATTTGATGGGGGCTATGGAGAACAAAAGTATGAACTCAAAGGCAAATGCTAACCAAACGAATGCCTCGAAGTATGCCAAATAGAGGTCTATGTCGGCTATGTATTCTATGATTTTTTCTTTGTAGCGGAGGTCTATTAATAAAATAGGAATGATGAAAAAAGAAATGAACAACATAGGCACAACAAAACGTCTTTTGATGTTCACGAATAAGGATTCATTGACTTCGCACCAATGATAGTAGGGCAGCCATATATAATGTGGAAAGGAGGAAGGTTTGCGCCCAAAACGCATTTGAGGAATAAGCGAATAGAAGGTATAAGTGAGGCGTTCTGTACGGGTGAGGTGTGTAAGTGCTCCGTTATAAACCAATAGGATATACTCTATAATAAAAATAGGGTACATACAAAGAAATATTATCACATCTAATTCATAAATATTGGGGGTTTCATCTGCCTCCCAATATTTGGCTACGGCTATTCCTAAAAGGACTAAGGTGGCTGCGGAAAACCAAAACATGAAGGGTGCCATTTTCTTTTCAATTCTCTGTACGGGCGTTTCTTCTGGAATGGTGATGTGTGTGAGAGGAGGAGTGGTATCTATGCTATTTTTGGCTACAATATCATCTACAAGTTCTTGGTATTCAGATATTTTTTCGGTATTGAGAAGTGTACTATTAAGATTGCTTAGTATTTCTCTGTTATTGATTTGTTGGATATGACGAATCAATTCTTTTTTCTCTGCATCTAAATTTTGAGTGTCCATTTTTTTATTATATTAATAGAGAATTTGGTAAAAGAGGCAATTTTGGATTTTTGAAGTTTCAAAAATAAGTTTTTTTCTAAACTATTTTTGAAAAAAGAATAAAATTTGGTTTTATTTAATCAAAAACTATGTTATTATCCCATATTAGCTCTTTTGGAAATTAAATGATTAGATTGTTGGGTCAATGATGGTGCGCAATTTTTTCTGCGAGCCGTTCTGCTAAGTTTTCAATGTCTTCTTTTCTGGCTATTTGCCTTATCCAATTCTTGGGTATGCCATCAAAGCCATACAAAAGCCCTGCAAGTCCACCTGTTACTGCACCTGTTGTATCGGTATCGCTACCCAAATTTACGGCTTTCAAAACTGCCTCTTGGTAACTATTCGTTGTGAGTAAACACCAAATACTTGCTTCTAATGTATGCAAAACATAGCCACTACTTTGAATTTCGTTTTCGGTCAGTTGGTCGATATTGTTCTTCAAAAGTCTTTCAAAAATACTTATTTCATTCGGATTAATTGCGAGATGGGTTAGGTGGTTGGTAATTTCTGTTTGAAGTTTTTTGTATGTTTCAAATTTATCTTTGCCTGCATATAGTTGCCTTGCAAATTCGAGGTAGTAAAAACAAGCAATTATGGAGCGAACATGCATGTGGGTAATAGAGGAAACTTGTTTTGTGATTTCATATCGTTGGTGTATTGGTTGGTCAATGATATAAAAAAGTAAGGGCAAAATTCTCATTAGCGAGCCATTGCCATTGGAAGATTCGTCAGAGCCACCTGCCAAATCGGGCTGCATTCCTCTGTCAAGTCGTTCTATTGCCTGTTTTGTTACAATACCAATGTCAAATACATTGCCTCTTGGTGTCCAAAAATTGTTTTTATACCACCTAACAAAATTTTGTCCGATGGTATTCAGGTCAAAATCTTGTGTCAATGCCTCAGCAAGACAGAAAGTAAGCGCGCTGTCATCAGACCATGTTCCTGCGGGAAGGTGGTAAGTGCCATACCCTATCATATCTGTTATTTCTTTTTGGCTGAGTGTTTCTCTATCCTTGAACTCAACAGGCACGCCTAAGGCATCGCCGACCGCAACACCAAAAAGTACGGATTTTATTTTTGTTATTACTTCATTCATTAGATAAATAGTTGTTTATTTCTGTGAGTGCTTCCAATGCGCCTTTAGGTATTCCGATGTGTGGTGGTTTGAGGGTGTAGTCTTTGGGGTTGATACGTACAATGTTAGCCTTGTATTCTGAACGCAACATTCTTGTTTTTATACGTATGGTTTGTACGTGCGGTCCTGAACCAATTTCAAATACAAGTATGTTTTTCTCTTTGTTTCTTTCTAAAAACAGTTGAAATCGCTTTTCTTGCTCTTTTGACCTTGTATCTATGTAGGTTTCATCTCTGAACATGTATACATTTGGTCTTGCTAATACTTTGCTTATGGGGCACATAGGAAAAATTTCTTTCTGTGCGTTGGCTATGATTTCATCACCACTTAGTTCATTTTTCCATATTCCTTTTGCCAAATCGGGTCTTGAGCTTTGAAAGTATGCCAATGTTCCGTGTAATTCTCTAATATTTTCTTCAGCGAAGCCTGATTTTTGGAAATGACTGTCGATATTAGAGGTTAGGCAGAAATAGTCCAAATGATAATTTGTTATCCAATTTTTCAAAATTCTATATCCGTTGTGTGGTTGTGTTTCGGCATATTCTTTTATTCTCTTGCCAAACAATGTCCAACTATACTTTGGGTTCTCGAGAAAGCCTTGCGGATTTACTACCTCGAATATGCTTTTTTGGGTATCATTTTCTACTTGCCCCCACTGCCCACCATTGCCCCGATAATCGGCAAGCCCTGAGTCTACGCCCATACCTGCCCCAGTATTGATGACAATGGCATTGGCATTTTCTATCCATGTTTTGATGGTTTGTAGTTCGTTCATTGTTAGTATATAAGATATTGTTTGGCAAACAAAGGTAATCATTTGTGTATTATTTTAGTCTATGGTTTTAGATTTTTCTTTTTTTTGTATATCTTTCGCCTATTAAAACTAAACATATCAATATGAAAAAAACAATTTTATTATTATGCTCCTTGATGCTTGGTTTTGGGTTGAGTTGGGCACAAAAACGCGACTGTAAATGTCAGCAAGATTTTGATTTTATCATCAGCTATGTAGAAAAAAATCACCCCGGTTTTGCTGATAATGTTACGCCTGAAAACAGACAAAAGTATGAAAGCTATATTGCTGATATTCAAAAACAAATAAATGAGCACCCCAACCCTGATGTTTATTGTTTGATGTTTTTGAGGCAGTATCTCAATTATATTTATGACAATCATTTGCAAATAGGTGCAGACAACATAGGTATAGACGAAAAAAATGCCGATTTGGTGGCTCAATTCAAGGCTTCGCCTCTTTTTCAGCAGTGCGAAAGGGTTTCTGTAGATTCCGCACAAATTTATCAGTATCTTAGTCAAAGTAAAGACCCCATAGAAGGCATTTATGATGATGGTGTTTATCGGGTGGCTGTTCTAAAAAACCAAACGGCATGGCGCGATTACTATGGAGTGATTTTAGACGCTAAAACAAGCCTTTGGGAACGTGGGCAGGTGAAATTAGAAATCAAAAAAAGGACTGATGATTTTTACGATTTATGGCTCTATCTGCGCAATCATAATTTACAGTACCGCAATAGTTTACGCAATAATAAATCGTCATTGCTTGTAAAACAAATGCTTGGCAATAGTCAAAAAATATTTCCTATAGTTGGCGAAGAGGTAGTTAGCAATTATTACCAAGCCCCTGATGGAGATTGGTTTCAGTTCAAAGAATTGAACGATAGCACTTGTTATGTACATATCAAAAGTTTTGATGGGTCTTTGGCTTCCAAGTTTGATTCTGCCTACAAAGTCATTTTGCCTATCATTACTCAGAAGCCTTATTTGATTGTAGATGTGCGCGACAATGGAGGAGGCAGCGATCGCAATTGGCAAGAGTTGGGTAAATTGACCTATACGAACCCCTACCCTGCTTCTACTACTTATGTTTATTGTACTGCCGATATCATAACGCGATATAAGGAGGTAGTAGCGGAAGTAAAAGCAAACGAGGCGGACTATGGAAAGGGTTTGGCAAAGTACTTTGAGAAACGAATAGAAAAAATGCAAAAACAACCTGAACAAAGTTTTTACCCACTTTCTGATGAAAAGAAAGTAGTGATAGCAGGAGGTGGCTCAAAAACGCCTCAAAAAATAGTGGTGCTTTTCAATCGTTACAGTGCGAGTGCGGCAGAGGGTTTTATTTTACACGCAGCCAATAGCAAAAAAACGATTTTGATGGGTGAGAATTCTGGAGGTTATATTGCTTATGGCAATCTTTTCCCCTTGAAAACGCCCAATGGTTATACATTTTATTGTACTACCCAAAAAACGCCCAGCCGTTTGCAGTATGAAATAGTGGGGATTCCTCCGCAGGTATATGCTCAAAACAATGAAGATTGGATAGTGCAGGCGTTAAAGTTGTTAAACAAATAAATACTAACTGTCGAAAAATCCTGCTTTGCCGCTTTCTTCGTCCCAATAACCTTCAGCACCGCCGCCGCCCGATTCGCCCCCATCGAAACTTGCTTCATCGTACTCATCAAAGGGGGTGTAATTGTTTTGGTGATAGTAGTCATCGCGTGCATAATGATACCAAAGGCTATAGTTAGTGGTTCTGCCTGTTTCCCATTCGTGGATTTCACGGTCTAAGGCAGGTTTTTCGGCTTGCATTACCCTTGTAAAACATTCTATACAGAGTCTTTTTTCGGTGTCGTTGTCTGCATTTGGGTCAGTTTCGGTATTTTGAACGGATTGGTATATTTTACTATGTTGCTCACAAACAGGTTTTTTGCAGGCTTTGCATCGCCCTATGGCAGTATCTCCACAGGCTTTCAGCACAAAAAAGCCCTTTTTGATGGCGCATTTTTTTCGGGGAGTGCCTGTGTTTTCAGTGTTTTCGGAAGTGGGGAGCATAGTTACTTTATGAGAAGTTGATGAGTAATCAAAAGTAGTTAAAAAAAAATGATTTTCCAAAAAAAAAGCCCCAAAATAAAAACTGGGGCTTTGTATCGTTTTAGGGTCTTACCAATACTTCGTCAATGAGTCCGTATTCTTTGGCTTCGTGTGCGCGTAGCCAATAATCGCGGTCGGAGTCTTTTTCTATTTGTTCGTAAGATTTTCCTGTGTGGTGTGCCAATATTTCGTATAATTCTTGTTTGGTTTTTTGCATTTCTTTGTAGGCTATTTCTATTTCAGTAGCTTGCCCTTGTGCGCCGCCTAAGGGTTGGTGTATCATAATGCGAGCGTGTTTGAGGGCAGAGCGTTTACCTTGCGTACCTGCTGATAAAAGTACGGCACTCATAGACGCTGCCAAGCCGATGCACATAGTTACCACATCGGGTTTTACGTATTGCATAGTGTCATAAATTCCTAACCCTGCATATACTGAACCTCCTGGGCTATTTACATAAAGCAATATGTCTTTTTTGGCATCTAAGGATTCTAAAAACAATAATTGTGCGATGATGATGTTGGCTACATAATCGTCAACGGCTGTTCCTAAAAAGATGATTCTATCTGCCATAAGCCTTGAGAATACGTCCATGATGGCTACGTTCATTTTACGCTCCTCTACGATGTTTGGAGTCATGTTAGTGATTGTATTGATGTATTGGTCTACGGCTAAGCCGTTCAAACCTTGGTGGTTTACGGCAAATTTTCTAAATTCATTTGAATGGAGCATAATGATGGATTATTTGTTTATTATTCTTACTAAATTCAAATTTATACAAAAAAGTTCAAATTCAAAGTGGAAGGTGGGGTAATTTTATATGGGGTCTACTTCTACTACAATGCTTAGTTTTTTGTAGGCGGTTTGTTCCGTCATTGCCGAAATCTGCTTTCTGATGTGTTGTTTAATGGTGAGTAGTTGTGTATTTTGGCGTTCTATTTTGATGAGTATATGCTGCAAATATTGGTTTCTGATTCTATCAATCACGGGGGCTTCGGGTCCTAAAACACGCTGACTACTAAGTGTTTTGGTGAGTTTTTTGGCAAAATCATCAGCCGCTTTTTTTACTTCTATCTTGTCGGGGTGTTTTAAGATGAGTTTGATAAGCCTCGAAAAGGGTGGGTATAGGTATTTTTGCCTCTCTACGATTTCTTGGGCATACATGCCTTCGTAGTCGTTTTGGATTATTTTCTCAAAAATGGGGTGTGTGGTGTCTTGTGTTTGTATGATTACGTTGCCTTGTTTGTTCTTTCGCCCTGCCCTTCCGCTTACTTGCGTAATAATTTGAAAAGCACGCTCTACGGCTCTAAAATCGGGAAAATGCAACATACGGTCTATGTCGAAAATACCTACTACACTCACACGGTCGAAATCTAAGCCTTTGCTGAGCATTTGTGTACCTACGAGTACATCGATGCGGGCTTGCTCAAAATCTTGAATGATTTTTTGGTAACTGTCTTTTTTTCGGGTGGTGTCTAAATCCATGCGCTGAACGCTGATATCGGGCAGTAGTATTTTGAGTTCTTCTTCTATCTTTTCAGTGCCTAACCCTACGGTTTCTATTTGGTTGCTGTGGCAGGCTTCGCACCTTGTAGGGGGCATCATCTGATAGCCGCAATAATGGCAGCGAAGTTCGTTGCTGAAGCGATGATAAGTGAGGCTTACGGCGCAATTTTCGCACTTGGGCACCCAACTACAAATGCGACATGTGGTATAAGGCGCATAACCTCGCCTATTTTGGAAAAGAATAATCTGTTCTTTGTTTTGGAGGGCACTGTCTATTTGAGTGAGCAATTGTGAGGTGAAATGTTGTCTATTGATTTTGAGCCTTCTTTCTTGCTTGATGTCAGCCAAATGGATTTGAGGGAGTTGTGCATTGCCAAAACGTTCTTTGAGCTGTATGAGTCCGTATTTTTCGTTTTTTGCCAAAAAAAATGATTCTAAAGAGGGAGTAGCAGAGCCTAAAAGCACCTTGCAATGTTGTTGTTGACTTAGCCAAGCGGCTACATCACGTGCATGGTAGCGAGGGGCGGGGTCGGCTTGTTTGTAAGAGGTTTCGTGTTCTTCATCTACGATAATGAGCCCTAAATTTTGGAAAGGCAGAAAGATGGCTGAGCGCACTCCTACCACAAAGGCATAGCGACCGCTGATAATGCCCTGCCAAACTTCGGCGCGTTCATTGTCTGAAAATTTAGAGTGGTAAATGCCCATTGCATTGCCAAAATACTTTTTTAGTCTTGTTACTATTTGTGTAGTCAATGCTATTTCGGGCAAAAGATAAAGTACTTGAGTGCCACTTTGGAGGGCTTGTTTAATGAGGGCAATGAATATTTCGGTTTTTCCACTGCCTGTGATGCCGTGCAATAAACTAATGGAGTGCTTTTCGAAGGAGGCTAAAATGGCATGATAGGCTTCTTTTTGTAGTGTGGAAAGTTCGGGGGGCGGGCTTGCGCTGAGGGCATCGGTAGCAGGAAAACGCGAAACAATGAGGTCTATTTCTTCTAAAATGTGGTTGTCTATCAGGGTTTTGAGCGATGATTTAGAAAGATTGGTGTTCTGGGTAAAGATTTTTTTCTCTACTCCTTGTGAATTATTAGAAATATTTTGGAAAAAACTGCTTTTCTGGAGGTATGCCAAAACGATGTCTAATTGTTTGGGGGTTTTCTCTAAATTGCTGAGTAGCTTTTCGAGTGCAGGTTTGCTCAGGTACGCTTCGGCAAGACGTATTTTTTTGATGATTTTTGGGGTGTACCTTTCTTTGATTTCTTCGAAAATGAGTATCAATTCTTTTTTTGCCAAAGATTTGATGAGTTGGTAAATATTTTTTACGCCTGCCATTTCAGCGGCTTCGTCGTAGGTAAGGGTGTCTACGCGTTGGAGGGCTTCTATGAGTAATTGCTCTTTTTCAGTAGTTGGCGATGCAGGGATAGGCGCGTTAGGGTTGAGTTGTATGCGCGATTGACTGCTGATTTTGAGGGCAGAAGGCAGTGCTACGTTGAGTACTTCACCTACATGACACATATAGTATTGTGCCATCCACTCAAATAGTTGTATCTGTTGAGGCGTTACCATAGGGGTTTCGTCTAACAATTCAAGGAGGTATTTGGCTTGGTATTTTTGGGGGGCTTCCTCATGAATACGTGCTACAACAGCAGTAAGGACTTTTTTAGTGCCAAATTGGACAATGACGCGCGCGCCTATTTGCAAGGCATCGTTCATTGCTTGGGGCACTCTGTAGGTAAAAAGCGCAGGTAGGGGCAAAGGAAGTATGACATCGGCAAAGAGGGTGATGTGCTTGCTTTCTTGTGCGCTATGGAGTTCTATTTGTTGTGCCATTATTCCTTGCTATGATTTTTATATACGTCCTAAAAGTTTGGCTAAACGCACGTAGTAATCACTTTCAACAAATAAAGTGGCTTCATAAACAAACCTCTTGGTTTTCAATTCTTTAGGGTATTGTTGGTTAGTCAGTGCTCCGTAAGAATTACCTATCACAAATTGTATGTCTTTAGTAGCATCATAGGCATTCAAGTTAACAGCTTCTTTGAGTTCGTGTACGATTTTTCTCTCGGCTGCTCCTCTGACAGGGAGAATGACATCATTGAAATAGACTGCCCCTGCTATGTGGTAGGGAGAGCGGTCGTAGGAGTCGTACTGTCGGAAGGTAAGTTCAAAGGGTTCGCCTGTGAGGGCGTCCGTACATTTGAAAAACCTGCTCCCACCGTCTAAAATGAGTGCAAAATTATCAATTTGTATTTTGGAAGGGATTCTGATGCCTTTTTGTTCCAAGAATTTAGGGAGTTTTAGCTCTATGCCTTTTAGGTCTACTAAGGGGTCAAGGGCAAAAAAGATTTGTTCGGGTTTGAGGTAATTGTGTTCGTGTTGCGATTTTTTGAGTTCTTCCCAAAGTTTTTTTTGTTCGGGCACTACCAACAATGCCTCTAAGGTGTTTTCGTTGGATTCTACTTCGTTCATCAATATTTCTATGTCTACGTTTTCGAAGTAAAATTCAGTGAGGGTGTTTTGGAGTGTTTCGAGTTTGTAGTGCTTCACAGTGTAATCGTCCCAAATGCGTATGTGCGAAGAAAAAGCATCGAAGTTGGGTTTGATGCTGAAAACAACTTGTGTGGCTGTGGGGGTAAAATCTATAATTGTTTTATTGTCATCTGTACTAAGAGTAGATTCAGGTGTGCTTTCTTTGCTTGTGTCTTCTTCCACACTGACAGTATAATCATAGTATTTATCAAACCGGCTTGGAGTGTTGATAATGCTTTTTTTGAGTTGTTTGGACTCTTTTTCGTGTTGTATAATAATACGAACGAAAGTACCTATGCCGATGATAATAAGAGCAAAAATTAAATATATCATTATTAAGTTGTCTGTTTTTGTGTTTGTGTGATATTAGTTATAACGTCTTTATTTTCTACGAAATTCCAAGCTCTGCGTTCCGACCAATACGCACCTTCGGCATCGGCAGGAGAAAAGCCACAATGCCCGCCCGTAGCTGGGGTTTCGAAGTATACTTGTTCGAGGTTAGTGATAAGGTCATAGGGAAAACACTCTGGGGCTAAAAAGGGGTCATTTTGGGCATTGATGATGAGCGTAGGAATGGCAATGTGTTGGAGATAGTGCAAAGAACTGCTTTTGGCGTAATAGTCTTCTGCATCTTCAAATTGGTGCAAAGGTGCAGTGTAGTAATCGTCAAAGTCTTTGAGGGTTTTTACTTTGGGTATGTGTACTGTGCTGATGGCATTGGGCATTGAGCGAGCTTTGATACGTACTTTTTCCAATAGACTTTTTTTGAATTTTTGGGCATATACCCAATTACGAGGGCTGCATAGGCTTCTGGAACAAGAAGAAAGATGCAAGGGCACTGAATATACAAAGGCTTTTTTTATTTTAGGATTTACTTGTTGGGCTTCTTCGCCTAAATATTTAAGTGTCATATTACCGCCTAAACTGAAGCCTGCCAACACTATTTGGTCGTAATGAGGTTTGGTTTGGAGCACGTGTTGTACTACTGCGCGAAGGTCTTCGGTAGCTCCGCTATGATAAAAGCGTGGTAAGTGGTTAATTTCACCACTACAACCTCTATGATTCCAAGCCAAAACGTCCCATTGGCGATTTCTAAAATAGCGTGTTAAGCCCAATACATAAGGACGTGTGCTGTTCCCTTCTAAGCCATGCGAAATGATGAGCAATGATTTTGAACCTGTTTGATACCAATCGAGGTCTAAGAAATCGTTGTCAAAAATGGTGATTCTTTCGCGTTCGTAGGGCATTGCAGGTACGCGACGCGTAAGCGCAGGCACGATGGTTTCGAGATGTGCATGGAAAAGATAAGCAGGACGTTGATAATTAGAAACAACTAAAGGCATACAAAAATAGAGGATTGTTTTGCAAAGATAAAGATTGTTTCGAATTTCTAAACAATGATTTGACTTTATTTGCATACTTACCCAAGAGATTTTATTATGATAGCATTATGCAGGTAATTAAAAAAATATTTGTTAATTTTATCTTTGAATATTTTATAAATAACAATATTTCTACCTATTTTTGCTTAGTGAATATGTCTTAATTTTTTTGTTAATTTAAGTGCCCAAAAATAAAATGATGACAGAATTTCAGAATTAATAGGTTGATTTGTAATTTTTATAGCATTTGAAAATTCTGAAACTTTGTTAATTCTGTCTAAAATAAATGTGCTTATGTCCTTACAGTAAAACCCTTATAAATTATGGCGAGCTTGACAACGTCAAAACCTTACGAGATATTTAATCAATCCTGTTATGGACTTTCGCCTTTGTCCGACAATACGGTTGATGCCCTCATTACAGACCCACCTTATGGTATTTCTTTCCAAAATCACGAATGGGATAAGGCTTTACCTCAAAGGCAAATTTGGGAAGATAGCCTAAGAGTATTAAAAAATGGTGCGTTTGGTTTGGTGTTTTCTTCTGTTAGGCTCATGCATCGTTTAATGGTTGATTTGGAAGACAGTGGTTTTATTATCAAAGATGTCTTATTTTGGGCTTATCTGAATGGTATGCCCAAAAGTAGAGATATAGCCTTAGCTATTGATAAAGAATTGGGCGTAAAAAGTAAAGTAGTAGGAAAATACAATTATGTACAAGGTTACAAAAAAGGTGGGGCAGAAAATTATTATTCTGATAATGAAAAACTGAAATATGAGCCTAATTCTGAGTTGGGCATGCAGTACAAAGGCGCAGGTTTAGGATTGAAGCCTGCCTACGAACCCATTATTTTGGTGCAAAAACCCCTTGAGAAAGGCTTAAATGTTGCCCAAAATGTAATTAAATATGGTACGGGCGCATTAAATATAGCACAAAGCCGTATCCCTTATGCTAAAGGTGAAGGAAAAGTAGGACACAATCCACACCCAGATGGTAGAGTAAGTGCCAATATCATACGTACAGAGGAGTTTGAAGATGGGTACGATAAGTTTTTTACTGTCCCCAAAGTTCGTCAAAATGCAGAGGACTTTAATCATCACCCTACTTTAAAACCCATAGAACTCATGCATCATTTGGTGAAATTAGTGAGTTTTGAAAATCAAACTATTTTAGACCCTTTTATGGGAAGTGGAAGTACTGGTGTGTCTTGTTTATCTCTCAATCGTAATTTTGTAGGATTTGAGTTAGAAAAAGAATATTTTGAAATTAGTCAAAAACGCTTGCACATTATAAAAAAATCAGATTAAAGTAGTTCTGTTTCTTCATTGGGGAATTGTGTTATTTTTTCATTTATATAATTTAGAAAACACTCTTTTCCCTGTTGTTCCCTCAAAAATCTGCACATATTCCGCATACGCCTCTTGCCCTTCAAGAATTATTCTTCCTTCATAAAAACTCAAATACACTCTGTTCCAATATTTGGAGTGTTCTGCCAAAGGTTGTTCTACTTCACACTCCCAAAGTAAAGTTTGTTGGTTGAGGTTGTAGGCAAACAAACGCACACCC
>RDZE01000049.1 GCA_004293905.1 Cytophagales bacterium | reverse complement strand
CTTGTTTATCCTCATTAGATGATTTGCTACAAGCACAAACAGAGAGAATAGAGTTGCTAAAATTGCACAAAAAAGGCTTATTGCAAAATCTTTTCCCGCGCTGATGCGAAACTTTCCCAAAATGCGAATGAATTTTTTTGATAGATTTCAAAATTTTCTTTTTGGGCTACCTCATTTGGCAAAGGGTTTAGAGCACTTTGGCAAGTTTATGAGATTTTTGAGCAAATTTCAAGAACATTTTTTCTCTTTTGCGTTCGTACAAAAGTGGATTTTCATTGCATTGTAGTTCATTGAGGTAGTAAAAATATACTTCTTGTTTGCCACCATTGGTTTGTAAGGTTTCCGTTTCAAACGGAAGCCTACCTAAATCTTCAAGGTCTGTTTGATACTCTCAGATGGTTTCCACGTTTCGGTTTCAAACGTGAGCGTGCCTAATTGCTCAAGCCTGCTTTGGTACTTTTTGATGGTTTCCTCATTTCGGTTTCAAACGTGAGCGAGCCTAATTGCTCAAGCCTGCTTTGGTACTTTTTGATAGAAGAACGCCTTAATGAAATGAAAAAACGTTTGTAGCACGTTTGCGTGAGGGATAGGAGTGGAAAGCCTGCCCAACCTTTTAAAAATGAACCTAATGGGCAGCTTGGAACGGATAGCCCGACCCGTAGGGGCACGCCCAAAATTTTGTTATCCTTTTTTTGTTTTTATTTTTTTTGTGTTAATTTTGGACTAACGAAAAACTTTTTAAAAATATGCGCTACTACACCACAGCTATATTCTTATTGTTTGGTTTTGTGCTTATTTCACTCACAACCAACGAAGTGCAAGCACAGTTTTGCCAAAAATACTACCCTTACATCACACAAGCAGAGTTACAAATCTGTTTGGGGAAGCCTACAGAAGCCCTCATTCACTACCAGAAAGCCTTTGAAAATACGAAAAAGGGACATTGTAAGGATTATTTCAATGCGAGCCTTTGCGCCTTTGAAAACCGCGATACGACCTTGGGTTTTCGCTATCTTACTCTTTCGGTAGAGAGTGGCTTGGGTGAAAAGATACTCTACAACAACCCTGCTATTGCGTTGCTTATGGGAAGCAAACCATGGAAAGAATTTGACAAGGCTGTGCCCAATATGCTGAAAAAATGCGAAGCCCAAATCCAAAAAAAATACCAAAAAATGCTCAATGTGTATGTGCAAACCTATGCATATCCTAATAAAATATACAGTGAGGAAGCTCGCTCAATTTATGATGAACTGCGGAGAGGGCTGAAAAAATATGGTTTTCCTTCTGTCAGAGATGTAGGCGAAAAGGTGCATTTTTGGTTTGTGAAATACTTAGTGGCTCATATCCATTTAGACGATACATTTATGAGCAATGCACAGTTCAAAGCCATGCAAAAAGGGGAGTTATCGCCTTATATTTATGCCCGTCACCAAGAAGCCATTAATAATTATGTTAATAACCAAGATTCTAAGGCGAGAGAAAAATATGGCAACAATTTGTTTTATATACTTAGAGCCTATTCTGATGTTTACTACTACCCTATCAGAAGCCAAGAAGATGAGCAACGCATTAATGAAAACAGAGCCGCATTAGGGATTGGTAGTTTGGAAGAAGCTCGTTTTTTTGTACATAGCCTAAGGCAAAAAGGTGATAAATTTGATAATCTTGAGGGATACCTGTTAGGTGCTTATTGGTATGAAGTTCATACAACATTGTTA
>RDZE01000035.1 GCA_004293905.1 Cytophagales bacterium | reverse complement strand
GGGGACAATTTACTTTTGTTGATATTTCGCACATAACACAAAAGTAAATCCTTGTTGTCTATTTTCAACTTATCATACAATCTTTACCACTACCAAAAATTCTATTGAAGTAGCCAATTCAATGCCTCATTGTCATCTGAAAAATGTCTGATGATAAATTGGTTAGGCATGTCCATATTGTCAAACTCTTCGAAAAGTTGCATAGTAGAGATATTAGCAATGAGTTCCTCAGGCACTATATGTGCGTATTTTTCCACTCCTACTTCTATCCAAGGAGTATTTAGCAGATGCGCTAACCATACTTGTTCGTCAGGTGAAATAGGATAAATAAACTCACGACATAAATCGTAAATAAATTTTGGTTTGCATTGTTGAGAAGCGGCAAGCCATTGCTCCATTTCTTGTTTAAACTCTGTTTCGTCCATTTCGGCAGTTTCTGCAAACCAATAAGTAAACATTGTTTTTTTATCTTCCTGATAAATATGTTTAGCATATTTAGATTCATGAAGTATAGTGCCTTGTACCATATTAGGAGTAGATGTTTTTGAGAGATTTGAGTCAGTAGTATTCATAAAGCAATTAACAGTTAAGTAATGAGAAAACCATTTTTTTAATTACGAAAAAACGAAAGGTCTTGTTCCCTCCTTTGGCGTGTTTTATGACCATTCATTATCATTATTTCTTCTATTAAAATTGTGATAAAGTGGGAAACATTTCATACATTTTTTGAAGTTCTGAAAAAACAAAAATACCAAGTATTTCAAAATCATATTCGTTTTCCAAAACGGGTCCGCAATGATGACTCATCACCATTTTTTCAGATAAGGGAGGTATTTCTACTACAATTTGTTTGCCTGTGGCATATTGTGTATCTATATTACAAACAACCCAAAATGCAGTAGCAGGGTGCGTATTTTTCAAAAAACCATCGTACTCAATATCTATTGCGCCCTCTCGTAGCTCTTTGATAATATATTTATCATGTTCCATCATAAAATGAGTTTTCTTACAACCTTTCAGGCTATACTGCGCTTGGTAGTACAAGCATATTTTATTTTTTATACACTCTAATGTATTTCTAATCAGATACATAAAAAAAGAGGGATTTTGTTCCCTCTTTTGTGTATTTTATTCTAAAAAGAAAAGCAATTGTAGATTAGTTAATCATTGCTTTTTCAGTAGCCAAGGTTAGTATCTCATCGTCTGTGAGGCGTGTAGCTAAGGCATAGCATTTTGGCATTTCATAAGCAAAGAAGAAACGCATCGTATGTAACTTGCTTTCGTAGAAGTTAGTTTCTGCTTCTCCTTGCGATTTGCCAGCCAAAAGTGCTTGTTTTGAAACAATTCCTTGTTTGAGCCATTGCCAACCAATACATACAATACCGAAGTACTCCATATAAAGTGTTGCATCGGCTAAGAATCGTTCTAAATCACCTTTCATCGCAAACCCTACGAGGTGTTGTGTTACTTTTTGCAGTTTTTGCCCTTCTTCTTCTAAGGCAGTTGCATATTTTTTCAATTCATCATAGGTTTTTGCCTCTTGAATTGTTTTCATTACTTCTTGGAAGAACAACATCGCCGCTTTTCCATTTTTCATGGTTACGTTTCTACCCAAAAGGGCTTGTGATTGAATGGCTGTTGTACCTTCGTAGATACTTGTAATGCGAATATCACGATAAAGTCTTTCTAAGGGGAAATCTTCGCAGAAACCTCCACCACCAAAGCATTGCAACCCTGCGCTTACTGCCTGAATACCCATTTCTGTAGGGTAGGCTTTGGCTACGGGTGTGAGCATGTCTAAGAGTAGGTTATAGTTTTCTTTTTGTTCACCTTCAGATACGTGTGCTAAGTCGGCATATTTGGCACATTGTAAGATGAGCGCAAGAGAGCCTTCGAATACTGCTTTTTGGAACAGTAATAAACGTTTTACATCAGGGTGATTGATGATGAGTGTTTGAGGAGCATTGGGGTCTTGTCCTTTGATGCTAAGTGCTTGTCCTTGTGGTCTTTCATTGGCATATTCTAAGGCTTCGTAGTAGGCAGCCGAAGCAATGGCAGCCCCTGTAAGTCCTACTCCTAAGCGTGCTTCGTTCATCATTTGGAACATGTACATCAAACCTTTGTGAGGTTCTCCTACTAACCAACCGCGGCAATCATCGCGTTTTGCACCAGTTTGTAAGTGTATGGCAGGTGTGCCTTTTTGTCCCATTTTGTGATAAATGCCTATGGTAGTGATGTCGTTGTCGACAAATTGTCCGTTTTCGATGCGTTGTGAAGGGACTACAAAAAGCGAAATTCCTTTTGTACCTGCGGGTGCGCCGTCTATTTTGGCAAGGTATAAGTGAATTACGTTTTCGGTTTGGTCGTGGTCGCCAGCGGAGATGTATATTTTTTGTCCACGAATTTTGTAAGAGCCATCTTCTAAGGGAGTTGCTGAGGAGGTGATGTAGTGCAGAGAGCTACCTGCTTGAGGTTCTGTTAAGCACATAGTTCCTTGCCATTCGCCTGCGTACATTTTTTCCAGATAGGTATTTTTGAGTTCTTCACTTCCGAAGGTCGCAATGAGGTTGGCTGCTCCGCTGGTAAGTCCTGTGAACATTACGATACTGTTGTTAGCGGCAGTAAGAGAGAAACCTGTAGCTGTGCGTACTGTTTCGGGCAGTTGTGAACCACCTACTTCTAATGAGGCTTGCGAGCCTATCAGCCCTGCCTCGCCCATAGCTTGGATAAATTTGTGTACATCGGGATGCACGGTTACTTTTCCGTTGGCAAACTCAGAGGGTTTTCTGTCCATTTCTTGCGCAATAGGACCTGCTATGTTGTCAGCTATTTGCATGGCTGAGTCCAAAATCATGTCGATTGCCTCTTTGTCTATATGCTCAAAATGAGGGAATTTGGTTACTTCGCTTGCGTTGAATACTTCATGCAATAAGAACTTTAAGTTGCGAACACTTATATATTGTTTTGCCATATTAGTAACTATATTTATTTTTATTTGTGATTTCGATTGTAAAGTTATATTTTATTTATGATTCGTGCAATTTTTTTTCAAAAAATATTAGGCATGCATACTATTTTTTTTCAACGGTGGCACTTTCTATTTTTACTGTAGTCATAATAATTATCCCTACAATGAAAAAAAGCCCCAAAGCAAGTACGCTGTAGCGTAGATTTCCTGTGATATGTTCTACGATGCCATATACAAACAAGCCCAATGCTGTTGCGACTTTGTCCATTACATCATAAAAACTAAAAAAGGACGTGGTATCGGGTGTTCCCATAGGTATTAGTTTGGCATAGGTGGAGCGTGAGAGGTGAATGCCTCCCATTACTAAGCCTACAGCACTTGCTAATACATAGAAAGCAGTTTCGTTATAAACGAAGTATCCGCCCATGCAGATGACAAGCCAAATACAAAGCATGAGCATCAAAGAGAATTTGTTTCCTTTTTTGTCGGAAATGAAAGCAAATATTTGTGCTCCAAATATACCAACCACTTGTAGGAGTAGTATGGTAAGAATTAGTTTCCCTGAATCCATGTGCAATTCTTTGCTTCCGAAAATACTGGCTAAAAGCATAATGGTTTGCGCGCCCATATTGTAGCAAAAAAAAGCAAATAGAAATCGTTTGGTGTAGCGCATTGTTTTTACTTGCTTGTACACTTTGTAGATTTCTAAAAAACCTTTTTGGAGTAATTGTTTTTGAGTAAATTCGGGAGATGTATTTTCAGCAGTACTTTTTTTATGGGTAACTTTGAGGTATCGAAAGGCAATTTGTGCAAAACCTATCCACCACAAACCTACAAATAAGAAAGAGAGTCTTGTGGCTATGCCTTGGCTAATTCCGATGGCTTCGTGGTAGGTGATGAGTACTAAACTGATGACTAAATGAATGAGGCTACCCAAAAAACCTAAAGAAAAGCCTTTCGCACTGAGATTATCGAAGCGGTCTTCGGTGGCTATTTCAGGTAAAAAGGAGATATAGAAGACGATGGCACCAGCATAGCCTAAACTTGCAAATACGGCAGCAATGATGCCTAACTCTATGTTATTCCCTGTAAAGAAAAAGAGTAATAGACAAGCTGTTGCGCCTAAATAGGTAAAAAATTTCATGAAAAACTTTTTACTGCCTCCATAATCGGCTATTCCTGAAAGGATAGGAGAAAGTATGGCTGCTAACAAGAATGAAAAAGAGATGGCGTATTCGTATAATACACTTCCTGTAATATTTAGACCAAAAAATTGGACTTTATCTCCTCCAAAAGCGGTGGCAGTAGCGGCTTGGTAATAAATGGGAAAGATGGCTACAGTAATGGCGAGATTGTAGGCAGAGTTTGCCCAATCATAAGAAGCCCATGCGTTGAGAACGCTGGGCTTGTTTTTTTCTTGGTCTTGGTTGTTATTCATCTTCGTCTGAGTCTTCGTGATAGTCTATTTGCCATTGTTCTACGAGGTAGTCAATGAAGTTTTGTTCTTCCTCGCTCACTTCATCGGTATCGCTGATGGCTTCTATGTCGTTTATGATATTGGCTAAGGCTTCTGGGGAAAGGTATTCACCTATGAGTTCTATGCTTTCGTTGAGGATATCTTCATTGTTGATTTCTTCCCACATTTCTTCCATAAGTCCTTCGGCATCAAGGTCTAAGCCGAGTACTTCGAGTGTATTGGCAAGATAGCTTGCTATTTGTTCCCATTCTTCGTCTGCCATATCGTCATCGGCACTTGCTCCCCAAAGAAATAAGAAGGTGAGTCTGTATTCTAAGGGATAATCGCCCATGGCATCTTGCATTTCTTGGTATTCTTCTTCGGTCATGTTGGCAATTTCGCTGTCGTATTCGCTCAATACGGAATCGTCATCGTCTGCCCATTGTTCTTCGCCAAATTCTATGTTATCAAGTTGTTTGATCACCCATGAGTCGCCATCGTTGTATTGTTCATTGATGATATAATTATAGGGTATATAACAATAACCATTATCTCCCCAATCTTCTCCCCAAGAGTTTCGGACGATGAATACTTGGTCGCGGTCTGAGTAGCCTACGCATAGCATAGCATGTCCTGAGTGTTCAGCTCTGGATACTTCGTTTTTACTGGGAGGGTCTACATACCCTTTTTTACGATGCTGGTCAAATGAGTCGTAGAGGGAGAGCCCAAAAATGATGGGGTAGCCTTCTGCTAAAGTGCTTTTCCATGCATTGAGGTCTGTGGCAACTAATTGCATATCTTCTACTAAAAAGTTACTGGCTTCTTCGTAGGCTTCTTCGCTTGGTTCATCATTGACGATTTCTTCATCAAACTCCCAAGTGCTTTCGGCACAAGCTCCGTATTGTTTGAGCCCTTCGATGGCATCAGCAATATAACAGCCTCCATCTTGGTTTTCCATTCCAGCAAGGGCACGCCCATTGTAATAAATGAATAGGCGACTGACATCATAGTCTTCTCCTGTATGCCACTTGGCTAAGTACTCGTAAGCACCTGCTACGGCATTGGCTACGCAACTATAAGTGCCTCCTTGTTGTTCTATGGGGGACATGTGAGGTCTTAGGTCTACCTTTTTGGGTAGTTCGTTTTCTTGATAGCGTGATTCGGCTTGTTTCTTGCCTTTTAATTTATTGCTATCAAACATATAGCCCAATATGCTTCTTTCCTTGCCATCTGAGCGTTTTATTGATGTTTTACTCATAAGAATTGTAACTATTTTGTGCTAAGATACAATTTTTTTGAGATTTTAGTACTTTTTTGAAAAAAAACTATACTTCTTCGTTTTGTTGCAGTTGTTTTTCGTGCAGTTCTTTGTAAGCACCATTTTTTTGGAGGAGTTCTTCGTGCGTGCCTCTTTCTACTATTTCGCCATCGTCTAACATAAGAATATAGTCTGCTAATTTGGCAGAAGAAATTCGATGGGAGATAATAATAGTAGTTCGGTCTTGCATAATTCTCTTGAGATTGTTCAAGATAGCATTTTCGGTTTTGGTATCTACGGCAGAAAGGGCATCATCGAGTATGAGTATTTTAGGTTGTCTGATGATGGCTCTTGCTATTGAAACACGCTGTTTTTGACCTCCCGAAAGTGTAATTCCTCTTTCTCCTACACGGGTTTCGAAGCCTTCGGGAAAGCGTTGTATATTTTCCATAAGGTCGGCATCGGCGGCGGCTTTGTGCAATGTTTCATCATTAAAGTCTGCATGGGGCAAGCCAAAAGTGATATTATTAGCTATAGTGTCTGAAAACAGAAATACATCTTGTGGTACGTAGCCCATTTGTTTCCGAAGATGGGTCAGTTGATAATCTTTGAGGGGTTGTTGGTCTATTTTTATTTCTCCTTTAGAGGGGTCGTACATTCTAAAAAGTAAGTTGGCGATGGTGGTTTTACCTGCACCTGTAGTGCCCAATATGGCTAATGATTTGCCCGCTTCAAGTTGGAATGAAATGTTTTTAAGTGCTTCAATACCTGAATCGGGATAGATGAGTGTTACTCCTTCGAATTGTATATGTCCTTTTATTTCCTTTTCAAGTTGCTTTTCTGAAATAATATCGGTTTTGGTGTTCAAAAATTCATTGATTCTTGTTTGTGAGGCGGCGGCTTGTTGTGTAATACTCGTTATCCAACCCAATGAGGTAACAGGCCAAGTAAGCATATTGACATAGATGATAAACTCTGCAATATTTCCCATAGAGATTGTTCCATTCATCACTTCTAAACCGCCTATATAGGTAGTAAGCAAGGTGCTAACACCTATTAATGCGAGGATGAGAGGAAAAAAGTAGGCTTGTATATTCATGAGCTCTAAGGCTTTTTGTTTGTATGCTTCGCTTTCTTTTTCTATTCCTTTGGCACTTTCTTCTTCTCTGGAAAAGGCTTTTAGTACTCTAATACCTGCGAAGGCTTCTTGAGTGTAAGTAGAAAGGCGAGAGAGTTGGCGTTGTATGGCTTCGGAACGTGCATTGATGAGGTTATTTACAAAATAAATGCTAATAGAAAGTATGGGCAAAGGAAGTAATGTATAGAAAGAAAGTTCTATGTCTACCCAAAACATATAGGTTACTACCATTACAAAGAGCGTAATCATATTTAAACCATACATAATGGCGGGTCCTAAATACATACGTACTTGGCTCACATCTTCGGAGATACGTGCCATTAGGTCACCTGTGTTATTTCGCCTATAAAAACTAAGGGGTAAAGTTTGGTAGTGTAAATATATTTCATTTTTGAGGTCGTATTCTATCACACGGGACATTACGATGAGTGTTTGGCGAACAAAAAATAAAAAAATGCCGCGAAGAATTGCCATCGCTAAAATGAGTACACCATAAATGAGCACTGCTTGTGCAAATATGTTGTAGATAAGATGATTGTGTTCAAAACCATCATAGAGAAAGAACAAATCAACATTATCGCGGATAAGGTCGAAGGAAAATCGTACAATTTGTGCAGGAATGATACTAAAAAAATTGGAAATAATGACAAAGATAGTTCCCCAAAAAAGATAACTTTTGTACTTCCAAAGATATTTGTTAAGATAATTAAGTGATTTCATATAGGTTTAAAACCAAGATTGCGTAAAAAATGTTCCATTTTACCACCAGTAGGTAGTTACTTTTTTGATAGAGGAAGTATTAAATAATTATGGTGAAATTTGCGAAAAAATGAAATGTTTCTTTCATTAATATCTTAATTATTTCCTAATGTTGAACAAAAATATATTGAAAATGAAAATTATCAGAATTTACTTATTATCTATTTTAACCATTATGGTTGTTGCCCAACCATTATTAGCACAAGAAGGTACGCGGCAGTTAATGCCCGGTGGCACAGGTATATGTTATGTAGCACTTCGACAACCCGAGTTTGCGCGTGAGGGAGGAAGCGCGGGGGGAAGACTTTATGTAACCCTCAAAGCAGGTGAAAAACTATTGATTGGTATGAAACTTTTCGAAGGTGATGCTACCAAAACTACCTTCCGTATCAAAAGACCGAACGGTGTAGATGTAGCGGGTTTTTCAAGGCAGGCAGTGCCCTCATCAGGCAATGGTTTTATAACCAATGCTGCTGCACTCAATAATGGACCGAATGGTGCTATTCTGAATGGTACTGCTTTCGCGGGTGGCTACACGCCTCTGAGTTTTACGGCACCTGAAGCAGGCGACTACTACATAGAGTTTCAAATATGGACAGATGCCACTTTTACCACCGTTGATGTTAGTAGTAGTGGAGCAGGAGCCTCTACTAGCTTTGAATTTTTCGAGGTTACGGTAACTGATGCAAGCAATAATGTAATCACTAATCCGGGTACGCCTACTGTACCTGCGGGTAGAATGTGGTCAAAAATGTGGGGATTGAACTCAACCGCTTTTGCTCAATTTATCAAATCAAGCTTTTATGTATATACGTCAGATGGTTTTGTGAATAAACTTACCCCTGATATGGGACCTTTTGTATTTTTATTCCTTTCTAATACTTTTGGCACAAACAATACAGCAGATGCTACTGCGAATAGAAAAAGTTTTAGGGGCAATGCTTTTGCAACTAAAGACATTACAGAACACAAAATCTTCTTGAACGACCCTGATATTAGTTTGTACCCCAACAGTACTATCAAGCCTGTAGTCAAGATATGGTTTAATAATACGCTCATTTTTGATTTTGACTACCAAAGAACTCCTCAACAATTAGCCCTAACCCCTGCTACCATCCCTGTGCAGCGCAATGGTACGGTCGGTTGCCCACATGAGTCTATGGCTTTTCTTAGGGTAGAATCCAATATCAATGGACAAATGCAGTTGGCTTTAGATGTAAATAACAATGGCTTTGACTTTGCAACCGCCAGCCCCGATGTTACATTATTCGCTAACATAGAAAATGGAGTTACTTATTTGCCTTGGGATATCAAAGACAAACAAGGAAACAACCATGCCAATGGTGCTTCATTCAATGGTAGAGTTAATTTCTTGATGGCAGGTATTACTCACTTTCCTTTTTATGATGTGGAAAATTGCGAAGCCGTTACTGCTGAAGCGGTTCGTCCTTACAATCGTTTGGGTGCTACCCTCTATTGGGACGATACGGATATAGAAGCGAATGGTGGCACACTTACAGTATTTGCAGGTACAGCAAAATTCCAACTCTCCAACCCTCCTACTACAACACTCAGAAAATGGGTTTTTAATAATGCAGGTGGTGACCCTAATAATGGTAATCTTAATACGATGAATGCTTGGTTCGCAGGCTTAGATTTTAACAATGATTTTACCTACTCGGTATCAAGCCCCGATATTTGTACTAATTTTGACAGAGATAGGGATAAAAAATTCGACCTTGTAGATTTAGATGATGACAATGACGGTATTCCTGATGTAATAGAAGCAGGAGGTACTATTCACCCTAATATAGATTTGAATGGCAATAAAATCCCTGATTGGCGCGAAGGTACTACTACCATAGACCCAAGCATAGACAATGATGCCGATGGAAGATGGAACTACGAAGATGCCGATATTACTGCCTTTATTGATAGAAATGGCGATGGAGTGAATGATAATTTTGACAAAGACAGAGACGGTGTGCCTGATATTTTTGACCTTGACTCTGATAATGATGGTATTAGTGATTTCAGAGAAGGTGGAGGAGTAGCTGGTACTTTGGATAAAAACAACAATGGTGCTGTCGATAAGAACAATGCTACCGCTGATGGTACTATCGCTGGCGGGGCTAATGGTTCGTTATTGGCTGATGTATTAGATGTGGATAAAGATGGTATTCCTGACGCAGTAGACCCTGTTATCTTTGGAGGTACTCCCGGTACGCCCTTAGGTAATTATACAATTGCTACGGGGGTGCAAATAGTAGTAGATACTGACAGTGATGGACTCATCAATGCGCAAGATATGGACACAGACAATGATGGTATTCCTGACCTTATAGAAGCGCAAGTAAATGCTGCCAAAGTAGGTAATATCGTACCTAATAATCCTCCTGTAGCTTTTAGCAATACAGATACAGATAAAGATGGTTTTGATGATGCGTATGATACTTTCTTTAGTTTGCAAAATTCAACATCACCTTTTGGAGTGTATGGCGCGGCAATCACTGGGGTTAATATTTCCCCTATAAATACAGACGCGGCAGATAATGCAGACTATATGGACGAAAATGCTGATAATGACGCTTCTCCTGATTTTATAGAAGGCATAGATGATAATACGAATGGCTATGCTTATGATGATTATATCAAGAGAGCAGCTGATTTTGAAACTGCTAATAATAGTATAGGTTTTTATACTACTACAGATAGCGACAACAATGGTATTCCTAATTGGTTAGAAGGTACAAAACCTGTATTTTTAGTAAAAACTTCTCCTTTCTACAAAGATTCGGACAATGATGGTTTGGTAGATTTGTTTGATACTTTTAACAAAGGAGTTGCTTATGGAGGAACAGCCACAGGACAACCTGACCAAAATACCAACGGTAACCCTAACTATAGAGATATTACTGATGTTCCTTCATTGCGTTGTGTTACTACAATTACAGGTGTGGTAAGCATCAGTGCCAATCAAACTACGATCATACGCAACCAAAGAGCTACCATTACTGCCACAGGAGCAAGCCGATATACATGGACACCTGCTGCAAGTATTGTTACTCAAAATGCCAATGGCAGTGTGATAGAAGTAGCCCCTACTACTACAACTTGGTATGTGATGTTAGCATCTGATGCCAATGGTTGTACGAAAAGAGATTCTATTTTGATTACTGTCAATGAAGCCCCTACTGGCGACCAACCTGTTTTGACTGATATTTTTATTCCTTCTTTATTTTCACCTAATGGAGATGGTAATAATGATAGATTTATCATTGCAGGTCAGGGAATTGTGGAAATAGATTTGAAAGTTTTCGACCGTGCTGGAAACTTACTTTACAGAACTCAAGACTTTACTGAAGCCACTACTACAGGCTGGGATGGTCGTTTTAGAGGAGAAATTCAACCTGTAAGTATGTATATTTGGACAATTAATGGTAAGTTTGCCGATGGAAGAGAATTGAGTTATCAAGGAAATAAATCGGGACAAATCAACCTTATTAAATAATTTTTTGTTATAGAAAAGTAAAACCAAACAATCTAGTGATGAAAAAACCCTATGCTTTTTGGCATAGGGCTTTTTATTTTTATTAAAAACCTAGATAATTATCGATAGATTATTAGTTTTTTGGTATCAGAAAAGTCTCCTGCTTCCCATTTATATACATAAGTACCTACTTTTAAGCGACTAATATCGGCTTGTATTTGATGTTTGCCTGCCGTAAGTAGTTCGTTGATTACTTCTTGTACTAATTTGCCATTGAGGTCGAAAATACCCAGTTTTACGTGTTCATCGCTATTGATAAAGAACGAGAAAACAGTCTGTTCATTGGCGGGGTTTGGGAAGCAATTATCTAAACGGAAACGCGTATTTAAAAACTCATCGATGTTGGTAATACTATTCCCTGTTCTGATGAGGTCTAATTTTTGTGGAGTATAAGGTGCGAAACCGCTTGCTTGTAATACTGTAGAATTACCTCCCATCCAATCTTCTATGAGTGTAGCAAGTAATTGCCTGTAGTCATAGTTCATAGGTAAGTTATCATTGGGTATATTAGCCAAGTCTGGATTATTGCCCAATACACCAGGGTTGACATTCGCCCCTACTACAATGCTTGTACCTGCTGTGCCGTGGTCGGTACCATAGCCACTGTTAGAACGTACTCTGCGCCCAAACTCAGAAACAGTCATCGCCATTACCTTATTGTCTATACTGGAGAGTTTTAGGTCGTCCATAAAGGCTTTTAGTGCCGTAGAAATATGGTAGGCTAAAGCCGCATGCGAGCCCAATGTCGTATTATAGGTTTCTACTTGTGAGGCATGTGTATCGAAACCTCCGATACGCACTAAGAAGAAGCGTGTTTTGATGCCTCCTCTTAACAATCGTGCGACTAACTGTAATTGTCCTGCGAGGCGATTTGACAAAGAGCCTGCGGGTGCATTGAGCGGATAAGTAGAGGGGTAAATGGTGGAAGTAGTTCCTCCTGCTTCAAAAACCTCTTTAAGCCTTCGAGCATAGTCTTTTGATTGGTCTTCCATTCCCATGATGTAGAGCAATTCGTCTTTGTGATAGGAAGGTTTGATTTTGTCTACTTTAGGTACTTTTCCTCCCACGCTATTAATAAGGTCATAAAAGGCTTGTGGGCTTTCTACTGCCAAACCTGCGGGTATGCCGTTGTCCCTTTGAAAAGCCAATGAAACCCCCTCCCCTATTTCAAGTCCTAATGGGTCGGGCATGGTCGCATTGGGGTAAGCCTGCGGAGGACCGTCAGGATATCCAGGGTAAATGTTGTCCAACAATCTTCCCATCCAGCCAGAGCCTGCATAGTCATTGTATCCACCGCCCATAAACCAAATATCACGTCCTCTGAAGTGCGAGCCGTTGTTGTTCTGGTAAGAAACCCCTTGTACAAGGAGTACATTGCCTCTGTCGTAGAGTTCTTTGAGGGCAACCATATCGGGGTGTAGCCCTATTTGTTTATTATCGGCTAATGTACTGTCTAATTTGATGTATTTTCTTGAGCCAAAATCAGGAATCGCAATATTGGGTCTGAGGTTATAATATTGGCTGTATTGATTGATGGGAATGAACATATTTAAGCCATCGTTTCCGCCGTGCAATTGTATGATTATTAGCACCTTATCGCTATTTTGGGTGTCTAATGACTCAAAAGGAGCAGACCAAGCACTCATGGGTATTCCTCCTATAAAAAAGGGAGTACTTGCTACTAATGGAAATTTATATAAAAAATCTCTGCGTTTCATGATTTTATTGTAATTGAAATTCGGGTGATTGTAATATGCCTTTTACTAAGTTTTCTAATCGGATTTTCACGGCGGCGTAATTGTTAGACGCTACTGCGGCATTCCAATCTGTAATCCAATCTGTGAATGTACCTGCATCACGCAGTAGTGTATAGAAATCATCTGTACGTTCAGAAGGAATATTTTGGGGGTAAGATCCTGGAGGTGCTACGGTCATATTGGCAAAAGGGAGTAGGTATTCTAATAATTCATTGACCATACCTTGTGGGTCAGTGGCGATTTTTGGGTTGGTTTTGAAAAATTCTATTACATCTAACTTAAAATTAGCAGTAGCCCCTGATGCATTTTGCCCTTTGAGCAACCTTTCACCAAATTTATACCTTTGCCCTAAATAGTTAGAACTTATCCAATTTCGGTGATAGTTAGGTACTTGGTGATAGGCTTCGTAGCCTGCAACGTCAAAAGGCTCATAGAAATTCATACCTTGTTGTTGGAAAAACTCCTGAAAATTTTGGAATGCACCTGTATGATATTCAGTAGGTTGCGTATCAGGATTGGGCATAGTAACTTTAAAAAATCGCATGGCAGAGATTACTAATTCAAGCGGCGATTTAATGATGGCACCCAATTTATCATCTTCAGATTGTAAGTTGGTATCTTCGTCAAAAAAGTGCTGACTTTGCAATAATTGTTGTAGCACGGGTTGTAATTGGTAGTTATTACTTCTGAAAGTATTTGCAAGAGGAACAATTACATTGTTTTCAATATAGTCTGTGATTTTGTAGTAAACAAAGAAGCGATAAAGTTTTCGGCAGATGTATTTGGCTGTTTCTTGTTGGTCAAAAATCATATTGACCAATTGATTGAGCTCATCATAGACTCCTTCTATGGTTGCAAGTCCTCCTGAAACCATATTGGTTGGGGGTTGTATGGTTCGGCTTTGGAAGGCTGCGGTAAAGCGTTTTACTCCCGCATCGTGTCTGCTGGCAGTGGTTGTAAGATTTTGGTTTGCCGCTTTTATTTTGGCTCTTGGGAAGTTGGTATCGGGGTCTATATTGTTGTATTGATTGTCGTAATCATAGCCTGATAGTACTTTTGCAGCCTCTCTAATGTCCGTTTCGGTGTAGTTAGTGTAGTTTCCATCTGCTATTTGGATTCCTTTTCCTATGGTGTAAAGTTCTAAAAACTCGCGTGCATAATTCTCTTGTGGTAGTCCTTTTTCGTTGAGATGGCAATCTAAGTTAAGAATCATTGCGTTGTCTAAACATACTTTTTTAGCTAATTCTTTAAAATCGCCTAAGGCATATTTTCTATAGAGTGCTATTTGGTAGTAAAGTCCTGCGCTGTGGTCAACCCTTGATTGAATGGTAGTAAAATGAGTATGTAAGAAATAGGTCATTTTTTCACGAATATTCATGCCAGAGTGGTACATTTGGGCATTCCACCAAGAAAGGAAGACTCCTTTGAGTTCTCCTTCTGTACTATTGTTTGTCCCTGCTAAGGGTAGCCAAGTGGCACTTGTTTTGGGGTCTTTGGGAAGAGGGGGGTCGGTTACGGCTTGGAACAAATCGGTGATTGCTTGCCCTATAGTTTTGGCTGCAAATTGGTCTATTTGCTCTTTGGTTGCTCCGAAGGTAGTTCTTCGGAGTAGGTGTGCTGCGCGTTTTACGCCCAAGGCACCTGAAATGGGGTCTAATGCTGCCATATCTTGTTTAGGATATATTTATCTAATTTATAACGTTTTGTTTTAGTTTGTGTTTTGGTTATGTAAGTAAGTTATTATTATTATGCGATGTATACGCCCATTTTTTGCTCATCTTCTAAGACTACTTCTATGTATTCGTTGAGGGTAGTTGCTAAGGCGTGCCCTACGAAGTTGGCTTGTATGGGATAGTTTTTATAGCTTCTATGCACCACTACTGCGGTTTGTATTGATTTGGGCTCGGCTTTTAGCAGCGGGAGTAATCCATAAGCCATTGTTTTGCCTGTATAGAGTACGTCATCAATGAGTATGATGGGTTGATTTTGTAGGGTGCTTTCGTCTTTATCGAGGCTGATGGGGAATTGCATTGGTTTGGTTTTATTGATAGAGAGCTTGCACAATTCTATTTTTTGTTGACTAATCTGAATGAGTATTTTTTGTAACATTTTGGCTAAGTAATACCCTTGCCCTTCTATTCCTACCAATACGATGGTATCAGATTCATAGTTCTCTTCATAGATTTGGTGCGCCATACGTCTTATTTTTTGGCTTATTTGCTCTTTGTTTAGTACTAAATTTTTGTTCATAGTTACCAATCCCATTCGTTGAGTGAGCTAAGTGCATAATGTGCTGTGAGGTCAAATTCGCAAGGGACAACAGATATATAGTTGTTTTTGAGTGCCCATTCGTCTGTGTCTTCGCCTTTGTCTTCGTTGATAAAGTGCCCTGTGAGCCAGAAATAAGGTCTGCCGTAGGGGTCGGTTCGTTGTTCGAATTCTTCGCCCCATCTTCCTTTGGCTTGTCGGCAAATTTTGATTCCTTTGATTTCGCCTTGGTTTTTAGAGGGGAAATTGACATTGAGTGTTGTGCCTTTGGGAAGTCCTGTTTCGATGACTTTTCGGGCTATTTTCTCGATATATTCTTCGGTGTGAGAAAAATCGGCATCTGCGCTGAAGTCGCAAAGTGAGAACCCTATTGCGGGGAAGCCTTCGATGGCGGCTTCGATGGCGGCGGACATGGTGCCTGAATAGAGTATACTTACAGAACTATTGGCACCGTGATTGATACCACTGACGACTAAATCGGGTTTTTTTTCGTGAAAAATGGCATATTTTGCTAATTTCACGCAATCGGCGGGTGTTCCAGAGCATTCATAAGCGATTACTTCATCGCCAAACATGTGGTTGGGGTACATTCGTAGGGTGTTGCCTATGGTGATGGCGTGCCCTTTTCCTGATTGTGGGCTGTTAGGTGCTACTACAATTACTTTTCCGATGCGTTTCATGATTTTGATGAGTGTGGCAATGCCTTTGGCACTGATGCCGTCATCGTTGGATACTAATATAACGGGTTGTAGGGGTTCTTCTAAGTCTTTTTTCATGGATTATTGTTTTATGGAGTTGTAATAAGTGATGATACTGATGACGTGTGATTTGATTTCTGGTTGTAGTTTATTGACTTTGATGTGTTCTTTGATTTGTTCTTCACGGTCAGCTAAGACGAGCATTAGTGTTTTTCGGTCTTCGAAGGGTTTGAGTCTGTAACTTCCATCGTCATAAAAATTGAGTAGGAAGTAATCATTTTTGATGACATTTTGGGTAAGGAAGGGTGTGTTAATGCCATAAGGTGAGTAGGGATAGTTGGGGTTTTGTACAGTTTGTGTGATTAGCTTTTCTCTGCATAATAGGCTATAAGGTTGCCCTTCGAGAAGGAGTTCGAAGAAGATGGGTGTTTTATAATCGGAGTTTACATTGAGGGTGTAGGGCAGTGTATAAAATTGCCTTTCTACCATATTTTTGGCATCATTGAACTTAAAGAAGAGTACTTTTCGGGCGGTGAGTGTTTGTATATTTCCGTTTTCGTCTATGAATTGCACAAGATTTTCGCTGAGGTTGTATTTTATTTTTCCTTTGAGCACGGTGCTTCCTTCGTCTTCTTGAAGTGTTACTTCGCCATTGTTCCAATATTCTTCTGCAAAACTTTGCGCTAAGGCTTTATGGGTATTGTAGGGGTTTTGGAGAAGGGTGAGGAGAAGAAGTGAAATGATGATTTTTTGCATAATTTTTTATTTTTAGTAAGTGGTAAGGCTAAGAAATTTTTCTTGAATTGCTTTGACGATTTCTTCTACCTTATTTTTCATAGAATGGTTTAGTTTTTTTATGCTTGTTTCGTATTCTTCTGTTTTTGGTGTGGGGTCATTGAGTGTTTGGCTGGCTTCTTCTATGAGTTGTTGTATTTGGTTGGCTTCGAGCATTTTAATGGCGGCTTTTGCTTTATGAACGCTAAAATGAAATGCTTTATGGTCTTTATTGAGAAGGTTTTTTTCAAAATTTTGTGAGAGTTCTTGCAGGTTTTTGATGCAAAGTGTTGAGAGTTCTGTTCTGAAGGTAGCGTTGAAAGCGGTCATTTCTTCTATTTCGCTGAGGTTGTAGGGTTGCAGGGTATCGTTGAATTGTGCTTGGGCATCTTTTTCTATATTGTTAATGATTTTTTGGGGTAATATATCTTGTTGGGTATGTTTGAGTATTTTTACGTATAAGTCTTGCGGGTTAAAGGGTTTTGCGATATAATCGTTCATGCCTGCTTGGTGTGCTTTCTCGGCTACTTCGTTCATGGCTGAGGCTGTAATGGCGATGATGGGTACTTTTTTGAAGTAAGGTTCGTGCATTTCTCTGATGAGTTGTGTGGTTTGGTAGCCGTCCATATCAGGCATTTGCAAATCCATCAATACTATTGTATATTGTTGACTTTGTATTTTTTCCAAAGCATTGAACCCATCGTAGGCAAAATCGACCTCTACTCCCCACTTGTCTAAGAATTTTTTGGTTAGCAATCGATTGATTTCGTTGTCTTCTACTAATAATACCTTGATATTTTGAATACGTGGCAATTTCAGATATGATGTGTTATTAGTAGGTTGAATGGTTTGCAGATTACTTTTTTTGAAAGAGAGATTGAAATAAAAGGAAGAACCTTGATCCGGTTTGCTTTTAACACCTATAGTAGAGTTTTGGAGTTCTAATAATCTTTTGGTGATGGCTAAACCTAAACCTGTACCTCCAAATCGGCGAGTAGTATCGGAGTAGGCTTGTGTGAAACTTTCAAAAATAGTATTGATTTTATCTTCAGGAATACCTATACCTGTGTCTGCAATGTTGAAATGTAGCACTACTTCTTCGTCTAAGTTGGCTATTCTGGTTACTTCTATCTTTACGATACCTTCTGTGGTAAATTTGATGGCATTGCCTATGAGGTTGTTTAGTATTTGGCTAAGGCGTACTGTATCGCCTACTAAGACATTGGGAATGTCTGAATCGAGCATGAGTTTGATTTGTATATTTTTGGCTTGGGCTTGTGTTTCGTGTGTTTGTTTTATATTTTGCATTAGGCTATAGAGGTCGAAGTCTAACTCTTCAAATTCTATTTTGCCTTGTTCTATTTTGCTAAAGTCGAGAATGTCGTTGATGATGACTAAGAGATTTTCTGCGGAAAACTTAAGTGTATTGAGGTTTTCAATTTGAGCGGGTGCGGGGTTTTCTTCTAAAAGTAGGTGCGTAATTCCGATGACTGCATTGAGTGGCGTTCTGATTTCGTGGGTCATCATAGATAGGAATTGCGATTTGGTTTGTGAGGCTTTTTCTGCTTTTACTCTTGCTTTCTCGAGAATAAGTTCTTTGTTCTTTATTTCGGTGATGTCGGTATTAGCCCCTATTACACGCACTACTTCTCCTTTGTTATTTCGCTGTATGATGGCTCTTACGAGGAAGTACATCCAATGTTGGTGTTTATGTTTGAAGCGTGTAGTGAATTTTAAATCTTGTTTTTGGTTGATTCTAACTTCTTGTAGAGTATTTCTGTAGTTTTCCCAATCATCGGGGTGTATTATTTCTTGTAGTTTTTCAAATTGTTGGGGTAGTTCTTTTTCATCATAGCCTAAAATCGTATTCCAACCTTCGGGATAACTGAGGGTGTCTTTTTTGGTATCATAAACCCATACTGCGTCATTGCTGGCTTTGAGTGCTAATCGGTAAATTTCTTCGTTTTCTTTAAGTTTTTTTTGGGCTTGTCTTTTCTCTGTGATATTTTTGGCAACACCTAACCATTGCAAGGGAAGATTGTTCTCGTCTTTGTTAAATACTACTTCGCGGCTTTCGAGCCATACCGTTTTTCCGTTTTTGTGCTTAAGGCTAAATTCAAACTCTATGCGTTCGCTATTTTTTTGGCGCATTTGTTTGAGTTTTTTGGGTGTATTTTTAAGGCTATTTTGCCCTGTTTTTTCCCAATAAGCCAATTCGTAACCTGTCAGTTCGGTGATTTGTTGGTTAAGAAATAAGTATTGACTCTTTGTGTTATCATAAAGATACAATATATCGGGAGTAGACGAGCGAATGGCTTCGTTGAAATGCTTTATTCTGTTCAGTTCTTTTTCGGTATCTTTTTGTTCAGTAATATCTACTCCTATGGCTAAAAAACCGATGAGATTTTGGTTTTGGTAGAGGGCAGAAATCGCAACATTGGCTTGGAGCGTAGAGCCGTCTTTGCGTTTGAGTGTCCATTCGTGGGTGTAGGATTCTAAGAGGCGCAAGGGATACACCATTGCTTCGGTAAAAGAAATCGAGATTTGGTATTGTTCGGAGAGTTCTTTGGCAAAGGCTTCTACTTGTTCGGGGATATAAAAATGCCATGCCTTAACTTGTTTTTCTACTTCTTTTGCTTGGTAACCCAACATTCTTTCAGCACCTTTTCCGAAAAAAGTAACATACCCTTGTAAATCGACTGTTACTAAGGCTACTTCGATGGTAGCATTGCAGATGGTTTGGAGTAGATGGGAGGTTGATTCCATAATTTTTGTGGTTCAGAAATCCATTTTTTAGAATAAAATGTCTAACTTTGAAACTTATTCAAGTAGAAAATTCATACGAATATACACATAAAAATACGGAATTCAATGCAAATGTTCAAGAATTTTAAATCAGTATCTAAAACCGTTTATGGTAAGGGTAGTTTTCAGCAGTTAGATAGCATTTTGGCAGAGCGACGCCAAAGCGATAAAGATTTTATGGTTTTTATTGTAGACCATTATTTTAAAGGGAAGGATTTGGAAAAACGCATTCCTCAACACCCTCAAGATGTAGTTTTGTTTATAGATGTTGACCCTCACGAGCCTACTACTGAACAAATAGACGAACTGCGCGATGGTATTTTGCAAAGCAAAGGATTGCCCGCAGGTGTCATTGGCATTGGTGGTGGTAGTATTTTAGACATTGCTAAGGCTGCCGCTCTTATGTTTACGAATGAAGGTTCTTCTACACTATATCAAGGTTTGAATCTTATCAAAAAACCGGGCATTTACCATGTAGGTGTGCCTACTATTTCGGGAACAGGGGCAGAAGTTTCGATGACAGCCGTACTTACAGGACCTGAAAAAAAATTAGGTTTGAAATGTGATTGGACAGTTTTTGACCAAATTGTCTTAGACCCCGAATTGATTGGGAGTGTGCCACGCAATCAGTGGTTTTATACGGGTATGGATACTTATATTCACTGTGTAGAGTCAATGACAGGCTATTTGAAAAATACATTTAGTGAGGCTTATGGCTATAAGTCTATTGATTTATGTAGAGAAGTTTTTTTAGGTAAAAATCATGGGCAAAACCCTGAAAATGATGAAAAATTAATGGTAGCCTCTTATTTCGGAGGGCTAAGCCTTACTTATTCGGAGGTAGGCGTGTGTCACGCGCTTTCTTATGGTATGTCTTATGTCTTTGGCACGAGGCATTGTTTGGCTAATTGTATCATTTTCGACCAATTAGAGGAGTACTACCCTGAAGGTGTTAAAGAATTTAGGGAAATGGTAAAGGTCAATCAGATTGATATTCCTAAAAATTTATCGAAGCAATGGACAGAGGCAGAAGTTGAAAAAATGACCGATGTTACTTTGGCATTGCATCACATGTGGAATCATGCATTGGGCACTGACTGGAAAAACATAATCACGCGCGAAAAAATCAAATCACTCTATTATCAAATGTAGCCTTTTGAGAGGGGATACAAGCGATACCACACAATGAAAAATTCTAAATCAGCTCTACTCAAAATAGCTCTATTTGCTACAGGTTTGTCGGGCATTGTTGCAGAGTATATTTTATCTACTTTGGCAAGTTATTTCTTGGGAGATTCTGTATTCCAATGGACTATAGTTCTTTCTATGATGCTTTTCTCTATGGGTTTGGGCAGCCGCATCAGCCAATATTTTCGAGAAGCACTTCTTGAAAAGTTTTTGGTAATAGAATTTATGCTCTCTTTTTTGGTTTCGTTTTCGGCTATGTTTGTGTACATTGTTTCGGGCTACACTATGTATAATGGCTTCTATATCTATTTGTTAAGTATATTAATAGGCTTAATGATAGGTTTAGAAATTCCCTTAGTTACACGCCTAAACGAAGCCTATGAAGAACTTCGCGTTAATATTGCCTCTGTGATGGAGAAAGATTATTATGGCAGTCTGATAGGCGGCTTGTTCTTTGCCTTCATAGGCTTGCCTTATTTAGGGCTTACTTATACTCCTTTTGTTTTAGGATTGGTTAATTTTTCGGTTGCATTAATTTTGTTTGTGCGGCTTCGTCATCTGATAGCAAAGCAGTATGCGGTATGGTTAGTAGTGGCGGCGAGTTTTCTTTTTTTGGTACAAACCACAGGATTGATTTTTGCCAAACCTATTATTCTATTTGCTGAACAAAAAAAATACAAAGACAAGGTTATTTTTGATGCTCAATCGGCTTACCAAAAAATAGTGCTCACACAATGGCAAGATGATTATTGGTTGTATTTGAATGGTATGCAACAGTTTAGCACCTTAGATGAAGTAATGTATCACGAACCACTCGTACACCCTGCTATGCTTATCGCTCAACACCCGCAAGATATTTTGATTTTGGGTGGTGGCGATGGTTGTGCCGCTCGAAATATATTGCAACACTCCTCTGTAAAATCTATCACTGTGGTCGATTTAGACCCCATGATGACTGATTTGGCAAAAACACACCCTGTACTACTAAATGTTAATGATAGTTCTTTTTATGACCCTAAAGTAAAAATCATTAATAAAGATGCTTATATCTATATGCAAAATACACAAAACTATTTTGATGTAATTATAATCGATTTGCCCGACCCCCGAAATGTAGAAATCAACCGACTTTTTACTGTAGAAATGTATCAGATGTGCTATAGGCACTTGCGAACCAATGGCGTACTGATTACGCAATCGGGTAGCCCCTACTATGCGACAAAAGCCTATGAATGTGTGAATTTATCTATGCAAGAGGCTGGATTTAAAACAGTACGTATGCACAACCAAATTATTACAATGGGCGAATGGGGTTGGGTGATAGGTACTAAGTACTTAGAAAGTGATAATTTGAAGAAAAGACTCCAACAATTGAATTTTTCATCACTCAAAACAGAGTGGATTACTACAGAAGCAATGATGATGATGACTTCTTTTGGCAATATAGATTTTTTCATCAAAAACCGAAATGAGATAGAGCCTAACACTATCCAAAACCCTGTGTTGTATAGATATTATCTGAAAGGGAATTGGGATTTGTATTGAGGGTTTTTAGATGGTTTTTCGCTGCCTTACTAATTCGTACATAGCTACTGCCGCCGACACAGAAACATTGAGCGAACCCACATGCCCAAACATAGGAATACGACCGATGGCATTGGCTTTGCGCAATAAATCGGGAGCAATACCTGTTTCTTCCGAACCTACAATGATGGCAGTAGGCACTGTAAAATCTAAATCATAAATGTCTTTTTCTGTTTTTTCGGAGCAAGCAATTACTTGTAAGCCCGAATTTTGAAGATATTGAACCGTATTGGTAAGGTTAAATTCACGACAAATGGGCACATAGCTAAGTGCTCCTGAAGAGGTTTTCATGGCATCATTGCCTATTTGTGCAGTTTCTTTGAAAGGAACTACAACCGCATGCACCCCTGCCCCTTCCGCACTGCGTATGATGGCACCGAAATTGCGTACGTCTGTTATTCGGTCTAAAATCAATATAAATGGATTTTCTCCTTTTTCAAACACGCCTTGTATGATTTCAGAAAGACTATGAAAAGAAACTGGGGCTAAAAAAGCGATTACCCCTTGATGATTTTTTCGGGTGATTTTGTCCAATTTAAAAATAGGCACTTCCTGAAAAGGAATGAAGCGTTGCCTGAGTAGTTCATAAAGAATTTTGAGCTGGGCATGGTTACTCATCTCTTTTTGAATGAGTACTTTGTCTATGTTTTTTCCTGCTAAAATAGCTTCCTCGATGGTGTGTATGCCAAAGATAAAATCTTTACTGTCGTTCATAATGGATAGGTTTTAGAAAGTTTGCCCCTCAAGTTGGCACATTTGCGTGCTCAATTCCCACAGTTTTTTCATGTTGTATTCATTGAGCGCATCGTGGCTGGTGCTTCTTACTCTTTTTTTATCAAAATATTCGCCTGTGATATTGGCAACATCGGGGGAGGTTGCTAAATAAATAGAGGTTTCCGCGCCTTTTTCGGGTGTAATAAGAAAAGGTCTTGCCATTGTCATTACTAATTTTACAAACAAAGAAGAGCCTTTGGCAAAGTTAGTAGCAACGCCTCCTGGGTGTAAGCAATTAGAAGTGAGTGTGGAGCCTTTGGTGCGGCGCGCCAACTCGCGTGCAAAATAAATGTTAAGTAATTTTGATAAGGCATACGATTTGATGGCAGAATAGCCTTTTTTGAGTTCCAAATCGTCCATATTGACCGTAGCAAATCGATGTGCTTCTGAAGATACGCTCACTACACGCGGCATAGGGGCAGCCAAGAGTTCTTTTTTTAGTAAATTAGTGAGCATAAAATACCCCAAATGATTCACGGCAAAAGTCATTTCGTACCCATCGGTTGATAATTCGCGCTTTGCCCCAGCAATAAAACCCGCATTGTTCACCAACACATCTACATGTTCGTATCGGCTTTGGAAGGTTTTGGCGGCTTCTCTGATTTGGGCAAGCGAGGCAAAATCGCAAGCGATGAGGTCTATATTGGCATTATTGGTATTTTTAATAATTTCTTTGCGTGCGGCTTCCGCTTTGTCCATATTTCGGCAAAACATTACTACTTTAGCCCCTTTTTGCGCTAAAGCCTCCGCTGTAATCTTTCCTATTCCTGCGTTGGCACCTGTTACTATACAAATTTTATCCTGCACTTTTTATTGATGTTGGTTGTTCCTATGCAAAAGAAACGATTTATTTTTAAATTACATAGTGGTTTTAAAAAATTTTATCAATTTCTAAAAAACACATCTAAAAAAGATTTGTTAATTAAAATCACTTTGTTTAGATTTGTGCAAAAGAAATATGAGTTATGAAAAATATTATTTTGGTTGTAGTGCTTTTCACTTTTTTCTCTTGTTCAAAAAGTGATGAATTGAGTATTCGAAATAAAGTACTCGTATTAAAAGTTGATCACACCACTCATACATTTAGGGGTGGAGATGAATTGATTTTCTTGAACAAGACTTCTACTTTTACGATTGTGAGTGAATACCGTCCGCCTGGTGATTTTGGCTACATAAGACTCAAATACCAAGAATTAGATGCGCCTCTATTTGATGGAGACATCATTTGGGCGGGTACTGGGAAGATTAAATACCCACAAGGCTCTATGACTGCTGATCAATTTAGCAGAGTAACTACCAATGATACGATATACCCCAATGCAGGTTTTGAAAATATTTTGGGTGTAAGTAATAAAAATCGCGAGTACGAAGCTGTTTGGCTATCCATACAGAATCTGACGAAAGTTCGTGAGTACTTAAAAACCAATCCTAATGCTACCGTAAAACTATTTCTCTATACGCCAAGTGTTGGTGTAATTGGAGATGTTAATAAATCGCAATGGATTATCTTTCTGAAAAACTAAAAACAAATAATGGAAAATCAAAAAAACACTTGAAATCACTCCAAACTCAAAAGTTTTCGCCATAAGCGTATACTTACAAGTGATTGAAGTAGAAAACACTGGCGTTGGATAGCGGTTGGCTTTGAAGATGATACTTATTTTGATGGTAAAACGATTGATATTTATGATTATGCCAATTCCTTTGAAGGTTTGTTTAAAGACGTTGAATAGCGTATTTATTTCACGCCTGCGGCATTTTTCTAATATAATTCAACATTTTTCTACAAAGATACCAAGCCTAACGGCTTTAAAAATAAGTTTTGTTATTCAAAAAAAGCCCCTTAGGGCTATCAGCTTTGTAGTAAAAAATTAAAAATTTAATCAAAACGCCATAGGCGTGAAATCATTTGTATATAGAGGTTAGAAAAAATAAATTCCTCTAACCTCTGTATATGTTTTTTATTGATTTATACGTTATTAGAAGTCAATTTGGCAAATAAATACTCTCTATTAAGGCGTGCAATATTTTCCAAAGAGATTTCTTTAGGGCACTCTGCGGCACAAGCACCAGTGTTGGTACAAGCACCAAATCCTTCTTCGTCCATTTGTTCTACCATTGCTTCTACACGGCGTTTGCGCTCGGCTTTTCCTTGTGGCAATAGTGTAAATTGGGAAACTTTGGCTGATACGAATAGCATGGCTGAGGCATTTTTGCAAGCAGCTACACAAGCACCACAACCGATACAAGTAGCGGCATCAAAGGCTTTGTCGGCTATTTCTTTGGCTATCGGTATTTCGTTTGCATCTACCGTAACACCTGTATTGACAGAAATATAGCCCCCAGCTTGGATAATGCGGTCAAAAGCACCTCTATCTACGGCTAAATCTTTCACTACGGGGAATGCTTTGGCACGCCAAGGCTCGATATAGATAGTATCGCCATCGTTAAAAGAACGCATGTGCAATTGGCAAGTAGTTGTTTGTTTGGGTCCGTGTGGTTTGCCATTAATATATAAGCTACACATTCCACAAATTCCTTCGCGGCAGTCGTGGTCAAAAGCTACGGGGTCTTCGCCTTTGAGTGTAAGTTCTTCATTGAGTACATCTAACATTTCGAGGAAAGACATATCGGCGGAAACGTCATTGAGTTTGTATTCCACCATTTTGCCTTTGTCTTGGCTGTTTTTTTGTCGCCATATTTTAAGGGTAAGTTTCATATTATTATCAATTTTTTGGTACAATAAGAAATTATTTATAACTGCGTTGTGTAAGTTTTACATTTTCGAATACTAATTTTTCTTGGTGCAAAACTTCTGGTTGGTCATCACCTTTGTATTCCCAAGCGGCTACGTGTGCAAAATTATTGTCATCGCGTTGTGCTTCGCCGTCTTCGGTTTGGTATTCCTCTCTGAAGTGTCCTCCGCAGGATTCTTTTCTTTGGAGCGCATCTTCTACCATCAACGCACCTAACTCTATGAAATCAGCAACTCTTAGTGCTTTTTCTAAACTTTGATTGAATTCTTCATTGTTCCCTGTTACTTTTACATTTTTCCAGAATTCTGCTTTGATTTCAGCAATTCTTTGCTTGGCAAATTGTAATCCTTTTTCGTTGCGCGCCATTCCACAGTAGTCCCACATAATTTTGCCCAATTCTTTGTGGTATTCATCTACAGTTTTTTGACCGTTGATGCTTAGCAGTGTATTGATGCGCTGTTTTACTTCTTCTTCTGCTTTTTTGAATTCGGGGTGCGAGGCGTCTACTTTGGTAGCGGGCATATTTGCCAAGTAATCGCCAATGGTATAAGGGATTACGAAATAGCCATCTGCCAAACCTTGCATGAGTGCGCTTGCGCCCAATCGGTTAGCACCGTGGTCAGAGAAGTTGGCTTCTCCTAATGCATAACAACCCGGTACGGTTGTCATAAGGTTATAATCTACCCACAGACCGCCCATTGTATAGTGCACGGCAGGGTAAATTTTCATTGGCACTTTATATGGGTTTTCATCAGTGATTTGTTGGTACATATCAAATAGGTTACCATATTTGGCTCTGATGGTGTCTTCTCCGTCTCTTTTGATGGCATCTCTGAAATCAAGATATACAGCTTGTCCTTCTGAGTTTACGCCAAGTTGGTCATCACAAACAAGTTTAGCATTTCGAGAGGCTACATCACGAGGTACTAAATTACCAAATGAGGGATAACGCTCTTCTAAGAAATAATATCGTTTTTCTTCAGATAAGTCGTTAGCTTTGAGTGTTCCTTTTCTTATTTTTTCGGCATCTTCTTTTTCTCTTGGCACCCATACCCTTCCATCGTTGCGTAACGATTCGGACATAAGTGTTAGTTTAGATTGGTGTGCCCCTGAAACAGGAATACAAGTAGGGTGTATTTGTGTGAAGCAAGGATTTCCGAAGTAAGCACCTTTTTTGTGTGCGCGCCAAGTAGCTGTTACGTTAGAACCCATTGCATTGGTAGAAAGGAAAAATACATTGCCATAGCCTCCAGTGCAAAGTAATACTGCGTGTGCGGAGTGTGATTCTATAGCACCTGTTACCATGTTGCGAGTAACGATACCTCTTGCTTTGCCATCAACAAGAACTAAGTCCAGCATTTCAGTACGTGTGTAGAGTTTTACTTTTCCTGTCGCTACTTGTCTGCTTAGGGCACTGTAAGCCCCTAATAGGAGTTGTTGTCCAGTTTGTCCGCGTGCATAGAAAGTTCTTGATACTTGAGCTCCTCCAAATGAGCGGTTAGAAAGCAATCCGCCGTATTCGCGTGCGAAAGGTACGCCTTGTGCTACGCATTGGTCTATGATGTTTACACTTACTTCTGCCAATCTGTGCACGTTGGCTTCGCGTGCGCGGTAATCGCCTCCTTTGACAGTGTCGTAGAACAAACGATAGATACTATCGCCATCATTTTGGTAGTTTTTAGCGGCATTGATACCTCCTTGAGCGGCGATACTGTGCGCACGTCTGGGGCTATCTTGGAAGCAGAAAACTTTTACGTTGTAGCCTAATTCGGCAAGGGAAGCGGCGGCTGAAGCACCTGCTAAGCCAGTACCTACTACGATGATGTCGTATTTTCTTTTGTTAGCAGGGTTTACTAACTTGAGATTGAATTTATGTTTTGACCACTTTTCGGAGAGAGGTCCTTCGGGAATTTTTGCGTCTAAGGTCATAAGAGTCTATATTATTAGTCCTGTATTATTTTGTAATTTTGAGATGAGTATATAAAAATATGTTTTATGATTTTGTTTTGCATTTACATATTTTGTGCTATGAACATCCAAACAGGAATCAGAGCAAATAGAAAGGGTACGATAATGGCGAAGGCATAGCCAAAGACTTTGATGAGGGGTGTATATTTCACGTGGTTAAGTCCTAAGGTTTGGAAAGCACTTGCAACCCCATGTGAGAGGTGGAAAGCGAGGGCAATCATAGACACTACATAAAGCAATACAATCCACCATTCGGCGAAGGCAATTTTAGTGGCTAAATAGAGGTTGTGGTGTTCTACTCCATTGTAAGAAATGGGTTCTAAACCTCCAAATTTTGATTTTGCCCAAAACGCCTGCAAATGCACTACTATGAAAATGAGTACTAAAGTACCTAAAATCATCATATTGCGCGATGTCCAAGAGGAATTATTGGTTTTTGCATAGGCGTATTGTTGAGGTCTTGCGCTGATGTTGTATCGTGTGAGTGCAAATGAATAAGCTATGTGCAAGAGAATAAAAAAGAAATTGCCAACAGATATCGCTTGTATAAATTTGTTGTGCCCCATAAAATGTGCATATTCATTAAAGGTTTTGCCTTCATCGGGTATAAGTAGCTGTAAATTGCCTATAAGATGCACTGCCAAAAATAACACTAAAAATAAGCCTGTACCTGCCATGATAAATTTTCGTCCTAAGGTACTTGTCAGTAAATTGACATACCAAGTTTTCTTTTGGATTGTTTGCGTACTCATAATCTGTTTCGAATTGAATATTTTTATATAAGATATTTACTTGTTTTAAGTGCCAAATATAGAATAAAGTTTTTTAATGACAAGTTTTTTATTTAGTTTAGAATTATTCTAAATTTTTAGTCAAAATAAATGTATTTTCTTTCTTATTTCGTTATCAATTAGCTTCTTTTAGAGTAAAATTTATGCTATCCAAAAAAACGTTTCTTTTTCTTTATTCATTTTTTAGTACTTTGCTTCATTTGTGGGCACAAGCACCTTGTTTTGATGCGGTGGGTGCCAATGGTTTGCGGCGAGGTTGTGTTCCTTTTACGGTCAATGTTACGGAATGTACAGGAGGTGGGACTAATCTTTTGTATAAATATGAAGATGGTACTTCTTTTGTTCCAAGTACAACGTATACTTATACTAAGCCCGGTATTTACCCTATTACACAGGTGGGTAGCTTTGCAGGTCAGGGAGATAGCTTGCGCAAAGGCAACTATATAGAAGTATTGCCTACACCTGCACCTGTTTTTTCTGTAAAATATTGTAGTGGTCGCGAGATAGCTTTGTTTATCAATGACAATACTTACGAAAGCTACCTTATCAATTGGGGTGATGCAACAACTCAAACAGTGTTGCGAGGCACTGCTGAAGTGCGCCATGTATATGCAAGTGCCGCTCCTGTTACTGTTACTGTCATAGGCAGATATGTTCCTGGTGGTTGTGGTGGGTCGAGTGCTATTATCGTAAATCCTATTGTAAGCATTCCTTCGCCTAATATTCAACAAGTTACAGTAATTAGCCAGAATAGTCTGACAGGCAGGGTTAGTTTGAGCTTTACGACTGATGTCAATTTTACCTATATTGTTCAACAAAAAGAAGGAGCAGCGGGTACTTACCAAAACATTATTAATTTGAATGGAACGGGGCAATTATTTACACAACAAATCACTAACTTAAATACTTTAGGCATCACTTATTATTATAGGCTTTTGGTGCAAGACCTATGTGGCAACCAAGTAATTTCGGGCGAAATACCTACAACGACAGTACAAGTAACGGCGCAAAACAATCAGAATGTACTTAGTTGGAATGTCTATCAGGGTTTGAATTTTCAAAACTATCAAATCTATCGTGATAATGTGTTATTGCAAACAATTAATAGTGTAGGGCAAAATACTTTTACAGATGTGGGGGTACAATGTACTCAAAGATACTGCTATAGTTTGGTTACCAATATAGGCACTACGCTCACAAGTATTTCACGCTCTCAGGAGGCTTGTGCAGTCGCATTTTCAAATGACATCCCCCCCTCTGCTGCTGCTTTGTTTGGAAGCGTAAGTACAGACAATAAAAGGATAGAATTACAGTGGCAGGCTCCTGCTGTGCCTACTATAGCACGGCATATTATCTATAGAGAAAAAATAGACATAGGCACTAATACAGTAGTGAGCCGCGATACGATTCGTTTGGAAGATAGCAAACAAAGTGCTGTAGATACAGAAGTTGATTTTATCAAAAATCCACAAATTAGATATTGTTATAATATTACTTACCAAAATCAATGTGGGAATGCTGCCCCTATTTCGGGGAAAATATGCCCTGTGCTACTGAAAGGGGAAATTATTGGTGCTGACAAAGCTGTGCTGGAATGGACTGCTTATGAAAATGGTTCGGCTGGTGTTTTTGACTATTTTATAGAAGTTTTAGATATTAACAATGCAATTTTGCAGACAATCAGTGTCAGCAGTAGCCAAAGTTATGTAGACAATGCTTTGCTACGATACCCTCAAGTGGTTCGTTATCGTATTCGTACTGTGGCAGGTGGTACTGGTGTTTTTAGTTATTCTAACCTTGTGGAGCTAAAACAAAAATATAAACTTTTTTTCCCTAATGCTTTTACACCTAATCAAGATGGATTGAATGATTTGTTCAAGCCTACAGGTTTGTATATCAAAGATTATAAGTTGAGCATTTATAATAAAAACGGACAGCAGATTTTTACAAGTAATCAATTTGAAGAAGGTTGGGACGGCACTTGGAATGGTACATTGCAAAATGCTGATGTATATGTATATGTAGCAGAAATTACAGATTATACGGGACAGTATTTTGTAAGCAAGGGTACTTTTACACTTCTAAAATAGCCATTTGGGAGAATTTTACTCTGTGTATTTTTTGAGTACGATGCCTCCGTTGAATGCTTGCACAAGATAGACAGGTTTGGGGAGGTTATTGTTTTGTTTCTTAGCAGTGGTTATTTCAGTAGATTTGAACATGGCACTTCGCTGCGCAATATTGGGAAATAGTTGCATTTCCTTATTGTCGTCTTTGAGTGTTGAGCCCATCACGTTTTTTGTTTTTTGTTTCTCTGCTATCGCGTCATTTATCAGATTGCTCTCTTTTAGACGTTTGTTTTCTTGGGCATTTGTGTTGAAAAAATTAGCCATTTGTTCTTCCCTATTTTCATCCTCATCAATTTCAAAATCATTTTGCAATGAGTTATTGGTTTTGAGTAAAAAGTTGGCTTGTAAGTTTTTGGGAAACATAAGCTCTATATTGCCTTGATAGGCTATAAAGGACATGGGTTTTTCTGGATTTACATTGGCAAAAGAGGCTTTTATATTGCCTAAATCGGTATTGAGTACTGCCCAACCATCAAGATTGTTAAGAGTAATATTGCCTTTGTGTGTGGAGGCTTGCACATAACTATTCATTCGTGATATGTTAATATTGCCTTCTTTTTTTAGGTTCACTTTTATCTTTTTGTCTTTGGGCACTTGCATGTGCAGTGTGATAGTGGTTGTGTCTTCGTTTTTGGCTCTTATGTTGAGGGTTTTATTCTCTATGAAAGTATCGCAATAAATGAGCAAAGAGTCGTCATAAGAGATGCCACTGCCTGCTTCAGTGCCTACAATATCTAAGTTTGCATAGTCCATTTGTATGTCTATCTCTTCTATCGGAGGGGTGTCATCGCTTTCTTCTTTTTTAATTTCTGCGGCTGCTTTGGACTGTGCGTGTGCAAAGTGTGTATTAAGAAAGACGATGGTTAGCAAAAAAGGAAATAGTAATCGCAGCATATTTTGGGGGTTAAATAATTTAAAATTTTGTGTTCTTTTTCAGTTGTATGATTTCTTGGGCATACTCTCTGACAGATTTGTCAAGGTCATTTTTTTGTAAAAATAACTCTACATAGTGCCAATTTTTGCCTTTTTCGTATTGCAATGCAAAGTCTAAAATGAGCATTTGGACAGAGGGCGATTGTTGAAATTCAAGGGTTTGTAGTACTTTTTCCTGAATTTCGGGTCTTAGTGCATATTTTTCTTGGCTCAATACTTCCATCACTGCTACCTTTACGTTGGGGTTTTCTTCCTTATTGAGCATATTGAGCAGGCTTTCTAAGTCTTTTTCAGTAGCTTGCAAGGCATATTTAGATAGAAATTGATTGACAATATTCAATTTTTTATCGGCAGCAGGTAACGAGCCTGCTTGTTGTTCTTGTGTATCTTTTCTAACTTTACGATCCATGCTTACTCCAGTATTGCTATTATTGAAATTAGCAGTACTACTTGTAACAATATCAGTGGTATTTATTTCTTTTTTAGCTTGTTGTTGCTCCTTGTCTTTATTTTGCTCCAAATAATTCTCTTGCTTTTCCTCTTCCATTTCGGCATCAAGTACTATATCTTGTTTTTCTGTAGTAATGTTGCTGAGTATTGGCGGTTCTTTCGATTCGTTTGTATTGGTAATTATGGTTGAATTGTTTTGGGCAGTATTTTTTTCGGGGTTAATTGTTATATTTTGTTTTTCTTGTTGTTTTTCTTGTTGTTTTTCTTGTTGTTTAGTATCTTTTTTTGTTTCTTGTTGTAGGCTTATGCTTTTATTTTGGGCATCTTGGTTGATGTTTTGCGTTAGCCAATAAGAAGACACGAGCATTACTCCGATGGAAGCAGCAGCTACTAAGGTACGCCAAAATTGTCGCGGGGCTGTATCGCTATTGGGTTGTACGAGGGTGCTTTCTTCGTATTGTTGCAGCATGCTATAGAACTGCATTTTCATTCTGGGTGAAGGTTCTTCGAGGGGTATTGATTTTAGGTCTTGCATCATTTCTTGCAAGTCGGCAAAATATTCACGACATTGTTCGCAGGTTTGCATGTGCGCTTTGAGCCTGTACTCATCGGCTTCTTCTATTTTGCCTTTGATAAGGTCTAACATTTTGTTTTGTATGTCGTCGCAGTGCATCATCGGGCATTTATTTTATTTTTTTTGAAAAATTTCTTTAAGTTCTTTGAGTGTTCTGTGTACTTTTACACGGGCTGCATTTTCTGTAATATTGAAAATATGGGCTATTTGGCTATATTCCATACCTTCTATTTGTGTGAGAATGACCAATTCTCTTTTTTCATCGTTTAGCGTGTTGAGTGCTTCGTAAAGCATTTTTATTTTTTCGTTTCTTTCTATTTCAGTTTCCAAATCGCGGTGTCCGAAATTTCTGTCCCAATTGAGATTTTCGATGTCTGTGGTAGGGATTTTGTTTTTTCGGAAATAGTCTATTTTTACATTCCGTGCGATACTATAAAACCAAGTTTTGAAACTTGCCCCTTCTTTGTAGGAGTGTTTGTATTTCAAAATTCGCTCGAAGACCATTTGCGTAAGGTCTTCGCTTAGTTCGCGGTTTGCGGTAGTGCGCAGGTAAAAGTTGAACAATTTTTTGTGGTATCGCTCAAAGAGCCAACCCAATTGTTCTATTTTGCCTTGGCATACGTTGCTCATTATGTCTTCATCAGCTATTGACAACACGATTGTTCGAATATGGTTTGTAGATAAATACTTTTCTTTGGTAAAGATATTACATTTAGAAATAAAAAAAAATCTTTACTTTTGCGCTTACTAATTTATTTTGAAGATTCTATTTTTGATTTTTATGCAAAAAAAATTACTTTTTTTAGGTTATTATTTGTTTTGGTTTTCTATCCCCATGCTTTTTGCGCAGAGCAAAGCCAATTTTTATAAACAATACGAAGCAGGTAAGCTGGCACTGCGCAATGCACAATATTCTTCTGCTCAAACTATTTTTGGGGCATTGTTGAACCCTCACAAAAATAATCTTTTTATTGAGCATGCGCATTATTTCTACGCGCTTGCGGCTTTCAAAAACAATCAGAAAGATGATGCACTCAATAAAATACAAACCTTGCTCGCGAAGTATCCTGCTTGGAAAAATAGCAATGATGCGCACTATTTGGCGGCTAATCTGTACTTTGAAACCAACGCAGCTACAAAGGCTTTAGAAGAAATTAGTATCATCGCAGACCCTGCCTTGAAAGGAAGTGCCGACACGCTAATTGCTTACTATACGGCACAATATGACCTAAACACTTTAAAATCGCTCTACAAAGAATTTCCCAACTTATTGATGTTGCAACAAGTATTGGTAGATGAATTGGCTGCCAATGCAGAAAATTGGGCTGATGTAGTAATGATGAATGAAATTTTAGCCAATAACACAAATTTACAAACACCTGAAAAACAAAAAATAGTGCGCAAAGTAAGTTATAAGGATAGTTATAATATTGCGATAATGATGCCTTTCAACATGGACAATCTTACGAGTGGAAAAGACCTTACGGCTACTACACGCCTCTCGCGCGATATGTATCAGGGTTTGCGCTTGGCTCAGATGCACTTAGCGGAGGAGAATATAAAGGTAAGAATATACGCCTATGATATTCAGCAAGGTGATGCAAATAAAATAGAACAAGCCATTCAGAGTGGGGAGTTAGATAAAATAGATTTGTTTGTTGGTCCTGTGTATGACAATCAATTTGCTATTTTGAGCCGTTTTGCTGCCAACCAAAAAGTAAATATCGTACAGCCCCTTACTGACAATAGCACGAATCTTCAAAATGAGTTCACTTATCTTTATAAACCTTCTATAGAAATGCAGGGTACTCAAGTGGCTCAATATGCTACGAGTGCATACAACGGTAAAAACATGATTATTTTGTACGATAATTTAGAAAAAAATATCCGTTTTGCCAATGCCTGCAAAAAGGGCATAGAAGCCAAAGGACAAAAAACATTTGCTTTTGAGCAAATCACAACGGCTACTTTGGACAAACTGCGCACTCTTTTAGAAAAAAACATGAGCAATAGCGTTTTTATCATCATCAGCAGTAGCCAACTCATAGCCGAAGAAACTTATAAAATAGTGGAAGCCAATAGCCAAAAAGTAACGATGATGATACCCGATAGTTGGCTCAATTTTCAGAACATAGACTCTGAATGGTTCGAAAGCCAAGAAGCTATTTTATGGTCGCCTGACTATAGCGAGCCCAACGAAGAGAGCTACACAAAGGTAAAAAATGACTACAAAACAAGACTTAAGAATAACTATGAACCCAGCAATTACTCTTATATAGGGTATGATATTGCTTATTATTTTGCTAAAATACTATCACAGTGGGGCACAAACACCTCTTTTAAAGGTTATTTTGCCACACAAAACCAAGCGCAAGCAGGCAAAGCCACTTATGGTTTTGACTACAGACAAGGCAATGACAATCAGATGATGCCTATTCTGAAGTATAAGAACGGAAGACTTACCATCATAAATATTCCTTAAGAATTAGAAGACTTTGGTACAATTTTTTTACACTCTTTCTCCGTGCGAATGCTCATAAAAAAATATGCCTTGCTATGGCTCATCATTTGTCTAAGCCTCACCATAACGGGGATAGGAGTGTATTATGTTTGGTATTGGTATGACTACCAACGACAAGAAGCACTGACTATCAAACAAAATTTACATAAAGCCTTAGAAAAACTAAAACAAGAGCAAGCTACCTTAGAGGAAATGCTTGGCAATGAAGCCGAAAAGAAAATCATCGACTTGCAAAGCTATGCAGAGGTGTATTATCCTTTTTTTATTTATAAAAACAGCAAACTAATCGCTTGGAGCGACCACCACTACATACCCGACTATACTACCATACAAGGCAAATACAAAGAACGTTTCTTTTATTTTTCGCAAGAGCATTTTGTGGCATCTTCTACCCTTATTATGCACGACAACGATACTTTAGAATTGTATCAGATAGTGCCTATTTATAGGAAATACAAAATAGAAAATAGCTATTTGCGCTCTGGCTATGCGGAAGCAATTGCAAAGAATCAGAACATTGGTATCTCAAATTTACCTCATACCCAACATGATTTTTTGAATATAAACAACACTTCGGGGAAGTTTCTCTTTAGTGTAGAATCTTCTGATAGTACTGCCGCACGCCTGCCCTATTTAGAAAATATGCTCATTGCTTTGGTTATTTTGTGGAGTATTGCATTGGCATACCAATGGGCTATTTGGCTCAATAGATGGTTCATTAGGAGAAAAAAACACTTCTTCGCACTTTGTTTGTGGGGAGCATATTGGGCACTGCTTCGCTTGGCAGTATTTTTATTTTATGTACCAACAAATGAAAAAAAATCCATAGAATTGATGTTGCTCGATGTATTGATAACGGCGGCAATCTTATTTTATGTTTTGTTTACTTATAGGCGTTTTCGTGTGTATGTAAAGTGGCTCAATACCAATAAAGATTGGTTGGCGTATTTGAACATAAGCGGTTTAGTGTTATTGGCGTATGGAGCTACATGGCTCTATTTCTATACGCTTTATTACTTGATAGATGTGTATGATATTTCTTTGCACATCAGGCAAACCTTGCAAATAGATGGCTTTCAATTCGTAGGTTGGCTCATTTTTTTATGCCTTTCTATAGCCTATTTTGTGAGCCTACAAATCATTTTGCGCAGCCTTACCAGTGTGGTATCGCGCCTACAAAACCGATGGATAGGTGTGGCTATCTATATTTGTGTTACACTTGTTTATATGATTATTAGCTATTCTTTTGAGGTGCATCATCTTTGGCTCATCGTGTTGCATAGTAGCTATGTGGGTTTGGTAATGTGGGTACGATTTGCAAAGTATTTGTACCGTTATGAGTATCTTTCTTCTTTGTATTTGCTCATCAGTTCTGTACTTTGCGCACTGATAGGAACACAAGCCATTTCTTTGAATTTTGAGAAAAAACAGATAGAAACAAAAAGAAATTTTGCCATTACACTCCTTGCCGAAAAAGACGCTATAGCCGAAGCACAACTCTCGGAAGCACTCTCAGAGATAGCAAAAGACCCGCTAATGTCTGCCGCACTAAGCAACCCTATGATAAGCAGGAAAATCATAGAACAACGCATAAGACGCTATTACTTGAATAATTATTTTGACAAATACGAAATTCATGTCTATGTTTTTGACTCAAAAGGAGAGCCTTTCAAAACACACAATGCAGACGGCGAAAAGATACTCTCTTATGCAGAATATAACAAAAAATATAGCCAAATATGGTACGAAACAGACAATCCACGCATTCGCTTCAATAATGAATCGGGGGCAAATTTACTCAAACAATATTGGGCTTTTGCAGATATAAAACAAGACAATAATAAAATAGTAGGCTACGCTATGATAGAGCTTAGGCAGAAAAGAGTGATTAAGAATAATGTTTTCCCTGAACTCTTGCTCGACAAACAATATGCCTCTTACAGAAACAATGAAAAATACAGTTATGCTATTTATGTAGGCAAAGAATTGAAATACAGTTTGGGAAGTTATAATTATGAAGAAGATTTTGACATACAAAACTTCCAAAACATTGATATACAAGGCTTTGTAAGTCATAACTTCCACCATCTTGTGATTGAGGGAGGCTCGCAAAAAAGAGTTGTTGTTTCGGCGGAGGTGTATGCCTGGAAAAATTTGCTGTCCGATTTTTCTCTTTTATTTCTGCTATTATTGTTTTTTGGCGTAAATGTAGTACTTTCTTATCGTGTGATACTTAATTTAGGCAAGGCTAAAGCCTCTTTTGCTACGCGCATACAATTTTATTTGAATGTTGCTTTTTTCTTACCGCTCTTTGTGGTTAGTTTTACCATTCTTAGTATCATAGGGGCTGATTATCAGAGCAATGTCAATGATGAGTTTATACAGAAAGCTGAAAGCATTGCCGAAAATCTTAAGCCTGACCTTGACCAATTGGAAAAAGAAGTAATCACTGTAGAGAAATTATACAGCCGTTTGAGCGAATTGGCGCGCTATGTAGGGGTAGATATGAGTATTTTTAATAAAAAAGGCGAATTACTCCTCTCAAGCCAACCTACTATTTATGACCAAAACGCCCTTTTGTCGCGTTATTTAGACTATGAAGCACTTACTTCGGTAGTGTTGCAGAATAGTAAATATGTACTTTTGGCAGAATCTGTAGGGGCATTGAACTATAAATCGGTGTATGTGCCTGTAAAACGCTACGAAGATGGTGCATTGTTAGGTATTATCAGTGTGCCTTTCTTTGAATCGAAAAAAGATTTGGAGGAAAGAATTAGTAATGTATTTAGTACTATTATCATCATTTTTACGGCTACTTTTTTGGTCTTTATTATTGTTTCGTTTTTTGCTTCGCGTTTGCTTACAAAACCTTTATTGATGATAGCGCAAAAAATCAGAAAAACGAATTTTGCAGAGTATAATGAGCCGCTTAGTTGGCACTCCGAAGACGAAATAGGCTTGTTGGTGAGTGAGTACAATACGATGCTCCGCAAATTAGAAATCAGTCGGAAATCTTTAGCCCAAAATGAAAAAGAAAGTGCTTGGCGCGAAATGGCAAGACAAGTGGCGCATGAAATAAAGAACCCACTTACGCCTATGAAACTTACCTTGCAACACCTTCAAGTAAAATTGCAACGCCAACAGCCTGATATTCAAGATGTTTTTGAACGCTCTTTTGATACCTTGCTCACGCAAATAGACATACTAAGCGAAATTGCTTCGTCTTTTTCGGCTTATGCCAAAATGCCTGTACCCCAAAGCGAACGTTTTGAGATAGCGGCTGTAGTACGCGAAACGCTTCTGCTTTATAAAAACAACCAAGATATTGTTTTGACGAGTGAAATAGAAAAAGGTAGTTTTTATGTATTGGGTGATAAGAACCTAATGGGACGCATTTTTACCAATCTGATTCTCAATGCCATTCAAGCCATACCCGCTGAAAGAAAACCTGAAATAAGAGTTACACTCCGCCAAGCTCCCGAAGACTATGTACGCATAGAGATAAAAGACAATGGGGAGGGCATTCCTGTAGAAATACGCGAAAAAATATTTGTGCCTAGTTTTACTACCAAAGTAGAAGGTTCAGGTATAGGTTTGGCGATTGCCAAAAGAGGCGTAGAACATGCGGGGGGGCGTATTTGGTTCGAAACGGAAATAGAATTGGGTACGAGCTTTTTTATAGAAATTCCTTTGGAAAACTAAAAAAGGTTATTGAGGCATTTTTTCAACACCCCAATAACTTTTCTCTTTTACTCTGTTATTTTTAATAGCTGAAACATAAACGCATAGTCAAAGGCTACATCTTTGAGTCGTTTGAAACGCCCTGTAGTACCTCCGTGCCCTGCTGCCATATCTGTTTTGAGTAGCAATATATTATTGTCTACTTTCATTTCTCTTAGTTTTGCTACCCATTTGGCAGGCTCCCAATATTGCACTTGCGAATCGTGCAAACCTGTGGTAACCAATAGATTAGGATAGCTTTTTTTCTCCACATTGTCATAAGGTGAGTAAGATAACATGTAGATATAAGAATCTATATTGTTCGGATTGCCCCATTCGTCGTACTCGAAGGTAGTCAAGGGAATGGTTTCGTCTAACATTGTAGTTACTACATCGACAAATGGTACAGCCGCAAGTACGCCTTTGTACAAATCGGGGCGCATATTGACTATAGCTCCCATTAGTAGCCCTCCTGCACTTCCTCCTTGTGCAAAGAAGTATTCAGGGCTTGAGTATTTTTGTTGTTGTAGGTATTCGGTAGCGGCTATAAAATCAGTAAAGGTATTTTTTTTGTTAAACATTTTGCCATTTTCATACCATTGTCTTCCCATTTCTTGCCCTCCTCTGATGTGTGCTATGGCAAAAACAAAACCTCTTTGCAATAGGCTGAGTCTGTTGGAATTGAAACCTGCATCGGTGGAAGAGCCATAAGAACCATAGGCATATAACAAACAAGGGTTGTTGCCGTTTTTCTGTAAGCCTTTTTTATAGACTATGGAAATGGGCACAAGTGTACCGTCTTGAGCGGTTGCATAGAGCCTTTCTTGCACATAGTCGTTGGTATTGTAGCCTCCTAATACTTCTTGTTGTTTCAGTAGTTTCTTTTGGCGTGTGTTCATATCATACTCATAAGTAGAGCTTGGTGTTACTAAGGAAGTAAAACTGTAGCGCAATTGTGTGGTATTGAATTCGGGGTTGTAAGCCAGTCCAGCGGCATAGGTAGGCTCGCCAAAATCTACATAGTGCTCTTGTTTGGTTTTCCAATTGATGAGTCTTATCTGTACCAATCCTTTGATACGCTCTTGTACTACTAAAAAATCTCTAAATATTTCGAACCCACCCAAATAAGCATCGGCACGGTGAGGAATTACCTCTTTCCAATTTTTTTCTTCCGTTTGGTTGATAGCCGTTTCCATGAGTTTGAAATTGAGCGCATTGCGATTGGTTCTGATATAAAACTTGTCGCCAAAATGGTCTATGCTGTACTCGTGCCCACGCTCACGCGCCAAGAATATTTTGAAAGTTCCCTTTACGTCTTTGGCAGCAAGGTAGTGGTGTTCATCGGCTACGGTAGTGCTTGTGCTGAGGAATATGTACTCTTTAGATTTGGAACGCCCTACGCCTAAGTCATAGGTTTCGTCTTTTTCGTGGAAAATGAGCTCATCATTTTTTACCTCTGTGCCCAATACGTGCCTATACACCTTATCGGAGCGGAGTGTGGTGAGGTCTTTGGTAACATAAATCACTGTTTTGTTATCAGCCATAAATACCATATTGCCCCAAGTATTTGGCATTGCATCGGGGAGTATTTTTTGGGTGCTGAGGTCTTTGAAATGAATGGTAAAATTGTTGCGCCCTACGGTATCCATACGAAATGCAATCATCTTGTTGTCATCGCTTACATCAATCACCCCTGCATTGCAAAATTTTTTGCCCGCTGCCAATTCATTCACATTGAGCATAATTTCTTCTTTGGCATCTAAGGTGCCTTTTTTACGGCAATAAATAGGGTACTCTTTGCCTTCTTCAAAACGTGTATAGTACCAATAGCCGTTCTCGAAGTAAGGTACAGATTGGTCATTTTGTTTGATGCGTCCTTTGAGTTCTTCAAAAAGTTTTTCTTGGAGTGCTTTTGTAGGTTGCATAATGGATTCAGTATATTGGTTTTCCGCTTCCAAATACTGTATTACTTTAGTGTCTTCGCGCTCTTTGAGCCAATAATAGTCATCTATGCGCACATGCCCATGCTTCTCGAGCTTTTGGGGTTGTTTTTCAGCCTTTGGCGGAACTATTTGCGCATTTGTTTGGGATATTTGCATAGAAATGCTTAGTAAAATAAGTAAACAAATTGAATAATTAAATTTCATAATAAATGATAGTTTTTTTGGGGAGGTAAAAGTATTAAAATAGTATGAGATAATTAGCTTTAGCGTACCAAAAATATAATTTAAACTTTGTAGATGCTGAATAAGGCTACTCAACAAGGGTTAGTTTGAACTTCAAGCCAATGCGCGTTTTGTACTTTTTTACTTGCATAACAAAAATGGTTTTTCCCCACCCACATAAGCAAAATTTTTATTCCTCTCTCTCAAAAATATACAAAGTACCTCCAGTATCCAACACATAAATTTTATCTGTGGTGGCTTGGATTTGC
>RDZE01000008.1 GCA_004293905.1 Cytophagales bacterium | reverse complement strand
AAACTTTTTTTCTCAACCTTCCACTTCTTCTTTCTCTTTTCCCTCATTTGGGAGTGCAAAGGTCTGAATTCTTTTTCTTATCTCCAAATTTTTTGAGAAAAAAAAGAAATTTTTATTCTAAAGTTAGGTATTATGGGTGAATAGTTCTATTATGTGAATGTATTATTTACTATTAAAATGATGAATAGATTATATATAAGTTTTTGTTTATGTTTATTTGTAGGTATTCAGGTATTGAATGCACAAGTTGTAAAGATTCCTAAAAATTTGCTGGGTAATTGGCATATTAAGTACTCTTCTGAAGGCAGAGATGTGTATCAGGTTTTTAGTATTGGCACTAAAGATATTAAGGTTATTGTGGGTGAGGATGATTATCATAATGTGCCTTTTGAGGAAGTAGAGAAGGGTCTTTTTATGAATATGGAGGACTATTCAGAAGAGTTGACGTATACAGAAAATGCATTTAATAATGTCTATAAGATAAAAAAACAAGTATCATTGAGTAATGATGGTAATGAGGGCTATTTAATATTCTCTTATGATGATTATGCTATTTACTATGGGGTGCTATATTATCGCTTTTTGGATAAGGATAGGGTGGACTTCTTTTGTTTGACAGATGCAGTAAGTGAGCAACAGGCGGGAGCAATACAGGTTTCTTTTTTAGACAACAGGGATTATTTTTACAAGACTTTTATTCGTGATAAGGTTTATAAGCAGTATTCTAAATTGCCCGTATTTTCAATTAATGATGAGGTGAGTTTTGGGCGGTGGTGGGATTTGTATGTAGAGGCTGCGTTGAAGGGAGGAGATAAGCAATTGATGCTGAGTGGATTGCCTCGATATGATTATAGTAATGCAAAGAATTTACAAAATACATTTGTGCAAGCGGGTTTTAATCCTTATGAGAGTAGTAAGGCTTTTTTTGACTATTTGTATAATAAGGAGTTGAGCGATGAGATCCGTTCTCGCTTGGCTTGGAGAAGTGGTTCGAAGGATTTTAGAAAAAAAGTAATAGATTTTATTCAGTCGGAGGCTTATTGGATGGTTGGTACATTTGATATGAGTTTTTGGGAGATGAGTTTTTTAAAATTGCATATCAAAAATGAGCAGCTCCATTTGGATATTATGCAAAAACATAGAGATGAAAATGCTTTTGGCAATCTCTTTGACGCGTTGCAAAGTGAATATGATACGTTGTCTTATGTGCTTGATATAGTAGATGTAGTGAAGGGGAAAGATGATGAATCAGGTTGGTTTGTATTGGGCCCTTTGCCTGATAGTGTGGCACAAGAAGCGGGAGGTGCTTTTGTTGTGCTTAGTTTTGAGTTTTTGAGTTCAAGGGATAGTATTCTAATTGGGTTTGGGAACGCTTATGAACGTCCAGAATTGGCTTCAAGGGATTTGAATGTGAATGTGGATATGAATTCTCAGATGATGATGAGTGCCTCTTTGTATGAAAAGATTATAATTTTGCCTGCTGATATGCGTTTAAATGAGGATAATTTCAAGGATAATAATCATTTTGAACTTAGGAATGAGTTATTAATTGCATATCACCGTAAAAATGTGTATGAATATAGGAACAAGGGTATTTTAGCATCTGATTTATTGAAACAAAAGTTAGTGAGTGAGGGCTATAACCCTTATGAAACTTATAAAAGGTGGCTTTTCTTGGGTTATTTATCGCAAAAGAAAGAGGAATTGGATTTTGAAAAGGAAGGCTTGAGTATTATAGACGAGGAGTTGGCTGCTAATATAGATGATAGTATTTTTGTTAGAAAAACCAGTGTGCAAAAAGCAAGAAGCCTTTCTATGATTGAACAAATAGAGCTTGAATTGGAGTTGATTAGGTTGCTTGATAAATCAGTTTCGCGGGCAGAAATGGGCGAACTATACAAAAGTTATGAGCATTTTTTGGAAGGGAATAGTTTGTCTAATGATTTGATTGCGTTAGAGAATATTCAATATAATGTTTCGGCTTTGAAATATGATTTGGAAAATAGGACAGATGAGATGGGTTATGAGTATTATTATAACTATTTTCACACTGACATAGAATTATTAATGGAGGACAATTTAAAAAAATTAGCGGAGATTGACCAAAAGTTGAGTGCTTTCTTGGCTAATCAACTACCTTCTACTTTATCTAACTATATATATTTACTTCGTCGGGATATTAAGAATTATTATGAAAATGAATTGCCAAAGGAATTAGATAACTATAGAAAAGAGATTGAGTTATTGAAAGAGGATAAGTAATGGCTTACAAACTTAAGCGTTGTTGGTCATTTCGCCAGCTATATCTTTTGTTAGTAAGTGATTAGTAGGGAGTGGGTTATTGTTTTGGGCAAGTAAATACATCATTTTTGTAATAGCAGCTTCTGAGGTAATGTCTTTTCCACTTAATACGCCTATTTCTTCAAGGTATTGGCTGGTTTGGTATTTACCTTGTTCTACAGTTCCTCCAACACATTGAGATACATTGAGAATTACTGTTCCCTGCTTGATGGTGTCTTCTAATGTTTTCAAAAACCATTTTTCTGTTGGGGCGTTGCCAGAGCCATAAGTTTCAAGGATGATGCCTTTTGGTTTGGCATTGATACAAATTGCTTGTAAAATTTGATGGGTAATGCCCGGAAATATCTTAAGGATAAGTACATTTTGCTCAAATTTGATTTGTTCTACTAATTCTTTAGATGGTGTGGTGGTATTTGATTTTTGTGCTCTTATGTAGGCGTGATTGTAGATAATTTTTGTTCCTACTTGTGCCAAATGTGGGTAGTTTTCGGATTGGAAAGCGTCAAAGTAGTTGCTTTGTATTTTTCTTGCTCTATTTCCTCTTAGAAGGAAGTCATTAAAAAAGATGCATACTTCGGGCACCTCTGCTTGATGATTGGCATGTTGAGCTGCTACTTCTATGGCAGTGATTAAATTTCTACGGGCGTCGTTACGGATAGCACCAATGGGAAGTTGCGCACCTGTGAATATGATGGGTTTAGAGATGTCTTTGAAGATATAGCTAAGTGCGGAAGCAGAATATGCCATTGTATCGGTGCCATGTAGTATCACAAATCCTTGGTATTCATTGTAGTATTGTGCAATAATGGCAGCTATTTTTATCCAGTGTTGTGGAGTTACATTGGAAGAATCAATGATGGTATCTAAGGAAATGATGTGCAGTTGGCAATTGACTTGCGATATTTCTGGAATTTTTTTTATGATGTTCTCGAAATTGAAAGGGATAAGTGTATTTTTTTTTCGCACCATGCCAAGTGTTCCACCTGTGTAAATAATAAGGATGGTATTTTTGGGTATTTGGTTGTTTTGGCTATCAATTTCTATGATTTGCATGACAGAGAAAATAATTTTTGGGCATTTTCAGTAGTTTTTTGCGCAATTGTTTCGGAGTCGGTGTGGAGTGTATCTGCTATTTTTTGAATGATAAACTCTAACATAGCAGGTTCATTTCGTTTTCCTCTGTGTGGGTTAGGTGTTAAATAGGGTGCATCTGTTTCAAGAACAATGTTGTCAAGATTGAGTTGTGTTACTACTTTGTCTAAACCTGCATTTTTATAGGTAACGACCCCTCCTATTCCTAATAAAAAATCTAATTCGATGATGTTTTGAGCTTGTTCTAGTGAACCTGAAAAGCAGTGGAAAATGCCTTTTAATGTATCTTCTTTTTTCTCTTTGACTATATCAATGGTAATGTCTATGGATTCGCGGCAGTGTATGATGATGGGTAAATTGTATTTTTTAGCCCAGTCAATTTGTATTTTGAGTGCTTCTTTTTGTTGTTCGATGAGTGTTTTATCCCAGTATAAGTCTGTTCCGATTTCCCCTATTGCTACAAAGTGTTTGGTTTCTTTCGAGAGCCATTGCTCGAGTTGGTATAGTTGTTTTTCAAAATCTTTTTTTACAGAGCAGGGGTGTAAGCCAATGGTTGCGTAGCAGTTGGGATATTGATTGGCAATTTCGAGCATGGGCTCTACTGATTCTACATCTATATTTGGCATGTAGATGTGTTTAATACCTCTATTTTGGGCATTTTCAATGACTTGTGGCAAGTCATTTTTGAATTGGGGTAGGTATAAATGTGCGTGTGTATCTATGATTTCCATTCTATTTGGAAAAGAGGTTGTATTTTAATATGCAATATATGGCTCTGAATCCATCTTTCCAGTTAATTTTTTTGCCTTCGGCGTATGTTCTTCCGTAGTATGAGATGCCTACTTCGTAAATTCTGATATTTTTGACGCGTGCTATTTTGGCAGTAACTTCGGGTTCGAAGCCAAATCTTCTTTCTTTGAGTTTTATGTTTTTGATGGTTTCTGATTGGAATAGTTTGTAGCAAGTTTCCATATCAGTGAGGTTGAGATTGGTGAAGAAGTTAGATAAGAAGGTAAGGAATTTATTGCCGATGGTGTGCCAAAAGAATAGGATTCGATGTGGGTTTCCGCCCATAAATCGTGAGCCGTAAACGACATCTGCGAAGCCATCTACTACGGGTTTTAGGAGTATATTGTATTCTTGGGGGTCGTATTCGAGGTCGGCATCTTGTATGATGAGATATTCTCCTGTTGCTTTTTCGATGCCTGTGTGTAGGGCAGCTCCTTTTCCTTTGTTTATTTCGTGTTTGTAGTAGGTGATTGGTAGGTCAGGGTTTTGATTGATGTAGTTCATGATAGATTGTTCAGTGTTGTCTTTTGAACAATCGTTGATGATGATTACTTCTTTTTGAATTTGGTTGATGAGTTGAACTTCTTTTATTTTGTTCAAGATGAGATGAATGGTTTTTTCCTCGTTATAAGCGGGTACAATGATGGAAAGTTTAGAGATGTGCATATTGAAAAAAATTGAGGCTTAATTTAAGTCTTTTCTATTGTTAATCATTGTTTTTACAAGTTTTTCGAGTTTGATGGCTTTTGGAAGTAGTATGTGGTCTTCGATATTGGCGTGTAATATGAGTTCTTTTTCGAAGGCTTTGAGTTCGGCAAATAGCACTTCGAGTAGTAATGAGGGTTTTTTGGGTAGTAGGTAGTTGTGTGTAATTTCTCTGATACCTCTCATGTCGTCATCGTGTTGATGATGTTCTAAGGCGAAGTTTTGGATAGGATTTTTCTCTATGTCAAAGAATAGTTGGTTAAGGTTGATTTTTCCTAATGAGGCTTTGTGTATTTTGATGATATAATTGAAGAAATTGTCTTCTTCTTCGTGAATATGTAGTATAAATTCTTCTACAAAGAGTGGGAAGAATATTTGCAAATCGGAGATGATGGATTGATGTTTTTGTTCTTGTGGTTGGCAATATTGGATGAGTTCAGCAAGGTAGGGTATTTTACGATTGATAAACTCGTGGTGCATGTGTTTTAGGTAGGAAATAACTAAATCTACGGGGTATTTAATAAGTATGGGGTTTTCGTGTTTTTGTAGGGCTTTTTGTAGTGTTTGTTCTATGATTTTGATGTCTAGCCCTTTTTTTTGACAAATTTCTTGTAGGGTTTCTTTTTCATCAAATTGATAAAATGGAATGCCTACGCTGTGTAGGATGGCTCCTACTTTGTAATTTTGATTAAGAACATCTTTGATGCGTTGGCTTAACATAGATTTTGGGTTATAGATACAAAAACAATCTACAAAGGTAGTATTTTTTATCTTTACACCAAATTAATTTTATTCATTTTTTTGTAGAGAAAATGTTTTCGGAGGGTTTGTAATAGTATGGTGAATTTGGGGTAAGGGAATCCTCTTTGGTGGTTTTGTTGGCTGATAAGGTAGATGATATGCCAATGATATAGGAGGTCTTTGTAGGCATTTAGGAGGCGGTAGTGTGGGTCGTAAATGTGTGCAGGTTCAGAATTTACGCCATTGATTTCTATGATTTTGAAATTGCCTTCAAGTAGTTGTTGGTAGTTTTCGGCACGGATATCGAATCTTCCAAAATAGAATTCGGGTATGTCTTTGACAATTTGTTCGAAAATATGAACTAATTGCTCGTTGATGAGGTGGTTGGCATTGAGGAAGGTAGTGCCTCTGGAATGATTACCTATTTCTACTAATATTTTGTATTCATTGTTAGGTATTATTTCAGCGAGTGCATCTTGGTATTTTTTTAATAAGGTTTGTTGATGCAGTAGGCATCTTGGTTCGTTTTCGATGAGGTGTTTTAGGTCATCTTTTCCATTGCCTTTTACTACTAAAAATTCTTTTTGAACGATGGAGTGTATATTGGCTTTGGTTTGGTTGGGTATTTTGTGATACATGATACCAAACTCTGTGGGGAGATTGATGTATTCTTGTAAGATAATTTCTTGTGGTTGATTTCTAAAATAGTGTGTTAATGCGCTTTCATCGTCTATTTTTTCTACATTGAATCCGCGCTCACCTTTGTCGGGTTTGAGTATGATAGGGAATTGTATTTGAGCCTCTTCCATTGCTTTTAATACGACAGCCGCACTTTCTGGACTTTGTTGAAAGAAGATGGTTTTAGGTTGATAATGTTTTGGGATTTGTTTTATACTTTCGTATTTAGAGTAGCCTACAAAGCCACCTAAAAACATGGAGGGGTTGGCAAGTGTAAAAAAAGTAAGGGATTTGGCTTTGATGGAGAGCCAAATCCAATAAAAATAGATGGGTAGGTAAAAAAACCAATAAGGCCAGAATTCCCATTTGAGCCATTTGACAAGGTATTGCTTGGTTGTCATTGTCAGGCTGTTTGTTTTATTTCGCAGATTTCTATGAGTTTTTGGACGGTATAATCTATTTCTTCGGGGGTATTATATTTGCTAAATGAGAATCTTATGGCACCTCTTTGTGGGTCTGTTTTTAGGGCACGTAATACATGAGAGCCTACTTGTGAGCCGCTTGAGCAAGCACTACCTCCTGAGGCAGATATCTTGTTGATGTCTAAGTTAAAGAGTAACATATCATTGTTTTCAGAGGGGGGAAGGCTTACATTGAGTACGATGTAGTTACTCTTTGTTAGGTCATTGCTTAAACCATTGAAACCGATGTTAGGTATATTTTCTTGTAGCTGTGTTATCATTCTTTGTTTTAGCTTTTCAATATAACTGCGATGTTCTTGCATTTCTTCATAGGCTATTTCTAAGGCTTTTGCCATACCAATAATACCATAAATATTTTCTGTTCCTCCTCTCATATTGCGCTCTTGAGCGCCTCCGTAGATGAGTGGGGCGATTCGTGTTTGGTTATTGATGTATAAAAAACCTACTCCTTTGGGTCCGTGAAATTTGTGTGCTGCCCCTACGATAAAATCTGCCTTGAGTGTTTGGAGGTTGTGAGTAAAATGCGCCATTGTTTGCACGGTATCGGAGTGATATATGGCTTGGTGGGCATGGCAAATTTCGGCAATTGTATTGATGTCATAAAGGTTGCCTATTTCGTTGTTGGCGTGCATCAATGAAACTATAGTTTTGGGCTGTTTTTTGAGTAGTTGCTCTAACTCATTGATGTCAATATTGCCTTTGCTGTCTACTGACAATAATGAAAGTTTAATTTTTCCTTGTTTTTCGGCGTGTTCAAGGGTGTGCAACACGGCATGATGTTCTAAGGGAGAGGTGATGGCGTGTTTGATGGCATGCGTTTCGATAGATGACATCAGTGCAAAGTTATCGGCTTCGGTACCTCCTGAGGTAAAAAAAATTTCGGCGGGGGACGTGTTGAGTAAATGTGCTATTGTTTTTCTTGCCTTCTCAATGGCGGTTCGTACTTCTCGCCCATGCGCGTGGATAGAAGAGGGGTTGCCAAAATGGTTTTTCATGAAAGGTACCATAGCATCTACTACTCTTTCATCTAAGGGAGTTGTGGCGGCGTTGTCCAGATAGATTCTTGTGTTAATCATAATTATTGGGTAATAAATATTGTTATGATGTTGTTGTAAGTTATGGTTTTCGCTTTTAAATCAAATAAATTGCAAATGTACTGTTTTTTTGGTACAAACTGTGTGTATCTAAATCACTAAACCCTTTACAGAATATGAATTTGCAAGCAATTTTTGAACAAATACAAACACTTGAGGAGGAAGAGCAAGAATGGTTGGCAGAACAATTAGAAAAATTATTGGTAAGTATTAAAAAAAACCAAGGAATACACAATACTCCCCCTATTGATAAATTATATCCTGAAAAATTGGCTTATGAAATAGAGGATATTCATAAGATTATAGCACAATTCCCGCCACTTAAATTATGGACTTTTGCGGATTTGCAAAATGAGCAAATTTTTCCGCCAGACCTCACCATAAAGATAGAAATTATCAAAAATCGTATATATATTATG
>RDZE01000034.1 GCA_004293905.1 Cytophagales bacterium | reverse complement strand
AAACTTTTTTTCTCAACCTTCCACTTCTTCTTTCTCTTTTCCCTCATTTGGGAGTGCAAAGGTCTGAATTCTTTTTCTTATCTCCAAATTTTTTGAGAAGTTTTTTTTTTAGCCGACCATTATATAACCCGATGGGTACTTATATGAATTACTTAACACTTGTTTGCTTAGTGCTAAAGCTAAGGTTAGGGAACCGACTCTTCCTATATACATGGTGATGATGATGATGGTTTTGGAGTAATCGTTGAGTGTAGGGGTGAGGTTTAGGCTGAGTCCTACGGTTCCAAAGGCGGATATTTGCTCGAATACAAGGTTTAGTATTGGGACTTCGCTTTGTACTGTAGTAAGCAACATGATGCAGATAATATTATATACGATGGCGAGAAAGAATAATGAGAATGCTTTATTAATGGTATCGTTAGAAATGGTTCTTTTGGAAATTTCCACATTTTTTTTGCCTTGTATATTAGAGATAGAGGAAACGATTAGTAACCAAAAGGTGGTGGTTTTTATTCCTCCGCCTGTAGAGCCGGGTGCTGCTCCGATGAACATTAATATAATGAGTATGAGTATGGTCGGAGTTGCTAATGCGCCCATATCTACTGTGTTAAATCCTGCTGTGCGAGTGGTTACTGATTGAAAAAATGAGGCTACTGAGGCTTCTAAGAAAGTTTTATTTTGTAAGGTGTACTTTGTTTCTGTTAGAAAAAAAAGAATTGCACCTGAGATAATGAGCAGTATGCTCATATTTACGGCTATTTCTGAACCAATCTCCCATTTTTTCCAAGGTTTTTGAGTTCTTTCTCTCATTTTTTTGATGGAAAATACGTCTTCTATGGTTGAAAAACCAAGACTTCCCATTGAAATTATGAGTGCGATGACGATGTGTAAGATGTAGGATTTATTCACGAAAGGTTCGTTAAGATTATTGGTAAATAGACTAAAACCTGCGTTACAGAATGCTGAGATAGAATGGAAAATGGAGAAATATATTTTCTGGCTTAGAGATTGGAATTGCACTTCGTGGTTAAATGAAAAAAATACGGCTATTGCTCCGATTAGTTCGATTGTAAAAGTGAGAATGATAATTTTTCTTAGCATGTCTTTTGCGCTACTAAGTGTTTCACTGCTTAACATGTCTTGCATAAGTGCTTGTTGTTTGATACCCACTCCTTGACTTAGAAATGTGGCGAAGAATGAGGCGAATGCTACAATACCTATTCCTCCTAATTGTATTAGTATGAGTATTACGATCTGACCTTTGAATGTAAAAAATGTAGGTGTATCAACGACTGCTAAACCAGTTACGCAAGATGCGCTTGCTGAGGTGAATAATGCATCAATGAATCTCATACTGCCTTTGGTAGTCATGGCTGGCATCATGAGTGCTAATGCACCAGAAAAAATAAGAATGATGAAACTGATGATGAATGTGGTAGCGGGTTTGATAGGTATAGAAGAAATAAAAACGCTAAATTGTGCTATTTGTAGTATGGTAAATAAAAGTAGGTAACCTGATAAAAGGTCATAGTAAAATGTTTGATAGTCGTATAGAATCCAAAGGGAGTCGTAAATGATTTTAATGATATTGACATCGATGTATTTCAGGCTGATATGAGTGATGATGAAGATGGTTAATATACTTTCTAAGTAATTGCTGATAATATATGTACGAATGTGTAGAGAGTAGAGGGCTTTGATACAAAAGAATAATACATTGATGATTACTACTGCTTCTAAATACCAATATATATATATGCTTTGTGAGGTAGGAACGATAAAGCCAAAGTTATATACTAAAAATATGGCAACCAACGCTGCATTGATATTGTTGATATATTGAACTGCTGTTAGTACTGAATTTTTATTATTATATATTCTATAATTGAATTCTTGCCCGAAAAATGTAATGCCACTGATTATTCTTCGTGCAAGGTAGTTTTTTTGTTTTTGTTTTGGTTCTTTTAGGCTCATATTAGGTCAGTATTCAGCTCTTTCCAATCATATTTGAGTTTTATTTCTTTTAGGAAAAGTTCCTTTTGTATAGGGACAACGCCTACGTGTTCGCATACCAAGCCTCCTGCTAAGTTCGAGAGGGTGGCAAGTGTTTTAGTATTCAATTGTAGTGCCAAAGCTAAACTTGCGACACTCACAACGGTATCTCCTGCTCCAGATACGTCTGCAATTGTGCGTAGATGTGCTGGTATATGATGTTTTCCGTGTACGCCATCGATATATACGCCTTGCTCGGAAAGCGTTAAGAATGCGCTTTCTATTGATAATTGTTGTTTTAGTTTTTGCACAGCATGTTGTAATTGCTCTATGTTTTTAGGGTCTAATTCCTCCATTTTGAGCCCTTCTTTCAGTTCTTTGAGATTAGGTTTGAATAAGGTTGTGTTTTTATAATGTAAGAAATTCCTCTTTTTGGGGTCTACAATAGTGGGTATTTTGTGTTGATTTGCTAAGTTAACAATGTTTTTGATAATTGGTTCAGAAAGTGTTCCTTTATCATAATCTTCAAATATAACAACTTGGCATTCTGTGATGAGCTGCTTTACTTTTTCTAATAATTGGTCTTGGTCTAGTTGGTCGAGTGGGCTATCATCCTCGGAATCAATTCTTAGTAGGTGTTGATGACCCGCGAGGATTCTGTGTTTAATGGTTGTAATTCTATTATTAGAGAGTATAATACCTGATTTTTCTATGTTGTTTTCGTCTAATAATTTGATGAGTTCTTGCCCATCGGGGTCGTTTCCTATGATTGAACATAGTATAGGCTTTGCACCTAATGCGTGTATATTGAGTGCTACATTGGCTGCGCCTCCTAATCGTTTTTCTCGTTTTTGTACTTGTACGATGGGTACTGGTGCTTCTGGTGATATTCTTTCTACCTTTCCCCACAGATAGGAGTCAATCATTACATCGCCTATAATTAGGGCTTTGATATTAGTAAAAGCCTCAAATAATTCTTCTGGTGTTTGGATATCTTTTTTCAAGTTTTTATTATTTTTTGAGAGGCTCAAATTTAATAATTTTTATGGTGTAGTATCAAAAAAAAGCTCAAATTTATGTATTTGAGCTTTCTGTGGTTATTTATTTTGTGGTGAGATGACTTCAAATTCTACACGCCTATTTTTAATGCGTCCGAATTCGGTTTCGTTAGAAGCTATTGGCTTGGTTGAGCCATAACCTGCTGTTTGTATTCGTTCTGGTGTTATTCCCTTGTTGATAAGGTATTTCTTGACTGACTCTGCCCTTTTAAGAGATAGTTCGTTATTTATCATATCGCTTTTGGCTATGTTGCAAGTATGTCCGCTGACTTTAATTTTAATTTCGGGATAGTCGGTCATAAGTGTTGCCATATTATCTAACAATTCAATAGAAGCCTTATTGATGGTATCACTCATAAAATAAAAATGTGCGTGATAATCAAATATACTGAGGTCTTTTGGTAATTTATTTTGTTGATTGGTGTCTTGTACGACGGTAGTGATGGTGTCTACTTCTTGTACCAAGATGCTGTCTAATGATAAAATGGGTTCTTTGCCTTTGAATATGCGTTTTTTACCAAATTTGATGCCTAAACTAACTTCGATAGCACCACTCCCAGCAGGTATATTTTTATTGGTGAGTGTTCCCATATCGTAACTAACATTTAGAAAGTAGCGTGCTTGTTGCAATCCTATAGCTGCTATCATTCCGCTAGAGGTACTGTACCAAAGTCCGATATTGAGGTTGGTGTCTCTAACTAAATTATTCATAGACATTGCGCCGAAATGATACCTTGTTAATATTCCAAAATTAAATATATTGGTATTTTTATTTCCTATCCATCTCATATTGGGTTGTATAGCGAGTCTGATTCCTGAATATACATCTAACCCTGCTGTTGCAGAAAATGTGATGGGAAGTTTGTCTTCATAACTAACACCTCTGTCAAAGGCGGTATTAGGTTGGTTAAGATTATAAACAGAGATACCCATATAAACAATAGGAACTTCTGTAGTATCTTGCACATACCAAAATGCTCCTGCGTTAGCACTTATATAATTGGTTTGAGTGCTGGCAAAACTTTCACCAGAGCTACTTCCCGGAATATAAAACCCGTTTACAAACTGGCTTGATGTGGTAATTTTATTAATATCAAAACCTTTTTGAAAATATCCAACTTGCCCTCCAAGACTAAGGAAACCATCATATAGAACGGGGAGTCCTAATGGTAAATTGAGTGGAATGTTGAAGGCAGCCCCACCTTGTATACCTGTAGTTTGGAGTAGTCCATTTTCACCTGCCATATCATTAATGGCAGAGATACCGATTCCTCCTAAACGGTGCCCTTTTTGGCTATTAATAATAGGCATAGTAAAAGTAGCCATAGGAGTATTGAAAGAAGTACCAGAGCTAATGAATTGGTTGCGGTAGTTGAAAATGAACTGAAATTGATTACTTGTTGCCACCATTGCAGGGTTGGTTTGCATGGGTGTGTATCCAAATTGTGAGTACCACGCATTTTGGGCAAAAGTGTTGCTTATTAGGCTATATAATATGAATAATATGCCTAGTTTTTTTGATAAATATGCTATTTGTGCCATTATTTTTTACTTAACTTTTTCTATGCATAGTTTAATCTAAAAATATGCCATTTTTTTAATCCTTATCTTACTAGCAATAAATTACCGGTGTTTTTGCCATTAAATATAATTTCTTGCCCGTTTGCAAATTTTCCTTTGAGTTCCCATATATAATTTCCCGCAGGCATGGGCTCTCCTTTGAAAGTACCATCCCAACCGATGATATTGTCATTGGTTTGTTTGGTTAAGATTTGGTCTATATTATTTGCTTCAAAAACAAGTAACCCATTTCGGTCAAAGATTTTGATTGACAATTCACTTACCACACCATCTTTGGTAGTTTGTATGTTAAATTTGTCATTAATATTGTCGGTGTTGGGTGTAAAGGTATTGGGTATGTAAAAATCATTTACATCAACAGTAATGGTATCAAATCCGATACAACCGCCTTGGTCGGTTACTTCTACAATATAGGTAGTTGTAGAATCAGGAGTTGCAATGGGATTTTGCGCAGCAGGGTCAGAAAGTCCTTGTGTTGGAGTCCATTTAAAGGCTACTCCTGTGGGTGAATCTGCTCTTAGTTCTATTCCTAATCCTCTTACGGCTACTACATCGGGTCCTGCACTTACTTTTACGGTATTAAAATCTTCTACAAGAGTGTAAGTTCTTACGGTAGTACAGCCCCCATCATCGGTAATGGTTACGGTATAAGTTCCTGCGGTTAGATTACTTAGATTTTGAGTAGTTGCTCCGTTAGACCATTGATAAACATAAGGAACTTGACCGCCTGACACTGTGAGTGTGATTGCTCCTGTGGGAGTTCTTCCACAAATATTAGTGAGTTGTGCGCTAACGGTAGCTTCTATATTAGTGGCAGACAAGGTTGCTTGTACGGCAGTTTTGGGTCCTACGCAGGCAGGTACTGTGATTACTTCTACATAATAAGTAGTGGAAGCACTTAGTACTGGTGTGAGGAAGAGTGTATCTGTAGTGGTATGTACTAAGGTATTAGTAGCATCGTACCAACGGTAAGAGATAGCTTGTGGGTAGCTTGCGTATAGTTTGAATTGTCCGGGAGTACATCTGAGTCCATTTCTAACATTGGCATTGCCAGGCAGAGGATTCACTTGTACATTGAGTGTATCATTAAAGCTACATCCTGCGGGGTTAGTTTCGGTGATAATAACCTTTCCTTGTCCTGCTGTAGTCCAAGTGATTGTAGTTGTATTGGCAGCATCTGTTTTACTTCCTCCAATAACTTGCCAAGTGTAGGTATTTCCTCCTACAAGTGTTGTTTGGTAGACTTGCACATCATTAGCACAAACAAGTGCTACTCCCGAAACTTTTGGAGTAGGGCTTGCTAAAATAGGATTGATGACAAAAGAAGCACTTGTACCTTCACAATCTGTTCCGTTGATTTTTTCAGTTACTTGTAAATTGGCTATAGTACCATCAAGTTTGAAATTAATTTGGTTGGTACCTTGTCCGCTTACTATAGAGCCTCCTGAAACAGCCCAAGTATAAGTTCTATTTGTGTTATTAGAAGTTGAAAATGTATATGTATTTTTATCACAATACAGTACTCCAGGTGTAATTCTTGTAATTGTGGGGGTAGGTATGGCTTCTAAGGTTACATTGAAGACCGTACTATTTTGAGTACATCCTCCGGGTGTTACTTCGTTTACTTGTAATGTACCTGTTGCACCTGCTCCCCATGTTATATTTACAGAAGTCCCTGTTGGATTGGTAGGTGTTCCACCTGTGATAGTCCAAGTATAGGTATTACCTGCTACGGGGTTAGTAATTGTATAGGTTTCTGTTCTCCCTTGACAAGTAAGATTTTTTCCCTGAATTGCAGGGTTAGGTTGTTGTTCTACGGTAACAGTGGCGGGTGTTGCGATGGCATCACAAGAACCAGAGGCAGGTCTTTCAGTCAGTTCTACCTTGCCTGCACCTGCTACAGTCCAATTTACTTTGATAGTTTGTGCGTCTACGGCAGAGTAAGTATTGGTTGCAGTAATTGGTGTCCCATTTACTTCAATAATTTCACCACCTGTAATAGTCCAAGCGTAAGTATTACCTGCATTGAAAGGTGTAACATTGAGAGTAGTAGCTGTACCACCTACACAAGCGTTTGCAGTGGCAGGGTTGATAGTAGGATTGGGAACAGTGATAAGTGTTACATTGAGTTGTGTGGCTGTACCGCTACAACTTGCAACGCCAGGTACTCTCTCGGTGAGGTTGATGGTACCCGCTCCAGAAGCATTCCATTTTATTTTTACTTTGCTTGCGCCTACCGTGAAACCAGTGGTAGCAGCAGGTCCGAAGGCAGTGCCATTGACTTCTACAATTTGCCCTCCTGTTACTACCCAATCGTATTCATTGGTGGTACTTTCAGGATTACTTATGTATTCTTGTGTAGAAGTACCACAAACATCAGTAGTAGGTCCTGTGATAGTAGGTGCTGGCTGTGTTACTATATTTACATTGAATGCAGCAGTGGTTATTACACAGTTAGCCGGCGCAGGTGTAGTTTCAGAAAGTGTGATAGTGCCTGTGCCAGCCGTTCCCCAAGTAATATTTACACTTGTTCCTGTTGCATTCGTAGGTGTCCCTCCTGTGATAGTCCAAGCATAGGTATTCCCTCCGACTGGTGTTGTTACATTATAGGTTTGTGATGTATTTTGGCAGGCAGTTGTTGCTCCTGTAATGGCAGGTGTGGGATTAGGATAAACAGTTGCCACAGCAGTAACAAATGCAGTAGGACAGGTTAAGTCTTCATTGACAATGCGTAGTTTGAAATTAGTAGTTGCAGTAAGGCTACTTGTAACAAAAGTATTATCGGCTGAGTTAGTAGAGGTTTTTAGTAAAGTTGTTTCAGTATCATCATACCATTGGTATTTTTCGAAACCATTTGCTCCTGTAGCTGTAAGTGTAACCTCTCCTTCTCCGCATCGAGGGCCACTTGCGGAGGGGGTTCCGGGTGAAGTACTAATGGGTACATCAATGGCAATTTTTTCACTTTGGCATGTACTTCCTTGTAGAGCCACATAGAAAGTAGCATTAGGGGCGGCAAGGGTGATAGTAGTAGCAGGAGTGGTAGTGGGTGGTGTCGCAGAGTTATAAGTAAAAGAATCATTGATTGCTCCATTAATTTGGTAGAAAGTTCCTCCTGTATCTTTCCAGAACCATCTGTAACTACCGTTACTTCCTCCGCTGGCGGTCAGTGTGAAGGAATAGTTAGCTCCACTACAAACAGCCGAAGGAGATGCCCCTGCAACGGGTGAAGTAGGCGAAAAAACAACTATAGCAGCATAATTGGAGGGTGTAGGACATATTCCTTGTTGTACTACGGCTCTGAATAGGGTTGTAACTTGTATGTTAGTAAAATTGAGTGTAGTAGTAGCATTGGCTATGTCAGTCCAAGTGGTGCCCAAATCTTCTGATTTTTGCCACTTGAGTACTGTACCACTGATAGCACCGCCTGACATGTTGGTAAGGGTCAGCGTTACATTTTCCCCTTTACATCCTCCACGCGCGCCGTTAACTTTTCCTCCATCTGTATTGTTAGGAAATACTCTTCTTAATTTTTGGTTTTTATTATCTATTACCAATATGTTGCCCGATAAATCAGCCATTAAGCCACTTGGGTAGCCAAAAGTTGAGGCGAAAGAAGTAGCATCAGTGCTGCCTTCTGTTCCTGAGCCCGCTTCATTGGTAACAGTTCCAGCCGAAATTTTACGAATTGAATGATTACTTCTATCAGCTACATAAACATTGCCTAATAAATCGGTGGTAACATCGATAGGTCTTCTGAATTGTGCAGAACTAGTAGCACCATTAGAGTTGCCCAAAGTACTTCCTGCAAAAGTACTTACAGTACCATCAGGTAAAATTCTTCTAATTAAACTATTTTGTCTATCAGCAACATAAATAGTACCATCATAGTGTACGTGTATGCCACTTGGTAGCCAAAAAGTAGCCGCAGTACCTACTCCATTGGCACTTCCTGTGGTGAAGCCATCAGGAGAACCAGCAAATACAGTGATGTTGTAGCCTCCCATTCCGTTGGAAACTGCTTTCTTGATATGGTGATTTTGGTTATCAGCTATATAGATATTTCCGTTTAGATCCACTGCTACGTCGGTAGGTTTTCGGAATTGTGCTGTGGCTTGTGTTCCCTCTGCATTTCCTTCTGTACCTGTGCCTAAGGTTGTAACAAGCGTACCTGTAGAGTTATAAATTTTGATTTGGTGATTGTCTCTATCTGCTACATAAATATTGCCTGATGCATCTACGGCAATGCCCATAGGACGATTCAATCCTGTAATAAAATTGGCATTGATGACTGCGTTGGTACTATAATTTATTCTTTGAATTCGGTTATTTTGCTGGTCAGCTACATAATAACTTGCGCCGTCTGGTGCTAAGGCAATTCCAGCAGGACCATCATTAGGACCTCCTAATGCGTTAGGACCTCCAGGAGGGAATTCGAAATTAACTCCAGCCACAGCAATAGAGTTTACATTTCTTAATACAGTTCCACCACCACCACTTACTACAGTTACTATATAAGAGGCTTCTGCTAAACACTCGCAAATAGGAGAATCTTTAGCATAAGTGATTGTGTAAGTGCCTTCGGCAGAGGCAGTAAGATTTATTTCACCTGTATTGGCATCTATTACTAAGCCTGCGGGTGAGGCACTATAAGTACCCCCTGTGATTGCGGGCAGTGTGGTAGGGCTTGCCGTGCCACTATTTCTACACAACACATCAGAGATATAGGCTAAGTTCACAGTAGGGCAAGGCGGTGAATACCAAAGTTCATTCCCTATATTGAAGTCGCCATTGAATCCAGTAAAAAAGATAGATTGACCGACCCCTGTGATTTCGAAAGAACCTGCTGAGTTGGCATCACCTGTGGGGTTTAAGTCGCAAAGAATACGAGGGTTTTTATCTGTAATAGTAGGTTTAGAAGGTAAATAGTACCATACTTCGCGCCCTTTTCCTGCTCCTTGGTAAGCACCTCTTGAGGAGAAATAGATAGCAGCATTGTTAATATTGACAATATCTCTTGGGTCAGAACTACCAAAACCTGCGGTAAGGTCAGCAATCATTTGAGTTGTAACCCCATCACTTTTGCAAAGTTCGCGCCCATATTCGTTGCCCATACCATCTTTTACATTTGCGCCAAAATATACTTCGCCCCCTAATTCGGTTAGGTTTACGGGCTCTGAACCTGTGGCACCTGCATACAAGTCAGTAATCATTCTCGTACCACCAACAGTACCATCAGAAACCCAAAGCTCTTTACCATTAGTGCCATCATCTGCCACGAAAAAAAGGTTATTTCCTGCGCGTACCATGCCTACTGCGTAGTCGAAATTGGGAATATCTTTTACTTTGGTTGCTCCCGAACCGCTTGTTCTATAAAGGGCAGCGTTTGTACCATCAGTAGCAATAAAATAACAAAATCCTTGTAGTTCAATAATAGGATTTTTTTCGCCAAGTGTAGTATTTTTCAATCCGTCTCCTGTTCCTACATTGGCATCATAAACCAAGTTTGTTCCTCCATTGGTACCATCAGAAACCCAAAGTTCGTAGCCATTAGTACCATTAGTGGCGGCAAAAAATACTTTGTTTCCGACTACGGCAAAATCGTTGGGGTATGCGCCAAAATTGAGTGTAGGATGAATATTTTTAAGTACAGTGGTTGCTCCACCTGTACCATTACTTGTCCATAATTCATTGTTATATCTTAGCGATAGGTTATTGTCATCAGCCCCCATAAATAGCAAATCTCCCCCTGCTGTACCTGTGGCTGCGACCATGTTACGCACTTCAGAAACACCTGAGGGGTTAAAGAGATACATTACCGTAGTAGCACCAACAGTTCCATTGCTTCTCCAAAGACCTATTCCATTGGTAACATCATTAGCAATGAAATAAGAAAAGCCGTTGAAATTATTGAAAAAACGAGGGCTCGAACTATTTGCTCCGAAAGATATATCGCGTAGGAAGGTGTAATTAGCAGCTGCACCTTGTGCTTCATTACTCATGTAAATTTCTTCACCTTCGGTAGTATTTCTTCTAGCTCGAAAGTAGAGGACTCCGTTGATACTTCTGAGTGTGTTAGGGGTACCACTTTGAAAGGCAGTATTGTAAATATCAATCAGTATAGGTTGTTGGTGTTGTGCTTTTAAATAAATAGCTTCGTTATTTAGCTGCAACCATAGAATGATAAAAAAAGCCAATAAAAGCCTGTAAAAGTCGTTATATTTTACGCTTTGCATAAAATTTTAGTTTTTTGAAGATGATGATTTTATAACTAAACAATCAGATGTATAAAATGTGATTATGGTTTTATACGACAAAAGTTAGAAGATTATATGATATGTTCGATATTTTTTGTAAATTTAGTCTACATTAATGAAATATATAGCAAAAAAGTAACCTTTTTTGCACACTTCTTGCATTTTGATTAATTAAATGATATATTTGAATTGTATAATCACCTAAAAAAGTTACACCAATGGCATCTCTAAAAAAACTCAAAGAAGCATTATTACCTTTTTATACAGAACAAGAATTAGAAAAATCTACACAATATTATATAGACACTCAATGTCAGAATGTAGCCCCTTCGCGCGAAGATGAGCCCAATAGAACCCATGCATTTGCCACAAAACAATCATTAGTGCCTTTTTTCATTAATAAAGGTTTCGATAAAAATATTGCCGATAAGTTTTATATGATTTTGGCAGATTCAGGAATGGGTAAAACTACTTTCATGATTAACTTGTATCTCAATTATGCAAAAAAAATGAGTGGTACGCCCTACCAAGTGAGAATATTTCCATTGGGCAACCCTGAAATTTTGGAAGAAGTAGATAAAATAGCTCCTGAACAACGAAAAAATACTATTGTCCTTTTAGATGCTTTTGATGAAGACAATGAAGCCATCAAGGATTATAAAGCACGTTTACGTACTATCATTGATAAAGTAAGCGATTTTAAAGAAGTAATAATTACTTGTAGAACCCAATTTTTCCCAACAGAAGAGGAAGAACCCAAAGAAACAGGTGTAGTGGCAATACAAGACCGCAATAAAGAATATATCTTTAGAAAACTCTATATTTCTCCTTTTGATGTACATGACATAGAAAAATATTTGAACAAAAAATACAACTTTTTTCAAGGAAAGAAGAAAAAACGCGCCATGATGATTGTCAATCAATCGCCAAATCTAATGGTACGACCTATGTTGTTAAGCTATATAGATGATTTGTTACAAAGCAATGAAGCCTATTTATTCTCTTATCAAATCTATGCGCAACTTATTGCTAAATGGATAGAAAGAGAGGTGCAAAGAAGCGTAAAAAACAAAGACGAGTATAGAGAAGAACTGTATAAATTTTCGCGAGCGGTAGCTATCGATATTTTCAAGAAAAGAAATGAAAGGAGCGGATTTTTTATCCACGCCAACGAAGTAAAACCATTGGCAGAAAAATACGAAATTCATCTCAGCGACCTTGAACTCAAAAGTCGTTCTTTATTGAATAGAAATGCTAAATCACAATTCAAATTTTCGCACAAATCTATTTTAGAATATTTTGTAGCCGAAGAAGCATTCCAAAATGCAGAGTTTGCCAAAAACATAGACTTTAAAGAAGTAGAACTCACAGGGCAATTCTATGACGAAATGTTTCATAGCTTGGTAAAAAAATTGGGAGGACTCTATAAATTAGAAAAAACAGATGATAGCCAAATGCTTGCTAACATCAAACCCTATGAAATGAAAAAAGTAAAATATGTTTCATTAGAAAGTATTAGCAAAGATGCTCTCAGTGCCTTACGTGGGTTCAGAAACCTACAAAGATTACAAATCGCGAACATACAACTTTCAGGGGAAAAATTACGCAACTTCTTATTCGAAAATACCCTTGATCTCAAAGAAAAATATCTTTTAGATATTCAAGTATTTAGCCACTTAGATAACATTACTTATATAGACCTAACTAACAACCAACTTGTTGATACTAAGGATTTTGTAATGATGCAACAATTAGAAAGCCTTAATCTGAGTGCCAATAAAATTACAGACATTACACAAATCAATCAATTGCCTAAATTAGCAAGCCTTAACCTAAGCACTAACCGCCTATCACGCATAGATGCTATCACGGGAGTAAGCCAATTGCAGAGTTTAGACCTTAGTTATAATCAAATAACAGATATAAAGCCCTTGCAAGCACTCAAAAATCTTACCTTCTTAGACCTTAGTTACAACCCTATTAAAGACATAACACACTTGCAAGCACTCAAACACCTTACCTTACTCAACCTTACAGGCGTTCAGGGATTGACAGCAGAAAGTATTGACATTTTGAAAGCATTTTTACCCGCATGCGAAATAAGATACCAAACTGAGCTTACACAAGATGCCTAAACAAAAAGAGTAAAGATTTACTGAAAACGTACCAATTTTTTTTTGTATATTTGCAAAAAAATTTCCAAAACCTTATATATGAGCATCGTCACCCAAATATTAGAAGCATTCATAGGCTCGAAAAACAAACGAGACCTCAAACAACTATACCCATACATAGAAAAAATCAATACAGAATGGCAAAAATTAGCCAACGAAGAAGTCTCTGACAACCAACTAAGACAAGAAACCCAAAAACTTCAACAATATATAGCAGATTCTTTAATCAATATAGATGACCAAATCAACAAATTAAAAGAAGAAGTGCAAAAAACAGAAGATGTATATGCACACGAAACATTCTTCGACCAAATAGACCAACTAGAAAAAGAACGTAACAAAAAATTAGAAGAAATACTACTAGAAATTTTACCAAAAACCTTTGCCATCGTAAAAGAAACCGCCCGAAGATGGAAAGAAAATAAACAACTTGTAGTAGAAGCTACTTTCTGGGACAAACAACTGGCTGCTACCCAAAAAAATATTACCATAGAAGGTGAAAAAGCCATTTGGCACAACAAATGGGAAGCCGCAGGCAACGAGATAGAATGGAATATGGTACACTATGACGTACAACTTATAGGGGGTGTAGTGCTACACCAAGGCAAAATAGCAGAAATGGCAACAGGTGAAGGAAAAACCTTAGTAGCGACACTGCCCGCTTTTCTCAATGCATTAGCCAAAAGAGGCGTACACATCGTAACCGTCAATGACTACTTAGCACGCCGCGATAGCCAATGGATGGGACCTCTCTATCAATTTCACGGACTGACTGTAGATTGTATAGACTTCCACACACCACACAGCCCCGAAAGACAAAAAGCCTACCAAGCCGACATCACTTATGGTACTAACAACGAATTCGGTTTTGACTATCTGCGCGACAATATGGCAAGAGATGCAAATGAAATGGTGCAACATAAACACCACTTTGCAATGGTCGATGAAGTTGACTCCGTTTTAATAGATGATGCACGAACACCTCTCATTATTTCAGGACCTACACCCAACGGGCACGAACACGAATTCTACGAACTAAGACCACGCGTTGTAAAATTAGTAGAAGCACAAAAAAAATTGGTGCAAGACTTCCTGAACGAAGCCAAAAACCTTATCAAAAATAACCAAGAAAAAGAAGCGGGCTTACCACTTTTTAGGGCTTTTAGAGGCTTACCAAAAAACAAACCCCTCATCAAATTCTTAGGAGAAACAGGCATCAAAACACTGTTGCAAAAAACAGAAAACATCTACCTTGCCGATAACTCTAAAATGATGCCCGAAGCTGATAAAGTACTTTATTTTACCATAGATGAAAAAAATAACCAAATAGACCTTACCGAAAAAGGAATAGATTTTATTACAGGTGCTGGCGAAGACCCCAAATTTTTTATTCTCCCCGATATAGCCACCGAAATCACCAATATAGAAAAAGACAATGCCCACTCCGAATTGGAAAAAGCAGAAAGAAAAGATACACTCATACAAGAATACTCTGTAAAAGCACAACGCATACATAGTATCAATCAGCTTTTGAAAGCCTACACACTTTTCGAGAAAGAAAAAGAATATGTAATAATGGACGGGAAAGTGAAAATTGTAGATGAGCAAACAGGACGTATCATGGAAGGCAGACGCTACTCCGATGGACTACACCAAGCCCTTGAAGCCAAAGAAAATGTAAAAGTAGAAGAAGCAAGCCAAACCTATGCAACCATTACCCTTCAAAATTATTTCCGTATGTACCACAAACTCTCCGGAATGACAGGTACTGCCGAAACCGAAGCAGGTGAGTTTTGGGAAATTTATAAACTTGATGTAGTTGTTATTCCTACTAATGTTACATGCCTAAGAAAAGACAATAACGATTTAGTCTTCAAGACCACGCGCGAAAAATTCAACGCCGTAGCTCAAGAAATAGAAACACTCATAGAAGGAGGCAGACCTGTGTTGGTGGGTACAACTTCCGTAGAAATATCAGAATTACTCAGCCGTATGCTTTCCCTCCGAAAAATAAAGCACCAAGTACTCAATGCCAAACTACACCAAAAAGAAGCAGAAATAGTAGCAGAAGCAGGCAAACCCGGAACTGTTACCATCGCAACCAATATGGCAGGGCGTGGTACAGATATTAAACTCACCGAGGAATCGCGCTTGGCGGGTGGATTGGCTATCATAGGCACAGAAAGACACGAATCAAGACGAGTAGATAGACAGTTGCGCGGACGCTCAGGCAGACAAGGCGACCCTGGTAGCTCACAGTTTTTTGTATCGCTCGAAGACGACCTTATGCGCTTGTTTGGTTCTGATAGAATAGCTCGTGTAATGGATAGAATCGGCTATGACGAAGGCGAAGTAATACAACACTCTATGATTACAGCCTCCATAGAAAGAGCACAGAAAAAAGTAGAAGAAAATAACTTCGGTGCCCGAAAAAGACTCCTTGAATATGACGATGTAATGAACTCACAAAGAGAAATTATTTACAAAAGACGTAAAAATGCTCTCCACGGCGACCGCTTAGCTATGGACATCAACAATATTATGTATGATACTTGCGAAGCACTCATTAATAACTATCAGGGAATTGGTAATTTCGAAAATTTCAGATTGCACCTTATCAGTCACTATGCTTTAGACCCTAACTTTAAACAAGATGAGTTCGAAAAAGGCAACCCTACAGTACTCACACGCACTCTTTTTGCCCAAATGCAAAAAGAATATCAGGAAAAAAACCAAGAAATTATCCAAAAAGTATTTCCGTTGTTACAAGTATTAGAAAAACAACAAAGTGGGCATATAGAGGAAATAGGCTTACAACTCACAGACAACCGCCGCAGTATTCACCTTTCGGTAGCACTTGCAAAAGCACTATCTTCTGAGGGCAAAGAAATTATTAAGGAAATGGAGAAAATGATTTGCTTGGCTATCATTGACCAAAATTGGAAAGAACACCTTCGCGAGATGGACGACCTCAAACAATCAGTGCAGATGGCTACACACGAGCAAAAAGACCCTCTCTTGATTTATAAATTTGAAGCCTTTGAACTCTTCAAACAATTCATCACAAAAGTAAATGAAGATACAATTTCTTTCCTTATCAAAGCAAATTTACCTGCTTCTGAAGCCCCTCAACAGATACAAGAAAGCCGCCGCACACGCAGAACACAAGCCCCTAAATTGAAAGAGAAAAAAGACGAAGCGCAAAACTTGGTAGGAGGTGGTCAAAGCGACTTGGCAAAGGTACTTGGTAATAATGAAAGCAAGGTAATAGAAAAACAAGCTCCTGTAAAACTACAAAAAGCCGTAGGACGCAATGATAAAGTAACAGTTCAGTACAACGATGGCAGAGTGCTCAAAGATGTAAAATACAAGAGTGTGGAACAGGATATAAAAAACAGTAAATGTGTAATTATTGATTAGTTTTGCGTATATTGTAATTGATACTCGCAAAAAAACCTATGATGTTATATTCATAGGTTTTTTTGTTGCAAACTCACTACTCCTATAGTAATCAGTGTTTGCCCCGCAATGTAAGTAAGCATAATAAGAACAGAAGCCGATTCAAAAGTATAAATAAAACGATTGAAGCCAATAAAAGAATCGGAAATAACAAACAAAAGTGCGCCAAAGAAAATACGTTGAAAAGCCCAATTATTTATTGTTTTATAGAGATACAACGCCATGAGAGCCATTAGAGCAATCGTAATACTATAAACAAGCACAGGCAATGCCATTACATTCAGCTTTGGGTACATTTGCGAATAAAATACAATGATATAAAGCAAAAAAGGAGTAACAGCCCAATAATTTGCCTTTAGCCATGCACTCTGCTCGGCAGTAGTGCTGATGCGCTGAAAAAGAATGATATAAAAAATATGTGCCAATAAAAAACAACCTAATCCTAACATAAAAAATGGAGGCGAATCGAAAAGCAAGAAAATATCGCCCCACCAAGAAAAAAAGAGCGATACTAATAACAATCTTGGAAATTTTCCGAAATGAGGAGCCGTTTGCAAGTAAACATAGCCCATTAGGGTAGGCATGAGTAAAGGCTTAAAAACAACATCAATATAAAAATTATTCAATAATCTTCCTACAATATCGCCTAAGCATATAATGATAAAAAAAATCCAAAAGCGCGACATTATTTATTATTGATTTGGTTAGTAAGTTCTTGTATTTTTCTTCTAAGTTCGTCTTCGGCAGTTTTGAGTGCTTCCATCTTGAAAACTTGTTGTGCTAAGGTTTGTTCCAAATCATCTTTGACTTTGTTAGTGGCAAGCAAATCATCTTTGAGCGATGTAATTTGCTTTTCATAATCTTCACTCAATTCTTTGATTTGTTGCTCTAAGGTAAGTTTTTGTTGTAATACAGTTTGGTTTTGTGCAACTAATTCGCGTTGTGTTTTTTGGAGCATTTCGTAGTTATTTCGGCTTTGTTCTTCTTGTACTCTTAGCATTTCATTTTTCAGCATTTGCTCTTCTAATGCCTTCTCCAATTCTTGTTTTTGCTCTTCTATAAGCATATTTTTTCTTTGTACTTCTTCTTGTGTAGCAACTAACTCTTCCAAATTCTGACGCATTTCTTCTTCTTGCGCGCGCGTTTGCTCTGATAGTTGCACCGAATCAGCCAAGAGTCGTTGAGTTTGTGCAGATGTTTTTACGGAAGCAAAAGTGGTAGCAATACTTTCACTGAGTTTCTCAACAAATTCTATTTGGTAAGGTCTGAACTCTTCGAAAGAGGCTAACTCAAGCACACCAAAAACATCGTTATTGATTTTCAATGGCACCATCAATATACTGCGTGGGTTGGCATCGCCCAATCCAGAGGTAATGTTCACAAAATTATCGGGTACTTCGGTAATGTATATCGTTTCGCCTTGTTGGAAAACCTCTCCAATAAGCCCTTCCCCTTTTAGGATTCTCTTGTCTACATATTTTCTTTTGTTATAAGCATAAGTTGCAAGCATCTCTAAGTATTCTTCTTCTGTATTGTCGGCTACGGCAAAGAGTGCGCCTTGATTAGCATTGAGGTATTTTACTAAGTTTGCCACAATACGGTAGGTAAAATCGTCTGCATCGGTATCTTTTCGGAGTATATCTGCGAACATAGCCAACCCTTCAGTAACCCAATTACGTTGTCGGTCTTGGTCTGCAACAAATCTCATTTTGTCGCGCATCTCTAAAAGTGCTTTCGAGAGTCGGTTGTTTTGTTGGTGTTCATCATCTAAGCCACTCATTTGGTACTCTACCTCAAGGCGACCTTCCCCTATGGATATGATAAACTCTGTGGCATTTTTCAGGTTTTTGAATAGCGCATTAATGGCATTGGCTACTAATCCGAGTTCGTCATTGCCATCATATTCTATTTTCTTGTCAAACTCACCTTCGTTGAGTATTGTATTAATACGCGATATTTTAGCAATAGGCGTAACTATCAATCGGTTAAAATAGAAAAAAGCCAAGATAAGTAGAATAACATTGAGGAGCAATATGATAGTGAGCCAAAAAGTACGGCGCATCTGTTGCCCATCAAAGTAATTAACAAATGCTCTAAGAAGCATTTCATCTTTTGCCAAAATATCGGGGGCATTGCGCATGAGGTACTCTACAGCATCTTCAACTTTGGGATTGAATACCTTTACGTTGGATTTTTCTATATTCAATTCTTGTTTTGCTAAAGAATCGGGCAGTTTTTGGGCTGCATATACAGTGCTATCTATATAAATAGGTTCTTGCAACAAGGTATTGATATTTTCTCTGAACTTTATCCAAGCAAAATCTATTTGTCCAAATTCTGCCTGTAGTATTTCTGGTGCGGGGTGTATTTGGTTGCCGTTGTCTAACACCCTTCCATTGCGTAAAATGGCTAAATTATATTCGTGTTTGTCTAAGGCTTCTTTAAGTGCTTTTCTATAGGTATTTTGCTCTTGTTTTAGTAGAATAGCATTAAGTAATATAGTTTGTGTAAGGGTTTTATTTTCGGCGGCTACTTCGGCTGTTTTTTCTATCTCACTGAGTAGATTATCGTAGTAAACAATCACTGCAAAGTAGTTGATAGTTACAAAAGATAAAAACAACAATAGTATAATGAGCCTGTTTCGAATAGATTGGCTACGTTGTTTGGAGGGTAATTTCTGATTTTTATTTGTTATATCTTCTGTCATTGTTCGTTTTTTTATAAAGCATATACCATGAAGTTGTCATATTGTAGATTTTAGCCAAAACCAAGCCAAAAAATAGCATGGCAATTATAAAATAAAATAGTATAAATCGCAAACAGTTGGGGTAAAAAAAAAGTATATAGATTAAAATTCTACTATCCTAACGCGAAGCAATGAACAGAAATATTTTTAAGATTTATAAAGAGGCATTTATTTGTGATTGTTGTGGCGAATCAACGATTATGGGTTTGATTGGTTACTCAACACAATACCCTAAAATATGCGATTTGTGCCTCATCAATGGTGAAGAAGACGCAAACGATGCCTTTATGCCTCCTGCGAAGTCCTCTTCAATGAGTTGGAGTTCTTCCTCCTCTTCTGCTACTGCTCAAAACAACGAAGAAGTTTAGGAAAAAAAGACACTCAAATTCTTTTTTTTTCGTATATTTGTTCATGGAAAAAACAAACGCACAAATTCTCGAAGAACTCTCTGCCATTACTTTTCAGTTGGTCATTAAAGAACCCTTTTATGGGCACTTCTTTTCGGGTTTGCTCAAACGAGTAGGCTCACAAATTACCGAAACAATGGCAGTAAGTTATGAAAATGGATTGGTTATTTTGCATATCAATCCTATTTTTTGGGACAATTACCTTACCACTGCCGATTTTAAAACGGGGGTAGTAAAGCATGAAATATTGCATATTGTTTTTAACCACATACTCCGCTATCACGATTTTTCGCGCAAAGACCTTTACAATATAGCCGCAGATTTGGTAGTCAATCAATACGTAGCAGAAACGCAACTTCCAGAAGGGGCGGTGTTGTTAAGTCTTTTTCCAGAATTAAAATTAGAAGCACACCAACACGTTGAGTATTACTACAATCAACTTTCAGCACTTTATCAACAATGTACCTCAGGAGATAATAAAGACCCCAATGAGGAAAATATGGAAAATAGCCGCTCTTGGCAAAATCTGAAAGATCTTTTAGATGAAAGTAATCAAAACCAACTCAGGCATAAACTTTGGCAAATGGCATCGCAATTGAGCAATGCCGAACGAACACTATTGAGCGAACTACTCAAACAAACTTTGCAAAATACGCTCAAGAGGGTAAAAAACAAAGATATTGGCAACCTACCCGCAGGTTTACAAGACTATTTGAAAGAGTTCGAGAAATCATTAGCACCTGTAGTCAATTGGAAAAGAATTTTGCGCCTTTTTGCTAATAGTAGTAGCCGCACACGCATTAAAAATACACTCAAAAGACCCTCAAAAAGATACAACACTACACCAGGAATAAAAGTAAAGAAGAGGCAAAAAATTTTAGTTGCCATAGATACCTCAGGCAGTATTAGTCAACAAGATTTGCAAGAGTTTTTCAATGAAATTTATCATATTTGGAAGCACGGGAGCGAAATTTTAGTAGTTGAGTGCGATACCGAAATACAAGCGCAGTATAAATACGAAGGCAAGACACCACAACAAGTTTCGGGCAGGGGTGGTACTGACTTTGAAGCCCCTCTAAGATTTGCCAATGAAGAGTATAGCCCCGATGCAGTCATTTATTTTACTGATGGATATGGCAACAACCCCGAAGTACGATGCAATTGTCCTATTCTTTGGCTCATCTCGCCTGATGGTACGGAGATTTCTTATGTGAACGAATTTCAGGGAAGAAAAATAAAGATGATACGATAAAACATTTCTACCCATACTTCGGTTTAAAGTAGTATTTTTCAACGTTTAAATCACTTTAACAGATAATTTTTATGAATAATTATTATAATACCCAATATGCCCAAGTAGGTTATGATGCTCAGGAAAAATATGTCGTTTGTATTGTGAAAGGTTTTATGCCTTTTGACCATTTTCAAGAAGTTTGGAACAATATTTTAGAAGCCTGTAATAACCATCAAATATCTAAAATATTGATAGATGCACGCGAAAGCAAAATTATAACACCCGAAAGCCAACAATGGCTCATTGGGGTAATGATGCCTAAAATGTTGCAACAACTAAGAAATGTTACTATAGCAAGGCTTATCTCTGTTGATATTTTTTCACAACTTTCAGTCAATGCTATTACACAACAATTACACCCCAATATTTTGATTAAACAATTTGGAGAAGAGAGTAGTGCCAAAGATTGGCTTAAAGATTTTGCGATAGAAACTAAAGCCTAAAATATAACGCCAATAGAAGCCCCTAACATTATTCCCCAATTAGGATTATCGTAGGTAGTGCGTGCCCCCATATAAGGCATAAAGTTGATGCCATTGTAATAAATATTCAATCTTACTCCACCCGTAAAACTTCCCTTGTAATAGTCTTCACCATCAAGGCGCATATACTCTATACCAAAAGGCGCGGCATAAGGCGAGATATAAAAACTGGAGGTAATGGGAATATGGAAAGTGATGCTTTCAGGGAGCAGAGCCGCTAAAACAGCCACATAGAGAAAAAAATCTTCTTCGGTATTGATATAAGTTCGAAAAGGAAAACTTGCCCCATAAACGCCCATAGTCATGTGCCCATAATTTCCAAAAATATCATTTTCTGAACTTTGTCCTAAGGAGAATTGATAACCAAGACTTATCCACTCAGCAGGGTATATTTCGAGTTGTAGCCCATAGGTTTGTTTTGCAATATTATCATAACGTGTAATTTCACCAATGCCATTTAGTTTTATTTGCCCTTGTACACTAAAAGAAATACAAAAGAACAAAACCAAACAACTCTGTGTTGCAAAGTATTTCATAACATATAGAGATTATTATAGTTTATCGTTTATAAGTAAGTTTTAGAATCAAATCAGAGATAGTATCAATGAGTTCATCTGTGGTATAGTGTATTTTCCCGTTCTCAATATCAGTTTTGCTGGGAAAGTTAAATTGCCCTGCGTTAGAGCATTGCCACCATTCAGGACGACCTTGCTTGCAAAAGAAAGTAATATAAATATCCGCATTTTCATCTTGGGTTTTAGGATTAAAAGTGATACGTACTTTTACTGAATTACTGTTGGGAATATTACTATTATTGAGCTTTTGTATGTCAAAAAATTTATGAATTTCTTGATTTTCTGCATTGATGCTTGCCAAATCTATTTTTTCATTTTGATTAATTTTAATTACTATGCCTCCTTCGTCCATCACAAAATCGTGCGAAGTAAGTTTTTTCTTCACCCCCGCCAATATCTTTCGTGAGAGGCTATTATTTGCTTTGTCTATGGCTTCTATATAGTAACTAATGACTTTGTCTTTGCCTTTTTGCTGTGTATTTTTACTGTTTTTGTCTTTTGAGTTATTTTTGTTTTTGTCTATATTACAACTCATAAAGCAATAAGAAATAAAGCATATATATAATAGGAAATGAAATCTGTTGTTCATTATTGTATGAAGTTATTTAGATATTTTGAAGTTTGTATATCAAAAACTGTACTTTTTTGAAATTTAATTGCTATTTTTGAAATATCCAAATTTGTTTGCATACATTTTGCGACAAGTTTATATATTTTGCAACCTATCCAAAAAACAAACTATCAATATTATGTACTTGCCCTATCACAAGTACTTGTTATCTGTACTAACCTGCTTAGGTTTACTTCTTTGTTTGGCTTCCACACTACTATATGGGCAAAGCAAAGAGGGGGTGCATGAATTTGGTTTAGACCCTAAAAAATCGCTTTCACAATATTTATTAGAAAGTTGGAAAAAAGACAAGGGACTACCCCAAAATAGTGTTTTTGCTATCACTCAAACTCACGAAGGCTATCTTTGGTTAGCTACCTACGAAGGCATTGCACGTTTCGATGGGGTATCTTTTGAAACTTATACCAACGAAAACCTCCCTGCATTGAAAAGTAATAGTGCTTGGGTATTGCACGAAGACCAATACCACTACCTATGGATTGCTACTAATGGCGGCGGACTTACACAGTATAAAAATGGAAAAGCCTCTACCCTCACTGATAAAGATGGCTTACCAAGCAATGTTATTCTTGCTTTAGCCGAAAGCAAAACCCAAAATACACTCTGGATAGGTACAACACAAGGATTAGTTGCTTATCATACCAAAGAAAAACGAATCATTAGAAAATATGACAAAACCGATGGGCTTAGCTCTAACCAAATTCAAAGTTTGACGCTTGATACAGAAGGCAATTTATGGATAGGAACTAACTTCGGCATCAACAAAATAAGCAAAAAAACACAACAAATAGAAAATATCACACGCAAACTCCTTTTGGTAAGCAAGTCAATCAATGCACTTGCTGCCGATGAACAAGGCAATATATGGTTAGGTACTTCAGCAGGGCTGGTCAAATACAATGAAAAACAAAATACACAAAAAGTTTTTACCACCAAAGAAGGGCTTACTGATGAGTTCATCACTGTTATCATTCACGATGATTGGGGCAGTATATGGGTAGGTTCGCAGAATGGAGGTATTATGAGAATCTACCGCGATAATGTAAGTACACTAAGTATCAAAGAAGGTTTGGCAGCCAATAATATCACTGCGCTCTGTTATGACCGCGAAGGGAGTTTATGGATAGGTATGAATAGAGGAGGACTGAATAGGCTCAAAGATGGCAAATTTGTCAATTATACCCAAGCCGAAGGCATCGCCGATAACCTCACTAACTGTGTTTATGAAGACCTACAAGGCACTATTTGGATAGGCACTGCCAACGGTGGCATTAGCCATTACAAACAAGGTGTTTTTAAAAATTACAGCCTTAGTCAAGACAAAGATGCCGCCCCTGTGCGCTCTATCACACAAGACCTACAAGGCAATATATGGGCGGCTACCTATGGCGAAGGTGTTTACTATTTAGAACCTAACAGCGGAAAAATCAAACATTTTACTATAGATAATGGGCTACCGAGTAATGTCGTAAGGGCTCTCTTCCGAAACAAAGAAGGTAATATATTGATGGCTACGCGCGAGGGCATTGCCTTATATGCACAAGGAAAAATAAAAACCCTCTATAACCAAGAAAATGGACTCAATAATCCCTCTATTATCTCAATATACGAAGACAAAGCAGGAGTACTATGGGCAGGAAGTGATGGTGGAGGCTTGTATATCATTCAACCCAATGGAAGCATCAGTCAATATACCACACAAAAAGGATTACCGAATGATATTGTTTTTACAGTCTATGAAGACAAAAACAATAATTTTTGGATAGGTACAAAGGGCGGATTGGCTTATTTTGACAAACAACAATTAAGAGTACTTACCACCAAAGAAGGACTACCCAATGCAGCCGTACATAGTATAGCCGAAGATAATCAAAATAAGATGTGGATTTCTTGCAACAATGGTGTATATTGGGTACAAAAACAAGACATCTTTGACCTATGGCAAGGCAAAATAAAAAAACTTACCACACAACTCTATGACGAAGCCGATGGAATGAAAAGCAGCGACTGTGCCGCCTCCGTACAGCCTTCAGTCTGTAAAGACCACAATGGCTATTTATGGTATCCGACCACAGCAGGTATTGCAACCATCAATCCCAATAGTATCAAAATAAATAGGCACAAACCTAATGTAGTCATCAAAAAATTTGTAGCAGACAACATAGCCTACGAAACCTACGACTCCGAAATGACTATTTACCTCCCAGCAGGCACAAGCAAAATAGAAATAGACTACACCGCGCTTAGTCTTTTAGCCCCCGATAAAATACACTTTAAGCACATACTTGAGGGCTTTGAAGAAGATTGGACTTATGTAGCCCACAAAAGAGATGTTTTTTATACCAACCTAACCCCCGGTTATTATACTTTTAGGGTCATCGCCTCTAATAATGACGGCATCTGGAACGATACAGGTATTCAAGTCAAATTTTATATTACTCCTTTCTTTTACCAAACAATATGGTTTTATATCGTCGTAGTAGTAGGGCTCGTATTTTCGGGAGCAGGCGTTTATTATTGGCGCGTACAAGCCCTCGAAAAAACTAAAAACGCCCTCGAAAAAGCCATTGAAGAAAGAACCATACAAATTACACAACAATACAAAGAAATTACCCAACAAGCCGAAGAATTGGAGCGCATGGATAGTATTGTGCGCATCATCAACCAAGAACTTGCCTTAGAAAAAGTACTCACAGTATTGTTAGAAAAATGCACGACCTTCTTCCCAAATGCTGAAAAAGCCGCTTTTTTATTCTATGAACCCCAAAAACAACAATTCAAACTACTCACCTCAGCCCAACAACAAAATGGGGAAAAAGTTACTTATTTCGACTATGCAACCGTAATGCAATACATAGAAAAGGGAGAAAATATAGAAAATGATTTTCACTTGTTGCACCCAAAACAAAATAATTTACATCTATTCGACAACTACCAGCCTATTAGTTCATTGGCAATGACCATTGACATCGATGATAGCAACGATACCTTAGAAGGAATACTCTTTTTTGATAGCTTTTCAGAAACGTACCAAATCACACCACAAGACATACAACGCTTACAACGCTTCAAAGAACATGCCCTCTCTGCTTTCTCAAAAGCACATATATTAGCCGAAATAGCCACTAAAAATCAAGCAATAGAAGCCTCTATGAAAAAAATAGCAGATAGCTTCAACTATGCCAAACGAATACAAGAGGCAATTTTTGTGAAACAAGAAGAAATACAAGCACAGTTCGATGAGGCTTTTGTACTTTATTTGCCAAAAGACATTGTATCGGGCGATTTTTATTGGTTTGCTGAAACCATTCCTGAGCCTATTTATTCCTTAGAAATGACCGAAGAAGGCAAACGCGAATCTGTATTCAAGGGTTTTTCTGATTCTAAAAAAATCATAGCTGCCGTAGATTGTACAGGGCACGGCGTACCCGGCGCACTGATGACCGTTGTAGGCAACGACTTATTAGATATGATTGTAAAAGAAAAACAAGCCTTCAAACCCGCAAGTATACTACGCCAAATGGACATGGGCGTAAAAACCTACCTAAAGCAAGAAGAAGGCATGCAAAGCAAAGATGGGATGGATATGTCTATCATCGTGATAGATGAGGAAGAAAATAAAATACATTTTGGCGGAGCAAAAAATCCACTTTGGTATGTTAGAAATGGAGAACTTATAGAAATAAAAGGCTCTAAATTTCCCATAGGAGGTATACAAATCAAAAATAAAGCCTTCGAGGGTCATTCTTTTGAGTACCAAAAAGGCGACATTTTTTATCTCTTTTCCGATGGATACCAAGACCAATTCGGTGGCGACAATGACCGAAAATTCGGGGTCAAAAGATTCAGAGATTTTATTTTAGAAATCAGCCCATTACCACTCACTGAGCAAAAAGAAAAACTCTATACTGAAATCCAAAATTGGAAAGGCGAAACCAAACAAACAGACGATATACTTGTTATTGGAATCAAAATGTAATGCTTATCGCACTATGGACGAAAAAGACGAACAAAGAAAACTCACCATCAAAGATTGGGCTAAAGAAGACCGACCCCGCGAAAAACTCATGGAAAAAGGTGTAGCAGCTCTTACCGATGCCGAACTTTTAGCCATTCTTATCGGCTCAGGAACAGTAGCCATGAGTGCCGTAGAATTAGCCAAACATATACTCAAAGAAAATAACAACGATTTACATACACTTGCTACCAAAACTTACAAACAACTTACCAAAATAAAAGGCATCGGCGAAGCAAAAGCCATCACCATTGTAAGTGCCTTAGAGTTAGGCAGAAGAAGACCACAACAACCCGAAGTAAAACCCGTCATCAAAAGTGCCCAAGATGTATATGAACTCATGCGGGCTACTTTTATGGATTTGGAACACGAAGAATTTTGGATACTTTTACTCAATAGAGCAAACAAAGTACTCGATAAAATACTTATTAGCGAAGGAGGACTCTCTGCCACAGTCGTAGACCCTAAAAAAGTATTCAAAAATGCACTACAAAGCACCACATCAAGTATCATACTGATGCACAATCACCCTTCGGGCAACCTCGAACCCAGCCCCCAAGACCACGCCATCACCAAAAAACTTATAGAAGGCGGAAACCTGTTAGAAATCAAAGTATTAGACCACCTCATATTTACCAACAACGGTTTCTATAGTTTCAATGAAGCAGGCTATATGTGAGAAAAAAAACACTGCGTAATAATCTATTAAAACATTCGTTCTAAAATCAATAAATCGTCTTTAATCTATGAAAAAAATATTCTCTTTGCTTTTTCTTTCTATGATGATATTGTGGATAAGTTACCCACTAAAAGCTCAAAACATGCAAGGTAGAGAGTTTTGGTTGGCTTTCCTTAATCATACTGGAGCTGATGATGTAAAATTATTTATCAGTACAGGGGCTACTGCTGCACAAGTCGAAGTACGCCTTTTTGATAATGCTACAGGCACAGTAGTATTTACGGGCAATGTTGCTGCCAATACTACACAAGCCGTAACACTCACCCCTGCCAATGTATTGCCTACTACACTCGAAACCGTGCAATATAGGGGAGGTATCAGAGTAACCGCCACCTCTGATGTATTTGTTACTGCCTCTAATGCCTTAGTAGGGAGTTTAGATGCTACTTCTGTTCTTCCTCTTCCCAATTTAGGCAAAATAAGCGAATATTATGTTACTGCCTATAGTGGCGAATCGCAAGTAATGGTAGTAGCTACAGAAGACAATACAGAAGTAAAAATAACCCCTTCCACCACTACAGCAGGTGCAAAACCCGCAGGTACACAATTCAGCGTTACACTTAATCGTGGGCAAACTTATTGGGTACGAAGCAATGCCCCTAATGACCTCAGCGGTACAATAGTAGAAGCCTGCCGCCCTATAGCCGTATTCGCAGGCACTAACACTTCCACAGTTACGGGTGCTTGTGCTGGTAGCAATCATCTATATGCGCAGATGCTCCCCTTAGCCGTTTGGGGGCAACGCTTTTTGACTGCGCCCTTAGAATCAAGCAGTGCCAATTATGTACTTCGTTTTGTAGCTTCTGACAATAACACTACCATATCTATAGATAGTGCAACAAGTGGTGCAAATTTTTTCACACTCAATAAAGGACAAGTAAGAGATATAGAATTGAACAAAGCAGTTACTATTCAATCGAGTACTTTAGTATCAGTAGCAATGCTTATGAAAAGTAATAGTTGCAATGGGGCTTCAGTAGGCAATCCTTCACTAACGATTCTTAGCCCTGCTGATAGACAACTCCGCTCGGCCACTTTTTCTACCATCACTCGAACGGGCATCAATAGTCATTCGGCATTGATGATACTTCGTTCAAGCTCTACCAACGCCACCACACTCAATATTAGGCTCAATGGCACACTCATCACTACGGGTATCTCAGCATTTAGCCCAGGACGCGATTATGTATTTGTCAAAATTCCTATTCCTACAGCTACGGCTGCCCCTTATACCCTTACGGCAAATGCTGATTTTTCATTGTATGTCTATGGTACAAGTACCAACGAAAGTTATCTTACCATAGGAGGTACAGGTTTTGCTACCTCTACCAATACGCTCAGCGCACAAACTCCTATTTGCCCCAATAATCCTGTTACTTTTTCTGCCACAGGACGCAATGTAGCCACTTTTGACTGGTATCTTACAGGCGATGTAAACAGCCTCACTACCAGACAAACCGTTACACCTGCCGCTATCAATACCACCACTACCACCTATACTTACACTACCCCAGGTACTTATAACATTAGGCTCATCATCACTACCAATGCTGGTTGTAAAGACACACTCTCGACTACCATCACCATAAGACAACCCACACCCAACTTCACTATTCCCTATCCACTTTGCCCCGGTGATAGTGCTACGCTCGATGCTGGCTTGTACGATGCTTACTTATGGTCTGATGGCTCAACAGGGCGAACTCTAAAAGTAAAACAGCCCGGTAGTTATTGGATAGAACTCACACAAGGCTCTTGCAAACAAAGAACTAACTTTACAGTAATAACGGCAGCCCCTCCACAAACTGATATTGTAACGAATCCTGTAGCACCCAACTATTTTGACAACAATAGAACACAAATAGCTTATGTATGCGAAAAAAATGCAGAATCATTCCAACTAACTGCATTGGCAAGCTACAACGCAGCCGTACATGCCGTTGTTTGGAGTACGCCATCGGGCACACAAAGTAGCAATACGATTACCATTAATAAAGCAGGCTCGTATTCGGTCATTGTTACGGATATTACTACAGGTTGTAGATTGGCAGATTCGGTCATTTTCAGAAATGCCTGCGAAACTTTACTACAACTGCCTACAGGTTTTACACCCAATGATGATGGTAAAAATGACGTGTTAGAGATATTTGGCGATGGCTTCTACAATTTAGATTTGCGCATCTTTAACCGATGGGGCGAAACCATTTTTGTAGCAAGAAGTGCCAATGATAAATGGGACGGACTGGTTTATGGGCAAAAAGCACCCTCTGGTACTTATGTCTGGAATGCTACCTATGAAAGTGTCTTTTTCCCAGGACAAAAACTAAAGGCGCAAGGAAAAATAAACCTGCTGCGCTAAAAGAACCTAAATCAACCACCATGCGAAGTTTTTTATCATTCTCAATCATTGCCCTTGTCGCGCTTTTGCAATACAACAAAGTCGCTGCACAGGGCTTCTTTTTTGAACATTATCAACTACAGGTGCAAAAAAACAACCTACCTATGCAAAATGCTTGGGCAGGCGGGCTGAATGCGCCACAAATCAATACGATTGACCTCAATGGAGATAGTCAAATAGATTTGTGTTTGATGGAGCGAACTAACAATAAAGTATATACTTTTTTAGCCTACACCCAAAACAATAATACACTCTACAGATATGCTCCTGAGTACGAAAATTGTTTTCCACGACTGACTTATTGGGCTATTATGATAGATTATGACCGCGACCAACGCAAAGATATTTTTACCTATAGCGAAAAAGGGGGCATTAAGGTCTTCAGAAATACTACCCTTAAAGGAAAAAAACCTACTTTTGAATTAGCATACGATTTACTCAGTACAGAAGGTTTTTCTAATACCAATTTCAACTTATTAGCCCCCATTACTGACATTCCCGCCATTACAGATTTGGACGATGACGGTGATGTAGACATCATCACTTTTGATTTTTTCACAGGTGCGTTTGCCGAATTTCATCAAAACCAAAGTATGGAAAAATATGGAAATGCCAATCAATTGGAGTTCAAGAAGATAAATAGTTGTTGGGGCGATTTTCAGGAGGGAAGTGCTTGCGAAGATTTTACGTTCCAATTGGGTTGTACGGGCTCTGGAGGTGGAGGAAATGAAACCAACAAATGGCTCCGAACACAGCATTTGGGCTCTACTTTGTATATCTTGGATTTGAACGCCGATAACAAAAAAGACCTGCTATTGGGCGATGTTTCGTGTAGGCGCATTTATAGCCTGCTCAATGAAGGAACAAATAAAGAGGCGATTTTTAGAACCTACCAAAAAGATTTTCCTGCATCACACCCGATTGATTTGGCTATTTTCCCAGCCGTATTTATGGAAGACATAGACCAAGACGGAAAAAAAGACCTTTTGGCTGCGCCCAATGTATTCAGAAATGAAAACAACAGCATAGATTTTTTCCAATCTCTTTGGTATTATAAAAATACAGGCACAGCACAACAACCCAACTTTGTATTCCAACAGCCTAATTTTTTGCAAGAAAACATGATAGAGGTAGGCGAAAATGCCGCACCTGCTTTCTTAGATTATGATGCTGATGGTGATTGGGATTTGATAGTGGCAAACAAAGGCAGTGTTGCACAACAAAATTATACCGCTTCCTTACAACTTTTTGAGAACATAGGCACGCCTAACAATCCCATTTTCAATTGGAAAAATGATGATTTTTTGCAAATAAAAAATAAAAAATGGCACAGCATTTCACTGCAAATCATAGACCTTAACCAAGACCAAAAAAAAGACGTACTTTTGAGCGTAACCGAAAATAATCAGGCGGTAAGTTACTATTGTTTGTACGAAAACGCAACAACTTGGCAAAACCCTACTTGGAAACTGCTCCCTTCGCCCGCCGAACTGAACGACAAACCGCATTGGGCTGATATGAATGGAGATGGCATTATAGACCTTTTGCTTGGAAAAACACAAGGAAATATACGCTATTATCTCAATACTGAAACAAATCTAAACCCAAACCTAAAGCTCATTACTGACTCTTTAGCGGGTATTCAGTCGCACCCTTTCCGTAGAAATGTAGCCCCCTTCATAGAAGATTTGGACAAAGACGGTACGCCCGATTTGATAGTGGCTGACAACGAAGGCAAGATAAAAATATACCCTGCTATCACCAAAAACAGTAAGCCTAACCCATTGACGGAATGGATTGCCGATAGCCTTAATCAACAATACAACACCTACCAAATGGGAACTTTTTTGAGTTTGGCAACTGCTGATCTCAATGCAGATGGGTTGCCCGAAATAGCAGTTGGTAACAATACGGGAGGTATCTATTTGTTCAAAAATACATCGCAAAATGCCAAAACTTTTGCCGCGAACGAAAATCCACAAGTAGTAATTTACCCTAATCCTACTCAACAAACTTTATTTATAAGAACAAACCTCAATGCTACACTTCAAATTTATGATGCACAAGGAAAAACCATCTTAAAAGATATTCGTATTTTTAAGAACATAGAAAATGCCATTCCTGTTGAGGTGTGGCAAAGTGGTATTTACATTGTGCATATAGAGTTGGAAAATGGTGCGGTATGGAGTGAAAAAGTAATGATTCAATAGCAATAAAAACTTATTTATGAAAAAAAACATATTGATTTTCTCTTTGCTTCTTTTCTTTTTAGGAAATAGTGGTTTCTTGGCAGTTTTTGCTCAAGAAATGCCCCTTAGCGAGGCAGATTTACAGAAAAAAGTTTTTTTCTTTGACCTCAAAAAAGCACTCAAAAATCCGCAAGAAGTATACAAATTAGACCTCAGCAAGCAAAACCTAAAAGAGTTTCCCAAAGAGATATTACAACTAAAACAGTTGCACGTATTGATATTAGCCAACAACCAACTCCGCGACTTGCCCAGTGAAATAGCCGAATTGCAATGGTTACAAATACTCAATGTATCGCAAAACTATTTACAATATCTTCCCCAAAATATCAATCAACTTGCTCATTTGCAAACACTTAACCTAAGCCGAAATCGAATAGACAGTTTGCCCAATCAACTATTACAACTAAAAAAATTGCGTTATTTGTGGTTAGAAGAAAATCAAATCAGAAAAATACCTACGCTTGACTCGCTTGAAGCCATTGAGGAAATATTGCTTAGTAGAAATAAAATATTTCAATTGCCTGCCCAATGGAAACAATGCAAACATTTGAAAATCATAGACTTATCGTACAACCAATTGATACAACTTCCTGAAGGTTTTGGAGAAATGCCACAGTTAGAAAAAATAATGTTGAACAACAATGCCCTTGTAGCTCTCCCCAAAAGTTTGGCACTTTGCGCAGAGTTGAAAGAGCTTTACTGTCAAAACAACCAACTCACACAACTACCAGAAAACATAGGGCAACTCAAAAAAATAGAACGTTTGCAGGCTTCTTTTAACCAAATCACTTCCTTGCCCGAAAGCATCAAAACTTGTATGCAATTACAAGCCCTTAACCTTGAAAACAATCATTTTAGTACATTTCCGAGTACTGCTTTGCTTGCTCCTGCGCTTACTGTTTTAGATTTGGCAAACAATCAAATCAAAACTTTAACAATAAATGTACCTAATGAAAAACTATTTTTTTTGAACCTTACTCATAACCAATTAGACTCTCTCAAAGGGGACATTGCCAATATAAAAGCACTGAAAGATTTATTTTTATCCCATAATAAAATAAAATACATAGACAATGCCATCGGTAGTTTACAAGGTTTGGAAACCCTTTATTTGGACGACAATCAATTGGCTGTTTTTCCTGAAAATATAGCCACACTCACACGATTAAAAACACTACTACTTACTCAAAATATGCTCAACGAAGTACCTAAAACACTTCTCAACCTAACACAATTAGAAGTATTAGAATTGAGCATGAATAAACTCACTACTCTGCCTAAAAATATCAATCAAATGGCTAAACTCACTTTTTTAGGTATCACGGACAATGCCATAGCAGTATTGCCTGCTAATTTTTATAAACTTACTAATCTGCAAGAGTTGCATCTTTCTAACAATAAAATCAGTACTATGGATAAAAACATAGGTGAAATGAAAAAATTACAGAAAATAATACTCATTAACAATACTATTAGCGCGGAAGAGCAACAAAAAATTAAAAGCCTATTGCCCAATGCAATGATTGCGTTTTAAAAATGTTATTTAATCAACTATTTTACAATGTGGTAAGGCGGCTCTGAGTTCATCTACTGTTTGTGGTGCAACAGGATTCTGATTGATGACTAATTCTGTTAAGTTTTTCAGTTGGTCTATTTCAGTGGGCAAGTGTGTAAGTCGGTTTTTCCTCAAATCGAGCCAAGTGAGTTTTTGTAATTTTCCAATTTCAGGAGGCAAACTCAATAATTGATTTTCCCATAAGTGAAGTCTTTCTAAGTTTCGTAATTTTCCTATTTCGGCAGGTAAGTGACTCAATTGATTATAATTGAGACTAAGCACTTTTAATTTTTTTAATTTTCCTATTTCTGAAGGCAGTTGTGAAAGTTGGTTCATAGCCAAAAACAACTTTTCCAAATATTGTAATTTTCCAATATTCGTAGGGAGTTCCGTAAGGTCTCTGAGCCCCCAATCCAATTCTTTTACCTCTTTTACATAGCCTTGCGAAACAGCAAGGTCAATGCCTAAGCTGATGAAAGCAATGTCTTTGGAAACCAAAAATTTCTCTATTTCAGGGTGCATGAGTAGTTTTTTTATGGAAAACTAAAAAAATATTTCCGTATTTGGCAGCCAATTTTTTATTTTCTCTATTTCCCTTTCTGAAAAAGCATTATCTTGTAAATAAAGTTCTTTCAGATTTTGTAATTTTCCAATTTCAGCGGGCAGGCTCGCAAGTTGATTGTAGCGTAAATCGAGTATTTCCAAATTTTGTAAATTACCTATTTCGGGAGGCAAGTGCGTAAATTCATTGTAGCTCAATTCAAGTTTTTGTAAGTTAGTAAAATTACCTATTTCGGCGGGTAAATGTGTAAATTGGTTATTTTGCAACCAAAGTTCCGTAAGATTTTTCAACTGACCTATTTCAGCAGGTAATTGTTTGAATCGATTATTAGCCAGCCAAAGCCGTGTAAGTTTTTTTAATTGTGTTATTTCAAGAATGACATGAGTCAGTTTATTGTTACTTACATCAAGTTCTATAAGATTTTGCAGATTGCCTATTTCAGTAGGTAATTGTGTAAGTTGATTGTTCCATAAATACAAAAAAGTAAGATTTTGCAGCTTACCTATCTCGATAGGCAAGTGTGTAAGCAAATTTTTTTTCAAATTAAGTTCTTCTAAATTTTGTAAGTTCCCAATCTCGGTGGGTAGTTGCGTAATATTGTTATCTCTTACATGAAGTTCTTTCAGATTTTGTAATTTTCCAATTCCACTTGGTAGTGTAACAAACCAATTATCAGAGGCATAAAGTTTTTCTAAATATTGTAATTTTCCAATATTTTCAGGGAGTTGATTAAGCTCTTTACTATTCCAATACAACTCTTTTAGTTCTTTGGTATAGCCTTGCGAAACGGCAAGGTCAATGCCTAAACTGACAAAACCATCGTCTTCGGAGGTTAACAAGGTTTCTATTTCGGGGTTCATAAGTATAATAAGGATAAACTTTTGCCCCAAAATAACTAAAATTTCATTTGTCTATTGTATCTTTGAGGCATTATTTTCAGTCAAAAACTACCCCATCAGGAATATGTCGCAAAATAAAAAACATCAAACCAAAATAGATACTTTAGCACGTAAAAACGCAGAGGCACTCTTAGGCGGAGGGCAAGAAAAAATCAATTCGCAACATAAAAAAGGAAAACTTACGGCACGCGAGCGCATTGAGTTACTTTTAGATGAAGGCTCTTTTGAGGAAATAGGGCGTTTTGTGATGCACCGTTGCAAAGATTTTGGCTTAGACAAAGAATATTATTTGGGCGATGGTGTCATTACGGGCTATGGCACAGTAGCAGGTCGTTTGGTCTATGTTTTTTCACAAGATTTTACCGTTTTCGGTGGTTCTCTTTCAGAAACCTATGCCGAAAAAATCTGTAAAATTATGGATTTGGCAATGAAAAACGGGGCACCTGTCATAGGGTTGAACGATTCAGGGGGGGCACGTATTCAGGAGGGTGTAACATCGTTGGCAGGCTATGCCGATATATTCTATCGCAATACTTTAGCCTCTGGCGTGATTCCTCAAATTTCTGCCATTATGGGACCCTGTGCAGGAGGGGCAGTATATTCGCCTGCTATTACTGATTTCATTATGATGGTAGAAAATAGTTCTTATATGTTCGTTACAGGACCCAATGTAGTAAAAACAGTAACACACGAAGAAGTAACCTTTGAAGAATTAGGCGGGGCAAGCACACACAGCACCAAAAGTGGTGTTACGCATTTTGCTTGTGCCAACGAAGTGGAGTGTATAGAACAACTCAAAAAACTACTCAGTTTCATGCCTCAAAATTGTGAGGAAGATGCACCATTTTTGCCCTACGAAGCCCCTGCAAGCGAGCTACGCACGGCACTGAACGACCTCATACCCGAAAACCCTAATCAACCCTATGACATGCGCGAAGTCATTGAGCACATCATAGACGAGGGTAGTTTTTTAGAAATTCATAAAAATTTTGCTGAAAATATTGTGGTAGGTTTTGCGCGCTTGGCAGGCAGAAGCATTGGCATTGTAGGCAATCAACCTGCTGTATTGGCAGGTGTTTTAGACATACATTCCAGCACTAAAGCCGCGCGTTTTGTACGTTTTTGCGATTCTTTCAATATTCCTTTATTGGTGTTAGAAGATGTTCCCGGTTTTTTACCCGGTACTGACCAAGAATGGAACGCCATCATCACCAATGGAGCAAAACTCCTCTATGCCTTTTGCGAAGCGACCGTGCCCCGCATTACCGTCATCACGCGTAAAGCCTACGGTGGTGCTTATGATGTGATGAACTCTAAACACATAGGCGCAGATATGAATTATGCTTGGCCTACTGCCGAAATAGCAGTGATGGGCGCAAAGGGAGCAGCAGAAATTATTTTTAAGAAAGAAATACAAGAAGCCGAAAACCCCGAAGCCAAACTACAAGAAAAAGTAGAAGAGTACACCGAGAAATTTGCCAACCCATACAAAGCCGCACATCGTGGTTTTATAGATGAGGTAATTATGCCCGAACAAACTCGCGCCAAACTGATAAGAGCCTTTCAGATGTTAGAAAACAAAGTAGTCAATACCCCAAAAAAGAAACACGGCAATATTCCCTTGTAAATCTCTTTTGTCAAAAAAAAATTCAGATACCAAAAAACAATATGTACTATTTAAAAGGGCTCAACGAACCCCAAAGCGAAGCAGTATTGCACACAGACGGACCTCTAATGATTATTGCAGGGGCAGGTTCTGGAAAAACACGCGTACTCACTTACCGCATCGCACATCTGATTTACAACAAAGTAGAGCCTTTTAATATCATGGCACTTACTTTTACCAATAAAGCCGCAGGCGAAATGCGACAACGCATCGAAAAACTCGTGGGTACAGAGGCGCGCAACCTTTGGATGGGAACGTTTCACTCTGTTTTTGCTAAAATACTAAGAATAGAAGCTGAAAAAATAGGTTTTGACCACAATTTTACCATTTACGATACAGACGATTCCAAATCTTTGCTCAAGGCTATCATCAAAGAAATGAACCTCGATGACAAAGTATACAAGCCTTCCACAGTGCTCAATAGAATCTCAGGAGCGAAAAACCGAATGGTTTCTTGGCAGGAATACAACCAAAACCCTATCTTTTTGGCAGATGACATTGCCTACCAACGCCCCGAAATAGGGAAAATATTCAAAAACTACCAACTAAGACTCTTCAAAGCCAATGCAATGGACTTTGATGACATTCTTTTTTTTACCAACATACTTTTCAAAGAGCATTTAGACATACTCTATAAATACCAACACAAATTCAAATATTTGCTCATTGATGAGTTCCAAGATACGAACTTCGCGCAATACGAAATAGTGCGAAAATTGGCTTCCGTACACCAAAATATTTGCGTAGTAGGCGATGATGCCCAAAGTATCTATGCCTTCAGAGGGGCAGATATTCAAAACATTCTCAACTTCGAAAAAGACTACCCCGACCTCAAAGTCATTCGCTTAGAGCAAAACTACCGCTCTACCAAAACCATTGTGCAAGTTGCCAATTCATTGATAGCCCACAACCAAAAACAACTCAAAAAAAACGTTTGGACAGACAACGAGCAAGGCACGCCCATCAAAATAGTCAAAGCACATTCCGATTCCGAAGAAGGGCGTTTGGTGGCGCAGTCTATTTTTGAAGAAAAAAATAACGCAGGACTTACCAATAGTCATTTTGCGGTGCTATACCGTACCAACGCACAATCACGCTCTTTGGAAGAGGCACTCCGAAGAATGAACATTAAATACAAAATCGTTGGGGGGCTTTCGTTTTACCAACGCCGCGAAATCAAGGACTTGCTCGCCTATTTTCGCATGGCAGTGAACCCCAATGACGAAGAGGCACTCAAAAGAATTATTAACCTTCCTAAAAGAGGCATTGGCGATACCACAGTAGCCAAAATGATTGTATTTGCCTACGAAAACGACCTCCCAATATGGCAAGTAGTAAGCAATATACAAAAATACCTTACGGGTAAAAATGTAACTACTATAGATACTTTTGCACAGTTGATTAAAAGTTTTCAGATAGTAGCCAACCAAAAAGACGCTTACAAAGCCGCTACTGAAATAGCCAAAAATTCGGGCTTAATCAAAGAACTCTACGAAGACAAAACCGTAGATGGATTGGCACGCTACGAAAACGTACAAGAGTTGCTCAATGCGGTCAAAGAATTTACTGACAACATAGAAAATGAAGACAAAAGCCTTTCTGCCTTTCTGCAACAAATTGCCTTGCTCACAAGCGTAGACGAATCTAAAGACGATGGCGAAGAACGCATTACACTGATGACCATTCACGCCTCCAAAGGACTTGAATTTTCGCATGTGTACATCGTAGGAATGGAAGAAGACCTTTTCCCCTCACAAATGATGCTTAGCTCACGCGCCGATTTAGAAGAAGAACGCCGCCTGTTTTATGTAGCCATCACACGCGCCGAAAACAAACTTACACTCTCTTATGCACTCTCGCGCTACCAACACGGAAGGCTCAAAGAATGCGAACCCAGCCGCTTTTTAGAAGAAATAGACAAAGACCACATACAACACGAAAAAACAAGAAACCAAAATATAGAAGTAAACACAAGTTTTGTCAAAAATCTAATGCACCAAAGGCAGGGATATACCAAAGTAAGCACCCCAAAACCCAAAGCTACACCACCACCTGCCGATTTTAAACCAAGCAACCCCAACGACCTAAAAGTAGGCATTAGGGTAGAGCATATCAAATTTGGCATAGGCACTGTCAAAGAGTTAGAACTGCAAGGCAATGACCGAAAAGCCATTGTAGACTTTGACGATGCAGGAGAAAAAACCCTGTTATTGAGTTTTGCCAAACTGAGAATCCTATAAAAAGAAAAGGCAAAATGCAATTTTTGTACGAATATTGCACTACAATCACCTATCCAACCAAAAATATGCGAATCAGAAGGCTCTTCTTTCTTATCTTTTCTACTACGCTTGTGTTGGCACTATTAGTAGGTGCTTTCATATTCATACAGTTGTATTTTATTCAAAAAGACATAGCCCAAATTGTCAATCTTGAAGAGCCTTTTGAAAAAACAGTACTCGAAATAGAAATCATCAATGCTTCCATTGCCAATGCTTTGCAAGACTATGTGGATAATAACCACGAAGAACAACGAAAAAACATCAGTAATCAACAAAAAAAACTCAAAGAACACATTGCCCTTTACAAACAATTTGCCCAACAAACCGAAGAGAAACTATTAGGCGAAAAACTTTTTGAGTACCATAATAAATTTGACCAACTGACAGATAGCCTCCTCACTACCTCATTCCGAAAACACGAAAAACTGTTCGCACTCCGCGCCATGATTATTCTCTTAGATGATTTGGTAGATGACCTTTTTCGCAAATACATCAAACAACCCAACAACGATATTTTAGCCAAACTGAAAGTCATTTCCGATTTTTATAGCCTTAATAAAGAATTGCTCAATGGCATAGAAAGTTATATCATTCTCAAAGACATAGAAAGTGTACAAAAAATAGCACAAAAAAAACTTAACTATTTGCAAGTAGAAGACAACTACTTACACACCAACCACCCCGACCGTGCTTGGATAGATAACATGAATAAAAATTTTGGCATTACGGTCAATTTAGGCAATGAACTCATTCAGTTAGAAGCCAAACAAAGTTTTTTCTGGCGCGATTTCCAAAATACCCAAGCCCAAATAGATACCCTACTCAATAGCAAAATACAACCCCTGATTGCACACAAAAACCAATCACTGCTCCAAAAAGCCAATCAATCGGGTTTGCTCATCATCAATTTCATCAGCATCACATTCATTTTTATTCTTTTTGCCATGTACCTCATGTCTATGATGATACAAAAACAAGTCATTATTCCCGTGTTGGCACTGAACCATGCCGCTAAAAAGGTAGCACAAGGCGATTTTGAACTTAGTTTTCAGTATGAGCAAAAAAATGAACTCGGCGAACTTACCCAATCATTCCGAATTATGGCGGTCGCCGTAGATGAACTCCTTACGAAATACACCCTGCTCAATGCACAACTCGAGGAAAAAGTAGAGCAAAGAACCGAAGAACTCAAACAACAAAAAAACTTAGTGGAGGAGAAAAACCAAAAAATCACCTCCAGCATCAACTACGCCAAACGCATACAAGAAGCCACACTTCCGCTACCCGATACACTCAAAGAATATTTGCCCGAACATTTCATCTTTTTCAAACCTCGCGACATCGTATCGGGCGATTTTTATTGGTTTGCTACCCGAAACAACAAAATATATATGGCTGCCATTGATTGCACAGGGCACGGTATTCCCGGTGCATTTATGAGCATGATTGCCAATGCCCAACTGAACCAAATTGTGTATGTAGAAAAAATAGAAGAAGTACATCTTATTTTGGAAAAATTGCATAAAAACATCAAAATAGTTCTAAAACAAGACCAAACAAACAATACCGATGGCATGGATATTACATTGGCTTGCATAGAAAAAAGCCTCAAAAAAGTTACTTTTGCCAGCGCGCGACAAGCCTTTTTCTACAAAACAGACCAAAACCCTATGCAGTCTATCAAGGGAGATGCCCGCTCAATCGGAGGCTTCGAACCCGATATAATCTTAAACTTTACACCACACGAAATCTACTACCAAAACACAATACAATTTTATCTGGCTTCTGACGGATACAAAGACCAATTGGGCGAAGAAGGAAGAAAATTTATGATTTCTCGTTTCAGAACACTCATTGAGGAGATAGCCAAACACCCAATGCAACAACAAAAAAATATTTTACAAGAAACACTCAAAAACTGGATAGGAAAAACCTATACACAAATAGATGACATACTTGTCATAGGGGTAAAACTCGAAGAAAACTCATAAAAGTCTAACTTAATTCATAGCTACACGTTTAATAAACATCAATTCACTTTCAGCAGAGAAAATATACAACTAAAACTAACACTCTACTTTTGATTTAATTTTTGTATGAAAAAAAAATTACTTTCATTTTTCTTTCCTCATTCTATTTGGCTTTTCTTTTAGCATTGGGAAAATATTTACTCCAAAATACTACACAATTATCGAAAATCACTCACATTCCAACATGTGTAGTGCTTTTTATATACTTATCTATTCATTAAGTAAAAGGAAGTATTTATTTGATGGTAAAAAATATTCACGAGTACCTGAAAACCAAAAATTTACTATTAATAAAGTAATATTGACTAATTTGTTACACATAACTATAAATAACAACAAAAATATTTTGTAAGACTCAATACAATTCCAATATGCATACTCAACTTTACCGTAAATATTTACATATTTTATTTGTTTTTTTCTCTTTTGTAACTACTGCTTTGGGACAAGTACCTACAATTAGTTCTTTTTCAACAACCTCAGGGGCAGCAGGTAGTTCTGTAACCATCACAGGAAACAATTTTAATACAACTCTTGCCAATAACGTAGTTTGGTTTGGCGGAGTACGGGCTACGGTTACGGCAGCATCAGCTACCTCGCTAACCGTTACAGTACCTGTGGGCTTAGAATCCGAAACGGTTGTGCGGATTCTCAATACGGCTACTAAACTCATAGGGGAGTCTAAACAAGTATTCAATTTGACCTTCCCTGTCAAAGCCTTAGCCACAAGTAATTATGCGGCGATAGTCAATTTTGCGGGTTTAGCAAATAATTCGTCAGATGGTATAGCTGTTGGGGATTTGGATGGAGACGGAAAGACAGAGGTGGTAGTGGCTACAGATGGGGGTAGTGGCACTGGTTCTTTGATATTATATAGAAATACTGCCACGCCGGGAATCATCAATGCTTCTTCTTTTAATACAAATGTTAGCCTAAGCACAAGGAGAATCTCAGGGGTAAGAATGGCAGATTTCAATGGAGATGGAAAATTGGATATAGTGGTTTCTATGCAGGTTCCTGAGGAAATAGGGATTCTTGAAAACCAAAGTACAGGTGTAGGTAATTTTAGTTTTGGAACAATTGTCGTGATCGCCTTACCTGCTGGAGGGGCAAATCGGGTGAATGATGTAGAAGTAGCCGATATAGATGGTGATGGTAAAATAGATATTGTTTCAAGTAACCAAATAGGCTCGGCTTCTCAAATGATTTCTGTTTTTCGCAATGTCTATACCTCTGGGGCTATTTTAACAACGTCTTTTACACGAACTGACTTGACAGGTGTATTTTCTCAACCACAGCAGATAGATGTGGGAGATATAGATAATGATGGTAAGCCTGACATTGTAGCATCAACTAATCAAGGCACAATCAATATATTTGAGAATAATAGCACATCAGGCACAATATCCTTCTCTGCCTTTGCAAGTCGTAACGTAACAGCGGGAGTTTCTCGCAGTATTGCCATCGCTGATTTTGACGGAGATGGACTCAATGACATAGCTATTTCCACTACTACTACACTCAATATTGATATTTTTATAAATACGAACACCGTACCGGGCACACTTAGCTTTCCTACTTCGCCTGCTTTGACCATTACGGGTTTGGCGGGTATGTAGCTGATGTAGATGGAGATGGTAAAAAGGATTTGATATACTCTTCAAGTACTCTATTCCGCATTTATAGAAATACGAGTTCAGGAACAGGAAATATTGCCTTTGCCGAATCTATTGATATTGCCAGAACTACAGGTTTAGGGGCTTCGGTGGCAGTAGCTGATATAGACGGTGATGGCTTGCCTGATTTGTCTTTAGCCAATATGCTCAGTACCAATTTGGGGGTAGCGCGTTTTGCCACTACTACTTATTATTCGCGTACTAACGGCAATTGGAACGACCCCAATACTTGGTCAACGGTTTGTGGTGGGTCGGCAGGCACAACTACGCCTACTGCTACGGACAATGTCATCATTTGTAATACCAACACCGTTACGCTTACTGCCAATGCTGCTTGTAATGACCTCACAATTAGTGCGGGAGGGATATTCAAGCCCAGTGGATTTGGTATTACAGTCAATGGAAACACGCAAGTAGATGGTACTTACCTTGATGATGTAACAGGGGGAAGCAATACCTTTACAGGAACATTGACGGTCAATAATGGAGGCAATTTTAGTGTTACATTAGGAATAAATAGCTACACCTTCAGGGGCGATATCACCAACAATGGCTCAGGGGTAATAGATATAGGATCAGATATAGACTATACTTTTAATCCTGTTGGAACATCGCTTACCATTACAGCCAACGGTCCTTTTGGCTCGGTCACTCGTTTTAGCAATGGTGGTGGAGCGGGGCATGTATTCAAAAATGTAATAGTAGCAGCGGGTGCAAGCAATGTTGACCTCTTAGGCGATGCTGTCAATGGTTTAGAAATAACAGCAGGAGCAACCCTTACCAATCAAAAACCGATTGTAGGCAATCACTTACAAACGGGTCTATTGAGAGGTACAGGTACTTTCATCAATACCAATGCTACTTTGTTTTACAATGCTACGGTAGCCCCTATGGTAACCAATGGAGGAACTTTTACCTTTGGCACAGGGGATTTTGTAGGGTACAATGGGCTTTCTAATCAAAATGTGCTTGCAGGTACATATAATAATGTGAGATTTAATGGAAATGGCAGTACCAAAACATTGATGGGCAATATTGTAGTCAATGGAAATTTAGACATTAGTAATGGGGCGACCTTAGATGTATCTGCCTCCAATTTTGCTATCGATTACAAAGGGGGCTTATTCGACATAATTGGCACGGGTTCTTCCTTGAATACTCGCTCTGGAATCGTTACTTTTAGCGGAACAACCTCTCAAACCTTTAACAATGATATAGGGAATACAACTTTTTTTAATCTTGTTATAAATAATACAGCCACTGCGCCCAATAATAAAGTAAGATTAACGGGTACCGCCCCTAATGGCAATGTTATAGTGAGCAATGCACTTACTTTGACGGCTGGGCGAATAGAGTTAGGTGTTAAAGATATTACTTATGCTGGTACAAATGCCAACCTTACTCGCACTAGTGGCTGGATAGAAACCAACGGAACAGGGGCTTTTGTTAGAACAGGTACACCTGCTGCCAGCAATAACTTCTTTGTGGGCGATGCTACGGCAATGAGAAATGTAATCTTAAGTACTTTTGTCAGTCCAACCAGTGTCAGATTTACAACTACCATTACACCTACAATTACCAACCCAACCCTCGCTATTGGTATGTGGGTATTGAATGGGACAGGTACAAGTACCATCACTTTACAGAATGTAGGAGCAGCACCTACTACAAGTTCTCAGATTCACCGAAGTAATGCAGGAGCAGCTTGGACAGCCTTAACAACCAATGCTCCTACCTTGCCTAACTTCGTTACTACCAATACCATCACGCTTGCTGCTGACCAAAGATTTACGGTATTCAGCGCACCAACGGACTATTACACATTGGGCAATGCAAATTGGAGCGTAGCAACGAACTGGTCTAATACAGATGGAGGACCTGATTGCGGTTGTAGCCCTGCGGGAGTAACAAATGCCAATGTACGCATCAAAACAGGAAATACGGTTACGGTTAGCAATGCCGCAGATATAGGACTAACGAATATTATAGATATACAAGGCACTGGCGTATTGACCCTCTCTAATGGCAATACCAACGCAATTTCAACCCTTACTACTTCAGCAAGTTCTACCATCAACGTTTCAGTAGGAAACCTCACGCTTGCCTCTCCAGCCACAACTACCATCAATGGAATAGCAAAAGCAATAGGTTCAGGAACAGTCCCTAATGGAATGACCTTTGCCAATGGTAGTACTTATGAGCATGCGAAAAATGGAGGTTCGCTTCCTACTGCTACATGGGGAGTGAGTTCAACTTGCCTTGTTACTGGAATAACAACCAGTTCTCCAATAGGGCTCAACCAAACTTTTGGTAATTTTACATGGAATTGCCCCTCACAAAATGTAGGTTTCAATTCAGGTACCCTTACCATCAAAGGAGATTTAGTTTTACAAAACTCTAACGGTGCTGCAACAGGGCTAAATAATGTTACACTTGAAGGAAACTTAACTAATAATATAGGTACTTTATTCTCTCCTCTTTCTGGAGTGTTTAGGTTTGCTGGTACAAATCCACAAACAGCCACAGGAGCTACTACTTTTTCAACACTCATCATCAACAACTCCAATAATGTAACATTGGCAGCAGGCACACCTTTTACCGTATCTGGTACACTTACCTTAACCAATGGTAGAGTCATTTTAGGAAATAATAACCTAACCTATGGGGGTACAGAAGCCAACCTAACGCGCACTAGTGGCTGGATAGAAACCAATGGAACG
>RDZE01000033.1 GCA_004293905.1 Cytophagales bacterium | reverse complement strand
GTAGCCAAGAGGATTTTTATCCTTTTTACTTGCCCCTATGACACACTAAGCAAAAATGTATGTGTTATCATTGGCTTTGAATTTAAAAATAAAAATTATGTTTTTTGATAAATAAAATGTATTTTTGTTCTTTATTTAACAAAATTGAAATACAAAAACATGAAATTTGGAGTAATCGTTTTTCCCGGCTCTAATTGTGATGATGATATGGTATATGTGTTAAATACACTTATGGGCTATCAGGTGCGCAAACTTTGGCACAAAGAAACAGATTTGCAAGGTTGCGATTTTCTGATTTTGCCGGGTGGTTTTTCCTATGGCGATTATTTGCGTTCGGGAGCTATAGCACGTTTTTCGCCCATTATGCAGTCCGTAGTTCGTCATGCCGAACAGGGAGGAAAAGTGTTAGGAATATGCAATGGTTTCCAAATACTCACAGAAGCGGGGCTCTTAGAAGGTGCATTGCTTAAAAATAATAATCAAAAATATATTTGTAAAAATGTTTTTTTGGCTGCCACACAAGCCGATAGACTCAAACCCTATGCTATTCCTATAGCACACGGAGATGGTCGTTACTATGCCGATAATGATACACTCAAGCAATTACAAGACAACGAACAGATACTCTTTCAATATTGTGATGCCGAAGGCAATATCAATGTTGATGCTAACCCAAATGGCTCTTTGCTAAATATAGCAGGTATTTGCAGTAAAAATAAAAATGTGATAGGAATGATGCCTCACCCCGAACGTGCTTCTGACCCTTATACTGGTAATACTGACGGAAAAACCCTTTTACAAAAATTAATAGAGATTTGAAAAATTTGATAAATAGTTTTTTCCAATTGCTCAGAGGGCAAAAACAACTAACCTCACTTCAATACAACTTGTTAGGAGGGTTTCTGTTGTCTGTTTTCTTAGTAACGCTTATCATTGCTATTATGGGCTATAAAGTGCACCTTGCCAATGTACAAAAAGAATATTTTCAGACTTATAAAATCCAACTCTCACAACACATAGACCAAATTCTGAAAAATAACACAGAAATTTTGTACCTATTACGAGGGAATGTGCATACGCTCATCCACGAAAGTAATCGTAAAAATAGACAAATAGCCGCCTTGTGCCGCGAAATATGGAGCAATAAAACACTTGAAAGCAAAAAAAATCTTTACACACTCCTAACCTCAATAAGCGAAGAAGAAGAGGGGTTCGAATCTCTCAGGCAAACCCTTGATAAACAATTTGTCCGATTTAGTAATGCATTGAATAACAGTTACAAGGCTTTGCAAAAAGGGAGTGATTTAGTGAAACAACGCAATAAGATAGAAGCCTCCACCAAATACGATTATTTAATAGTATACAACGAAAGCCTCGAGCAAAACCTCTTAGTAGAACTTACTCCCATACAACGCGAAACCGAAAAAACACTCTATGATATTCTACAAAGAAATAATCTAAGACTCAAAGCAAGTGAAAAAAACTACGAAGACATTCATTTTTTGCTCAATATTGTAGCCCTTATACTTTTCTTGAGCACTTGCTTCATAGCCGCATACGCTACTTATATACTCTACCGCAATATCAAAAACGACCTCTACCAATATACAGGATTCGCCCAAAAAATCAATAAAGGCAATATCCCTGACCGCATACAAACTGAAAGTGCAGAGTTTAAACTTCTCACAGAGGCACTCAATGGCATCAGAAAAGAAATGAAGCAATTGCAAACATTTGCCACACAAATAGCCGAAGGAAACTACGAAACGAATATCACTCTTTTTGCTCAACAAGGTGATATAGGCAAATCTTTATCAAACATGCAAGAAAGCCTTCGCAATCTTTCAGAAGAAAATAGAATTCGATATTGGCGTAACAATGGCATAGCACTATTTAGCCAAGTAATGCGCGACAACGCCGAAAATGTGGAGAAACTTGCGCGTACTCTCATCAAACAATTGGTAGATTATCTCGAGTTGCAACAAGGTGCTTTTTTTATTGTTCAGAAAGACCACAACGAAAGCACTCCCTATCTACGATTATTGGCTTCATTTGCTTTCAATCAAGATGACTTTAAAGATAAAAAAATACTACAAGGGCAAGGATTATTAGGGCAGGCTTGGAAAGACAAAGAGGTGATGTATTTGAGAAAAATACCCGAAAACTACATACAAATTGTTTCGGGTTTAGGCAGCAGCCAACCTCGTGCCGTACTTATTTTGCCCCTCATGACCACCCTTGAAGTGCAAGCCGTCATAGAATTAGCTTCCTTCAAAGACATTCCTGAGTATAAAATCAGTTTTGCTGAAGAAATAGCCCATGACGCCGCCGCCACAGTAGCAGTAGCACTAAACAATGCCAATACAAAAGACCTGCTCAAATCTACTCAAGAATTGGCTTTGAACCTAAGAGCAAAAGAAAAACAACTACAACAAAATCTTTTTGAGCTCAAAGCAGCACAAAAGAATATGCAATATACACAACAAGCATTGGCTGCCAAAGAAGCCAACTTAGAGGCTGTAGTCAATAATACCTCCGATGCAATATTGGCTTTTGATAAAAATTACAACATTACTGTCATTAACAAAACAATGAGAATACTCTATCTTGAGGAAGGTATTAATTTACAAGTGGGCAAAAATATACTACAAGAACTACCCCAAGAGGAAATAGACAAACACATCAGCGATTATAAACGAGTATTGGAAGGAGAAAAATTTGAAGTAATGCGTAGCTCACAAAAAGATGAACACGAAGCCCGACACTACCTATTACACTACAACCCCATTCGTGATGAAGAGAGCGAAGTAATAGGAGCTTCTATTTTCATAGAGAACATTACTCAAGAAAAAAACGCACAAGATGCATTCAAAAATACGCAAGCCTATCTGCACTCTATCATCAACGATACAGAAGACACCATCATAGCCATTAATACAAGTTACCAAATCATCATTGCAAACGAAAAATACAAAGCAACAATTGAGGAAAAAGGGCTGAACTACCAACCCAATGCCCCCATCTTTACGCTTATGCACGATAGCGAAGCCGAACAATGGCGTGAGTATTTCCATAAAGCCCTTGCAGGAGAGCGGTTTATCAAAGTAATAGAATCGCAGGAAGCAGGCAAACGCATTTTTACGGAGCATTGGTTTAACCCCATACGCGATGAAATAGGAAATATAATGGGAGTTTCAGTATTATCGCACGATATTACGCTTGCCAAACAAGCCGAAATTAAAACCAAACAAATGCTTTTAGATGCCTTAGAAACCAATGACCAAATGCGCAACAACGAAAAACTATACAACCAAAAAATGCAAGAATATGAGGCAAAAATTACCCTATTAGAAAAAAAATTAAGAGAAGCGAATATAAAATAAAAACATTTTTACTATTTTTGCAGCCCATTACTAAAAGAAGAATTTATTTTTTATACAACATTTTATATAAAATCATGAAAGTTTGTCAAGTTACAGGAAAAAAAGCACGTGTAGGTAATAATGTATCGCACGCTAACAATAAAACAAAGCGTCTTTTCAGCCCTAATTTACAAAAGAAAAGATTCTTTGTAGAAAGTACAGGCGAGTGGATTACCTTGAAACTTTCTACTAAAGCACTTCGCACTATCAATAAAAATGGCTTAGTCAATGTATTGAGAGATGCTAAAAAGAAAGGTACTTTGACCAAAAAAGTGAAAATATAATCTTTATACACTTTTTGTATATCATTGCTAAGAGGTGAATGCACAAAAGCATTCGCCTTTTTTAGTCTGTACCTACACGTACACCTATTACCAATAAATCATCTATTTGCTTCTCATCTCCTAACCAATCTATCATATTTTGTTGGAGTATTTGTTTTTGCTCCTCCATAGGTTTATGATAAATACTAAAAAGTAACTCTTTGAGTCTTCGAGTCATAAAACGACTACGGCGCGGACCACCAAATTGGTCTTGATAACCATCAGAAAAGATATAAAAAGTAGTAGGCGTATTAATTTCAATACGATGTTTTACAAAATCAGTTTGCCTTTCTTGACTGTTAAACCCTCCAATAATGATATTATTGCCTTTGATTTCGTGAAGAGTATCATTTTGTATGTATACCAAAGGACAGCCTGCCCCTGCAAACTCTAAATGTGGTGTTCCAAGTATATCTTTGTAAGCAGTGGGGAAATAATCTATAGCACAAATCGCTATATCCATACCATCTTGATTGCGTGTTTCCTCTTGCCTTAGTGTAGCATTAATACTTGTTTTAAGTTCTTGCAATATTTTTTCGGGCGAGTGAATGTTGCGTATATCTACAATTTCTTTCAACAGCGAATTACCAATAAGGCTCATAAATGCACCGGGTATTCCGTGCCCCGTACAATCTACTGAAGCAATAATGATTTTATAATTTTTGTGTAAAAACCAATAAAAATCACCTGAAACAATATCTCTTGGTTGGTAAAAGACAAAATGTTCGGGCAGTGCCGAAGCTATTTCGTGAGGACGTGGCAGGAGTGCGTTTTGTATTCGTTCGGCATAGTTGATGCTCGCCAAAAGGTCGTCATTTTTTTGTCTTAGTAAATCTTTTTGTTCTGAAACTTCCTTGAGTACTTGTTGTAATTTTTCGGTGAGTTGCTCCGTTTCGTGCCTACTTTCTATGATTTTTTCATTGTATAGTTTCAACTCTTGGTTTGCATTTTTGAGCGCGTAGTTATTTTGTTTGCGTTGTCTGTTGGTATAGGCTAAAAATAACATTACTGAAAGTACTATAATGAGCGTAACACTACCTACTGCTATAGTTGCCCAAAGGTAAAAATCGCGTTCTTTTTGCGTGGCTTCATTGTTTTTAAAGGCTTCTATTTGTGCGGTTTTCTTTTCATTTTCTTTTACACTTTGCAAATTGGCTATTTGTTTGGCTTTGTCTATAGTAAAAAGAGAATCATTGAGCGTAATAAAAAGTGATTGATAGCGATAAGCCTCTTCGTATTGTTGTTTAGCCGCATAAAGTAAGGCTAATTTCGCATAAGCATTTTTAATAGGTTGTATGGCAGAGGCTTTTTTAGCTACTTCTATCGCCTTCTGATAGTACTCTATTGCCTTGTCTGTTTGTTTGTTTTTTTGCTCAATAAGTCCCAAAGTATTATAAATTTGGGCAATATTGACATAATCATCGAACTGAGCCGCATTTTTTAGAGCCTTGCTGAGGTAATCAAGTGCGGTTTTCAAACTATCTGGTTGATTTGCTTGTGCATAAATTTCTCCAATGCCCAATAAGTCAAAGGTAATACTCTTTTGCTCTTTGGCTTTAGTCTTCAGTGCTAAGGATTGTTGGTAATAATTAAGTGCTTCTTTGTTGTTTTTGAGTATAAAGTACATATTAGCAACATTGTTAGAGATGCGCGCCTTGAGTATATCACTTTTTGTTTTTTGGGCTATTTTGTAAGCCTCTAAGAAAAGTTGAAGAGCCCTTTGGTGTTGGCTTTGTTCGCGCTCTATCATAGCTACATTGCTGATAAGCCCCGCTTGTAATTCCTTGTCAGCAATTTTTTCGGCAATTTTAATTGCTTGTAAATAGTAATCCATAGCTAAGGCATAATTGCCTCTTATATAAAAACTTACCCCTATATTTTTGAGGCTTTTGGCTTCTGCTTCTTCATTATTAAGTTTTTGAGAAAGCAATCTTGCTTCATTGGCTAATTGGTAAGTTTTTTCGGGGTTTGTACGATGGTACTCAAAAGAAAGTACTATGAGTAAATCTAAACGTTTTTGTTGATTAGTTTCTTTAGCTACTAATTGTTCTAAACTATCAGTAGGAGAGATGAGAGCAAAAGTAGGTAATGTAAAAAAAAGTAGCATTATTAAGATTAATAACAATCTTAACATAAGTTTTATAGCATAAAAATGGATTTGGATACCTACCACAAAGTTAGAAATTTAGACAAAATAAGTCATAACTATTGACATATACAAACAAAAAGCAAACCATTTTAACTCAAAGCATTTGTATTAGTTTTGCCACTCATTCATTCCTGCTTGGTAGTAGAGTGTGGCTCTTATTTTTTCATATTTTTGCTTCAAATCTTCCAATTTCACTTGCGATTCTATGAGTTTGGCTTCGCGTGAGTTTACCAAAAAGAGAGAACTTTCGCCATTGTCAAATTTTTGCTGTTCCCCGTCACGTAGGCGTGTATAATTTTCTACCATTTGTGCTTGTAAACGAATAAGATTTCTGATATTTTGTAGCTCATTGTAACTAATCGCAATATTATTATTGATTTCGCGTGTCGTTTGCAACAAGTCTAACTCGGTTTGATTTTGTTTTATTTTATTGATTTGCAGTTTACTTCTTTCTTTTCTCAGAAAAAGCGGGAAAGAGGCTACCAAACCAAAAGTATAGTTTTGAAGTTGTGGCGTTGTAATTTCTTTGTTGCTACCTGCTAAGGCTTCATTGAGTAAGTTGTACTCTATATTAAGACTGGGTAGAAAGTTATTTTTATAGAGGCGTTCGTCTACGTTCAATTGTTGTAATTTGAATCGTAATTTGAGCACTTCGGGGTGGTTGTTAGAGGCTTGGTCTAAGAAAAATTCAATTGCTGGCAATGCATCATGGCTTTCTTCCGAAAAATCTTGTGGTTTCATATTTTCAGGAATCTCAAGCGGGGTTTCGTCCGTTGCCCATAAATGATTAGAGAGCAAAAGGCGTGTATTTTGTAGTTGTACGGCGGCTTGTCTAAGTTCTATATCACGAGTTTGCAAAATTATTTTTGCCTCCACACTATCTATAGGAGCTTCATCGCCTACTAATACCTTGCTTACTACGCCACGATAGCGAAAATCAGCCAAAAGATACCCTTCGGTTAGCAGTAAATATTGTTGATAAGCAAAATACCATTCCCAGTATTGTTTTACGGCAGTAAGTACCAATTTATTGACCTCTTTGCGTTGCTCTGCTTCGGCTATGTCCTGAAAAATTTTGGCTTTTTGCAAAGTAGCTCTTCGTTCGTCTATCAAAACACCTTGTAAGATTGGCACAGAAACACCTGCGTACACAAGCCCTGTTTCGGGCAATGTATTTTCAGGACTTAGAAAAGTACCTTCAGCTTTTTTATAACCTGCTTTCAAATCGCCCCACCAAAAAGGAATTTTTAAGCCACTATTCAGAATATCATAATAGGTTTTCTTGTCATACTGCTTTTGTGTATAGTCAGCAGATAGTTTAGGGTCGAAATTACCACGTGCCATGCGCAACTCTTGCTCGGCATTTTCATTGAGAAGGCGAGCTTGTTTTGCCACAGGGTGATTGTTGATGAGTAAGTCATAAAACTCTTCAAAAGTAAAAATACTATCTTCAGTAATTTGTGCTTGCACCCCAAGAACACAAGCAAAGATGAAAAAAAGGAGAATAAAAAAATGCCTCATAAAAGTAGAACTTGTTTATATAATAGCAAAACTATTATTTTTGTTTCAAAAAAAAACTATTTTTTTTTGTGAATTACGATAAAACCCCTTAGATTTACAACCGAAAATAAAATATTCATTCAAAAGAGTAAGAAAAAAGTATAAATTAAATCATATGGCAACAGCAGTCAATACAGCCAAAAGCGGTAGAAGTATTTGGGACGGAGGGAATGAACCTTTCAAAGCCAGTTGGGGCAAACTCATGATGTGGTTCTTTCTCCTATCAGATGCCTTTTCTTTTTCTTCATTATTAGTGGCTTATGGAATGGTACGTTATAGCCACCCCGCCTATAAAGGCAGTGCCGAAGACTTCAAATTCTCTACAGAATATTGGCCTATCCCCGAAAAGGTATTCGAGGCAGTCCCTTTCTTAGAAGGGCAAGAACTCCCCTTAGTTTTTGTAGGTATTATGACTTTTATACTCATTATGAGTAGCGTAACGATGGTATTAGCCGTAGAAGCAGGGCATCGTAACGACCGCAGAGATGTAGAAAAATGGATGCTTTGGACAATCTTAGGGGGTGCTACTTTTTTAGGTAGCCAAGCTTGGGAATGGACACACTTTATACATGGTACGCCCAATGGCGGTGCTTTAGACCCTTTCACTGGACAAGTGGTGTATGGTGCTAATTTATTGCACAATCAATATGGTCCTACTACCTTTGCCAATTTCTTCTTCTTCATTACAGGTTTTCACGGTTTTCACGTATTCAGCGGTGTATTGCTCAATTTCCTAATATTTTATAATACAACAATGGGTATTTATGACCGCCCCGATAGAACCATAGACCCAGGCGCACACCGATACGAAATGGTAGAAAAAGTAGGTTTGTATTGGCACTTTGTAGATTTAGTGTGGGTATTCGTCTTTACATTCTTCTACTTAGTATAAATTATAGAAATCATTCCTTTTAAGATAAATAAAAAGACTTACCTACAACAATGGTAAGTCTTTTGCTTTTTTCGTACTCTTAAAATTCCTAAAATAACACATATCCTAATGGAAACTACAAGACAACAGAAAGTAGCAAGGTTATTACAAAAAGAATTGGCTGATGTGTTCTTACAAGACGCTCGTCATCTTTTTGGAAATGCCTTCATCACCATTACCGCAGTACGTATTAGCCCCGACTTAGGTATGGCAAAAGTATATTTGAGCTTTTTACAAGACAAAGGCAAGGATTTACTGCTCGAGCAGATAGAGGAGCAAACCAAAACAGTTAGGCAAATGCTCGCTATCAGAATCAAACAACAAGTAAGAATTATACCTGAATTACGCTTTTTCTTAGATGATACCGAAGAGTATGTTTCGCACATCAATAGCCTTTTAGACAATCTCGATATCCCTAAAGAAGAAGAAGAAAAAAAAGGAGAAAACAACGAAGCCGAAGAAAAAGACGCATGAAAATGAACTTCACTTCTTTTTTTATAGCCTACCGCTATTTTCGCTCGAAGCGTAAAGCCCGATTTATCAATATCATTTCGGGGCTTTCTATGTTAGGCATAGCCGTAGGTACTGCCGCACTGATTATTGTGCTTTCTGTATTCAATGGCTTAGAGGTAATGATAGAGGGTTTGTATAGCCACTACAACCCCGAACTACTCATTAAACCTGCCAAGGGAAAAACATTTGAGATAGATGAGGCGATGCGACAAAGAATAAGCCAAACCAAAGGCGTAATATTGATGAGCGAAATCATAGAAGACAATGCCGTAGCCCGTTATCAGGAGCGGCAAATGGTGGTGAAGGTGAAAGGAGTAAGCGATAACTACGCAAGGCAGAGCAATATGCAACGCACTATAGTAGACGGTAATTTTTTATTACAAACCAATACCGCCGTGTTGGGGATAGGTGTGCAATATACACTCTCTATCAACTTGAAAAACCACAACAATATATTAGAACTTTGGTATCCAAAAAGAACCCAGAAAATAATACTTAATAGCACTGACCCTGCCAAATATTTTCAAAAAGCATCTGTAGTACCTGCTGGCATTTTTAGTTTGGAACAACATTTTGACGAAAATTTAGTATTTGTGCCCATTGCTTTTGCCGAAAAATTATTTGATTATGCGCAAAAAAGAACTGCCATAGAAATAAAATTGCAACCACAAAGCAATACAGAGGAGGTCAAAAAAGCCCTTATGGAAGTATTGGGGAATAGTTTTGAAGTGTTAAGTCGTGCGGAGCAGCAAGCCTCCCTGCTCAGAGCCATTCAAGTAGAAAAATTATTTGTATACCTCACTCTTTCTTTCATATTGGCGATTGCTTCTTTCAATATATTTTTCTCATTGATGATGTTAGTAATTGCCAAAGAAAAAGACATCAGCATACTAAAATCGATGGGAGCAAACCAGCCTTTCCTGAGGACTATCTTCCTAACTGAAGGAACTATCATTGCTTTTACAGGTGCTTTGGTAGGTATATTGGCGGGTACGAGTATTGTTCTATTACAACAAGAATATGGCTTTGTCAAATTGGGTACAACCAGCACAGTCATTGATGCTTACCCTGTGGAACTGCGCCTCATCGATTTCGTGTTTACTTTCTTCACGATTGTAGCCATTACTTTGCTTTCTTCGATAGTGCCAGCAAACAAAGCCGCAAACGTTCAGTTCATGAATCATTAGCAACTATCAAACGCTTATATCAATTATGTTACAAGAAAAAGGCTATTATGGACAATTTGGTGGGGCTTACATTCCCGAAATGTTATACCCCAATATAGCATCATTGCAACAACAATATATCTCCATCATAGAACATGCAGATTTTCAGAAAGAATTTGAGTACCTCCTAAAACAGTACGTAGGTCGTCCGAGTCCTCTTTATAAAGCAGAAAGGCTTTCGGAACACTTCCAAACACAAATTTACCTCAAACGAGAAGACCTCAACCATACAGGCTCTCATAAAATAAACAATACAATTGGACAAATTTTATTAGCCAAACAATTAGGAAAAGCCAAAATAATAGCTGAAACAGGCGCAGGACAACACGGCGTAGCAACGGCTACGGTATGTGCCTTGATGGGTATGGAGTGCATCGTTTATATGGGCGAAGTGGACATTGCGCGCCAAAGTCCCAATGTAGCCCGAATGAAACTATTAGGGGCAAAGGTTGTTCCTGCTACTTCAGGCAGCCGAACGCTCAAAGATGCTACCAACGAAGCCATGCGCCACTGGATTAATCACCCTGATGATACGCACTATATCATTGGCTCTGTGGTAGGTCCGCATCCTTACCCTGATATGGTCGCAAGGTTTCAATCGGTTATCAGTGCCGAAATCAAAACACAACTTCAAAGCCAAGTAGGACGCGAATTCCCCGATTATGTATTGGCATGTGTAGGCGGTGGAAGCAATGCCGCAGGTGCTTTTTATCATTTTCTGGAAGATGAACGCGTACAACTCATTGGTGCAGAAGCCGCAGGATTGGGCGTGGAATCGGGTAAATCTGCCGCTACACTTGCACTCGGAACGGTGGGTATATTGCACGGAAGCAAAACTGTTTTGATGCAGACAACAGATGGGCAAGTAGTAGAGCCACATTCTATTTCGGCGGGTTTGGATTACCCAGGCATAGGACCTATGCACGCACACCTTGCCGACATCAATAGAGCAACTTTTTACCCCATTACCGATGAAGAAGCCATGCAAGCAGGTTGGCAGTTGAGCCGTCTTGAGGGCATCATTCCTGCCATCGAAACGGCACACGCATTGGCTATTTTGCCAAAAATTTCGTTTAAAAAAGAAGATATTGTAGTCATTAACCTTTCAGGGCGTGGCGACAAAGATTTAGATACTTATATTCGTTATTTTGAACTTATTTAGCATTTTTATCATTTAACCATTTTTTAGAATATGTCAAAAATTAAATTTACGGTAGGAGATGTAACGTATGGTGGCGATACTTTATTCCTTATTTCTGGTCCTTGTGTGATAGAACAAGAGGATATAATGATGCGCACAGCCGAAAAACTCAAAGAGGTTTCGCAAAAATTACAATTACCTCTTATTTATAAATCTTCTTTTCAGAAAGACAACAGAAGTTCTGTCAATTACTATGACGGACCGGGATTGGAAGCAGGTTTGAAGATATTGCAAAAAATCAAAAAGGAATTCGGATTTCCTATTCTTTCCGATATTCACTACCCCGACCAAGCCGCACCCGCTGCCGAAGTATTAGATATTATACAAATTCCTGCTTATTTGTGTATGCAAACAACCTTAGTGGTGGCGGCAGCCAAAACAGGGAAAATAATCAACCTAAAACATGGGCAATTTTTGGCTCCTGAAAATATGAAACACCCTGTAAAAAAAATAGAAAGTACTGGTAATGAGCAAATTATATTGACAGAAAGGGGCTATACCTTTGGCTATAACGATTTGATAGTAGACCCACGTAGTTTCTACCACATGAACCAAATAGGTTACCCTGTGGTGTTCGATATTACCCATGCGATTCGCAAATATGGTATTCCGAGTGCCGATGCCAAAGGTGGCGCACGTGAGTTTTTGCCTACTTTATCGCGCGCGGGGGTTGCCTCTGGCGTTGATGGTGTATTCATAGAAACGCACCCTAACCCTACCGAAGCCCTTTGTGATGCTGCAAGCCAACTTTCTGTCTATGATTTGGAAGAGTTTATGAAGCCTTTGATAGAAATTTATCATATTACCCGAAAATACGAACCTCAAGTAATCAACTATTAAGCACTATGAAACCGTTTTTTATTCTTTTTTTATTCCTAATAACCACACAAAGTACGCTTCTTTTGGCACAAAAGAACGGGAAAGATTACATTGTTACTGTTAGTACTTCTTTTGGCGATATGCAAATTTTATTGTATGATAAAACACCCAAACATAAAGAAAACTTTATCAAATTAGCCAAAGAGGGCTTCTATAATGATTTGCTTTTTCACAGAGTCATCAATAATTTTATGATTCAGGGTGGCGACCCTGAGTCGAAAAATGCAACCGCAGGGCAGATGCTTGGCAATGGAGATGTGGGCTATAGAGTTGATGCTGAATTCGATGCTACGCTTTTTCATAAAAAAGGAGTGATAGCTGCCGCACGCGACAACAATCCTCAAAAATCATCGAGCGGTTGTCAGTTTTACATAGTGCAGGGGCAGGTCTTCGACGATGAGAAAATAGCCAAAGTAGAAGACCGCATCAATGGGCAACGCAAAACAGAAGTTTTTTTCAAACTATTGGCAAAGCCTGAAAATGCAAGCCTTTTTGAAGCGTTTAAGGTAGCACAACAGACCCAAAACCAAGCAGAAACTCAGAAAATATACCTTGCTTTAGAATCTCAAATCAATGCAGAAGTAAGCCAAATGATGCCTTATAAAATACCCGAAAATCAAAAACAAATCTATAAAACATTGGGTGGAACGCCTCATTTAGACCAAAACTATACTGTTTTTGGGGAGGTAGTGAAGGGCTTAGAGGTGATAGATAAAATAGCAACACAAGCTACTGACCAAAACGACCGCCCTACGCAAGACATTGCCATGAAGGTGTCGGTGGCTGAAGTGAGTAAAAAGAAAATTACTAAACTTTATGGATATATATTCCCATAAAACAAAGTTATGAATCAAAAAATAGTCATTATTTATTGCTTGTTGGGGTATATAACGCTATTACCCCTGCAAGCTCAAACACATTGGAAGCCACAAAAAGGCAGTGTATCTTTTACCATTCGCAATGCAGGTTTCAATGTAGATGGGCAGTTATACGGAATGACGGCTTCTGTTTATTTTGACCTGCAAAACTTACAAAGTGCTACTATTTCAGCCTCTGTAGATGTAAATACGCTCGAAACGGGCATCACTGCACGCGACAAACACCTCAAGGCGGCAGATTATTTCAATGTAGCACAATACCCTACCATTCGCATGAAGAGTGTATCTTTTTTACACAAAGGCGGCGGGCAATATGTAGGTACATTCGACCTTACCATAAAAGGTACGACTAAAACTGTACAGATGCCGTTTTCATTTCAGGAAAGTGGCTCGAATGCTATTTTTTCAGGTAGTTTCGAAATCAATCGCTTAGATTTTGGGGTAGGTGATAAAAGTATGGTGCTCGATGACAAAGTAAAGGTAAGCATTAGTCTTTCAGTAGTAAAATAAATTTTATAAATACAATATTCTATTTTTATTTTTATCTCAAAAAACATGAAAATACTAGGTCAAAATCACATTGTAAAGGTTGAATATGACGAAAAAAATTCGTTGTTTAAACACACTTGGAACGACCAGACGGAAGCAATGACTAATGAAGAATATAAAAAATTGGTGCTTTGGGTAAATAACTTAGCATATCAAGTTGATGCGTCTTTTCATTTGGTAAATACGTCTGAATTTAACTTTTCAATTTCTCCCGATGTTCAAGAATGGGTTGCATCTCATGTTTTTCCAATGATAGCAGAAAAAGATGTAAAAAAAATAGCTTTTATAATCAGTAAAGACCTTTTTTCACAAATTTCTATAGAACAATTTGTAGAAGAAAACAAACAGGCAGCCGTGAAAGTATTGTATTTTGATAATGAAGAATTGGCTTTAAAATGGCTTTTTGAGGACTAATTTTTTCTAAAAATGGGTTCATTGATTGGTAAATAGTTTCCTATCTTATCAAAATCAAAATTTGTTTTTAATAAAAAACTATAAAAAAGATTCATAAAATTGCTAATACACATAATCTAAGAGCCTAAAAAATTTTGTGTGAGGGCAATTGCCTCTGCAAAAGCCTCCTCAAGGTTTTTATTGAGGATAATGTGGTCAAATTGGGGTTCGTATTGCATCTCTTCGCGCATGCGAGCGATGCGCCTTTGTAGTTGTGCCTCGTTTTCTGTACGTCTTTGTTTGAGTCTTTCTATGAGGGTTTCTATGGAAGGCGGTTTTACAAAAACAGCCAAACTATTATGTGGATATGTTTTTTTGAGTTGTAAGCCCCCTTTCACATCTACATCAAAGAGTATCGTTTTGCCCAAAGCCCATAGTTTTTCTATTTCACTTTTGAGTGTGCCATACAGCATATTTTCGTATACTTCTTCCCACTCTGCAAAGGCATTTTCTTCAATGCGTTTTTTGAAATCTTCGGGCGAGAGAAAATAATAATCTTTGCCATTGACCTCGTTGGGGCGTGGCGCACGCGTGCAAGCCGACACCGAAAAAGCAAGTTCTTTGGGGAATTTTTGCAAAAGATGTTGTACTATAGTGGTTTTACCTGCGCCAGAAGGAGCTGAAAAAATGATGATTTTGGACATAATTACTTTTTGTGATAAAATTTCATTTTGTAGTCTGCTTTTACTTGTCCATTGCTGATGCTACTCAATCTTTTTCTGAGCATTGTTTTTTTAAAACTACTAAGGTGGTCAGTAAATAATATGCCTTCTATGTGGTCGTATTCGTGCTGAATGACACGTGCCGCCATGCCATCGTACTCGGCTTCTTGAGGTTGCCAATTTTCATCGAAATACTTGATTTTTATTTTGGGCAGCCTTTCTACGTTTTCGCGGATATGAGGAATACTAAGACAGCCTTCTTCAAAAGCCCAAGCATTGCCTTGTTCTTCTATGATTTGAGGGTTAATGAATACTTTTTTGAATCCTTTGAGGTTTTGTTCGTCCATAGGCTCGGCATCTACTACAAATAGGCGCAGACTAAGCCCTATTTGCGGAGCGGCTAACCCTACACCGCTGGCTGCATACATGGTTTCGAACATATTCTCGATGAGTGCTTTCAAATCGAGAGAGTTATCTTGAGGGTCGATATCGTTTGCTTTTTTTTTCAGTACTGGGTCGCCATAAGCAACTATAGGAAGTATCATATCTTTCTGAACTAAACAATGTGATGTAATAAAAAGAACAAAGGTATAAAAAAGTTTATTTTTTTCGTTATTTTCTCATAAAAAAGCATTATATTTGATTATCATTTCTTATTTTGCTATGCAATGTGGCTTAAAGTGTTATACCATATTTTCGTATTTTTAGGTTATTATCTTTCGGGTTATTTAGGATTAACTTATGCTTGTTTTGGCAAAGACATTAGTCTTATTTGGATTCCTTCTGGTATTGCCTTGTTTGTGTTTTTGCGCTATCATCAGCAATTTTTAATCAGTATCTTTTTAGGAGCTTTTTTGGTTAATTGGTGGGTTGCTCATTCTCCTTTATGGGTGGCATTGGGCATAGCCTTTGGAAATACCTTTAGCTATTATTTGAGTAGTGTTTTATTGAAAAAGCAAGGTTTTCAAGGTGAGTTTAATAAATCTCAAGATTTTGTATTGTTTTTACTTTTAGGGGCATTGGTAGGTGCTTTTTTAGCTGCTATCAATGGGATAGGTATTTTGATAATGGTAGGAAAAATACCTATTACTTCTTTTTTTAATTCAGCATGGATATGGTTAGCAGGCGATTTTAGTGGCGTATTGCTCATCACACCGCTATTGCTCACTTTTAGAAAGGAAATATACAAAGAGTATTTGAAACCTCAACTGTTGTTAATGTTTTTGTTGCTTATCATTTCTTCCCTTATTTCATTTAATATACTGTCTTTGTCTAATAATGCAAGTTTGCCTATCACTTTTGTCCCTTTTCCCTTTTTGATATGGATCAGCCTACGCTATGAAACCCACATTACGACATTGGCTATTTTGGTATTGGTGATTATTGCCTTTTTTGATGTCATTTTATATGTTGAGCCTTCGGAAATTACCGATTGGTATGCCAATTTAGTCTTATTTTGGTTGTATATCACTTCTGTAGCTTTTATAGGCATTTTGGTAACGGCTATACAAGCTGAAAAAAACTATATGTACCAACAGTTACAAGAGTCGCTGAAAGTACAAGAATCGCTCAATGAAGAACTCAGTGCCAATGAAGAAGAATTGAGGCAGGGAATGGAAATACAGAAAAAACACTTGGAGCAATTGCACATTAACGACAAAAGAAGCAGAGCTTTGTTAGATGGAATTCCAGATACTATTCTAAGATTAGACCGCGAAGGGCATTATCTGGATTATAAAATAGAGTTTGAACAAATATTCCGCATTTTTAAACAGGTAGTCATCAGCACACACATAGGCGAATTGCCACTGAACCCCGATGTAATCCAAAATTTTAAGCAAAAAATAAACAAAACACTTGATACAGGTTTCAGCGAATTTATAGAAATAGACTTGGAGGGGCACACTTACGAAATAAGGATATGCAAAAGTGGAGAAGAAGAAGTGATTACTATTCTTCGGGACATAACCACGCGCAAAAAAGTAGAAGATGACCTCCGAAAAACTTTGCAAGAATTAAAATCACGAAATTTTGAACTTGATAATTTTGTGTATAAAGTTTCGCACGATTTGCGCGCGCCTTTAGCCTCTGTGTTAGGTCTGTTAGATATGATTAATATTGAACCTGAAAATACACACGAATACCTTTTATACATTGGCGATAGAGTGCATAAATTAGACCATTTCATACAAACTGTACTCACTTATTCGCGTACCCTGAACCAAGTACTAAGCATAGACAAGATAGATTTTGAAAAAATAATTCAACAAACCTTTGATGAACTCAAATACATAGATTTGGCACAAAATATAGATTTACAAATAAAAATACACCACCACGCAGATTATTTCAATGACCCTTTTCGGTTGGGCATTATTCTTAAAAATTTTATTTCTAATGCCATCAAATACCAAGATACAGAAAAAAAACCCAATTTTTTACACTTCGACATCACTACCAACGAAAACGAAGCCATTATCATAATTCAGGACAATGGCATAGGTATCAAAGAAGAACACCTACCAAAGATATTCGATATGTTCTATAGAGGTACTGCCAAATCTGATGGCTCTGGTTTAGGGCTTTATATTGTAAGGCTCAATATAGAAAAATTGCAAGGAACATTGCACATAGATAGTACCGAAAAAATAGGCACTACCTTCAAAATAATACTGCCACAAATACAAGCCTAATGCTTTTTTTACGAAAGTTATCTAACTTTTTTCTAAAAATTATGGTTTTAAAAATAGTAAAAAACATAAAAATAAAACAATGATGCGCTATGATGTAGAGGCAATACGCCAAGACTTCCCCATATTACAAACTACTGCCCACCAAAAACCATTGGTCTATTTAGACAATGCCGCCACCTCCCAAAAACCACAAATTGTCATAGATACACTGCTTAATTATTATAAACAAAGCAATGCTAATATACATAGAGGCGCGCACTACTTAGCCGCCAAAGCTACTGAAGAGTACGAACAAGCCCGCGAAACCATACGTCATTTCTTAGGAGCTGACTCCGCAGACGAAATTATACTACTAAGAGGAGTTACAGAAGCCATCAACCTCATAGCCAATACCTACGGCGAAAGCCAAATACAAGAGGGTGATGAAATTATACTCTCTGTAATGGAACACCACTCCAACATTGTACCTTGGCAAATGCTTTGCGAACGCAAAAAAGCAATTTTGAAAGTAATACCCATCAACGAAAAAGGCGAATTAGAACTCCAAGCCTATGAAAAAATGCTCAGTGAGCGTACCAAAATCGTATCCATAGCGCACGCTTCCAATGCCTTAGGCTCTATTCACCCTATCAAAAAAATAATAGATTTAGCCCATCAAAAAGGTGCAATCGTAGTGATAGACGGCGCGCAAGGTGCTGTACATTTAGACATAGATGTGCAAGAGTTGGATTGTGATTTTTATGCTTTCTCAGGGCACAAAGTATACGCGCCTACAGGCGTAGGGGCTTTGTATGGAAAAAGAAAAATACTTGAAGCCATGCCCCCTTACCATGGCGGTGGAGAGATGATTAAAGAGGTCAGTTTTGAAAAAACAACTTACAACGGGCTACCTTTCAAGTTTGAAGCAGGTACGCCTAACATAGCCGATGTAATTGCCTTCAAAGCTGGGTTGGACTATGTGCAAAAAATAGGCAAACAAAATATCCATGCGCACGAAGACCAACTACTACAACACGCTACCAAACAACTGAATGCCATCGAGGGGCTCAGCATCATAGGTACGGCGGCGCAAAAAGTAAGTGTCGTTTCTTTTGTAGTAGAGGGTTGTCATCATGGCGATTTGGGCACACTGCTCGATGCTAAAGGCATTGCCGTAAGAACAGGGCACCATTGCGCGCAGCCTCTAATGGCTCATTTGGGTATTAAGGGTACTGTGAGGGCTTCTTTTGCTATGTACAACACTCTCTCTGAAATAGACCAACTTGCAGTAGGCATACAATCCGCAATCAAAATGTTAAAATAGGGGATAAATCATAACTTTTTGCTTATAAATACGTATTGTAAATTCTATTATCAATAAATATTCAAAAAATACAACAGTGATTATGACAAAAAAATATCCCTTCAACTTATTCTTACTTTTATTGCTCTCCTCTGTTTTTTTTACAGCTTGTAATAAAAATAATGGTGGCACTTCACGCTTGCAAGTAAGCATTACTGACGCACCTGCTGATTATGACGCTATTAACATAGACATACAAGGCGTGGAAATTCACACTGACGGAAGCGCAGGCAATAATGACAAAGGTTGGGTAAAATTAGACCTATTAAAACCCGGTATTTATAATATCCTCGATTTTACAAATGGTTTGGACACCTTGCTCACCGATGTAGAAATTCCTTCTGGTAAAATATCTCAAATAAGACTTGTTTTGGGTAATAATAACACTATTAAAGTTTCAGGGAAAGATTATGCTTTAGCTACTCCTTCTGCTATGCAGTCGGGTTTAAAACTACTCATTAATACCACTTTTGAGGAAGGTGTTACTTATAAAATCATTTTAGATTTTGACGCGGCTCGCTCCATAGTACTCTCAGGCAATGGTAGTTATAGCCTAAAACCTGTCATTAGAACAATCGTGAAAGCCGAAACAGGAGGCATCAAAGGTACTGTAAGCCCCTTACAAGCTGACCCTGTTGTGTATGCCATCTCTTCCGCACAAGACTCTGTAAGTGCATACCCTAATAAAGAAGGAAAATTTTTAGTACAAGGCTTAAAAGCAGGTACTTATAAAGTAGTATTAGTTCCAAAAGAAGGTTATCAGACCAAAACACTTAATAACATCACTGTCAATATAGGTAGTTCTACCGATTTAGGCACGGTTACTATCAGTCAATAAACTTCATTTTTATACAACTTGAATGAGATAACTCAATTCTAAATTAAAACCCATAAAAAAAAGAGGCTATTTTGGGTAGCCTCTTTTGTATTTCTATCTGAATTTGCCTTTCAGTGCCTCCAATTGATTTTGCCAATCATCTTTCGAGGAGCTTTTTTGGGAAGTATTAGCAGTCTGTTTTTCTTTTTTATTGTGGTCAGTTGCTTGTTTCTTGAAGCTATTGCCCAATGAAAGTGCAATACGCTTACGTTCTATATCTACCTCCACAACCGTAGCCACTATTTTCTGCCCTACTTTTAGTATTTCGTTAGGGTCTTTTACATATTGTCCCATATTACTGATGTGTATCAAGCCATTTACATGCACACCTATATCTACAAATGCTCCAAAATTAGTAACATTCGTAACGATACCATTCAATTGCATACCTGCCTTCACATCATCTATTTCGTTGATGCCTTCAGCAAACTCAAAACTTTCGAATTGTTCGCGGGGGTCTCTGCCGGGTTTGGCTAATTCGTCCAAAATATCTTGCAAAGTAGGCAAACCTACTTGTTCAGTTACGTACTTTTTAAGGTCTATTTTTTTGCGCAAAGTTTCATTGGTCATCAAATCTTTGATTTCGCATTGTAAATCTTGTGTCATTTTTGCCACAATATTGTACGATTCAGGGTGTACTGCACTGGTATCTAAGGGGTTATCAGCATTTCTGATGCGTAAGAAACCCGCACATTGTTCGTAGGCTTTGTCCCCCAAACGTGGTACTCTTTTGAGGTCTTCGCGGCTTCTGAAAGCTCCGTTCTTATTGCGATAATCAATGATATTTTGCGCCAATTGAGGTCCTACGCCCGAAACATAAGTAAGCAATTGTTTACTTGCCGTATTCAACTCTACTCCCACAGCATTCACACAACTCATTACTACCTCATCAAGACTTCTTTTGAGGTCGTTTTGGTCTACATCGTGCTGGTATTGCCCTACTCCTATCGATTTGGGGTCTATCTTTACCAATTCGGCGAGTGGGTCAGAAAGACGGCGTCCAATAGAAATAGCACCACGCACAGTAATATCATAGTCAGGAAATTCTTCGCGTGCTACCTCAGAGGCAGAGTAAATAGATGCACCACTTTCATTGACCATCACCAAAAGGATTTCTTTGGGCAAACCTATTTTTTTGATAAAGGTTTCTGTTTCGCGGCTTGCAGTGCCATTCCCTACAGCGATGGCTTCTATTTGGTATTGTTTTACTAAGTCTTTAATGGTTGCGGCGGCTTCGGTAGCGCGGCGGTCTGGGAAAATAACCTCATGAGCAAGCAACTTGCCTTGTTTGTCCAAACAAACTACTTTGCACCCTGTACGAATACCGGGGTCTATAGCTAAAATATTTTTTTGACCTAAAGGAGCAGCTAACAATAATTCACGCAAATTTTTAGAGAAAACTTTAATGGCTTCTTCTTCGGCTTTTTGTTTAGAAAGCAGTCTTATTTCTGTTTCCATAGAAGGTTTCAGAAGGCGTTTGTAGGCATCTTGGACTGCCATTTTTACTTGTTGGCTACTTTCTTGGTTGCCTTTGACAAACAAAGCCTCCAACTGCTCTATACTCATTTCTTCATCAGGGGCTAAATCAAGACTCAATACCATTTCAGCCTCGCCTCTACGCATTGCCAATACTCGATGCGAAGGCGCATTGAGTACACTTTCCGACCATTCAAAATAGTCTTTGTATTTTTGGGCTTCTTTTTCTTTTCCTTTGATTACCTTGCAAGTATAAGTTCCTTTTTTCCAAAAAGTTTCGCGCATGGTAGCTCTGGCTTGAGTGTCTTCATTTACTTTTTCGGCGATGATGTCCCTTGCACCTGCTAAGGCTTCTTCTTCATTCAGGACTCCTTTTTCTTGGCTGATGTATTTTTGGGCTTCTTGCAATATATTGATTTTCCCTTGTGTGAAAAGCAACTCCGCCAAAGGTTCTAACCCTTTTTCTTTAGCTATAGTAGCACGTGTACGGCGTTTGGGCTTGTAGGGCAAGTAAAGGTCTTCTAAGACGCTCATCGTTTCGGCATCGGCTATTTGTTGCGCCAACTCTGGGGTTAATTTACCCTGTTCTTCTATAGACTTAAGTATTGCTTCGCGCCTTTTGTCTAACTCGCGCAATTGGTGTATGCGGTCGCGTATTTGAGCGATTGCCACCTCATCGAGCCCGCCTGTAACTTCTTTGCGATAGCGTGCAAGAAAGGGAACCGTAGCACCACCATCTAATAAATTGACTGTAGCTGCTACCTGACGTTCGGAAATGCCTAATAAATTGGCAATTTTAGAAAAATGAATGGAAGACATATTTGCTTTCTGTGTGTGATAAATTCAATGGCTTTGGGTACAAAAATAAGGAAAAAAGTTAACTTTTTTAAATTTTGTTTATTTTTTATGCAAAAGGAGTGAAAACAGTTCAAAAAAAAATGATAAACTTACTTTGATTTTATTATTTTGCTACTATATTTGCTGTCGATAATCACTAAAATAGTTACTTTGTAAAATTTAAAATTTGTCGAAATTATGGAAAATCAATTAGAAGTTTTAATGGCAATGCTTGCCGCTTATGCCTTTTTTGCTTTTGCACTTGCTGCATTTATGATTGTTGTTTATTGGAAAATTTTTACCAAAGCAGGCAAACCCGGTTGGGCTGCCCTTATTCCTATTTACAACATCGTAGTGCTTTTAGAAATCCTAAAAATGCCTTTATGGTGGTTAGCAATGTTCTTTGTGCCTTGTCTTAATTTGGTGGCAGCCATTATGAACTATGTTTGGAGTAGGTATTATTCTACTTGGTATCGTATTCTTACCACTATTGGCATTTGGCGATGCTACCTATCAACCTGAATTATTAGACGAAAAATAGTCTAAAAACAAGATTTAGTCGTTAAATCATTATCGGTTTTTTTTATTAACACTCCAAAAGAACAACTTTTTTGGAGTGTTTTTATTTGGTTTTGAGAAATCAAATAACTTTTGTTTTCGCATTAACATTTATATGTATTAAAAAAAAGCAAAAAAAACTTGCTTTGCAAAAAAAATGCCTTACCTTTGCAACAACAAAAATCTAAAAACTACTTAATTTTTTTACTATGTTAAAGATAAGTAAACTGCTGTTCATCAGTGGTCTTGTCTTTTGTTCTTTAATTACAGAAGCCAAAAACCTACCCACTGATACAAGCAAAAACGCACAAGCCTACCAAGCGGAAATAGACTACTTTTTAAACCATTATATTCCCCTTACACACGACGAAGACCTCATCCGCGATAGATTAGCCTGCATAGAAAAAGATATTAAACTAAAATTTGAGGAAAATACACTCAAAAATATCAAAAATTTTACCCTCAACTACGGGCGCGAACACATCAAAGATATTCTCAAAAGAAAAGATTTCTACTTCCCTATTTTTGAAGAAGTGCTCAAAGCCAATCAAATGCCCGAAGAGCTCAAATATTTAGCAGTCATCGAATCTTCCCTACACCCTCGTATTTTTTCTTATGCCGCTGCCGCAGGGCTTTGGCAGTTTATGCCCGGCACAGGTCATATCTTTGGCTTAAAACAAGATGGATTTGTAGACGAGCGTATGGATCCTTACAAATCAACCGAAGCAGCTTGCAAATACCTCAAATATTTATACAACTTTTTCGGTGGCAATTGGGAGTTAGCCTTAGCCGCTTATAACTGTGGCGAAGGTTGCGTAGATGCTGCCATCAAAAGAGGTGGAGGAGTAAAAGATTTTTGGCATATCTATAATTATCTACCCGGTCAAACAAGAGCCTATGTACCTAAATTTGTAGCGATGATGTATGTGCTTAGTTATTTAGAAGAGCACAATTTAGACTACACCTCTGACCTAAAACACATACCTGCTTCTGTAGTGCATGTTTCGGGCTACACACACCTAAACGATATGGCACAAATTTTAGGCGTTGATGTAAAAACAATGAAAATGCTTAATCCACATTTGAAATTAGACTATGTACCACATCACTATCAAAACTACCCAATACGTTTTCCTGCTGATAAAAAAGAATATTTAGATATCTACACCGCCGTACATTATGGCAACTTTGACCAAATCACCTCGCACGAGTTAGATTATCATATAGATATCACCCACCACGAACACATTACGACAGAGCAAAAAGTAAAATTGATTCATACTGTAAAAGCAGGAGAGAGCTATGAGCAGATAGCCCAAGCCTATCAAATAAGCACACAACAGCTCAAACTGTGGAACAGAATACATCAAGAAGGAATGCCCGCCGAGAATATTTCCCTACATATTTGGATTCACCCTGAAGGTTTAGAAGCCCAAAGTACGATGATGGGCATGAAATAAAATGCTTACAGTCAAAATAGTCAATACATCAGAACACCCACTGCCGCAATATGCCACACAAGGCGCGGCAGGTATGGATTTAAGGGCATCCATTGAAACACCTATTTTACTACCTCCCCAAGAAAGAATTTTAATTCCTACAGGCATCTCCATAGAGTTGCCCATAGGCTACGAAGCCCAAATACGACCTCGAAGCGGATTAGCAGCCAAAAAAGGTGTAGTAGCCATTTTTGGCACTGTAGACAGCGACTATCGTGGGCAAATACACGTATTGCTACTCAACACAAGCAAAGAGCCCTTCGTGATAGAAAATGGTGAAAGAATAGCGCAAATGGTCATCGCAAAACACGAAACCATCATTTGGGAACTTAGCCAAATACTATCGCCCACAGAAAGAGGGGAAGGAGGTTTTGGAAGTACAGGCATCAAATAAAACAATATGAAAGGCAAACGTATTATATTTTTAGGCTTTTTAGCAATATTACAACTTTCTACTTTCTATGCCACTGCCCAAAATCTCGAACAAGTACGAAAAGACATAGATACACTCTGCTCGCCTACTATGTTTGGCAGAGGATACCTCAAAGGAGGAGATAGTTTAGCAGCGGAATACATCGCCTACCGATTCAAACAATTAACCTGCAAACCCTATCACGAAAGTTTTTTCCAATCATTTTCTTTCCCCATCAATACCATCATTGAAGCAAAAGCCAAAACCGATGAACAAAACCTACAATTAGGGCGCGAATACATCTTAAACTCACTTTCCGCAAGTCATAAAGGCAAATATACATTATTAACACTGCCAAAAAATCTACTTGAAGACGAAGCCAAGAAACAATGGCTTTTAACCCAAAACCTACATAAAACAGCCCTTGTATTCGATAAAAATACGTTCAATGCCATCGCCCAAAGTAACCAAAAAGACCTAAATCAAAAAATTAGGCAAGCCCCTGTATGGGTAGAACTACAACCGCAGAAACTTACTGCAAGTGTAAGCACCTTGCAAATTCCGCAAACTACCCTCGAAGTTTTGCAAAACACTTGGGACACCACAGCCAAAAATATTCATATTCAGGTACAAACACAGCTCAAAAAACACACAGCGCGCAATGTAATTGCCTACATAGAGGGAAGTCTGCAACCTGATTCATTCATCGTTTTTACGGCACATTACGACCATCTCGGAGGCATAGGCAAAGAAGTGTATTTCCCCGGTGCCAACGATAACGCCGCTGGAATAGCGATGCTTTTCCAATTAGCAGATTATTACCGCCAAAACCCACCCCCATATTCTGTTCTTTTTATTGCTTTTGCAGGTGAAGAGGCTGGACTGATTGGTTCAAAATACTATACCGAAAACCCTTTTTTCCCACTTGCAAGAATCAAACTATTGCTCAATCTCGACCTCATCGGCACAGGAGATGAAGGTATGATGGTGGTAAACGGAGCCATATTTCCGAAAGAATACACACAATTGGTAGAAATTAACAATGCTAAAAAACTACTGCCTACTATCCAAAAAAGGGGCACTGCTGCCAACTCAGACCATTATTTCTTTTCGGCAAAGGGAGTGAAAGCATTTTTTTGGTATACCTTAGGAGGCATCAAAGCCTATCACGATATAGACGACAAGCCCGAAACCTTACCACTGACAAAGTTCAAAGAAATTTATCAACTCTTGATTGATTTTGCAGCACTATGAGCAAAAAAATACTCCTCATACAAACAGCATTTTTAGGCGATGTTATATTGGCTACCATACTCATAGAAAAATGCAAGGCTTTTTTCCCTGAAGCACAAATCGATTTTTTAGTACGCGATGGTAATCAAAGTATTTTAGAGGAGCACCCTCATCTGAGTAATGTTTGGGTTTGGAACAAAAAAAATGCTAAATTAAAGGAAATAACACGAATTATAAGCCTCATAAGAGCCCAGAAATACGATTTTGTGCTCAATGCGCAACGATTTTTTACCACAGGCTTATTCACCTATTTTTCCAATGCCCACACTACCGTAGGCTTTGACAAAAACCCCCTTTCTTTTCTTTTTCATAAAAAAGTAGCTTATAAACGTGCTGCCAATATCCACGAAGTAGAGCGTAATTTTGCCTTAGTTGCTTCCATCACAGACGAACAACCTGCCGCAATATGTCTTTATCCTACCGAAAAACACTACCAAAACATACGACCACTTCAAACAAACCCCTACATTTGTATTGCCCCTACTTCTGTTTGGAATACAAAGCAATTTCCTGAACAACAATGGCTGCAATTGGTAGATTTACTAACCGAAAACTTTACTATATATTTGATAGGGAGTAAAAGCGATGCTTCTTTTTGTCAACAAATAAGAGAAAAGGCAAAACAACCCCAAAAAGTAGAAAATATGGCAGGAAAACTTCACTTGCTCGAAGTAGCCGCACTGATGGAAAAAGCAGCAATGAACTACGCCAACGACTCTGCCCCCACACACATTGCCTCTGCCATGAAAGCCCCTATTACCACCATATTCTGCTCCACCATACCCGCCTTTGGCTATAGTCCCTTAGGAGAAAAAGCAAAAATAGTAGAAACTACAAAGACACTTGATTGTCGTCCTTGTGGCGTACATGGGCAAAAAGGTTGTCCCAAAGGGCATTTTGATTGTGCTTATACTATTACAATGGAGCAACTTTTAGCAGGATTATAACCCAAAAACTAATTGTTTTTTGGGTAGGGTTTCAGGAATAGAAATACATAATCTAATAACCAAGGCGACACCCAACCCCCAACTCCCATAAAAATATAAGTACTTAGGTGAAAAAATACACCTAAAACTACAAAAACATAACGCCAAAAAGGGAAGAAAAGCACCAAAAGGCTACTAAGCTGAAAGAAAAGAGTAGCTAAAGAGAACAACAAGCACAAAAACCAATGTTCTGCTAACCAAATACCCCATGCTTGCCCATGCAATCGCAAATAAAAAGCAAGCGTACTGCCATCTGCCCAACTGAACCCAGAAACACTCAATTTTTCTAACCCTGACAAAAAATAAGGCAGCACCACAGCCAAAGCAATATACCTATAAATCTCCAGTGGGATTGTTTCTTTCTGAAAACGCGCCCGATACAACTCATAACTAACAAAAGGAATGCAAAAACTCACCATCGTAAAAGGGGCAAAAGTATGGTCTAATTTGCCAAAACTATACAACCAACCTTGTAAAATAACCCAACTGACAACACTTAACACAGCCCACCAAAAGTGAGCAGGAAATAAAAATAGGAATAAGAGAAAAAAATAAAAAAGGAAAAAACAAACTCCCAAGAAAAAAAATGAAGGAAAAGGAACATTCAACCATTTTAGTATCCCAATAGGTTGGTAAAAAGCTACCCAATCGCTTGCCGCTGACAATAGCCAAAACCAATCCATACTATGCCATGCAGCCAATAATACAAAACAGCGAACACACAAGATGCCCGCCTGATAAGGAATGACTTTGTACGAAGAGGGGGGCAGTAGTGAAGACAAATATACCCACACAACACCTATCAATGAAAGCCAATGTACGCGCCAACTAAGCAATAATAATTTATCGATAAAGAAAGCTCCGCCCAACCTTGCGTATTCTGTGAATAGTCTTGGGTAAATATTTTGTACGAATATGCTCCAATAACCATCAGAAGCAATAAAGAGGTAGTAAAACTGTTTCTCATCTAACCTACGCACCCAAAGAGCTAAAAAAAGGTTTAAAACCAATAATAACAATGATAAATAAATGCGCCATTTCATTTTACTTGCTACTTATTTCAATAAAGAAGTATCCACCTTTTTTTTCTTCAGAGGCATGTTTGTCCATATCAAACTACTGTCTTGTGGGTCTTTTCCTGCCCTAAATACATAGACTATTTGCGGGGCACTTTCATTATTCATTCGGTCTAAAGCGGTGATACAATACAAGTAATTTTCTTCCGTAGTAGTAGCATAGTCTTTCCAAATGGGTTCATTGCCCAAATAAACCACCTGTTTCATGTCTTCCACTTCTATAAAAGGATTGTCAAGTGGCACTCTATACACCAAATACCGATATGCTTGTTCTCCATCTATGGCAGCATTGGGGGCTTGCCATTTGAGTTGTAAATATTCGGGGTCTTTGATTACCTCTATTTCTGTTATTTTTTCAGGAGCTATACTATCTATCCAAGTCATGGTGGGGCATAGCGCAGGCACTTGGTAAAATTGAGCCAATGAATCTACAATGGATTTACTATTTTTGAGCAAAAATTTAGCCCTAAAAAAAGCACTTCCCTGCACTGCTTTTTCCCTCACAAAGCGAATTTGTTGTGGAATTTCATTTTCCAAATTCCAACGCGTATCGCCTGTTTGGTCTTCTATTTTATAGAGTGCATGCCCTATATAGATGTGTTTTCCGAAACTATTTTCTGCCCACCATTGCACTAAAGTTCTGAAATTAGCCTTTGGGTGTTCCATGCTCCAATAAATTTGTGGAATCGCATAGTCAATCCAAGCGTTTTGCAACCATTTTCTAATGTCAGCATATAGATTGTCGTAGCTTGGTTGCCCTGCTTGAGTGTCAGAGCCCAATACATCGTCTTTTTTATTGCGCCAAACCCCAAACGGGCTTACTCCAAATTTTATATAGGGTTTTACTTCTTTTATTTTTTTACTCATCAAACTAATCAACGCATTGATATTCTCGCGCCGCCAATCAGCTATATTTTGTTTTTCGGAAGTACGATAAAGCGTATAATAGTATTGGTCGTTCAGTTCTATGTTATTTTCAGGATAAGGGTAAAAATAATCGTCTAAGTGAATACCATCTATGTCATATTTTTGCACCAAATAAGTAGCGATTTGTGTGATATAGTTGCGTACTTCGGGCAGGGCGGGGTTAAAGAGTTTCTTTTTTCCATAACTCATAAACCATTCAGGGTGCTGATTGAGAGGGTGTGTAGTGCTTAAATTTGATTTTTCTATGTTAAAAACAGCTCTATAAGGATTTATCCAAGCGTGAATCTCTATTTGGTGTTTTCTACAGGCTGCTACTGCTACCTCAAGTGGGTCGAACATCGGATTGGGTTTTTCGCCTTGTTTGCCTGTAAGCCACTCCGACCAAGGCTCAAAGGGGCTGTCATAGAAAGCATCGGCAGCGGGGCGCACTTGTAAAAAAATACAATTAAAACCTTGTGAGGCTAATTTTTCTATCATTTGTTCAAGTTCCTTTTTTTGTGTCAAACCTGCATTTGCATTGATTTGCGAAGGGTAATCATTGCCAAAAACAGTCGTAATCCATACGCCACGCATTTCGTATTTGGGTTGGGCTTGGGCAAAAAAATAGCAGGTGCAAAGTAGTAAATAAGAGAGGAAGTATTTCATGGATATTGGGAACTTTTGAGAAGCACCAAAGATAGAAAATACTTTTTACTGCCCCAAAAAAATCAATATTCTAAAATGCAGGTGTAAGTTTGCTTACCATCGGCACTTTTCCACAAGCCTATCTGTTTATTATTTTGAGGTATGATACTTAACTCGAAAAAAGCGATAAACTCGCCTGTATTGTCTTCTTCTACAATTTGGTCGAGCATGGCATAGTTAGAGCGCGCTTTCACTTGGAATTTTTGCGCAAAGCCCAAATAGTTGTAATAACCTCTATAATAACAGCCTTTTTCATCTTCTTTTCCTGTATATTCTAAAACCATACGAATAGGGCGGTTGTTGATAGTGCCTTTGACATTGAGCACATGGTAAAACTCAAAGCTAAACTGTTGGCTTTTGTCTGCACTTTGCCAAATACCTTTGATGTCTACATCTGTTGGAGGAGAAGTAATGTAAAAATAGCCTGTTGTAGAGCCTTTACGCTCTTCACGCCAAACATCTTTGATTTGTTGATAATTGTTAGGTGCAAATTGAGGCACAATTTTGATGAGTTCTTTGGGATTTAAAATGTTATAATAATAACTTTCGGAAGCCAAATTTTGGTTATCAGCAATATGTAGTCTGATGGTTTCATCATTGAGCCGCCCATAAAGATTGTAGGGAGGTTCTTGTGCCTTCAAAATAAAAGTTTTTGTAAGGAAGAAAAGTAAAAAAAATGTAAATTTTGTTTTCATGAGAAACTTAATGGTTGCATATTTCCCATGCATACATACGAATTTTTAGCGATTTCGTGTATTTTTTATCAATTCTTTGCTCTTTTCTATCTTCTCAAGTAGGCGTTTGCGGTCTTCTTGCAATGCTTTGAATTCGGAAACGGTTTTTTCGAGTTCTTTGATGAGATTGTTTTTAGATTCTTTGCTCATTTTTGTGGTGTAGTTTTAAAAGTAATGAAAATTTAAAAAGTCATTCTACACGCTGTATTTATTTAGAAGTCATTTGTTGATTTTTTTTGTCAAAGTCTTTGTCTTTTGCCAATTTATCAAGCATCTGCTGTCTTGCGTGATGAATTGCTTTTAATTCTTTCAAACTTTGTTCCAAATCTTTTAGAAGTTCTTTACTGTTATTGTTTTCGTGAATATTTTTCATAGATTTGAGTGTTTTGTGAGTTTTTGTAGTAAAGTATTACAAAGGTAATATTTTTAAGATAAAAATGCAAATTTTTTATCTATTTTGTTATTTATTTTTTCATAAAATGCTTGTAATCAAAGAGTTGTATGCAAATTGGGATATAATAGTTATAGAAACCAATGTAATAAAACTTATTTTTTTGTGCAATACAATTAACCAAAAAGTGTATTTTCTACCAATCCTTTTTCATGTTGTAATAACCATTTTTTTCGATGCAAACCACCTGCATAGCCTGTAAGTTCGCCTTTGCTACCAATCACTCTATGGCAAGGTACAATAATAGCAATGGGGTTTTTACCATTGGCACTTGCAGCAGCTCTGATGCAGAGAGGGTCGTTGAGTCGGTGTGCCAAAAACGCATAACTAATCGTAGTGCCATAGGGTATTTTGCATAACTCTTGCCATACTCTTTGCTGAAATGCCGTACCTACTGTCCAATGAATAGGAAGGTCAAAAACGTGTAAATCGTTAGAAAAATACTGTTGTAGTGCGTGCAATGTTTGGTGCATAATGGCAGGGCAATCTTCTAAGAGAGAAAGCGTAGGAATGGGTTTTTCGTCCCAAAATAAAACTTTTTGAAGGGCTTCGGTGTTCGTTTCTATGTATAATTTGCCAAGTGGCGATTCGAGAAGAGTGCAAAAAAAAGACATCAAAAACAAATTTTTAATTTTTACAATGATAAGCAAAAATGTTAGTACTCCAAAACGTATCAAAAACCTTTTCGCCTAATACCCCCAATGAAATCAAAGCCCTTTGTTCGGTTGATTTGCACATTGCTCAAGGGGAGTATGTGGTGGTGGTAGGGGCTAATGGTTCTGGAAAATCTACTTTATTGAGCCTCATAGCGGGTAGTTTTTTGCCCGATGAAGGAAAAATTAGGCTTGATAATCAAGACATTACACAATGGAGCGATTTTCAAAGAAGCCGCTGGATTGGAAGGGTTTTTCAGAATCCGCTTTTGGGCACTGCCCCCGATTTGAGTATTCTCGAAAATTTCAGACTTGCTGCCTTGCGCCCACAAGCTAAAACCTTGAAAGTAGGTACAGGAAAGGCTTTTCAGCAAGCCATACAAGAAAAAATAGCCACCTTAGGAATGGGTTTGGAAAATAAAATTCATCAGAAAATGGGCGCACTTTCAGGAGGACAAAGACAAGTACTTACAATATTGATGGCTACTGTTGCCTCTTGTAAAATAATACTAATGGACGAGCCTACGGCTGCTTTAGACCCCAAATCATCAGCTTTGAGTATGCAAATAGCTCAGCAACTTATTGACAAACACCAACTTACGGCATTGCTCATCACACACCATTTGCCCGATGCGCACCACTACGGAAACAGAATTTTGCAGATGAAAGAAGGACAAATCAGGAGAGATATTGGCGCAAAAGAGAAAAAACAACTTCAACTCAACGATATTTTTGCTTGGTTTAGCGAATGATAACATTGCCTCATCTTTCTATTGATATCCAAGTTTGGAACGACCCTTTATTCGAAGAAAAAAAAATGAAGGTTTATGTTGCACGCCTCGACCAAATACACCCACTCATCAATGGTAACAAATGGTTTAAACTAAAACATAATTTAGCGGAAGCCTCCCACAAACAATATACTACTCTACTTACTTTCGGGGGAGCATTCTCGAACCATATCAAAGCAACTGCGGCTGCGGGTAACTATTTCGGTTTCAGGACTATAGGGTTCATTCGTGGCGAAGAAGTGCAACCACTTAACTCGGTACTATCTTTTGCAAAAAAACAAGGTATGGAGTTGCATTTTATAAGCCGCGTAGCCTACAGGCAAAAAAAAGAAGCCGATTTTTTAGCGCATCTTAAGCATCAATTTCCACAAGCCTACCTCATTCCCGAAGGCGGAAGCAATGCGCTTGCAGTGCAGGGTTGCAAAGAAATACCTACATTGATTGACATAGATTATCAATATCTACTAATGCCTGTCGGAACTGGAGGTACTTTAGCGGGGGTATCATTGGGCTTGCCCGAAGGCAAAAAAGCCATAGGGGTTGCTGTGCTCAAAGGGGCTGATTTTCTGAAAAATGACATAGCCGAACTTACCCAAAAAAATTGGGACGCACTCCCTTCTATGCTTTGGCTTGACTACCATGCGGGGGGGTATGCCAAAAAAAATGCGGATTTAGAACAATTTATACAACAATTTCGCGAAAGACAACCCCATATTCCTATAGAGTGGGTATATTCAGCTAAAATGTTTTGGGCTACTTATCAAGAAATAGCCAATGATTATTTTGCGCCCAATACCACCATCGTTTTGTTACATACAGGAGGTCTATAAAAAAGTTTACTTTTGTTTTTGTATGAATTTCCGTAAAAAAACAGGGATTTGATTTCTGTACCATAAACGCCGCCACCATTTTTGCGCCATTTTATCATTCCAAATGGTCATTTTTGCCAACTGAAGCCATTGTTGCGTAGCTTCAGCATCATACTCACAATAACACTCTTCGGCACGAAGCAAGGCATAGTATTGCAGTATTTCAGTAGCTTGATTAGTGTTAGGTATTGTTTTACCACTAAAATTCAAATCATCTGTAATTTCTATAGAGTCAAGTTTTTTTATTTTCTCTATAAATACCGTTTCAACGGAACTCATTTCAGCAAATGCCGCCCAAATCATAGCCCTCTCTTTGGCAAAATGTTTTTGTTGTGTCATTGTCTTTGATTGGTTATGGAGTCTGAAATTGACAATGACCGCTTCTATTGGCAGTATTCCCTCCAATCCAAAATGCAATAAATAGCGTATCCACCATTCTCTATCCATCAAATAGTGCAAATGTTCGTTCAGCAGACCTACAGCATCAAAAGCCTCCTTTCTAAAAAAAGTTTCGGGTTGGTCTATTCGCGCCTGCCCTATAGTTTTCGATAAATTTTTTGGGAAAAAATCAGTCCCTTTGGAATAAGATACTGTTTTGTTAGGATGCTCAAAAATTCTACTTCTTGCCATCACTACTTTAGTGTTGGGGTCTTCAAAACACTCACCTACCAATCTAAGGGCATCGGGCATATAAAAATCATCAGCATTGAGCCAATTAATCACCTTGCCTGTAGCTCTCTCAATTCCTTGATTGATGGCATGGCTCTGCCCTCTATCGGGCGCAGAAACATAGTAAGAGATGTGTTTTTCATATCTCTTGATGATATTCAGTGTGTTATCGGTGCTTCCTCCATCAAAAATAAAATACTCCAAAGCAGGATAATTTTGCGACAACACCGACTCTATAGTTTGTTCGATAAATGCACCTTGATTGAAAGAAGGGGTAATGATGGTAATTTTGGGTAAATTCATGATGCAAAAATGGAAGTTTTTTTTCAGAAAAAACTTTTAAATTGGGCTGATTTTTGTTTATTTTTGAATTGAAAAACCGTAGCAAAATCCATGCTGACCCAAGAAATGAATTTATTATTTGAAGCCAATAATTCTCTCATCTACGAATCAATAGATGAACAGAATCAAAAAGTTATTGTTAAGGTGCTTAAAAATGACAGAGCAACCAAAGAAGATTTGGCTTTATTTTTCAATGAATATACTATTTTAGATGGAATCGAGATTGCAGGTGTGCGCAAAGTACTCAAAAAAAGTGTGGTTGATGGAAGGGCTACACTTTGGTTTGAATGGGTAAAAGGACAATCACTCAAAGATATATTCAACAACAGAGCCGTAGAATTGCGCGAGTTTCTGCACATAGCCATTCAAATATGCCAAATCTTAGGCGAAGTACACCATCATAATATCATTCACAAAGACATCAATGGAAATAATATCATTTATGATGAAGAAAGTAAAAAAATAACATTGATAGATTTTGGTATTTCCTCTAAGTTGAACCTGAAAACTGCCAATTTGGGCAATCCTGAAAAGTTAGAAGGTACGCTCAACTACATAGCCCCCGAACAAACAGGGCGCATGAACAGAATCGTTGATTACAGAGCCGATTTATATTCTTTAGGTATCTTTTTTTATGAGCTCATCACAGGGCAGTTGCCTTTTCGCACCCAAGACCCTATGGAATTGGTGCATGCACACATAGCCCAAACACCACCCGCACCCCACGAAGTGAATGAAGAAGTTCCTGAAATTGTATCGGATATTTTGCTCAAATTACTTTCTAAAAATGCTGAAGACCGTTATCAATCGGCTTTTGGTGTAAAAAATGACTTAGAAAAAATACAGCATCTCATTAGCAATATTCAATATTTGCACGCCTCCAAACTCAAAGCCATTCGTTTTCCAGTGGCTCAAGAAGATTTTTCGGGCAAGTTGCAAATTCCACAAAAACTCTACGGACGTGAGGAGGAAATAGACCAATTGATGCTTGCCTATAAAAATGCTTGCAAAGGCGATACAGAGCTTTTTTTAGTGGCAGGTTACTCAGGTGTAGGAAAATCGGCACTTATCAATGAAATACACCGACCCGTAACAGAGCAAAAAGGATATTTTATAGAAGGAAAATTTGACCAATTCCAAAAAGATGTACCCTACTATGCTTGGATTCAAGCCTTCAAGGGTTTGGTAAGTCAATTACTTACTGTAAGCATAGAAGATTTAGAAAAATGGAAACAAAAAATACTCAAAGCAGTAGGGAACAATGGAAAAGTACTCACCGAAGTAATTCCTGCCTTAGAACTCATCATCGGCGAACAGCCTGAAATAGCAGACTTAGGCGCGGCAGAATCACAAAACCGTTTTAATTTTGTATTCCAGAACTTCGTCAATGCCATCTCTAAAAAGGAACACCCTTTAGTCATTTTTGTAGACGATTGGCAATGGGCAGATACTGCCTCCATCAATCTACTGAAAGTAGTCTTAGACAACCAAAATGAAGATTACCTGCTCATCATAGGAGCTTATCGCGACAATGAAATCTACCAAGGGCACCCTTTTTTGGAAATGGTAGACCAACTCCAAGAAGAAAGCATCGCCTATGTGCGCAAAATAGAACTCAGCAACCTCAAAAAAGAGCATGCTTTCCGACTCATAGCCGACTCTCTCCAAAGCACAACAGAGTATGCGGAACCACTTTGCGAGCTTATTTATAGTAAAACACAAGGAAATGCTTTTTTCGTCAATCAAACCCTTCGAACACTTTACGAAGAAGGATTATTGCAATTTGATTTCGAGAAAAAAAATTGGCTTTGGGACATTGACAAAATCAATAACCTTAATATTACTGACAATGTGGTAGAGTTAATGACCCAAAAGGTACAACGCCTGCCCGAAGATACCCAAAAAGCACTCAAACTCGCCGCTTGTATCGGCAACCGATTCAACCTCCCTACGCTGAGTATGATAGAAAAAGAAGAGCATATCATAGAAGGGACACTCAGCGAAATAGACGAACTAAGCCAAAACGCGCGTAAAAATCTTGAAAATGCACTCATGGAGGGCTATGTCATACCGCTCAATCTCATAGATTTTAAATTTGCACACGACCGTATTCAACAGGCGGTTTACTCTATGATGAGTGATGACAACAAGAAAGTAGTCCATCTGAAAATTGGAAAGTTATTACTCCAAAACATACCCTCAGAAAAGCAAGACCTTTATATCTTTGATATTGTCAATCAATGGAATTTAGGCGTAGAATTAGTTATAAACGAAACTGAAAGGAAAATTTTAGCCGAACTAAATCTTAAAGCAGGAAAAAAAGCTAAAGCCTCTTCTGCTTACAACCCTGCGTTTAACTATCTACAAACTGCTCTACATCTGCTCCCTGCCGATATTTGGCAAACAGATTATATTTTCGCCTTAGAAGTATACTCCGAAGCCGCACACACTGCCTTCTTAAAAGGCGACTTTATCGCAATGGAGCACTACATTGAAGTTTCATTAGCCAACGCGCTCACCGTCATAGACAAAGTGCCCGCTTATGAAGTACGCATGCAATACCACATTTCAAGAGGAGAACAACAAGAAGCCCTCCTTACAGGTTTGCGGGTATTGAAAATGCTCAGAGTGCCACTCTCCGTGAAACCCCCTACTATAGAAAACATTCCTCAAATAATCCAAATGCCCGAAATGACTGATGAAATCATGTTAGCGGCTATGGATATTATGGATAGCATCATCACACCTGCTTGGGCAAGCCAACCATTGCTCTTTCAACAGATATGCTATACAATGGCAAACCTTACCATCAGACATGGGCTATGCGCTTCCTCCGCAGCAGGTTTTGCATTTTATGGAGGATTGCTTTGTGGTACTTTTAACGAGATAGACGCAGGCTATGAAATGGGTAAATTGGCAGTAGCCATTGTAGAAAAATTCAATGCCAAGTACATCAAATCCAAAGTAGATAACCTCTATGTTTCTACGGTAATGCACTGGAAAGAACCCGCCCGCGCCACCATACGCCCCCATGCCGATGCCATTCAGATAGGATTAGAAACAGGAGATATAGAATTTGCTTCTTACAACATTGTAGAGTCTTCCCACTATCATTTTATTGTTGGTATGAACCTCGATACTCTCCGACAACGCTATGAGAGAAATATAGCCCTCATTTTACAACTCAAACAAATTTTTCATCATACCTATATAGCTCCTTGGTATGTGATGGTGCAAAATTTCATTGGAGCAAATGCCCCTAATATAGCCGTTACAGACCTCATCAACGAAGAATTTGATGAAAGAAAAATGCTTCCTCAAATAGAAGCTGACCAACAACTCACTTTGGCATTTGTGGCTTATGAAGCCAAAGCAACTTTGGCATTGTTTTTCAGAGAAATCAAAAAAGCATATCAATTCATACAAAAAGCCGAAGAATACAAAGGGGGCGTAGTAGGAATGTTGTTTTTGCCCGTGCATAACTTTATGTATTCTATTATTTTACTCCAAAATTATAGTACACTAAGCCCTCAGAAACAAGAAGAAGCACTCAATATCGTAAGCGAAAACCAAGAACAACTTAACTTTTGGGCTTCGCACTCTCCCGATAACTCTACACACCGATACCACTTGGTGAATGCCGAAAAAATGAAACTTTTGGGCAGAATCACCGATGCGATGGAAGCCTATGATAAAGCCATCGATTTTGCCAAAAAAGGAAGATTTTTACACGAAGAAGCACTCGCCAATGAACTCGCTGGCGAATTTTACCTTTCTATCAACAAACCTAAGATAGCCAAATCTTACTTAGCAGATGCTTATTATTTGTATCAATTTTGGGGCGCAACTAAAAAAGTAGAAGACCTCGAGAATAGGCATGCCAAGTTTGTCAAAAATCCATTGATGAGTATTACTACTACTAACAATACGACCATCAAAACCTCTACTACCTCCGTACAAACAGAGTTGGACATGAGCACCATCATCAAAGCCTCACAAACCCTCTCAGGAGAAGTAGTATTGGGCAAACTCTTAGAAAAAATGATGCTTACTGTTTTAGAAAATGCAGGGGCAGAGCGTGGATTACTTATTTTAGAAGAAAATAACAAATGGCTCATTGAAGCCATAGCTACAGCACAGAACGATAAAGTAGAGGTTTTCAATGCCCTACCCATAGAAAGTGTGAGTGGTAGTAGCGAAAGTCCTATGCTTTCGAATGCAATTGTAAATTATGTAATACGCACACGAGAAAACATAGTACTTACCAATGCCCTCGAAGAAGGTAAATTTACCAAAGACCTCTATGTTCAGAAGATGAAACCAAAATCAGTGCTTTGTCTTCCGCTTATCAATCAAGGACAACTTACGGGGATATTATACTTGGAAAATAACCTTACTATAGGCGCATTCACTAATGACAGGCTCAATATTCTTACGATGCTTTCTTCACAAATGGCTATTTCCATAGAAAATGCCCTACTATATGAAAATTTGGAAGAAAAAGTACGCGAACGTACCGCACAACTCAATGAGGCATATCTCGAAATAGAAAAGAAGAACCACGACATTACTTCCAGCATCAACTATGCAAAACGCATACAAAGTGCTATGCTTCCAGCACGCGAACGCATCAGAGAAAGCCTGCCCGAATCGTTTATTTATTTCAGACCGCGCGATATTGTATCAGGCGATTTTTACTGGTTTTCTGAAAAAAATGACCGAATCATCATCACAGCAGTAGATTGTACGGGGCATGGCGTGCCGGGTGCATTTATGTCATTGATTGGCAATGAACTACTACACGAAATCGTAAACCTACGCAATATCACAGACGCAGGCGAAATACTTACACAACTTCATAAAGGCGTTAATAATGCCCTCAAACAAAGTGAAACAGATAATAAAGATGGTATGGATTTAGCCCTCTGTGTGATAGATTTGGAGAAAAAAACGCTTGATTTTTCGGGTGCCAAAAACCCCATGATTTACATTCAGAATGGTGAAGTAATGGAGTTTAAAGGGGATAAATTGCCCATAGGAGGTTCTTGGTCAAAAGAGCAAGGAGAGCGCACCTTCAAAACGCAAACTTTGCACTATGGCGATACACCTACCTATGTTTATCTTTCTTCTGATGGTTACGAAGACCAGTTTGGGGGAGCAGAAGGTATGAAGTTTATGAAGAAAAAATTCAAGAATATGCTTCTCGAAATTCACCAAAAAGATATGGACGAGCAAAGGCAAATACTCAAAGATGCGATTCTCTCTTGGATGGGTGATAAATACAAACAATTAGATGATATACTGGTCGTAGGTTTTAAACTGAACTAAAACTCAATACAAACGAGACGAAATAAGTACTTTTTCTACTTCATCTTTCAAAAGTACAATACTATGCTGTGTTTTTAATTGTGTTTCTGAACCGAGTGCCATTGCAAAGTATAGTTTTTGGGGCATAGTATTGAGCAGTTGTGTTTGCTCTATAATAGAAATCGTTAGTGGGATATTTACCTCTGAGTTATTAGGCAATTGTGCTGTTGAAAGCTCAGCGATAGGTGTCCATTGCATTTGGTCAGCACTTTGCAAAATGACAATTTTTTTTGTATCTTTTTCAATATTCACAGAAAGATTGAAGAGCAAAATGGCTTTGCCCGTATAATCTAATACAAATTCATAATTGGTGATTTTTGAGTCATTGACAGTAGTTTGGGCGTATGTTTTTTGGGAGAGTGCCAAAAGAACTACTAAGGCAGAAACCAAGAAAAAGCGGAAGGAGTGGGTCATTTGTGTCATTTTCATATAAGCGTCTTAAAAGTATTTGTATGAATACGACAAAGGTACGAAAAACGTATTTTTTTACATCTTTCTTGAACAGAGCCTCATTTTTTATGATGTAAGTTAAATACTAAATTGCCTCAATTTTTCAATAAGAAGTTCGTTTTCGGCTGGGCTTCCTACACTCAAACGCAAAGTGTTTTGGCAAAGTGGTTGCGAAGAACGATTCCGTACAATGATACTTTGGCTAATGAGATAGTCATAAAGTTGTTGAGCATCTGTTTTGGGGCGTACTAAAACGAAATTAGCTTCCGAAGGAAAAACTTTCTCAAACAATGGCATTCGTGTAAGATTATCATAGAGTTTGACTCTTTCTGCTATCAAAGTCTGCAAGTGTTTTTGATAGTCATTTTTTTGTTTTAGAACTGTTAGAGCTATTTCTTGTGTTGCCTGATTGATATTGTAAGGAGGTTTTACTTTGTTTATTAGTTGAATAATCATAGGGTGGGCAAATGCCATACCTAAGCGCAAACCTGCCAATCCCCATGCTTTGGAAAAAGTTTGCAAAACCACTAATCTCGGATAATGTTGTAAAGTCGCAATCCAAGAAGGTGTTTCCGCGAAATCTATGTAGGCTTCATCAATCACAACAATACCCGTAAATGTTTGCAAAATACGAACGATGTCATCGCGTTTTAGTAAATTGCCAGTAGGATTGTTCGGGGAGCAAAGGAAAATAAGTTTTGTATGAGGAGTTATTTTTGCAAGTATGTTTTCGGCACTGATTCCAAAATCACTTTCTCGCAGTAGCACTCTTTCTATGCCTACATCATTGATATTGGCAGCCACTTCGTACATTCCATAGGTAGGTGGCGTAATCAAAATGGTATCTTTTTGAGGTTCGCAGAAAATTCTGATGAGTAAATCTATGGCTTCGTCGCTGCCATTGCCCAAAAAAATAGTATCTGCTTTCGTATTTTTGAGTTTTGCAATTTCATCTTTTAGGCTACGTTGTGTGGGGTCGGGGTAGCGGTTGTAAGATTGTGCAAACCCTACAGAGCCTAACGGATTTTCATTGGCATCTATAAATATTGTATGATTGCTACTCAATGTTTCTCCCTTAAATTCATCTCTTGCAGAACTATAGGCTTTGAGTGCAATGATATTTTTACGTACTAATTGTTCTATTTCCTTCATTTTTCTATCCTTGTTGTATTTCTTGAATAGCCAACCAAGCCATCAGCCCTGCGCCTATTTCGAGCGCGTTTTCGTCTATATCAAATGTGGGCGTATGTACTGAAGAGGTAATGCCTTTGGCTGTATTTCCTGTTCCTAATCTATAAAAACAAGCATCTGCAATTTGAGAATAGTAGGCAAAATCTTCACTTGCAGGCCACAAATCGAGGTCTATCAAATTCTCCTCACCTATATAGTCTGCTGTCCATTGGCGCAAACGTTTTGTAAGTTCAGGGTTATTTTTTAGGAAAGGATACCCTACTTTAATGTCTATGGTTGCCTCTATGCCCATAGCTTCGGCGATACCGATGGTCATTTGTTTTATTTTTTCGTGTGCTCTATAACGCCACTCTTCTTGGTAAGTTCTGAAAGTGCCTTCAATGTACACTTCATTCGGGATAATATTGGTAGCTCCTTGTGCTATCACTTTTCCAAAAGAAAGAATAGAGGGTATTCTGGGGTTATTGTGTCTGCTGATAATTTGCTGTAGTGCAGTAATGATTTGCGCCATCACTACTACGGGGTCTTGATTGAGTTCGGGCATAGCGGCGTGCCCTCCTTTTCCTTTGAGCGTAATGTATATTTCATCGGCACTTGCCATATAGAGCCCTTCTCTGAAACCTATTTTCCCTACTTGTATTTGCGGCATCACGTGTTGCCCTATCACACTCTTGGGTGCGGCAGTAGTACCTTGCGCTTCTAAAACGCCTTCTTTTATCATCAGCGAAGCTCCCCCCGGTATTTTTTCTTCAGCAGGCTGAAAAAGGAGTTTGAAAGTACCTTCAAATGCATCAGTAAGATTACTAAGAATATAAGCCGTACCCAAAAGAGAGGAAGTATGCGCATCGTGTCCGCAGGCATGCATCACACCTATATTTTTAGATCGATAACTCACTTCATTGGCTTCTGTAATGGGCAAAGCATCAATATCGGCACGCAAAGCGACCGTTTTTTTCTCGGGGTTGCGTCCTTCTATCAATACTACTACACCCGTATCGGCTACTTTTTCTTGTGGTTTCAGCCCCATAGCCCTGAGTGCATTGGCTATGAACTGAGCCGTTTCATATTCCTGAAAAGAAAGTTCTGGATTGCTATGCAAATGCCTGCGATGAGCCACTACTTGCGGAGCTATTTGCTGGGCGATTCCTTTTATTTTTTCTCTAAGATTCATAGAATTTAATTATTTTTGCAAATAAAATAAAAAAACTACTGATAAATACCCTAAATGTATGAAAAGATATACTTTTTATGTGTTCGTCTTTGTGTTGAGTACAGGTTTGCTGCTCTTGCAAAGTTGCGGAAATGGCAATGAAAAAAAAGACGATGCTAACACGAAAAACAATGCAAAGGAAAATAAAAAGCAAAACGACCTCGCAGCAAAGTATTTAGAAGTACAACTTAAAGGCTTCAAAAAAGAAGGCGAAAATAAATGGATACCTACGGACGGAGCAAATAGCAAAATTGGGTTCGTAGTCATTAACACACAAAGATGCGAAAACTGTCAAAGATTGCAGTCTTTACAAGGTTTTAAAGACGAAGTAACTTTAGCCCCTGAGTATAAAAATGCATACGGTAAGACCTTTAACAATAAAATGGTATTTTTTGCGGAAATGCATGCCAAAGACAATGTAGAAACCGAAGAGGAATTAGGTCCTGTATTGATTGCCGAATTTATGGCAGCCAAAGATATGATGGTTTCTGTGTCTATTTTTCCTAAAGAAGAAGCCATAGAATCTGATAAATTTGCCAAAGATATGGACACTATCATGCAAGTGCTTACACAATTCTAATTTTTTCTCCCTTCAAACTGATATGCTCTCTTCCCAAGATTTTAGAAAATATGCCCATCAAATAGCCGACCGTATGGCTGATTATTTTGAGCATATAGAACAATACAGCCCTAAATCGCAAGTAAGCCCACAACAGATTTTAGAAGCCCTGCCTATGCACGCTCCCGAACAACCCGAAACGATGGAGGCTATTCTGCAAGATTTTGATACAATCATCATGCAAGGCATTACACATTGGCAACATCCTTCTTTTTTTGCTTACTTCCCCGCCAATAATAGTTATGCCTCTGTATTGGCTGAAATGCTTACGGCTACTTTAGGCGCGCAGTGTATGGTTTGGGACACCTCGCCCGCTGCCGCAGAACTCGAAGAGCGAATGATGCAATGGATAAAACAAGCTATGCAACTACCTCAACATTGGGAAGGAGTCATTCAAGATACGGCTTCTACGGCTACTCTTTGCGCTTTACTAACTGCTCGCGAACAGTATAGCCAATATGCTATTAACGAGAGAGGTTTTGAAAACGATAAACTGACCGTTTATTGCTCTAACCAAACACATTCCTCCATAGAAAAAGCAGTTAAGATAGCAGGAATAGGTAAAAAACAACTTAGATACATAGCTACAGACGAGCAGTTTGCCATTCGTATAGATTCATTAGAAGAAGCCATTCGCAAAGATTTAGCAGAGGGATATACGCCTTTAGTAGTAGTAGGGAACATAGGTACTACAGGCTCTACCGCCGTTGACCCTATTGATGCAATGGGCGAAATTTGTAAAAAATACCATATTTTCTTTCACGTAGATGCTGCCTATGCGGGCAGTGCTGCCTTACTTCCCGAGAAACAATCTTTTTTCAAAGGCTTAGAACACGCAGATAGTTATGTTTTCAACCCGCATAAATGGCTTATGACCAATTTCGATTGCACGGCTTACTTCGTAAAAAGCAAAGAAGCCCTCATTCGTACTTTTGAAATTTTGCCCGAATACCTAAAAACCCAACATGACCAAAAAGTAAATAATTACCGCGATTGGGGCATACAACTTGGAAGGCGTTTCAGAGCCCTAAAACTTTGGTTTGTATGGCGTAGTTTTGGGGTAGAAGGATTACAAAAAACTTTGCGAACGCATTTGGCATTAGCCCAAACACTTTACCAAAGAATCAGTACGCACTCCGATTTTGAAATTTTAGCTCCTATGCATTTCAATTTGGTATGTTTTAGATACAAACCCACTAACATAAACAACGAAGAAACACTCAACCTGCTCAATGCACAACTATTGGAACGGCTCAACCAAAGCGGTAAAGTGTACCTCAGCCACACCAAACTCAATGGCAAATATACTCTGAGGGTAGTCGTAGGGCAGACCAATGTAAACCAAACACATATAGACCAACTTTGGGAATTACTATTGCACCACAAACAAGTACTTTCAAACTAATACAGAAAGGCTAATATTATACAACCTTTTATAATATTGAGCGTTTTTCTTATCAAAACCTTTAACTCTTAAATTCTATGAGAAACAAATCAATACTTTTATTTGTATGGATTTTTTTGTTGGCTTTTTCACTAACACAAAATAGTTATGCACAACAGAAATATCCCTTGGGAATGAATTTTGACGATGCGTCCTACCAACAAGTCAATAAAAAAGCAACCCTCATCACACGCGATTATCAAGTGTTGCCAAAAGCGGCTTCCCTCAAAAATTTTTGCCCCATACCCAAAAATCAAGGGCAATATGGTACTTGTGTGGGCTGGTCTACGGCGTATGCGGCACGCACTATTTTAGAAGCAAAACAAAACAACTGGACAGACAAAACCACCATCACAAGCAATGCTTTTGCCGCAGGGTTTATCTACAAACAAATCAAAGATGCCAATGATGCAAGCTGTAGATATGGTTCTTTTATAGATGATGCCCTATCGACAATGATGGAAAAAGGAGCTGCTAAATACAGTCTTTTCAGTGAAAGTTGCCCCGATGAAATCCCAAGCAATGTATTCCAAGCTGCAAGTGGCTATAAAATACAAGATTTCGCACGCCTTTTCGAACAAGACGATAATAAATCTTCAAAAATACAAACTACTAAAAAAGCCTTAGCCAATGGCAACCCCGTAGTAATTGGTATGAAATGCCCAGACTCTTTTCAGAATGCTTCGGGCTATTGGCAACCTTCGCAAGACGAAGACCCAAGCTACCAATATGGAGGGCATGCTATGTGCGTGATAGGTTATGATAACGACATGTACGGTGGTGCTTTTGAAATTCAGAACAGTTGGGGCACTGATTGGGGCAATGAAGGCTATATTTGGATTCGCTATGATGATTTTGCTGACTTCGTGAAATATGGATATGAAGTAATTGCTATTAACAAAGGTTCTAATGTTGCCGCTGTAGATTTATCAGGCGAAATCAAATTTGTGAATGCCAATGGAAGTGAAATGAATGCCACTCTACAAACCAATCAGCAAGGTGTAGGCTACTATGCGATGACTCAAGCCTACTCCTCTGGAACACGCTTTAGATTGTATATCTCGAACAACCAACCTGCCTATGTATATGCCATCGGTTCTGACCTTACTACCAAAATATTCAATATCTTTCCTCATAAAGCAGGCATCAGTGCCGCGCTCAACTACAGTTCTAATAGCGTAGCCATTCCTGATGAAGACCACTATGTGCAAATGGATAATACGATTGGTACAGATTATCTATGCGTATTGTACTCGAAAGAGCCTTTAAATATAGACCAAATCAAACAACTGATTAGTCAACAGACAGGTTCTTTTGCTGAAAAAATAACCAAAGCACTTTCTACAAAATTAGTAAGTAGCGACAAAGCCTCTTTTGAACAAGGCGGCGTTCGTTTTCAGGCAGCAAGTGGCGATAAGTCAGTGATTGCGGTGATTGTGGAAACAAAACACATCTAAAATTATTTCCTTTTTTTTTAAGAAAAAACCTATAAGATTGAAAATGTCTTATAGGTTTTTTTATGCTACTTTTAGGCAATCACTTTCAGCTCTTTGCCTACTTCTGTGAATGCTTGAATGGCTTTGTCTAAATGCTCGCGGCTGTGTACTGCTGAGAGTTGTACTCTGATGCGGGCTTTTCCTTTGGGCACTACAGGGTAGTAGAATCCGATGACATAAATTCCTTTTTGCAATAATTTTTCGGCGAAAGTTTGGGCTAAGGTTGCTTCATAGAGCATAATAGGAACAATAGGGTGTTCGCCTTGTTTGATGTCGAAGCCTGCGGCAGTCATTTTTTCTCTGAAATAGCGCGTATTTTCCTCCAATTGGTCGCGTAGTTGAGTACTTTCGCTGAGCATATCGAGGGCTTCTAAGGAAGCTCCTACAATAGAAGGTGCTAAGGTATTAGAAAAAAGATAAGGGCGTGAGCGTTGACGTAGTAGTTCTACGATTTCTTTTCTTGCGGCAGTAAAACCACCAGAAGCACCTCCTAAGGCTTTTCCGAGCGTACCCGTAATGATGTCAATTTTGCCCATTACATTGCGGTATTCGTGCGTGCCTCTGCCTGTTTTTCCGATGAAGCCAGTGGCGTGGCATTCGTCTATCATAATGAGTGCTTTGTATTGGTCGGCGAGTTGGGCTATTTTGTCTAATTGGGCTATAGTCCCGTCCATAGAGAAAACGCCATCAGTAACAATAATACGGTGTCGGAGTCCTTGTGTAGCTTGTAATTGTTGCTCTAAGTCAGCCATATCATTGTGTTTATACCTCATTCTTTGTGCTTTACAAAGCCTTACCCCATCGATAATAGAAGCGTGGTTCAGTTCATCAGAGATGATAGCGTCTTGTTCGTTAAAAAGCGGTTCGAAAACGCCTCCATTGGCATCGAAAGCGGCGGCATAAAGAATGGCATCTTCAGTGCCTAAAAAATCGGCTATTTTCTTTTCAAGTTGCTTGTGAATGTCTTGTGTTCCACAAATAAAACGAACAGAAGCCATGCCAAAGCCGTGTGAAGTTAAGGCATTTTGAGCTCCTTTTATCACTCTTGGGTGGTCAGCAAGTCCCAAATAATTATTTGCGCAAAAATTGATTACTTGCCCTGCTTCTTTTGTGTTGATGATGGCAGTTTGTGGGCTTGTAATGATTCTTTCGGTTTTGTATAATCCTGCTTGCTTAATGTCAGCAATTTCTTTTTCTAAAACAGGTTTTAGGGTTTCGTACATATTTGTTGTAATTTATTTTAAGAGGAATGATTTTTCAAGAAAAGTAAAATGGCTTGGTTGAGTTGTTCGGGTTGATCCATAGGTGTTGCGTGCCCCGAATCTTTAATGACTTGCAGTTGTGCGTTGGGCATTTGTTTTGCATATTCTTGTTTAAACTCAACAGGTGTGTAGTCGCGGTCGGCAGCCAATATGAGTGTTGGCGTTTGCATTTGGGCTATTTTTTCCTCTACCCCCCAATTGACAATAGCCAAAAAAGCCTGATAATATGCTTTTTTATCGTTTTGTATCCATCTTTGGTAAAATAAATCTCTGAGTGGTTGCTGTTCGGGTTTTGGAAAAAGCCTTTTGGCAAGTACTTTTGAGAGGGTTTTTAGCCCAAATAATTGCATCAATATTTTTCGTTGCCAAAGCAATGCATAGTGTTTCAGCGTTTTTATTTTGAGCTGAGGCGCACTATTGAGAATGACCATTGCCTGTAGTTTTTCGGGTTGGTCGGCAGCCATCTGAAAGGCAATCATACCTCCCATAGAAAGCCCTACTATGTGTACTTTTTCTATTTGTAGGTGCTTAAGCAAAGCCCAAACATCATCGGCAAATAAAGGGACAGAATATTTTTGATACGGTTTTTCACTTTTCCCATGCCCCCGTAAGTCGGGAACAATTACCCGAAAATGTTGTGCTAAAAAGGGGATTTGCATTTCCCAATCAATACTGCTTGAGCCCAAACCATGCAACAACAAGAGCGGTTCGCCCTGCCCTTGCATTTCATAGTACATCTTTATTCCATTAATATCGCTAATTGGCATACTTTTTTGTATAATAGTTAGATAGTGGTTGTAAATTTATAGAAAAAACGATATAAAATTGATAACTAAATTATAATTTTGAACAAAATAAGTTAGACACAAAATGCTATGATGGATTTTTTCAAAAATCTTAAGTTACTTACTAAATTTCAGATTACGATTTTCTTCATTTCTACGCTTACTCAAGCCCTGATAGGATTGACGAGCTACTATGAAGGGCGCGCTTTTTTGGAAGAGAAAAACTTTCAATTTTTGGAAAACCTTACCGCCAATAAAAAAAGAAACCTCATTAAATATTTTGAAGATATTCAGAATCAACTCTTTATTTTGGCACAAAACCCCTCTTCGGTAGAGGCATTAGAACAATTTAAGACAAGTTTTGACTCCATAGCCTACGAAACTGCCCCTACTGCTATGGTGAATATGCTACCTCAGATACAGCAATACTACGAGCAAGATTTTACACCCAAATTGGTTTATAATAGCCTTATAGAGCGCAATCCAAAACGTTTTATACCTGTTGAGAAAAAAAGCATCATTTTGCAATACCACTACATTACCAATAATCTCAACCCCGAAGGCTATCGTTATAAGTTACTAAGCCCTCCCGAAGCCTCCAATCTTAGCTATGCAAAGGTGCATCAAAAATACCACAATTATTTTCTTACCATTGCTCAAAAGCAACACTATAAAGATGTATTATTGGTTGATTTACAAGGGAATATCATTTATTCGGTTTATAAAAGGGCTGATTTTGGGCTAAATATTGAAAGCCCTACCCTTAAGAATACTGCTCTTATAAAATTATTACAAAAAATACGTAATACACAAGAGCGCAATAAAATTTTTATAGAAGACTATGAATTTTATGATTATGCCTTCTTCGAACCACTCCTCATGACGGCTATTCCTCTTTATGACAGTGAAAATAAAAAAATAGGAGCTATTTTTATCATGCTTTCGCCCAAAGAAATAGACAATATTCTTACAAAAGAACAACAATGGGAAGCAGAAGGCTTAGGCACTTCGGGAGAGGTAGCTTTGATAGGAAGTGATTATAAAGTAAGGTGTAATACAAGGTCTATCCAAGCCAACCCACTCAATTATATTCAAAATTTACAACGTTCAGGTGTAGATAGTGTTACCTTAGAGCGCATTCGCCGCCTGAATACCACAATTTTGTTGCGTAGTGCCAATTTTGAGGCTGTAACTTCTGCCCTGAATGGCAAAACAGGCAGTAAAGCCAATGTAGATTATACAGGTACAGGCGTAATAGATGTATACACACCCATAGAAGTACTTGGTATGCGTTGGGCTATGATTACAGAAATTAACATAGAAGAGGTTTCACAATCAGTCTATGCATTTCGCAATCAACTCCTTACTATTAGCTTTTTTATCTTTATTTTTCAAACCATTTTAGGCTTCTATTTGGCAAGAGGTTTATCAAGACCTATGTTGAAAATAAGAGATGATATTAAAAAACTTTCAGAAGGATTTTTTCCTAAAAAAAGCAGTAAAATTTACAAAGATGAAATGGGCGAGATAGATGCCGCTATGAATAGTCTTATTGATAATACCAAACAAGTAGCTATCTTCGCTGAAAACATAGGAAAAGGAAACTTCAATATCACTTTTGAATCGAAAGGAGGGCACGATTTATTGGGTAATTCGCTCATAGAAATGCGCGAAAACCTCCAAAAAGTATCGCAAGACGAAGCCGTAAGAAGTTGGATAAATAACGGAAAAGCTCTTTTTAGCCAAACCCTCCGCGAAAATACTGACCGTATAGAAACCCTCACGCAAGTTCTTATTGCCCAAATGGTCAAATATTTAGACATAGAACAAGGAGCTTTTTTTATAGCAGATGACCACTTCGAGCAACTTTCCTTAGCGGCTGCCTATGCCTACGACCGCCAAAAATATTTCAATAAAACCGTTCTGCCCGGCGAAGGTTTAGTAGGGCAAGTTTTCCAAGAAAAAGAACCTATTATTTTGCTCGATATTCCTAAAAATTATATAGAAGTAAGTTCGGGCTTAGGGAGTACACCGCCAAGAAATTTACTTGTGATGCCACTCATCAACGAAGGAAAAGTATATGGCATTATAGAATTAGCCTCTTTACAAGTATTAGAAAAATACAAAATAGACTTTATCACTGAAATAGTAGAAACTATAGCCATCACTATAGCTTCCGTAAAAATCAATGAACAAACACGCCTACTATTGCAAGAAACCCAAAAATCAGGCATAAAACTCAAACAACAAGAAGAATTGATGCGGAAAAACTTAGACCAACTCGAAACCGCACAAGAGGAAATGAAAAAAAGGGAAATAGAACTCCAAAACTCAAAAGACGAACTCGAAACCCAAAACCGACAAATGCAACTTCGTGAATCTATTATGCGAAGAAACCTTGAAGATTTGGAACTGAAAAATAAAAATCTAAACCTCGAAATAGACAAGCTACAACAAGAAGACAAGGACAAAGCACAAACGCTTAGAGATTTGCAAAGAAAAATTCAAGATATACAATCGCAACTGAACGATTTGGAAAATCTGAACAAAGACCTAATAGGGCAAAATCACAAAATGATGGTCAATGAAAATGCACTCAAAAAAGCCTATCTCAACAGCATAGAAATAGAGCAAAGTGTAAGAAGACAGCTCATAGAAAGGGAAAAAGAAATAGAAAAACTCAAAAATGAAATAAATAATAGAGAATAAAACGATACCAAAAATGAACTTAGCCGCCATCGATATAGGCTCTAATGGTGCTCGCTTGCTCATTAACAGAGTCCTGATTAATGAAAACAAAGAGTACGAATTCAAAAGTGTGGAGTATGTACGTTTTCCATTACGATTAGGCGAAGATGTATTTGACACACAATACATCAGTCCTGCCAAAGAATTGCAGATGCAAAAACTCATGCAAGCATTCAAACTACTAATGGAACTGCACGAAGTAGAAGATTATTTGGCTTTTGCAACTTCTGCCATCAGAGAAGCAAAGAATGGTGCAAAAATCGTGGAAAAAATACACCAACAAGTAGGTATAAAAATAGAAATCATTGATGGAGTCAAAGAAGCCGAATACACACACTACATCATCAAAAGCCAACTCAAAGAGCAAGAAAACTATTTACACATAGATGTAGGCGGCGGGAGTACAGAGCTGAATTTATATGCCAATAAAGAAAAAATAGCCTCAAAATCTTTTGAAGTAGGCTCTATACGCAATACTCAAGACAAAAATTTTCAAAAGACCTTAGACCAACTCCGTAAATGGATTGTAAAAAATATACTTCTTCATGATGCACAACCCATCACAGCCATTGGCACAGGGGGGAATATCAACAAAATATTTAGCATGGTTGCCAAAAAAGATGCAAAACAAATACATATAAATGACATAGAATCTGCCAAACAACACATAGCAAAATATACTTACGAAGAACGCATTAACTTACTAAAACTCAATCCTGACCGCGCCGATACCATACTACCTGCTGCCGAAATATACCTTACAGCCATGAAAGTAGCTGGGGCTTTGCAAATGTTAGTACCCAATGTAGGGCTCAAAGATGGTATGATGGAAATTTTATGGCAAAAAAACGCTGAAAAGTTTTTTAGTACCCAATCCTCTAACTATTAACAACTTTTTAAATATTTTCAACAACAAATAAGAGGGTTTCAACTTTATCAAATACCTTTTTGTACCAAAATACCGTATGAAATAAAATATCATCAAATATTTATAACAACTTAAAATTTTAACGATTATGTCAACTATAGGAAGAATTTTAGTGTTTTTTGGCATTGGTTCATTTATCTTGAACTATATGAGCATGGAATTCAAACTTTTGATGTGGATAGATAACTGGGGCTTCAGAACAGGTGTTTTGATTCGAATAGGCTTCATCGTATTAGGTGTTTTATTGATGCTTGCGGACTATCTAATCAAAAGAAATAAAAACGTTGCCTAATTCATTTTTTTAGATAGGAAGCGATATTTTGCCCATCGTAAAGGCAGGCATATTGCCCAACGCAATGCCCTGATGCATCAGGGTTTCATTGGCTAACAGTGCAAAAAGAATTGCCTCTTTAGCATCTGACAAAATACCAATTTCTTCGGCAGTGCGCCAATAATAAGCATTGCCGAGTTTTTTTTGTAAAAGCCCACCTAAAAAAGTATTGCGCGCTCCTCCGCCTGTGATTACTACCTCTGCCCCCACAGGAGCATTCATCACAATCGCCTTTGCTATACATTCAGCCGTGAAATGTGTAAGCGTACAAATCACATCAAGCGGATTAGCCTCATTATTCACCACTATTTGCCAAAAATTAGCATTAAAATATTCTGTTCCTGTAGTTTTAGGGTAAGGCAGTTGTAAAAAATCGTCTTTTAGCCACTGTTCAAGCCAAGTAGGTTGCAAAGTGCCTTGTTGAGCAAGTGCTCCGCCTTCGTCCCATTGCATATCGGGGAAAAATGCTCTTACAGCACTGTCTATCAGGCAATTACCCGCGCCTATATCGCTTGCCAAGACTGTAGATTGGACTGCCTTTTTAGGGCTCAGTAGCGTAAAATTAGCAATGCCCCCAATATTTACCAACACCCTATGAAGGCTTTCGCTTGCATACAACAATTGGTCGCCATACACCACCAAAGGAGCACCTTCCCCACCCGCTGCAATATGTTTCTGACGAAAATCGCTCACTGTAACAATCCCCGTTTTGTAGGCAATTCTGTCAGCCTCTCCTATTTGAAGTGTTGCATTCGGGAAAATATCCTTAGGGTGTAAGTGCTTAGGTGCATGAAAAATCGTTTGCCCATGATGCGCTATAGCATCTATTTCGCTCACTTCTATTTTATGTTTTTGAATAAAAGCCACTATTTTTTCTGCCATCATATCGCCCAACCAAGCATGTATACACGTGAGGGCTTGTAAAGATATTTGTGTTTGGGCATACACCTGTCGAATGATATTTTTTTCTTCTTCCGAGTAAGGCATTGTTTCATAGTGCAAACAATCGCATTTTGTGTCATAGCCATACTGCTCAAAAGAACAAAGCACTAAATCGAGCCCATCTAAGGAAGTGCCCGACATAGTGCCTATGATGTTTCTTTTTTCTTTTTGAGTGCTACGCCATAAGCGTGCTAAGGCAGGATTCATGGTTTATTTCTTTTGACCAACAACTGCCTGATTGATAAAGTAGATAATCAGACCTGAAAAAACAACGCCTAAAGCTATCAATGATTCATTTGTACGAGTGGTGAGCAAGAAATACATCGTCCAACCTGTGCCTAAAAGAAAAATGAGTGGTGTAATAGGATAGCCCCAAGTTTTGTAAGGACGCTCTGCTTGCGGAGCCCTGAAACGCATTACAAAAACACCCAAAACAGTGGCAAAAGTGAAAATATCAAGGGTAAAGGCAATGGCATATAAAATAGAATCGAAAGAAGCAGTAAGAATGAGTACTACCGAAATAATCGTTTGCAATAAAATAGCCGTCAGCGGAATACCTTGTTCATTTTTTTGTGCCAAAAAGTTCAATATTTTAATGTCCTCTCCCATTGCTTGTGTTACGCGAGGTCCTGCAAATACCATTGCGCTGATAGACGAAACCAACAATAGCGCAATCATGCCCGCCATAATTTTCCCACCTGTACTTCCTAAAAATACTTCTGCTGAAAGTGCGCCTACTTCTAAGGGTACGCCAAAGTCTTTAGCTTGTGCGGCAGCATAAGTGCCCGCAGGCAAAGTGTATAAAAACACAAAATTGAGCAAAACGTAAATACCCATAACGGCTAAAGTACCTGTGATAAGCGAACGAGGGACATTATGTTGCGGATTTTCTATTTCATTTGCCAAATAAGCAGAAGCATTCCAACCCGAATAAGCAAAGGAAACAAAAGCCAAATTAACAGCAAAGGCATTTCCAAAAATCATTGTCCAGTCGCCTTCTTTGGGGTAAAAATTGACTGTTTGAGGATTTGCGGTAAGCATCAGACCACCTAATATAAAAATGGCTATCAATAGTACTTTGACTGCCGTAGAAATTTGTTGAAATATACTACCCGCATGAATACTAATACTATGGGCAAGTGTAATAATGCCCAAAAATACCAAAGCAATCACCGTAGTAGGTACTGAAGGCAAAATAGCACTGCCATATTTACCCAAAGCTGTAGCCGCCAATGCGATGGGTGCGGCAAAGCCTACAGTGGCTGAAATCCAACCCGAAATAAAACCAAAAGCGGGGTGATAGGTTTGAGAAAGGTAATTATACTCACCTCCTGAGCGAGGAAAAAGCCCCGCCATTTCGCCATAACTCAGTGCTCCTGAAAGAGCGATGACACCTCCCACTATCCATAGAAGCATCAAAGGGAAAACAGAGGTAGTGCCTGCTGCCTGATAGCCCAAACTTGTGAAAACACCTGCACCTATCATATTAGCAACCACAATGGCTACAGCAGTGCGAAAAGTAACCTTACCCGAAGTAGAATTGTTCATTGAATCTTCTTTTTTTTGCAAAGAAAAAGATTATTTCGGGTTTGCACAAAATAAATGAGAAGTATTTCCTAAAAAAACGATATTTAGTCTTTGAGTTTATCAGCAAAAACTTTCTTGAATTTATCTACTTTGGGTTTGATGACAAAAGAGCAATAGGGCTGTTCTCCGTTTTGATTGAAGTAATTTTGGTGATAGTTTTCGGCTACATAAAATTTTTCAAAGGGAACAATCTCCGTAACAATAGGGTCAGAGAATGCACCTGAGGCATCTAACTCTTTTTTGTATTTTTCAGCCAAGTTTTTTTGCTCTTCATTGTGATAAAAAATAGCCGAGCGGTATTGCGTACCTTCGTCATTGCCTTGTCGGTTGAGGGTGGTAGGGTCGTGTGTTTGCCAAAAAATTTCGAGTAGTTCTTTGAAAGAAACTACGGCAGGGTCGTAGGTAAGTTGGCATACTTCGGCGTGCCCTGTAGTGCCTTCGCATACTTGTTTGTAAGTAGGGTTGGCTACGCTTCCGCCCGAATACCCTGATTCGACTTTTATTACGCCATCTACTTGTTGGAATATGGCTTCTACACACCAAAAGCAGCCTGCCCCGAAGGTTACTACTTCATATTTTGTATTGTTGTTTGTGTTCATTTCTTTGTTGTTATTATTTTTTTCTTGTTGCGCACAAGCACTTTGGCTACCTGCTATCCAAAGTACTAACAAAAGTGGATAAATAGTGTTTTTTTTCATACCTAATAAACACTTTTTTGTAAGCAAATGGTTTTCAATTCATCAAAAAAGTACTGAAAGTATTTCTAAAAACTCTGTATATCATCAGTTTTTGTGAGATTACATCGGGTTTGATGTCAATGGCTTTGGTACTTTTTAGGGAGCTTGCCAAAGGATTGCCTTTGAGGTCGAAGAGGTAGGTTTGGGCTTCTTTTTCGTGTGTAATGGCTACTATTTTGCCATACTCTTCTATACTAAAATACTGCAAAATGATTTTTCCTTCCGCGCTAAACCCTTTTTCTATGAGCAAATCACCGTTTTTATCATAAATAGCCACTCTGGTTTCGTCTTTTTCAGCCACAAACCACTCGTTGAGGGCTTCATTGCCAAAAAGTAAGAATTTAGAATCTCCATATTTTCGCTTGAAACTTTGCACCTTTAACACTTCACCGCGTGTGTTTACTTCGGTCATTTGCCCGTTTTCGGTCAAGGCTATGAGGCTTGTGTTGTCGTCTTGTCGGTTGTAGTTGAGCCAAAGCGGATTGCTTACTTTTCCTGCAATCACTTGTAAGGGGAAGCCTTTGATGAGATTGCCTTCACGGTCGTACAAGAAGATGCGCCCTGTTTGCGTAAGTGCTGCTATATAGTATTTGCCTTGGTGTCTGAGGGCTTTTGGGGCAAATGCGGCTTCTACCCCAAGTCTTGCTGTCTGCCAACCTTTCATAAATTGCCCTTTGGAATCGTACATATATAACTGTCCTAAACTATTGGTAATGAGGAAGTTGTAATTTTTATTTTTTTCAAAATCAATGGCAATCAGGTGTCTTATATTTGCACCTTGTGGTGCGGGCAATGGAAAGCCTTCTATGTTACGCCCCAAACGGTCAATGAGGTAAATGCGTTGTGGAGTAGCAAAAGCCAATTGATATTTATTATTTTTGTAGATGTCCGTAAAAAAAATATCTCCTTGTATGGCTCCCCCTACATTTCTTTCCATGATAATTTGACCGTTGGGGTCAGCAATGAGATATACATTGTTGTTATAATCTTGTAAAGCTATTTCATATTTTTTGTCAATGAGATTGCGCACCACCCAAGGAGAGGTGTGTAGTTGTGTTTTGAAAGAGTTGTTGTAAATATTTTTATAATTATCAGTGGAGTTAGTGGCAATATTTTCAGATGGAAAAATGAGGTGAATGCTGGTAGAAAAATAAGATTCTGCTCTGTTAATTTGTAAGGTAAAATACTGTACGTGTTGCATTTCTGCACTGTAGCGCGTCATTAGGTCTTGCCATTCTTGCGAAGCATTTTGCAAGAAAACGTCCCATATTTTCTCTGTTTGTACAAAAAGGCTAAAATTGGCTTTTTGAGAGAGTTTTTGCATAAAATTCTTATTCTTATGTGTTTTGTGCCACATTTCGCCATTGCGCATGGCTTCCAAAAGGCTATTCATGGCTTGTTCTCTATTTGCCATAATGATACAATCGCCTACTTGCACCGCAAAACAAGTGCTATAGCCCTGAAATAAGCCCCCTAAGATAGTAGCGGGAAACTCCTTAATAGGAATCTCAAGAATGGTTTTTCCTGCAAAGACCTTATTGCTCCCTTTTTTTTCTGTGTTTTGTGCTTTTTGGGCAAATTGCTTAAGCATTTCGAAGGCTTGTGGAGTTGTTTTGAGAATAAGAAATTTATCATTTTTATCAGAAATAGCAAATGCAATTTCTTGCGAAAGTGTTTGTAAAAAGCTATTGATATCTATGTTGTAGTAACTTTGGCAGGCAGCCAAATCCGATAAAAATTGATTGTTTTGGTGGTCGTAGTATCGGTGTAGGTCTTTGATAAATTTTTCGTTGTCATGAAAAGTAAGGTGTACTAAGGCAGCTGTTTGGTTCGGAATATAACTTTTGAGGCTAAATACCTGTGCTTGTTGCTCACGAAATACATTGAGAAAATGCGCCGAATTGTTTTCTTCTACAAAGCCATAGCCCAATAAGGTGAGCATTTCTTTGGAGAATTGGAAATTGAAAAATGCTGTTTCTGCAAAATTTTCCAAAGGTTTGAAAAAATAGGCTAATTTACCCGCGCTATGCATTGCCATAAAATCAGGAATACGGCGTGGATTTACATAAAGGACAAAATTTTCTGATTTTAGTTTTTGTATATCATCTTGTGTACGTTTGTTGCGTGTGAGTCGAAAACGGTCGTGCCCTTCATTGATTTTTCTGATGACATCTTCAAGCAATACTGCTGAATAGCTACCGACAAAAAAATCGTTGTAAATGAAAAAAGAAAAAACTTCTTCCTTGTTATTTACGCGTATTTCATTAATCTGAAAATTCTGATACATACGCATAGATGGCTGAAAAGTAGGGTCTTGCTGAAATTTCTGTACGAATTTTCTGAAAGTTTCTTTTTCATTGCTCAAGGGCAAATAAAAAATTCCCCCTAAGGATTCGCGCGATATTAAATGAATACTGAGGTACATTTTTTTTTGCTGCAAAAGCTGTTGGAAATCAATATCTTGTGAAGTTTTTTTTGCCAAAAAATCCACTTTTTTTAGTAAATCACCAACAATTTCTGCACTGCTAAAACTATTCAAAAAATCTTGTTTTTTCAGAAAAGTATAATTTTGAATAATGTTCTGACTTTCAATAGTCAATATCATAGAATCGGGTATAAAATCCCAAACTTCTGGTTGTTTTGCTCTAAAAAACCAAAAAGAAAAAGCCACTATTATGATTAACAACATTCCGCCCGTAATCATTTTATATTTATAGGGCAATTGTTGAAAAAATTTCATCATTTTTGCTATATATTTTTGCGAAATTTATATGTAAATTGCAAAAAAATCAAATATCGACCGTAAAAACATGAGCAAAAAAGAAAAACAAAATAACAAGTTCAGTCTTAAGAATAGATTACAATACCAATTTGATAATCTCATGACTGCGGGTTTAGCCCCTTTGTTAGTTTTGTTATCTATATTTGTTTTTCTCATGACTTTGTTTTTCTCAAGTATTATTTGGCTTACAGGGCTTCATAACGAAGGGCAACAATGGCATAGCTTTTCTGATGCGTTTTGGGTGAGCCTTATGCACATTACCGACCAAGGTACTATTGTTGATGATAACAATTGGGCGTATAGAGGCATTATGTTCGTAGCTACTATTATGGGGATTATGAGCATCAGTACGCTTGTCGGTCTGATTACAAGCCAAATCAATCGCACTATTAATGATTTACGCAAAGGGCGTTCATTGGTCATAGAACGCAATCATATCGTTATTTTGGGTTGGTCTTCTAAAATCTTTTCTATTATTGATAAATTACTCTTGGGCAATGAAAATAGCAAAATAAAGATAGTTATTTTAGCTCCCAAAGACAAAATAGAAATGGAGGACGAAATCATAGAAAAAATAGGTACTGAGAACCGTAGTCGTATTATCTGTCGAACAGGCTCACCTATAGATATTAATGACCTTGAAATAGTCAATCCGCGCGATTCCAAATCAATAGTGATTATATCGCCTGATGATAGTACCTCAGATGCTTATGTGATTAAGTGTATCATCGCGCTCATCAACCACCCTAACCGAAGAAAAGAACACTACAATATTGTGGCTGAATTGCACGACCAAAGTAACAAAGACATTGCGTCTATCATTGGAGGTGATGAACTTACATTGATTCTTTCCGATGAAATCATCGCAAGAGTAGCTGTGCAAACTTGCCTACAACCGGGTTTGAGTATTATTTATAACAAACTTTTAGAATTTTCAGACACCAAAATACACCTCTTAGAAATAGAAGAACTCTATGGGGGAAAATTTGAAGACGCTATCCGCCTTTATGACAATGCTACCGCTATTGGGTTGTTTGCACTCAGTACGAGCGGGTTGATGTTGCTTAATCCTAAAGGAAAAAGGTCTATTAAAAAACAAGCCGAAAATTTAGATTTTATTGAAGAAGAAGAAGGGGCAAAAGGCAACGATAAAATTATTTTGGTGGCAAAAGATGATAAAAATCTCACCAAAGTCAATCCTCAACAAGTAATCATTCAAGAAGAAATCATCGCTGAATATAGAAACGAAACGCACCAGTCTAAACGTATTCTCATTATGGGGCATCACAAAGCCATTGATATCATCATCAAAGAGTTAGACGAATACCTCAGTGCGACCATCAACTCCGAAATTACTATAGTATACAACGATACCAAACCCATAGAACGTGAGCTCCAGAACCTACAGGTAAGAAATGTACGATTGCAATTCAAAAATGCGGAACTTACTGATAGAAAAGAACTCAACAACCTTGATGTGCATACCTACGACCACGTAATGCTTTTGAGTGGCTTTCAATACAAAGATGTGCAAGAGTCAGATGCCAATACACTCATGACGCTTATGCACCTACGACAAATCAAAAGAGAGAAGAAAGCGCGTTTCAATATCATCAGTGAAATGCTTGATATCAAAAACAGAGAACTTGCCGAAATAGCCGAAGCAGACGACTTCATCATCAGCGACCATATCATCAGTTTGATTATGTCCCAAATAGCGCGTGCGCGTGATATTCAATTGGTTTTTGATGAACTTTTTAACTCCAAAGGCTGCGAAATACACCTCAAACCCGCTTTTCTGTACATCAATCAATTTGAAGAAAGTGTCAACTTTCATACTATTTTAGAAGCTGCGCGCCGCCGAAATGAAATTGCAATCGGTTACAGAATTATGAGCCAGTTTCGTGATGCCAAAAAAGACTATGGAATCGTACTCAATCCTCATAAATCGGAGTACATAGCCCTCAAACCCGAAGATAAAATCATCGTAATGGCAGAAGATTAGTTTTGCGAACTCTTTTATGCATACACTTTTACTAAAAAATCAACTTATTTCTTTAGCAAAGCCTCGTATTATGGGCATTGTCAATCTAACTCCCGATTCTTTTTATGCGGGGAGTCGATACCAAACACAAGAAATCATTTTGAAACAGGTAGAAAAAATGCTGCAAGAAGGTGCAACTTTCATAGACATTGGTGCTTATTCTTCCAGACCACAAGCCACCCACATTACACTGCAAGAAGAGCAAGAACGGCTTTTGCCTGCCATAGAAATCATTATAAAATATTTTCCAGAAGCACTACTTTCTGTGGATACCTTCAGGGCTACAATAGCCGAAGAAGCCTTGCAGCGTGGCGCGGCTTGTATTAATGATATTTCGGGTGGAGAGGCAGACCCTGAAATGTTCAATACTATAGCGCGTTGGCAGGTGCCTTATATTCTGATGCACATGCGCGGCACACCACAAACAATGACACAATTCACTGATTATGAAGATATTATAAAAGAAGTGTACCGATATTTTCAGGAAAAAATAACCCTTTTGCACAGCCTAAAAGTAAAAGACATAGTGATAGATTTGGGGTTTGGTTTTGCAAAGAATGTAAGCCAAAACTTTCAGCTTCTTAAGAACTTACCTATTTTTCAACCTCTCAATTTGCCTATTTTGGTAGGTGTTTCTCGGAAGTCTATGGTATACAAAACGCTTCAAACTACGCCCGATTTCGCGCTCAATGGCACTACCGCCTTGCATAGCTGGGCACTCATGCAGGGAGCTAATATACTAAGAGTGCATGATGTAAAAGAAGCCAATGAGGTGATTGAGTTGTGGGAAAGATTGCAAAACTCATAAATTTTGGATTACCAAATCGAAACGGCGATTTCTGGCTTTGTTTTCAGCAGTAGTATTGGGTACTAATGGGCGTGATGCACCAAAACCTCTTGCGATAATTCTATCGGCGGCAATGCCTTTTTGTAACATGTAGTTATATACATTTTTTGCTCTTTGTTCAGAAAGTGCTTGGTTGACATTTGCAGCCCCGTCACTATCAGTATGCCCCTCAACTACCAACCTAACAGAAGGGTTGTCTTTCATAAAAAGGACGATATAATCTAACTCAGTAGCGGCATTGGGCGAGATGGTAGCAGAGCCATAAGCAAAATTGAGATTGTCGCTTAGTTGTATTCTATCCCCTGCTTTCATCTTTTTAGGGTCTAATTTCTTATTGCCATACAAAGACGTGCTTGTGCGTGCTTCTATACTATAGTTATCCTCAACCCTTACTTGCATTTGGTAATGGTTTTTATTGCCACGTTTGGTATAGTTGAGTCGTTCGTTTCTATTTTTATTGATAAGTACTACGTTGGCAATGTCCCAAGTTTCATCGTCAAAATCGGTAACTGCTACGGCATAGTCTAATTTTTTAGGTCTTAATTTGACAGTATAATTAAAGTCTTTGATTTCATCGGGTACTATAAAGGTGAGCACTGTATCTTCAAAAAGCCTATGTTTTACGTTTATTTGGCTGGTTTTGCTAATAGGGAGTAAAAAAGTAATGCTTTTACCTACTTGTATAGGTACTATAGGAAACTCTTCTTGTACGGCAGTGAGTTCAGGAAGAATAGTATCTGTTTCTATATCTACATCTACAAAAGTGATGATGAACTTAGATTTATTGATGTCAAAGTTTTGTACCTCGCTATAGCTTTCTATAAGGGGGAATTTACTTTTTTTCTTTTGCGCTTTTACTTCTTGCGATATAAGTATACTCATCAAAATAAAGCAACTCAATACTACATATTTCACTAATAGGACAATTTTCATAAGGGCAAAGAATTTATTGAGAGGTTCTGAAAATTACTTGATTGTTTGCATAAATGATAGAGTCGCGCAATGTTCTGAAATAGCCTCTTGCGTAATAAGTAGTGTTAGTATTAAGATTGTTTAAATCATAAAAAAAAGATTTTTGCCCAGAGATTCCTCCTTCCATTGCTACCTCCGAACGGCTACCAAGCACAGTAGGGTTGGGGGTAGTTGCCCAGCATACGCCTCTTTTGCCCGAAAGCCCTAAGGTGATGTTGGTATAGAGTACTTGTACTTTTGCAGTATTATTAGCTATTTGCGAAGCACTAATGCTACTCACGCGTAAGTCGCCAATACCATCGGAAAGAGTAGTGAAGGTAATTTCGTTGCCATAAAATATTTGCCCAGAAGCGACACGGAGATAGGCTCTTGCAAAATAAGTAGTATTCGGGGTGAGATTTCGTAACTGACTTGTATAAAGTCCAATGCTATCGCGTGTTCCTAACAATGATAGTGAGTCATTGACAGTAGGGCTTGTCGTTCTTGCCCAACAATGCCCATGTTGCACTACTGAAGCATCGCCTTCTACTCTTGGAAAGTCACTAATGAGTGCTCCTACTAATACGGCATCTGCTTGTATTTCGGAGGCATCTGTGGTAATGAGTAGGCTTTTGCGCTCATACTCAAATAATTTTTGGCAAGAAGCTAAAGTAAGGATAGATGCTAAAAAAAGTATCCAACGATAGGTATAAGGAACGTTCTGCACCATAATTTGATTATCATTCGGTTTTTTAAAACTTGAATCTGAGCCCTATTCTGCCGTGTTGCAGATTAGGATTGTAGTCAAAGATGACAGTTTCGAAATCGGGGCTGATGCGGCTTCTTTTTTCTATGTGTTGCCTTTTCTTCACCTGATTTCTTAACCCTCGCAAGAACACATAACTAATATCAGCAATCCATAAAACGCCCGCTGCGATGATGATAGATGAAGATAAAGTAAGTGTTGTATTGGCTTGTGTATATAACGATTCTGCTTCGTCAGGGTTGCGTGCTTGCCCATATTCATCATAGAGATTATCAGCTTGGTTGCGTAGAGCAAATCCTGTACCTACCAAACCCCCTATCAGAACGGGTTGCAATACCCAACGCCAACGCCAAGTAGGGTGATAATTAACACGATGGTCTCCCAAACCGGGAAGTAAGAGAGAAAAAAGGGCATTTCCGGGACCGCCAAAAACCATTTTATGCACATCGGCTTCTATTTTAAAAATCACATTCTGACCATCAAATTTAGGGTTTTCGGCGTTGTATGACCATATAATTCTTCTTGGATTTCCGCCTACTACCCCCATACCTATATCGCCTTCTACTTTAGTCATGGGTCCGATGATGGTTGCTTTATTATCTTGAGTATAGAAAAGCCTTACATCGTACTCATAAAAGAAGCGACTTTTGCCTGTAGGTTCATCAAAATAATAGGGAATGGTGATTGTTTTATTTTCTTTATTGAGAATACCTAAGTTTTGCTCTATCTTGATATTTTGTGAGTACACCATACTTTTTGATAGCAAAACGCTACAAAAAAGCAGAAGAGAAAGTATATTTTTGGACAAGTAGTACATAGGTATTATGAAGATGAAACAATCTTTTTTTATTAGCAAAAATTTAGCCGAAAATTCGTCTTGAAATGATGATTATAAGTGCCAATAAAAACATCAATATAGATATTTTATTGATACCATGCATCATTTTTATATTGAAATTATTGGGGCGTGTAGGGTCTTTTTTTCTGAAATAATACCCAAAGACTTCGCCTAACTGAAAGAAATTTTTTACTTTACTTTTCATATTGCAAAATTACATTTTTTTTTTAATAATGAACCCCATATTCCTAATTTTGTTATAATTTCATTATTTTTCTATAGCATTTTCTTCCCTTGCTGTCTTCCATCAAGAGCATATAAATACCCCCTGAAAGGTGCGCTAAGGAAATGGTTTCTTGGTTTTGATTTTTGATGACTTCTAAAACTATTCCCTCTAATGCCATTACGGTAGTTTGTTGGAGTACGAATCCTTGTGGAATCCTAAGTTGGAAAATACCTGTGGTGTTAGGGTTAGGGAACACTTGTACTTGTTCTTTCCAAGTAGTAGCTTCGTCAAGGGCGGTTACCCAAGGCAAAGTTTCAGTGAATATACAGCCTTGTATATTGCTATAAGGCATATAAACGCCATTTATATTTGCCCTTACTCTGTAGAAATAAGTAATATCTTTGGTGAGGCTATTGTCTAAGAATTGTGTAGTATTGGGAGCTATGTTGGTTCTGAAAACTGTAAAAGGAGAATTATCCGTGCTTCTTTCTATCTCGTAGAAAGTTTC